>JBFWOB010000006.1:0-176206 GCA_050250755.1 Hyphomicrobiaceae bacterium
CCCACCCCTAACCCCTCCCCGCCAGGGGGAGGGGAACGTGCCTGTCGCCAAGCCGAGTATACGCAGCCCCGCAAGGGACGTTCCTCGTCCATCCAAAGTGAACGCGCTCTAAGCCCCGTCGCGTAGCTTCCCGATCGCGCTATCGAGCGCCCGTTTCATCTTGTCAACGGCACCCTTGATCGCTTGCTCGACCGTATCGGCATTGTGCGTCACGGCCTGTGGCTTTCTTCCTTCGAGACGTGCTTCGATCATGCAACGCTTGTCATCGGCTCCGCCTTTGCCGGCGTTGGCATCCTGCAGATGCACATCGATACGCGTGATCCGTGAGACGAACGGCGCGAGAAGGGATCCGACGGTACGTTCCACATACGGGCCCAGATCGCCGGCTTGTATGTGGTTGTCCGTTCTGATCTCGATGTGCATCGCATGCTCCTTTAGGAATTGACCGTAACGACCGAGTCCGCCATGCCGCACGGGCGGCAAAGCCCACCCTCGCAACCGGTTTGCCGGCCGCCATTGAATGGAACGCAAGGGCCGCCGGCTATGTTCTCGGTCAATGATATAAATGGGGGCTCGACCTGTGCTCTCAACCCAATCGAAGAGCTTTGCGGAGGAAGGCGACCTCGGCCTCTGCAACCTTGATGATCGTGGAGGCCTGCCGAAAGCCGTGGCCTTCGCCCTCGAATTCGTAGAGCTCGGTCAGCACGCCGCGCTCCGTCAATCGCTCGTGAATCAGCCGCGATTGCTCGGGCGGCACAACCCTGTCCTCCAGGCCTTGGAACAGCACGAGCGGCGCGGTCATACCGGCAATCAACGTGATTGGTGAGCGCGCCTCGCAAACTTTCTTCCAGTTTCGCGGCGTCGTGCCGAGCAGGCGGTGCAAATAACCGGCCTCGAACTTATGCGTCGACTCCATCAGCAGCGAGAGGTCCGAAATGCCGTAGTGGCTCGAACCAGCAGCAAAAGCCTTCGTGGTCGCGAGTGCCATCAGTACTGTGTAGCCACCCGCGCTGCCGCCGGCGATTGCGATCTGCTCGGCATGCGCCAATCCTTCGGACGCGAGAAACTTGGCGCCCGCAGCGCAATCTGCAACGTCGGCAATACCCCATTGCCCGTCGAGCCGCTCACGATAGGCGCGTCCATAACCGGTAGAGCCGGCGTAATCCACATCGAGCACCGCGAAGCCTCGGCTCGTGAGATACTGGACGCGGAGCGAAAGCCCACGCCCCGCTCGAGACGTCGGACCGCCGTGGGCGAGTACGAGGGCAGGAGGCAACGACCCGCGCGGCCCTCGATGGGTGCCACTCGCAGGTGGATAGAATTGTGCGAACGTCGCCTTCCGATCGCCGCCGCGAAAGGACACTGTGCGCCCCACCGAAACGCCGGTCGGATCGAGCGCGAGATCGGTCGAGGTGCGAAGGACGGCCGGGGCTTTGCGCTTCGCGATGGCGACGAGCGCCGCGGGCGCTTTTGGGCGTCCGATCCCGGTTGCAACGCCGGCGTCGTAGACCGAAAGCGAGCCCATTGAGGCGGCGGCAATCGGCCTGATCTCGACCGTCGGTCGGAGCGCGGCGAGATCGGTAACGGCAACGAGTGCCGGCTTGCCCTCGACGTCACCACTGGCGACGATGCGATCCGGCCCGGTCACGACGAACGTGCGTCCGCCGAGGTTCCACATCGGTTGGCCGAGTTCGGCTTTGAGCTTGGTCAGCGCTCGCACGCCCGATCCATCCCAGACCATGAGGTTGCCGAAGCCCGTTTCGTCTGAAAGGAACAGCAGATTCTGATTGTCCAGCCACTGAGGCTGCATGGCCGCGACACCGCTGCCGCCCGCTACGCGCTGAGCGCGCCCGGCCGAGCCATCCGCACGCATCGGCGCAACATAAAGTGCCGACTGATCCCAAGGCATGTCGGGCAGATCCCAGCCGAGAAACGCCAGCCGTGTGCCGTCGGGTGAAAGGCTAGGAAAGGCATAGAAATCACGACCGCTCACCAGATCGGTGATGGTCCCGCGCGCGCCCGCCTCTAGCGCGATGCTGACGATCAGGTTCTGAGGTTGCGCATGGCCATTATCCGCGACGTGACGCTCCGCAACGGCAATCAGGCGATTGCGCGGCAAATCAAGCGCCATATCGGCGAACCGATCGGACGGGGCATCGGTGATCCGCTCGGGCGTCGCTCGGGGAATGACACGCCAGACGTCCTGATCGTCCGCGTTGACGAAGTAGATCGCGCCATCTGCAACCAAAAACTCGGCGCCACCGTACTCATGCACTTTTGAGCGCGCGGAATAGGGTACGGGCAGGACGTCCCTCGGTGTTTCATCTATGCCGGGGCGCATGCGAACGATGACCTGACGGCCCTTTTCCTCGGGGCGCCCTTCTGACCAATAGATGAAGGGGCCGTCGCCCTGGACGTGACCGAAGCGGCGAGCACCACGCGTCAGGTCGCGTGGCTTGATCGGAGACGGCCAGAGGCCGAACGGTGCTGTGATTTTGACCATGGTCAAACCTTAGCAGAGCCGTCAGCCGTCGCCAGTTTGCGATGATTTATTCGGTGCCAGTCACGTAGCGCGCCAGCTTTTCGAGAGTCTGGCCGCCGAACTCGACGGCGCCGAATGCAATCGTGGCGTCGCGCTGCGCCTTGGTCGGATGAAGCTGGCGAAGCGTGACCACGGTCTTGCCATCCTGTTGCTCGTCGAACGTCACCGTGACGCGAAATCGCTCTGGTGCGTGGTCCTGATCGGGGCCGTGATCGAACACCAGGCGATGGGGCGTAGCGATTTCAAGATACGCTATCCGGTTATCGTGTCGCGTACCGTCCGGCCCGACAAAAATGAACCGCCAGCGGCCGTCTTCCCGGATGTCCGCCTCGACGGTCTCAATCTGGAACCCCTCCGGACCGAACCAGCGCGCGACGTGATGCGCGCCCGACCAAGCCTCGAACACTCGGTCGCGCGGGGCAGCAATCACACGAACGAGTACGATCTCCCGGTCGAGAGACCAGGTATTCAGGGCGTCGTCCGGTGTCATGGTCTGTGGCTCCATTGACGCTTCGCAGGTGCAGCATAGCCCCTGTCGATCGCCGATCGGGAACTGGCAACGGATTCATGGCTCAAAAGAGTTCGCTGCAGTGCAAATTTCCGTTTGCAGTCGTTGATAGGTCAGGTATCCTGTCCTTTACGTGGTTCGGATGACGAAGCCGCACCTTGGTGCCGCTGGTGCTACAACTTGTGGCGCCCGCACCGCGCGGGTGACCGAACCCACGCATAGAGAAGAAGACGGGTAGTGCCCGCAGCGAACCGTTTGCGCCTCTCCGCCGGCTGTCCGATCAGGTAGACAGTCTCGCCGGGAGGTTGTTGTCGGTACGAACGCGTTGCGCGTCTGCACGTTCCATAAGTGTACGCCCCGCAAACTCCGGGCAATCCCATTGGGATTGCAAGGTGGTTTTCCGGTGCGCGGACCAGAGCAAGGATTGTGACGATCCATAAGGATAGAGTCATGGCTGCAACGACATCGAACATGCTTCGGATCCCAGGCAACAGTGCATATGGCGCATACACGGCGCCTGACAACGCCGGCCTGTTCAACCGAAAGCGTGAGCACGATGCGTGCGGCGTCGGCTTCATCGTCCATATGAAGGGGCAGCAGTCCCACCAGATCGTTGCCGATGCGCTGGCTATTCTCGATAACCTGGAGCATCGCGGCGCGGTCGGAGCGGATCCCACGACGGGTGACGGCGCAGGCATTCTCACCCAGATCCCGCATGCGTTTCTGAAGGACGAGTGTGGCAAGCTCGGCATAAAGCTTCCCGAACCCGGCAAGTATGCCGTCGGCCACTTGTTCATGCCTCAGGACGAGCGGCTGCTCGCCCATTGCGAGCGCGTCTGGGCCAGGATCATTCGCCAGGAAGGGCTTGAGCTGCTCGGTTTCCGTCAGGTACCGGTCGACAACAGCACGCTTTCGGAAATGGTAGGCGCCACCGAGCCGCGCCATCTTCAGATCTTCGTCGCGCGTCCTGCCACCATGCCGGACGAGAACGAATTCGAGCGCAAGCTCTACATTGCGCGCAAAGTCGTCTCGAATGCCATTCACGAGGCGTACAAGGGACGCGACATCGGCCACTACTGTGTGTCGCTGTCCTCGCGCACACTGATCTACAAGGGCATGTTCCTCTCGTATCAGGTGAAAGCCTACTACAAGGACCTGTCCGATCCGCGCTTTGCATCGGCTCTTGCGCTCGTGCATCAGCGCTTCTCGACGAACACATTTCCCTCTTGGAAGCTTGCCCACCCGTTTCGCATGGTGGCGCACAATGGCGAAATCAACACGCTGCGCGGCAACGTCAACTGGATGGCGGCGCGGCAGGCGTCGGTCGCGTCACCACTTTACGGCCAGGATCTCTCGAAGCTCTGGCCCATCTCCTATGAAGGGCAATCGGACACGGCCTGCTTCGACAACGGCCTCGAGTTCCTCGTGCGCGGCGGCTACAGCCTGGCTCACGCGGCCATGATGATGATCCCCGAGGCGTGGGCGGGCCATGGCTCGATGGATCAGGCGCGTCGTGCCTTCTACGAGTATCATGCCTGTCTGATGGAGCCATGGGATGGACCCGCTGCGATGGCGTTCACCGATGGGCGGCAGATCGGCGCCACGCTCGACCGTAACGGGCTGCGGCCGGCACGCTATCTGGTCACCAAGGATGACCGGGTGGTTATGTCATCGGAGTCCGGCGTTCTGCCGATCCCCGAGGAGCAGATCGCAAAGAAGTGGCGCCTGCAGCCGGGCAAGATGCTTCTCATCGATCTTGCGGAGGGGCGCATCATTTCGGACGACGAACTCAAGAAGGAGCTCGCCGCTAAGCACCCCTATCAGACGTGGTTGAAGCAGACGCAGATCCAGGTTGGTGATCTGCCGCTTCCGAAGCTCGTCGATAAGAAGTCGACGAATGTGGCGCTGATGGACCTGCAACAGGCCTTTGGCTACACGCAGGAAAGCCTCAAGTTCCTGATCAGCCCGATGGTCGAGACCGGCCAGGAGGGCATTGGGTCCATGGGCACCGATACGCCCGTCTCGGTGCTCTCCTCCAAGCCGAAGCTGCTGCATACCTACTTCAAGCAGAACTTCGCTCAGGTGACGAACCCGCCGATCGATCCGATCCGCGAAGAGCTCGTTATGAGCCTCGTCTCCTTTATCGGACCGCGCCCGAATCTCCTCGATATCGAGGGCACATCGAAGGTGAAGCGGCTCGAAGTCTACCAGCCGATTGTCACCAATGAGGATCTGGAGCGCATCCGTCAGATCGGACAGGTGAAGGATAACCACTTCGCATCGATCACCATCGACATAACATTCCCGGTCGAGCGCGGTGCGGGCGGTATGAGCTGGGCGCTCGATGTTGTCTGCGCCGAGGCCGAGGAAGCCGTGCGCTCGCGCGAGTACAACATCATCATCTTGTCCGACCGCAACATGGGACCGGACCGCGTGCCGATTCCGTCGCTGCTGGCGACGAGCGCGGTGCACCACCATCTGATCAAGCAGGGATTGCGCACCTCGGTTGGTCTCGTCATCGAGACGGGCGAGGCACACGAGGTCCATCAGTTTGCGACGCTCGCCGGCTACGGTGCCGAGGCGATCAATCCCTATCTCGCCTTCGAAACCATCGCGCAGATGCTGCCGACGCTCGACGAGGACCTCGAGCTCAAGGAAGCGGAGAAGCGCTTCATCAAGGCGATCGACAAGGGTCTCCTGAAGGTCATGTCCAAAATGGGCATCTCGACCTATCAGAGCTACTGCGGCGCTCAGATTTTCGACGCGGTCGGCCTCAAGTCGAGTTTTGTGAAGCGCTATTTCACTGGCACGCATACCCAGGTCGAAGGTGTCGGCCTGCGCCAGATCGCGCGCGAAACTTTCGAGCGCCATCGTCAGGCTTTCTCGGAGGTGCCGCAGCTCAACGGGTTGCTGGACGTCGGAGGCGAGTACGCCTTCCGGCTCCGGGGCGAAGCGCATATGTGGCGGCCGACCGTCGTGGCCGATCTTCAGCACGCCGTCCGCACAACCAGCAACGACGACGCCAAGGCCGGCAAGCTCCCGCAGAAGTGGCGCGACTATGCGCGTCAGATCAACGACCAATCCGAGCAGTTGATGACGCTGCGCGGTTTGTTCCGCATCAAGTCTGCCGAGGAGATGGGCCGCAAGCCGGTGCCGCTCGAAGAAGTGGAATCCGCTGCAGACATCGTGAAGCGGTTTTCGACTGGTGCCATGAGTTTCGGCTCCATCAGTCGAGAGGCTCACACGACGCTCGCCATTGCCATGAACCGCATTGGCGGCAAGTCGAACACGGGCGAGGGTGGCGAGGAGGCGGATCGTTTCAAGCCGCTGCCCAACGGCGACAGCATGCGCTCGGCGATCAAGCAGGTGGCGTCGGGGCGCTTCGGCGTGACGACGGAATACCTCGTCAATTCCGACGTCATGCAGATCAAGATGGCCCAAGGCGCCAAGCCGGGCGAAGGCGGCCAGCTTCCGGGCCACAAGGTCGATCTGACTATTGCAAAGGTTCGCCATTCGACGCCGGGTGTCGGTCTTATCTCGCCGCCACCGCACCACGACATCTATTCGATCGAGGATTTGGCGCAGCTCATCTTCGATCTGAAGAACGTCAACCCGGCAGCGGACGTGTCTGTGAAGCTCGTATCGGAGGTGGGCGTCGGTACGGTCGCGGCGGGCGTTGCCAAGGCACGTGCCGATCACGTGACCATCGCGGGCTTCGAAGGGGGCACGGGTGCCTCGCCGCTGACGTCGATCAAGCACGCGGGCAGTCCCTGGGAAATCGGCCTTGCCGAGACGCATCAGACGCTGGTTTACAATCGGCTGCGCGGGCGTATCGCGGTGCAGGTCGATGGCGGCGTCCGCACCGGACGCGACGTCGTGATCGGGACGCTGCTCGGGGCCGACGAGTTCGGCTTCGCCACAGCACCGTTGATCGCGGCCGGCTGCATCATGATGCGCAAGTGTCATCTCAACACTTGCCCGGTTGGTGTTGCGACGCAGGATCCTGTTCTGCGTGCGCGCTTCAGCGGTCAGCCCGAGCACGTCATCAACTTCTTCTTCTTCATTGCGGAAGAGGTGCGCGAGCTGATGGCCAAGCTCGGTGTGCGTAAGCTGAGCGAGCTCGTCGGTCAGTCCGACTACCTCGACAAGTCGCAGGCGATCAGCCACTGGAAGGCGCGGGGACTCGATTTCGAGAACCTGTTCCACAAGCCGGACGTCCCGGCGAACGTGGCGATCTTCCATTGTGAGAGGCAGAACCACGGGCTCGAAAAGGTTCTGGACAACAAGCTCATCGAGCTCGCCAGGCCGGCCATCGAGAGCCGCAAGCCGGTCAAGGCCGAGGTGTCCATCGCCAATCGTGACCGTGCCACGGGGGCCATGCTCTCGGGCGTGATCGCCAAGGCCCACGGTCATGTCGGTTTGCCGGAGGATACCGTGTGGTTTACTTTGAACGGTATTGCGGGGCAGAGCTTCGGCGCGTGGACTGCCAATGGCGTGACGCTCGATCTCGTCGGCGAAGGCAACGACTATGTCGCCAAGGGGCTTTCGGGCGGCAAGATCATTGTGCGTCCTGATCCCAAGTCCGGCATCGTGCCCGAAGAGAGCATGATCGTCGGCAACACGGTGCTTTACGGCGCGATCACGGGCGAGTGCTATTTCCGTGGCATCGCGGGTGAGCGCTTCGCGGTCCGTAATTCCGGTGCCTATGCGGTGGTCGAGGGCACGGGCGATCACGGCTGCGAGTACATGACCGGTGGCGTTGTCGTGGTGCTAGGCCCGACGGGGCGCAACTTCGCGGCCGGCATGTCGGGTGGTGTCGCCTACGTTCTCGACGAGGGCGGCACGTTCGAGCAGAAGTGCAACCTCGCGATGGTCGAACTCGAACCTGTCACGGCCGAGGATGCAGCGGTTGCGGATGAGCCGTTCGCCAGCGATCTGGCAAGTCACGGCCTTGTCGATGTCATGCGCGACATGTCCCGACAGGATGCGGAACGTATTCATCGGCTCGTCACGCGGCATGCTCATTACACGAATTCAGAGCGTGCCAAGACGATCCTCGCCGATTGGGTGAACTGGCTGCCGAAATTCCGCAAGGTGATGCCGGTCGATTATCGCCGGGCGCTCGCCGAGATGTCCAAGCGGCAGGCTGCCAACGGCGACGGCATTGCGAAGATCGATATCGGCGTGTCGTCTCAGACGGGCGACGACAGCAATGCCAACAGTAAGGGCAATGGTAAATCAACCGCTGCCGGGTGACGTTGCCGATTGACCGGGCTGCCGATCGCGTTGCCCGGGTTTCCTTGAACCGAAATGCTTGATGCCGGGTCAGAGACACCACTCGACCAGACGGCAATGACGACGGGATGCGACCGACATGGGAAAGGTCACTGGATTTCTTGAGCACGATCGCAGCGATCGCGGCTATCGCCCGATCGACGAGCGCATCAAGCACTACCGCGAGTTCGTGGTGCCGCTGCCGGAGAAGGACGTTCGCACGCAAGCTTCGCGCTGCATGGATTGCGGCATTCCCTACTGCCACAATGGCTGTCCGGTGAACAATCAGATCCCGGACTGGAACGACCTCGTCTACCACGACCAGTGGCGGCAGGCGCTGACGAACCTGCATTCGACCAACAATTTCCCGGAGTTCACGGGGCGCATTTGCCCGGCGCCGTGCGAGGCGTCCTGCACACTGAACCTTGAGGATAAGCCGGTCACTATCAAGACGATCGAGTGCGCGATCATCGACAAAGGGTTTGCCGAAGGTTGGGTCACGTCCGAGCCGCCGGAGACCAGGACCGGCAAGAAAGTCGCAATCATTGGGGCAGGTCCGGCCGGGCTTGCCGCCGCGCAGCAATTGGCGCGCGCCGGCCACGAGGTGCACGTCTACGAGAAGAACGCGCAGCCGGGTGGCCTCCTCCGTTATGGCATCCCCGATTTCAAGCTCGATAAGTCGCTTGTCGCGCGCCGCGTCGAGCAAATGAAGGGCGAGGGCGTCACCTTCCATGTGAATACCCACGTCGGCAAGGACGTCTCGGCGTATGACATCCAGGACAGCCACGACGCGGTGCTGTTGACGGGGGGCTCCGAGCGGCCTTTCGACTTTTTCATCGAGTCGCCCGGGCGCAATCTCGACGGGCTGCATTTCGCGATGGATTTCCTGCCGCAGCAGAACCGTCGCGTGTCGTCAGAGCCGCAGCGTCCGGGAACGCACGAGATCTCGGCCAAAGATAAGCACGTCATTGTCATCGGTGGCGGCGATACGGGCTCGGACTGTATCGGCACGTCGATCCGACAAGGCGCCAAGTCGGTAACGCAACTCGAGATCATGCCGCGTCCGCCGGAGAAGGAAGCCAAGCTCGTCACATGGCCGCACTGGCCGCTGAAGCTGCGCATCTCGACCAGCCAGTCAGAGGGCGCGACGACGGAGTATTCGATCTCCACCACGGGCTTCGCTGGCGAGAACGGCAAGGTGACGAAGGTGCTTTACACGCGCGTCGGCCCCGACTTGAAGCCGATCCCAGGCAGCGAGGGTGAGCTGCCGGCTGACCTCGTCCTCTTTGCGATGGGGTTCTCGGGCCCGGTCGATACGGATGTGGTCAAGCAGTTAGAGCTACCGATCGTACCACGCGGCCGCTTCAAGGGTCTCGACGCGACCGAGCGGGATTATCGTCTCAAGGGCAAGCCGAAGCTCTTTGCGGCCGGAGATATCCGTCGCGGGCAAAGTCTCGTCGTTTGGGCCATTCGTGAAGGCCGCCAGGCCGCCGCCTCCATCGACAAGTTCCTGATGGGGCGCAGCGACCTGCCGCGCTAACGCGACGGCCGTTTGGTATCGGCCGAGCCGCCGAACGATGCAGCACACGCGCCGTTCGAATTTCTCGTTGGCTCGGTCGCAACGCTCGTAGTCGACGACAGCCGGCCCCGGCGGTCAGCCTTTGTGTTTGTCGAGGTAAGCGCGGGCTTTAGTGGAGTCGATCAGCGGATAAACTTCGAATGTCGCTGGAACGATCTCGGCCCATTCGTTCATAATGCGATGCAGGGTTTCGTTGTCGGGCATATCGAGCAGCGCAATGGCGCCGCGGCCGGTCCGAGCCCACACCTCCTTGCACAGCCCCTGCTTCTGCAATGGCGCCAGCCATTCCCAATAAGCTTTCCGCTTGGGCGTCATCGCCGAGGGCGGCTCGGGCCTGGGCGTCGAGATCACCATGAAAAGCATCGAGGTTACTCCTTCGGGCTGAGGCGCGTTGCCGGCTTGTATTGATCTTCGAGACGATTTGCGTGGCGATGCAGAAGGCGCCATTCGCCATCTTCCAGACGGAAGATGTGCGTGACGCGGTTCGACCATTGGGTCGCGCTCGTCATGCCATCCATGGAATTCATGCGGAATGTCTCGACGTCGGTCATGTAGAAAAGCTCGGGCATGGCAACGAGAGTGATGCTTTCGTAGCTGACCGTTCCGCCGCGGAATTGCTGACCGGCCCAATCCCAGCGGGCCGAGACCGCATCCCAACCTTTCTCCCAGCCTCCCCATCCGTAGAAGCTTGTTGCATCAGCCGCGTGCGAGTAGAGGGCTTTGATGGCGCGGACATCGCCGTTGGCGACATTGCCCATCGCGGCGTGCAGCCGGCTAATCGCAGCCACGACCGATGGGTCCAGTTCTCTTTGCATAATCGGAGGCTCCTTCGGCGTTTCCGCCATTCAATACGCGGTGCGGGGCACTTGTCACCCGTCCACCACATTCCGTTCAACATTGCTGTCGTGACGGCTCGACCCGCCGGGCGCATCTGCGCTATCTCGCATCTCTTGGGTTCCGAGTTCTTTTCGGTCGCAGGAGGGTTTGCCTATGGCGCGTCTGGCCCGGCCGCTCGATCGGCTCGCGCGAGCCTATGATGTCGTTGTCGTGGGCTCCGGCTATGGCGGCGGCGTGGCAGCGTCGCGACTGGCGCGGGCTGGGAAACGCGTATGCGTCCTGGAACGGGGGCGTGAGTTTCTGACCGGCGAGTTCCCGTCTCGCTTTCCCGAGATGCGTGGCGAAATGCAGGTCAATGGCCGACGCATGAGCTTCGGCAAGCCAACGGCCCTCTACGATGTGCGCCTGGGCGACGACATGCATGTGCTCGTCGCGTGCGGTCTGGGCGGCGGCTCGCTCGTCAATGCCGGCGTGGCGTTGAGACCCGATCCCCGCGTTTTCCGCGATGCGGCCTGGCCCGGCCAGATCGTGCAGGATGGCCTGCTCGATGAAGGTTATGCACGGGCGGCGCGGTGGCTGCGGCCGGCCCTCCACGCGCGTGCGCCTGAGATGACGAAGTTTCGCGCTCTCGAGAGTGCGAGTGCCGCCTTGGGAAGGGCGCCGGTGAACCCTCCGGTCGTCGTGAGTTTCGAGGCGGGTATCAATGCTGCCGGAATCGCGCAGCCTGCTTGTACGCTCTGTGGTGATTGCTGTGGTGGCTGCAATGTAGGTGCCAAGAATACGGTCGCTCTCACGTACCTGCCGGACGCCGTGCGTCACGGGGCGGACGTGTTTACCGAGGCCCGCGTCAAACACGTCGAGAAGGCGAAGGACGGCGGGTGGCGCGTCATGGTCGAACGACTCGCGAGCGCGGCGAAAGACGCTCCCTCTGAATTGACGATCGAGGCGGCGATGGTCGTCCTTGCGGCTGGAACCTTGGGCTCGACGGAAATCCTGCTCCGGTCGCGCGAGAAGGGCCTGGCTATTTCCGACCGCCTTGGCCGTGGGTTCTCGGCGAACGGCGATATTATTGCTTTCGGCTATGGCGCGCGATTGCCCGTCAACGCCGTCGGCGTGGGCCATCCGTCCAAGATTCCGGGCGCTGAGGTAGGCGCCGCGGTAAGCGGTCAGATCGACATCGAGGACGGAGACGAACTCGCCAACGAGATGCACATCCAGGAGGGCGCGCTGCCGTCGGCGTTGGCACCGGTTCTTCCCGTCATGTTCGTGCCGAACGGTCGGCTGCTCGGCGCGCTCTCGGCGCTCGTCAACGGTGTCTACAAAGGTCCGCTTGCCAGCCTCCAGACGTTCTTTGCCGTGTCACACGACAGCGCCTCGGGACGCTTCCGCCTGGAAGACGGCCGTCTCTCGCTCTCCTGGCCGGGAGCCAAGGACGAGCCCGTCTACCACCGCCTGGACCGCGCGCTCTCGGCTCTCGTCGGGAAGGCGGGCGGCTCCTACGTGAAGAACCCGCTCGCCGGGAACGTCATGGGCCACCAGCCCGCCACGGCGCATCCTCTGGGTGGTGCGGGCATGGGGCGCGAATCCGAGAACGGTGTCGTCGATCACAAAGGGCGGGTCTTCGACACCGGTGCGGGAAGCACGGATGTTCACGACGGACTCTATGTTCTCGACGGCTCCGTCATTCCGCGCTCTCTCGGCGTCAATCCGCTGCTCACGATCACGGCGTTGGCCGAACGGGCCATGATTCACATGAGCCGCGACAAGGGCTTTGCGTTCGACGATGTGCCTCGTTGGTCCGGATCTCCAACGACGCCCGACAGCCCCGTCGCCTGATGCGGGCTTCGCCTCAAGCCAGAAATGCCTTCAGCAGTTCAACGACCTTGGCGGACTGCTCCTGCTGGACCCAGTGCCCCGCGCCCTCGACCAGATGCGCACCTTTCATGTCCGAGAACGCTTTGGTCTGCATCGTCTCAAATGCACCGGGGACTTGGTACACGCCCCAATCGCTTTTCCCGGCAATGAACATCGACGGGACCTCAATGGCCTTGCCCGAGTACAGTGACAGCTCGGCGTTGAGATGCGGCACATAGCGCGCACGATACCAGTTCAGGCTGGCCTGGAAGCCCGTCCGCCCGTACTCCTCGGCATAGACCTCCATCTCGGCGGGCGAGAGCCATGTATTCGCTGCGACCGCCGTTGCGCTCGGCATGTGCGGCCGCACCGTCTCGGCCATGGTTTCATCGCGGTTCATGACGTAATAGGTCGGCATTTCGGCGAGGCACTCGGCCGACCATTCCTTCAGGCGATACGGCTTGTTGTCCGTCCAGTCTGCGCTCTTGTGATGAAAATAGGCGCGCAGGAACCCGCCGACGCCTTCCGGGCTTCGGCACATGTCGTCATTGGCCTCTCGCGTCGTGTAGTAGCGCTGATAATGTTTTCTGGGTCGCGAAAGCTTAGCGAGGCCCTCGTCGATGTCATTACCGGCGCGATCGAGTCCAGCGACATGCGCGTCTCCATTGGCCGTTCCGAATGGTAGAGACGGAGGCCCGCCGAATGGCGCGCTCATGATCACGCAGCGCTCGAACATATCGGGCCGCGTGAGCGCGCACCACGACGTCACCGCTGCGCCGAAGTCATGGCCGATCACCGCCGCGACTTTGTGGTATCCGAGCGCGAGCGACAGCGCCACCGCATCGCGCGCCAGACTGAGCATGAAGAACGGCCGCAGATCCTGGTCGTAGGCGTCACTCGCCCCGGTCGTCCGACCATAGCCGCGCTGGTCCGGCGCAACGACGTGGAAGCCGGCCTCGGCGAGTGGCGCCATCACGTTCCGCCACGAATAGGCGAGCTCAGGAAATCCGTGCAGCAGCAGAAGCAGCGGCCGCCCTTTCGTCTCATGGCCGGCTTCGAGGACGTGCATTCTGAGGCCATTGATGCCTTCGATGAAGCGGGCACGCACACCTTGGCCGAGATGCTTGCTGTCGAGCGGCGGAAGAGACGACATGGGTTCGCTCCGGGACGTTGGATAGGGGTCGGCGGGCGCAGGGCGGTGACGCATTGCTGCGCAACCTGACAGACGCCGCCACGCGAGTAGCGTCGCTTGCGGCTCGCCGCTGCGTGTCGTGGGGCCGGCGCAGCACGTGGCACTGCGCCGGCCCGGCCGTTCATTGCATCGGCGAATGCGCAGAGGGCAGCATGATCGTGGATGACATATCCTCGAGAAGCGGCGCCGCCTTCTTCAGGAATCCCTGCCACTGCGGATCGGCGACGGCGGCAGCGCGAGCGGCCGCGCGGGCGTTGAGGTCCGGATAAGCCCAGATATGCACCACCTCATTCGGCTGGCCAGCCTCGGTGATCCACATTCCCACCGGCTTCGAGTATTTCTCGCGGACGGGCATCACCTCCATGATGTGATTGACCCATTCCTTCGCGCGGCCCGGCTTGATGCGATAAGCGCGGAGTTCATAGACGTTTTTCGTGTTCTCGGGCTTCCGCGGCGCGATGACGGGGTTCATCAGGCGGATATCCTGGCGCAGAAGCATGGGCCGAATGAGCGGCAGATACTCGTTCGTCCAGCGCTCGTTCTTGCCAAGCTCTCCCCTGAGCCTCGCCCGCTCGTTGAGATCCGGATACGACCATAGGTGCACGACCTGATTGAGTGCGCCGATCTCGGTCATCCAATAGCCTTCGAGCTTGCCGTAATTGTCACCGCGAATGGCGCGCGCGACCGTTCCTGAGTTTTTGGCCATCTCACCCACCATGCCAGCCGGCGCGGTGTAGATCCTGAGCTCATGAATCATGTGGGTTCCTCCATGGGGCATACACGAAATTTCGTCGAGCGAGGGCTGCTCGCGAAAAGGAGGATAGGCGGAGCAATCTCGCCCGTCACCGGGATTGCGACGCCGCCGCGTGCATAACGAAAAAAGGCGGCACTTGAGGCCGCCTTCTCAAAAACTATGAATGGTTGCGTGAACAGACCTAATTGACGGATGCGCTGCGGAAATTCGAGCTGGTGCGATCCGCGCTCGACGTCCGGCGCCTGCTGGTGGAGTAGGTCTTCCGCTCGGGCTGCTGATCGCCCCAAGAGTTGGACGAGGTGTTGCTGTTACGGAAGGTCTGCCAGGTGACCGTCACCTTGGCGCCCGTCCGGACTCGCGGATAGAGATCGAGCACGTCCTTGTTATACATGCGGATGCAGCCCTTCGAGACGGCTGTCCCAATGGTCCACGGGGCATCAGTGCCGTGGATGCGATACATCGACGAGCCGAGGTAGAGCGCGCGCACGCCGAGCGGGTTCATCGGGTGGCCACCTGGCACCCAACGCGGTAGCCGCGGATTTTCCCTGATCATCTCCTGAGTCGGCGTCCACGAGGGGTTCTCGCGTTTCGCCGTCACCGACGTGACGCCGGACCAGCGGCTCTGTTCGCGCGGGATGGCAATCGGATAGCTGATCGCCTCACCGGGGCGCGTGATGAAATAGGCTCGGCGATCGCCGAAGCTGACGATGATCTGCCCTGTCGAGAACTGAGGGCTGAAACGGACGACCTCGCGGCCGCCGCCACCGTAGGATGTGTCACCACCCCAGAACCAGTTGTCCTGGGCATTGGCCGCAGGTGCCACGGCAACCGTTGCCGCAACGATAGCCACGGAGGCAAGCACAGCGCGGATTGAGGGTATCGTGGGCATTCTGATCTCCAAAGTGTCGGCGTCGATTTCAGTCCGGATCAATGTGCTTCCGTTTTGGCCCTCGGCATCCAGTCCGATTCTGAGCGGCCCACAGGTGCGGCATCAAGGAACGGGGCGTTAGCTGGCTTGTTCCCCCGGTCTGACCGGATTTTCCTAGCGGCCTCAATTACGCCCTTGTGTTGGGTTTTTTGGCCACTGGGAAAACCTGACATGACAGGTTGAATAGTTCGTTTATCTCCGCCCCGATTTCAGCATGAGGTCTGCGGCCCACGCTGTGTCGCTGCACTCTCGCGAGTGATAGGCCTCCGCCCGGTTAATTCGCAACCGCGAATTGGCGTTTTAGCGCCTAGACATGCGCTAATTCGATTGTTTGACGGATGCGTGTGGGATTTCAGTCACCAACTTTCCGTGATCGCTGATGCTTGTACTCGGAAGTGCAATTTCTCCGAGGATGACCGCTTTATTGCTTATGGTTATGTGCTGTTTCCGAGGTCTCTATCTTTGAGAAGACGCGAACAGTCACAGGATGCCCCAAGGGTGCAGAGTTCGCCCACGGCGGTGTTCTGACCTTGATGCGTCATCATCCTGAGCCGACTCGAGCGCCTCTGCGGACGGCGATTGCGCCGTCGCCGTGGCACCGCTAAAAGCGCCGGCATGTCGAACCAACGAAACCCATCCGCGGCAGGCCTCAACCGTCCCGCGCGCGGCAGCAAGCCGCCACCGAGCGCGCGCCGGTCTGCTGCACGTACCAAAACATCCGTACCCAAGGTGGGGATCGTGTCGCTCGGCTGTCCCAAGGCGCTCGTCGATAGCGAGCGCATTATCACCCGCCTTCGAGCTGAGGGCTATCAACTCGTTCCGGACTACAAGGGCGCGGACGCCGTCATCGTCAACACGTGCGGCTTCCTGAATTCTGCCAAGGAGGAGAGCCTCGCGGCGATCGGCGAAGCCCTGGCGGAGAACGGTCGTGTGATCGTGACGGGCTGTCTTGGCGTCGAGAAGGACAAAATCCTCACGGCGCATCCCGGCGTTCTGTCTGTGAGTGGCCCGCATCAGTACGAGGCCGTAATGGAAGCGGTCCATGCGGCCGTGCCTCCCCTCCACGATCCGTTCGTCGATCTGGTGCCTCCCGAGGGCCTGCGCCTCACGCCCCGGCACTACGCGTACCTGAAGATTTCCGAGGGCTGTAACAACCGCTGCACGTTCTGCATCATTCCGGCGATCCGGGGGCGGCTGGCCTCGCGCCCGTCGAACCATGTGATGACCGAAGCCGAGCGATTGGTGAAGGCAGGCGTCAAGGAGCTCCTGGTCATCAGCCAGGATACGTCAGCCTACGGTATCGATCTGAAGTATGCCGAGAGCGCGTGGAAGGGAAAGCCTCTCAAGGCCCGCTTCTACGAGCTGACACAGGCACTCGGGGAGCTCGGTGCCTGGGTTCGCCTGCACTACGTTTATCCCTATCCGCACGTCGACGAGGTGCTGCCGCTGATGGCGGAGGGCAAGGTGCTACCCTATCTCGACATTCCCTTTCAGCACGCAAGCCCGCGCGTGCTGAAGTCCATGCGCCGACCGGCCCATCAGGAAAAGACGCTCGCCAGGATCGAGGCGTGGCGGCAGGTCGTGCCCGATCTCGCCTTGCGGTCGACCTTCATCGTTGGCTTTCCCGGTGAGTCGGAGGATGACTTCGAGCAGTTGTTGGCCTTTGTCGAGGAGGCGCGTCTGGCCCGCGTCGGGTGCTTCAAGTACGAGCCGGTGGACGGTGCGCCGGCGAATGCGATCGCGGATGCCGTGCCGGAAGCGGTCAAGGAGGAGCGCTGGCACCGCTTTATGGCAACGCAACAGAAGGTTTCCGCCTCGATCATGGCCGCCCGCGTCGGTCGCGAGATTGACGTTCTCGTCGATGAGGTGGACGAGGAGGGCGCCATCGGCAGGTCTCAATGGGACGCACCGGAGATCGACGGATCGGTCTTCCTCAATGGCGAGTCGGATGTGAAAGCCGGAGACATCGTGCGCGCACGCGTTGTCCACGCCGACGAGTACGATCTCTGGGCCGCCAAGGTCTGATCCGAAAGTCCCGCGGTTACCGCCGCTTTTTCTTTCCCTTGCCGTGCTTGGGCGGCGGATAGGCTCTGTGCGTCGGAGCCGAAACGATGTGCTGGGCGGCCGGCGGGGATTCGCTCTCTTCTACGAGGCGCCTATCTCCAGGATTGCTCACCGGCAGCTCACCCGCCTGCTGGGGAGATCGTGTGGCGGTGCGCACCAGGAGTTTTCTGGCCTCCAAAGCCATCAAGGCGGCAACAGCACCCATGATGAGGCCAATGGTTACCGCGGCCAGTGCATCCGTCTCACGTGATCCAAAGATGTACGCTGCACCGAGGCCGCCAACAGTCGCACCCAGCCCGGCAACCGCCGCGATGCTCTCCACCGTCAGCGTATAGAGCGCCGCGTCGGAAGCTCCCGGATCCGCTCCTTCCGAGCGGCGCCACGCGATCACGGCGAGTGCAATCTGCAGAATGAGCAGCAAGCCGAGGATGAGAAGGCCGTTCGGCAGGTCGGTAAGTGTGAGCGGCGCCTGCAACCACGCGGTGCCCTCATTCAGCGCCACACCCGCACCGAGCGAGTAGAGCAAAATCGGAACGACGATTGCCCAAAACCGCAATTCGTTGGCAGCGTCGTCTGGGTGCGTCCGGCTGATCGAAGGCCCGGCGCGGCGCACGCTGACCACCAGTAGCGCCAGGCTTGTCGCCACTGCGATGGAATGAATGAACTCAGCGCGCACTGCCCCGGAGCCCGTCATTGCCGTCGCGAACAGCTTGGCTGCGGCGATGGCCGCATTCAGGAGGAATGCGACGAGAATGAAGTTGCTCGATCCGCTGGGGCTCATGTTTATCCTGGGCGGGTGCGGAGCTGAGGTGTTGACGTCTGCGCATTGAAGCGGTTGCCGTGCGCTTATACAGCGCCGAGTGTTCGACGGGGAGAGCGGTAAAGCTACCGAAGGGTCGACGATGAGTATCATATCAACCGTTACGCTGCCCGACGGCTACACCGACATCCCGTCTGGCCGGATTGGTGCGATCGCCACGACACTCGAAATGCGAGCCCCGCTACCTGTCCGGGTTTTACCGCCGTTGCAGGAAGGCTTGGCGATCCGCCGCGTCGAGCGCCCTGATCTCGATTGGTATCGTCGGATTTTCCGGCATGTGGGCGAGCCGTGGCTATGGCAATCCCGCCTCAGGCTCTCCGATGCGGCGCTCGAGGCGATCGTTCACGACGAGCGCGTCGCCATCTGGGCACTGTCCGCCATCGAGCCGGGCGGAGAATTGGTTTCGGACGAGGGCCTGCTCGAACTCGATTTCCGCGAAGCAAACTCATGCGAACTGGCGTTTTTCGGCCTCAGCCTCGCATTGACGGGGCGCGGGGTTGGCCGGATTCTCATGGCGCACGCGCTTGCGGAAGCGTGGAGGCGCCCGATCCAGCGATTCTGGGTGCATACCTGCACGCTCGATCACCCCACCGCGCTCAGTTTCTACATGCGCTCAGGCTTCGTCCCCATCAAGCGGCAGATCGAGGTTGCGCCAGATCCTCGGCTCGACGGCACTCTGTCGCCGACTGCGGCACCGGACGTCCCGATCCTTCTTCCATGAGCAGAACATGAAAAAGCCCCGATGCTTTAGGCATCGGGGCTCTTATGACCTTTACGCGCGTCGCTCGAAAGACTCGGCGCCGCGACGGCCTGCTTACTGCTTCGGATGGTCGGGCTGTGCGGCTTCCTTTGCCTTCTCAACCGCGCTGTCGACAGCCTCCTTGGTCTTCTCATAGGCACGGCCGGCCGCTTCCTTGGCCTTCTCGTAGGCCGGGCCAGCCTGCTCGCGGGCTTTCTGCGCCGCTTCCGTCGAGGTCTCGACCGTCTTGTCGGTCAGCTCCTGAGCTTTCTCCTTGATCCGGTCCAGCATGGATTTCGGCGGCTTGTTCCGCTTGAACGCCGGCAACGCTTTGACGATTTCCTTTGTCGCCGGTTTCAGCGTGACGATCGTCTTGCCGGCTTTCTCCTCGATATCGAGTGCCGAGAGGCGAACAGCGATGCGCTTTTCGCCGGCGCCGAGGAAGCCGCCAACGCCCATCAGGACGCCCACGATTTCGTTCCTGTCATTGACGAGGAGATCCTCGACGTCGCCGATGATCTTGCCGTTGGCGTCGCGCACCTTCGCGAACAGCACGGTATTGCGCGCCAGGTAGACGTCCGACGGCTGTTGCTCAATGAAGATGCCCCTCGGCACCTCGACCGGAACTGTGGTCTTTTGCTGGGCCATGACCGGCGCGCTGCCAATGAGTGCGCTGAGGGCAACGAAGCTGACGATGGTCTTGTTCATGGGGGTCTCTGTTTCTAGGCCAGGCCTGATGCGACGTATGCGAAGCCGGGGGATGGTAACAACGCTGACTGTCTGCCGAAGCCTGGGACCGATAACGCGTCTGCTTCCACGCGGTTCCAATCGCCGACGTGGCGGCAAACGCGCACGCTGACTAGCGCCTCCGTGTGTCGTCGACAAGGCGGCTTTTGGAATGAATGTTCATCCGGAGAGCAAAAAATCGCGGCGTCCGGATGATCTCCGCCGCCGTGCGAATTGGCCGCCGCCGACGTCCCTTCCCATGCCGCTCGATGAACGGGATAGTTGCCCCCATCATCCCGTTTTGAGGACCGATTGACGCGGTTCTTCGCCGGACTCCCAGAGGAGCCTCAAAATACGCGCAAATCGCGCTTTTTGCGGGCATTTTCGTAGCCTCTTGCGTTGCAGCAAATGCCGGTCTGGGGTATCATTTTAACGACTCCATCGCGCCCTTATTCCGCGAGGCGGAGGTGTGTGCCGAGATGGGTACTCCCAAGCGGAAGGGCCCGGAGAACGCTGCATAGGTCCGGACGCACTTGCGCCTGATCGGCCTCGCGGCCCTCCATTTGAAGGAAGATCCGACGCGTGGCTGACGACGACAACACGAGCGGCGGCGGCGAGCAGCCGAAGGGGCCGAACGACATCCGGCCTATTGCCATCTCCGACGAGATGCGGCGCAGCTATCTCGATTACGCGATGAGCGTAATCGTTAGCCGTGCGCTGCCGGACGTGCGCGACGGCCTGAAGCCGGTTCACCGGCGTATCCTGTTCGCGATGCGCGAAATGGGGCTGAACTGGAACTCGAAGTACGTCAAATCGGCCCGCGTGGTCGGCGATGTGATGGCCAAGTATCACCCGCACGGTGATATGGCGATCTACGATGCCCTTGTGCGCATGGCCCAGGATTGGTCGCTTCGCCTGCCGCTGGTCGACGGACAGGGCAACTTCGGCTCAATGGATGGCGACCCGCCGGCCGCCTACCGATACACCGAGTGCCGTCTCGAGAAGGTGACCCATTTCCTCGTCGACGATCTCGACAAGGATACAGTTGAATTTCGCGAGAACTACGACGGCTCGGAGGAAGAGCCGGTCGTGCTACCGGCCAAGTTCCCAAACTTGCTCGTCAACGGCGCGGGCGGCATTGCCGTCGGCATGGCGACGAATATCCCGCCGCACAATCTCGGTGAGGTGATCGACGCCTGTATGGCAATGCTCGATAACCCCGAGATCACGCTCGACGAGCTGTGTCAGATCGTTCCCGGGCCGGATTTTCCAACGGGCGGGACCATCCTCGGCCGAGGCGGCATTCTCAACGCCTATCACAAGGGCCGCGGCTCGATCATCATGCGCGCCAAGGTCCATACCGAGCAGATCCGCAAGGATCGCGAGGCGCTCGTCGTCACCTCGATCCCCTATCAGGTCAACAAGAAGGTGATGATCGAGAAGATCGCTGAGCTCGTTCGCGAGAAGCGGATCGACGGCATCGCCAACGTCTGGGACGAGACCAACCGCGAGGGCATCCGCGTCGTCATCGAGTTGAAGCGCGATGCCATGGCGGACGTCGTGCTGAACCAGCTTTGGCGCTTTTCCGATCTGCAATCGACGTTCGGCGCGAATATGATCGCGCTGAACGGCGGTCGCCCGGAAAGCCTCAATCTGCGCGATTTTATTCATGCCTTCACCACCTTCCGCGAGGAGGTGGTGAGCCGCCGGACCAAGTACCTTCTAAAGAAAGCCCGCGCGCGGGCACACACGTTGGTTGGTCTGGCTATCGCCGTTGCCAACATCGACGAGGTCATCCGTCTGATCCGTGGGTCCGCCAGCCCCGCCGAGGCCAAGGTCCAGTTGATGGGCCGCTCGTGGCCAGCCAAGGATATGGCGCCGCTCATCGACCTAATCGCCGATCCGAGGCACAAGCTCGACGAGGACGGCAACTACCGCCTGTCGGACGAGCAGGCGACCGCTATCCTGGCGCTGACGCTCTCGCGCCTGACCGCACTTGGCCGTGATGAAATTGGCGACGAGTTGAAGAAGCTCGCGGAAGAGATCAGGGACTACCTCGACATTCTATCGTCGCGTATCCGCATCGTCGAAATCATCCGGAAAGAGCTGACGGACATCAAGACCGAGTTCGCGACCCCGCGCGTCACCGAAATCCTCGACGTGGATGGCGACCTCGAGGACGAGGATCTGATTCAGCGCGAGGATTGCGTCGTCACGGTCAGCCTCAAGGGCTACATCAAGCGCGTGCCCCTCTCGACCTACCGGGCGCAACGGCGCGGTGGCAAAGGTCGCTCTGGCATGTCGCCGCGGGACGAGGATGTCGTCACACAAATCTTCATCGCCTCGACGCACACGCCGGTGTTGTTCTTCTCCTCGCGCGGCATGTGCTACCGCATGAAGGTTTGGCGCCTGCCAGCCGGCACACCGCAATCGCAGGGCAAGGCGCTCGTCAATCTTCTGCCGCTGGAGGCTGGCGAGGTCATCACGACGATCCTGCCGCTGCCCGAGGACGAGAGCACCTGGGGCAATCTCGAGCTGATGTTCGCGACGATGACGGGCAACGTGCGTCGCAACAGTCTGGCCGACTTCGAGAATATCAATCGCAACGGCAAGATCGCCATGAAGCTCGACGAGGGCGACCGCATCGTCGGTGTTGGGATCTGCCGGCCGGACAACGATGTGCTGCTCACCACGGCCCGCGGTCAGGCCATTCGCTTCGCGGCCGACGATGTGCGCGTGTTCAAGGGCCGGGATTCCACCGGCGTGCGCGGCATCCGGCTCGAAAACGGCGACACCGTTATCTCGATGGCGATTCTCTATCACGTCGAGGCAACGCCGGATGAGCGCACGGCCTATCTGAAGCAGGCGTCCGCGTTCCGCCGCGCCCAGACAGGGGAGGCTGCCGATACCGAAGCTGCTACAGAAGCCCCGATCGAGGTCGAAGAGAATGGCGAGAGCGCCGGCGCGGCTGAGCTGACACCGGAGCGCTTCGCTGTGCTCGGAGCCCACGAGCAATTCATTCTCACGGTCTCGCAACGCGGCTACGGCAAGCGCACGTCGTCCTACGAGTATCGAATCTCGGGGCGCGGTGGCAAAGGCATCGCCGCCATGGTCGTCAACGATCGCAATGGACCGCTGGTCGCTTCGTTCCCGATCGAGCAGTCGGATCAGATCATGCTCGTCACGGATGGTG
This sequence comes from Hyphomicrobiaceae bacterium, assembly GCA_050250755.1. Classification (GTDB taxonomy): domain Bacteria; phylum Pseudomonadota; class Alphaproteobacteria; order Rhizobiales; family Hyphomicrobiaceae. Next base: position 23,011 of record JBFWOB010000006.1, read on the forward strand.
GTCAGCTCATTCGCACGCCGGTCGATGATGTGCGCATCGCCAGTCGCAATACACAGGGCGTGCGCATCTTCCGCACGGATGCCGACGAGAAGGTCGTCTCGGTGGAGCGCATTCCCGATGACGGCACCAACGGCGATGGCGAAATCGAAAATGGTGACGATGGAGACGCGACGCCACCAACGAACGGCGGTGACGATCAAACCTAGAGCCAGTTCAGGTCAGATAGACCCGACTGTTAGCCGTTGGATTTACTGCTGAGACTGGCAACGCCACGACTCCTCTCGGGCTTTCGCTGAGAAAAGACACAGCCTCATCTCCCCTCCCCTTGGAGGAGGCGGGGCGGGGTGAAGCGAGGGTCCCGCTTCATCGCTCGCGACAGCGATCAAATCCGGTGGATGTCTTGCTTCGTCATCGGCGATCGATCGATCCTCCCTACCCCCTCCCCGCGAGGAGGAGGAGAACGCGGCTGCAGCCAAGCCAAATAAACTCGGCAGTTTCGCAAGGCAGTCGCTCATCCATCCAGAGTGAACGCGCTCCAGTCGCGAGCAGTGCGCAAGCAAATTTGGTGCGGGTCAGCGGCGCGAGACAGTCTTACGCGCTCACAACCCGACTTGGCAGCGCGGTGCGCTCAAGCTGCAAGCGCCATACGAGCAGCGTCAGTCCATGCTCTGATCCGCGCGATGTCGGGCGGAGTCCCGTCGCGCAAGATGCGCCGTCCTTGATCGCCACCTGCGAAGGCCAGGATGTCGGAGCAAAGTATGTCGGAGTCCGCAGCCGCAATGGCCTCGACGTCTCTGTAGCCGGCGCCGACAAAGAGCTGTGCGCCGGTGCCCGTTAGGCCAGGTATCGCGCAGACGAGACGTGCCTGATCCTGCCAGGCCGCCACTGTTTCCGCTGTGATGCCAGACATGGTCAGAGCCTGGGCCAGCGCCGCCGGCTGCTCATTCATAAGGTCCTGTACTGTAAACACGCCGAGATTGCCGAGCCGTTCTGCCATGCGCGGACCGATGGACGGCGCCTCAACGATATTGTCACTGAGGGCGAGCCGTACGCGTTGCAGGCCGTTCGCGCTTGGGCGCGGTTTGATCGAGGGAACACTGGCCACCGGCGCGGGTCTGGATTGCGCTGTAGCGGGCGCTGTCTCCGATGCCCGTTTGCGTGACGGCTCCGGCACGTCGGAGCCCTTCGCGCTGGGAGCAGGGTGGGCTGCCGCCAAACGCTCCGCGAGAGTCGGGTTGGGCCGTGCCGCAGCCTGCGATGCCGTCGCCGTTTGGGCGCCCAGCACTTCGGTCGCGTAAAGCTCACGAATTTGCTTGTCGTCGTCGGAAAGCGTCAGCTCGACGGTCCCGGTCGCTCGCAGTTCGTCGTACATCCGCTCGACTTCGCGACGCTCGGCCTTGTCTTCGATGCGCTTGACGAGTTGTTTGATCGGAATCTTGAGGGTCGCCAGCACGAGATCGATGCTCAGGGACACGGGTGGCGGCGGCACTTTGGATTCTGCGAGAGCCCGACCGAGCACAACGCCGTAAAGCCGCGACGCGTGCAGTATCAGGTCGCCGACAATGCGCTGGCCCACGGCATCGATGCCGGAAGGCGGATCGACTACGCCACGGTTGATATCGTAGTGAGCGATCAGCTTCTCGTAATGGCGATTGGCGCGAACGGCGCCCTGCCGCAGCATTTCCTCGAGCCAATCGGCGCGTTCGGGTACAGTGATCTCGCCCACGGCGCCACCCGACGCGACCGCTTTCAGCGCATCATAGGATTTGGCTGTGCTCCACTCGAACGCGCGGTGAATGGAGTTCTCGGCCTCTGATTGCCCGGTATGGAAGGGATGCACCGCATCCGTCACGTAGTGGCTGAGAATGCCGGCGGCATGAACGGCGTCCGACCATTCTCCCGCGCCGAGTGCGGAGACCGTCTTGCCGTACCATTGCCGCGCCATCGTCGGCGCGCCGCCCCAGAAATTGTCACGCGGATGCAGGACGTGGTTCTTGAAGTCCTTGAAGACGTCGTCCGGCGCCTTCGAACCTGCCATGTACGTTTCGGCGTGCTTCAGGAAAACACGTCGCCATCCCGCAGCGTCGGGCCCTTCGAGATGAGCAAGCGCGTCCAACGCCAGTTTGTGGTGCGTGCCCTTGGCGTGTGCGGCATAGATGATGCGGTAGAGCAGGCCCATGCGCGCCCCTGCTGGTCTCGACGCCTGCACAGTAGCGGCAACTCATGGCGCGAGTCGCCGCCAGGAGCAAAGGCTGAAGGGTGCGGACCTGTGGGGAAATGCCAGCTATCTCACATCACGAGGTAACAAGCGTCCTCAATACCGTCGGCAGCGCCTCGGGAATGTCCTCCGCGATGAGCCCAGGCCCGAACGTGTTGGCGCTTTCGCCATGCAACCAGACTGCTGCGCACGCCGCATCGAACGCCGGCATGCCCTGTGCCAGAAGACCCGTTACGAAGCCCGCTAGAACATCGCCCGAACCAGCCGTGGCGAGTGTCGGCGGTGCATTGTCGTTGATGGCCGCGCTTCCATCGGCTGCGGCGATGACGGTATCGGGCCCTTTCAGGATCACGACGGCACCGCTTAGCTCTGCAGCCTGGCGCGCACGCTCGAGCTTAGATCCTTCCATGTCACCAAAAAGGCGTTTGAACTCGCCTTCGTGGGGCGTGAGAACGACTGCGCGCTTGGATGCCTTGATCGCGGTAAACAGCATCGCGGGGGCCTCTGCGGCAACCGTAATCGCGTCGGCATCGAGCACGACCGCGGCGCCCGACGCCAATACCGCCTCGACCTGCGCCGGCACACCGGCATTTCGTCCAAGCCCGGGTCCAATGCCAACGGCATTGTAGCGTGTGTCGCTCAACAGGTCGGTCAACTGATCGGGCGTGCTTGCAGCCTTCAGCAGGGTCGCGTTGATCTGTGCCGCGTGGGCGTGAAGAGCATCGGGGGGCGCGGCGATCGTCACCAGACCCGCCCCGGCCCGGAGCGCGCCCCGCGCGCAGAGCCTTGCCGCACCAGACATCTCAATCCCACCCGAGACCACCACCGCGTGACCGCGCGCATACTTGTGTCCGTCGACGCGCAGGTGCGGGAAGGCCTGCTGCCACAGCGACGGCCCGTTGCGCGCGGTGCGCGGGTGAACTGTTGCGAGGACAGCAGTGGGAATCCCGATGTCGGCGAGTGTTACAGGTCCGCAAAGCGCGCGGCCGGGCATGAGCAGGTGCCCCGGCTTCAGCCGGAAGAATGTCACCGTCGCGGACGTCTGAACAAAGGGGCCACGCGTGGTTCCGCTCGTGCCGTCGAGGCCGCTCGGCACATCGACGGCCAGAACTGAGGCGCCACTCGCGCGACAACGGTTTACGGCGCTGACGACGTCCGCGGCCCGGCCTTCGATGCCGCGCGAAAGGCCAGCACCGAACAGGGCATCGATGATGAGCGCCGCGTCGCCTTTCTCCAGCATCGCGGCACAGTCAGTCGTCGTGCCACCGGACCAGCGTTTCGCCATCTCCGCCGCGTCGCCCTTTAACGTGTTCGGTGCGACGAGGCTGCCCACCTCGATAATATAGCCTGCCTCCCGCAACAGGCGCGCGGCTACATAACCGTCGCCTCCGTTGTTGCCGGGGCCGCAGAGCACCGAGATCCGTGCTCCGGCCGCAACCATTTGCATGGCGACGTCCGCAACCGCTCGTCCGGCTTTCTCCATCAGCGCGAGCGACGCCACGCCAAGCTCGACCGCCCGCTTGTCGGCAATCGCCATCTCGGCGGTCGTCAGCAGTTCGAGCCCAGTACTCATGTGCGTACATCCATTTCGCGATGAGGTCGCGGGCTTGGTCCCATCCCGCAGAATGGGCGTTCGGTTCATACGCCGCCGCCAAGCTTAGCCTGCAGGCAAGCGCCTGTCGTCCAACGGCGTCCGACTTTTGATCTGATTAAAATGCCGGCATTCAGACTAAAAAATCGGCAGGCAAACCCATGCAAAGCTGCCCTATAAGTAGGCGTCGCCGCCTATGACGTTGATCGGGAAGGACTTGCAACTCGTTTACCGTCTGGCATGGGGCATGCTTATCTGGCCGTCACGCTTACAGGTTCGTTGCCCGACTTTCCGCCTAGCCCGAGGTCGTCATGAAAAAGATCGAAGCCATCATCAAGCCCTTCAAGCTTGACGAGGTGAAGGAGGCCCTGCAGGAGATCGGATTGCAAGGCATTACCGTGATCGAGGCCAAGGGCTTCGGCCGGCAAAAAGGCCATACCGAGCTTTATCGCGGCGCAGAATACGTGGTCGATTTCCTCCCGAAGGTGAAGATCGAGGTCGTCCTTGCCGACGATATGCTCGACAAAGCCGTCGAGGCGATCCAGCGCGCCGCCAAGACCGGTCGCATCGGCGACGGAAAGATTTTCATCTCCACCATCGAGGAGGCCATCCGCATCCGCACCGGTGAAACCGGCGGAGACGCGGTCTAGCCCGATTACGCCAAGCCGCCTCGACCTCCGGGCCGGGGTATTCGCATGCCTGAGTTGCGACGAGCCGGGCACATCAAACATCGAGTATCGAGGAAGGGGAGCCATTATGGCAGACACACCGAAGACGGCTGGAGACATTCTGAAGGTCATCAAGGACAAGGACGTGAAGTTCCTTGACCTGCGTTTCACCGACACCAAGGGCAAGATGCAGCATGTCACGGCTGATGCGTCGTGCGTCGACGAGGCCATGTTCTCGGAAGGCTACGCCTTCGACGGCTCATCGATCGCCGGCTGGAAGGGCATAGAAGCGTCCGACATGACGCTGATGCTGGATCCGGCCTCGGCCCACATGGACCCCTTCTTTGCCCAATCGACGATGGCGATCTTCTGCGACGTCATCGAGCCGTCGACAGGTGAGCTCTACGAGCGCGATCCGCGCGGTATCGCGAAAAAGGCGGAAGCCTACGTCAAGTCCACCGGCGTCGGTGATGCCGTCTATTTCGGCCCCGAGGCCGAGTTCTTCATTTTCGACGACGTGCGGTTCTCATCCGACCCCTACAACACGGGTTTCCGACTGGATTCATCGGAGCTGCCAACCAACACCGGCACCGAGTACGAGATGGGCAACCTCGGTCATCGCCCGCGGATGAAAGGCGGCTATTTCCCGGTACCGCCGATCGATAGCTGCCAGGATATACGCTCCGAGATGCTATCGGTGATGGCCGAGATGGGCGTTTCCGTCGAAAAGCACCATCACGAGGTTGCGGCCGCGCAGCACGAGCTCGGCATTAAGTTCGGCCCCATGGTGACGATGGCCGATCATATGCAGATCTATAAGTATGTGATCCATCAGGTTGCCCAGGCCTATGGAAAGACGGCCACGTTCATGCCAAAGCCCATCTTTGGCGATAACGGCTCTGGCATGCACTGCCACCAGTCGATCTGGAAGGGCGGCCAGCCGACGTTCGCCGGCAACAAGTATGCCGATCTGTCCGACACCTGCCTCAACTACATCGCCGGTATCCTGAAGCACGCGAAGGCCATCAATGCCTTCACGAACCCGTCGACCAACTCCTACAAGCGTCTTGTGCCGGGCTATGAGGCGCCGGTGCTCCTCGCTTATTCGGCGCGGAATCGGTCGGCGTCTTGCCGTATCCCGCACGTAACGAGCCCGAAGGCGAAGCGCATCGAGGTCCGCTTCCCCGACCCGGCCGCCAATCCCTATCTTGGCTTTGCGGCCATGCTGATGGCTGGCATGGACGGCATCCAGAACAAGCTGTCGCCCGGCGAGCCGATGGACAAAAACCTCTACGACTTGCCACCCGCGGAGCTGTCGAAGATCCCGACTGTGGCCGGTTCGCTGCGCGAGGCTCTGAATAGCCTCGATCAGGACCGCGCCTTCCTCAAGATGGGCGGCGTCTTCAGCGACGACATGATCGACGCCTACATCGAGCTCAAGATGGGCGAGGTCGAGCGTTACGATATGACGCCGCATCCGGTTGAGTTCGACATGTACTACAGCGTCTGATGTCCGCCGCCGGATGCTCCGGAGGCATTCGGCGCAACGATCAGGCCCGGTGAAACAAAGGGGCGGTCCTCTATTGGGCCGCCCCTGCCGCATTCATCTTCCGTTGCCGTCACGCCCGGCCTCGTCCACCATCGGGAAGAGCCATGCCGCAGATGACATTGCGTGCGAGGCAAAACGCACAGGGAGTGGTCGATGGGCCAATACGATTTTTCGGGTCAAAGCGCGGTTGTCACAGGCTCTAGCCGCGGGATTGGCGCGGCGATTGCCGTCGAGCTCGCACAATGCGGTGCACGCCTCACGCTCACGGGGCGCGATGAGGCCGCACTCGCCGAGGTCGCAGCAGCGGTCGAGAAGGCGAGCGGCGCCAAGCCGACCATCGTTGCCTGCGATCTGCGCGAAGCGCCGGCTGCTGCACAGGTCGTTGCCGCCGCGGTCAAGGCCAACGGTGGAATCGATGTCCTCGTCAACAATGCCGGTGCGACTAAGCGAGGCGATTTTCTCACGCTCGCTGACGAGGATTTTCTCGATGGATTTGCGCTGAAGTTTCACGGCGCGGTGCGGATGACGCGCGCCGCCTGGCCCCATCTGGTCCAGTCGAAGGGCAAGCTCGTGAATATCGTCGGCATCGGCTCGCTGACGCCGGCCAAGGACTTCACCATCGGCGGCCCCGTCAACTCGGCGCTGATCAATTTCACGAAGGCGATGGCGGACCGCGGCCTCAAGGACGGTGTGCGCGTCAACGCCGTCAATCCGGGCCACATCGTCACCGACCGTTTGCGGCGACGGGTCGAGGTTCTCGCCAAAGCTAAGGGCATCAGCTACGCCGCGGCTGAGGAGATGTCGCGAAACGAGCACGGCATCTTGCGCTTTGGCACACCGGAGGAAATCGCGGATCTCGTGGCGTTCCTTTGCTCCGATCGCGCGACTTATATCCACGGCTCGACCATCGAGATCGACGGCGGAGCGACGAAAGGGCTTTAGCAAAGTCTGCGCGCGTCCCCTGCGCCGGGGACGCGCGCCCGCGCTTCCTCTGGCGATGCCGCCGCTATTGCTGCGGAATGCCTGCGGTCTTCAGGGCCGACTTCCAGATGGCGAGTTGCTCGATCATGTAGGCCTTCAACTCCTCGGGCGTGGATGAGCGGGGGCTGAAACCCTGCGCTTCGAGTTGTTCGCGAACTGTGGGGTTGGCGAGAACCGCGGCCATTTCCTTGTTCATGCGAGCAACGATTTCAGGTGGCAGCCCCGCCGGTCCGACGAGCCCAAACCAGGCGACAATAGGAAATCTTGGTTGCTTTTCCTCGGTCAAGGTGGGGACGTTGGGAAGGAGCGGGCTGCGGTCCTGCAATGTCGTGGCGAGCACGCGCAGTTTGTCGGCGCGAGCGTGAGGTAAAGCAGTTGTGGCCGTCAGGTTCATCAGTTGGATGCGCCCCGCCAGCAGATCGACAATCGCGTCCGGCTCCGTCTTGTAGGGAATGTGCTCCATCTCGAGCCCGGACGACGCAGCGAAGAGAGCAGCCGAAACGATCGCAAAGGTGCTACCTGAGCCATAATTCAATTTGTGAGGATTCGCCTTGGCATACGCGATGAATTCTCCAATCGATTTCGCTGGCACCGACGGGTGCACGGTTATGAAAAACGCGTTCTCGCCGAGAAATGTCACCGGTGTGAATGCCGACAGCACATCGTAAGGCGGAGTCTTCATAAGGTTCGGAACAACCGCGAAGGGGCTGTTTGTTCCGAAAAGGAACGTATATCCGTCGGGCGCCGATCGCGCGACTTCCACTGCAGCGATCGCCCCGTTTGCACCGGGCTTCGGCACATTGACGACCGGCTGTCCCAAAGATTTTGCGAGCTCGTTTCCAACAATGCGTGCCAAGGCGTCGGTCGCCGAGCCGGCACCGAACGGCAGCACGAACTTGATGGGTCGCGATGGATACGTCTCGGCCGTCGCTTGAAGCGGCGTTAGGCCGAGCAAGCACGTCAGAACGGCAGCGATGATCAAGTGCATCCGGATATTCCTCCCTGATAGTTTTCAAATTTGATCTTTGTTTGGATCGCGTTGTCGAGAAGCCAAACATGATCTCGGCAGGCGTTGATGCCTGCCGACGTTCTCTTCGTCTTGCAGAGCGCAGGACGGATCCGGGCGCCGCAAGCGTATATATACTCGTAGCCTATTCGGCCGCCTTCCGGTTGGCGCCGCTTAGATAACCGATCTGCGGCCGGGCGAGGCCGAGATGGTCGCGCAGCGTGGCGCCTGTGTAGTCCTTGCGATAGATGCCCCGGCGCTGAAGCTCCGGGACCACATGCTTCACGAAGTCTTCGAAGGCACCCGGCTGATGCGTTGGTCCGATCACGAAACCGTCGCAGGCCGGCGTCGACCACCACTCCTCGATCCTGTCGGCAATTTCCTTGGGCCCGCCGACCCATGCTTCATTGAGAAGCCCGCGGCCGGTGACCCTCATGAAATCGCGCACGGTCGGATTCTTGATGCCGGATTGGACCACACGATCGCGCATGGACTGCATGCCGTTGATCGCACTGAGCTCTTCGTCGGTGAAGCTGTCGTCGAGACCTTTCTTCGCAAAGTCGTAGTTGAGGGCCTCTGACAGCAGCGAAAGCTGATCGACGGCGTTCGGCAGCTTGTCGTAGGCGGCCTTCTTGTCCTCGGCTTCGGCTTTGGTCGCCGCCGTTACGGGATAGAAGAGCGTGCAGATTTTCTGACTGTCGGGATCGCGGCCAACGGCCATGACGTCGGCTCGCGCTTTCTCGTAGGCGGCTTTGGCGCTGGCAAGAGTGTGGTGGACGACGAACAGCAGTTCGCCCCAGCGGGCGGCGAATCGGCGACCGCGTCCGCTCATGCCGGCCTGCATAACGACCGGATGACCCTGCGGGCTGCGAGGCACTGTGAAAGGGCCTCGCGAGGCGAGGAACTTGCCCTTGTAGTCGATGCGGCGAACCTTCGAGGGATGCGCAAAGACGTTGTTGGCCTTGTCGACGGCGACGGCGTCGTCGTCCCAGCTATCCCAGTGGCCGAGCACGATTTCCATGAACTCGTCGGCGCGGTCGTAGCGTGTGTCGTGCTCCATGGCCTCGTCGCCGCGGCCCATGTTGCGCGCTTCGTTGTCGTTGACGGACGTTACGCAATTCCACGCCGCGCGGCCCTTCGTCATCAAGTCCACGGTCTGGAACACACGCGCCACGTGGAATGGATCGTAATAGGTCGTGGAATATGTGGCGCCGAGGCCAAGGCGCTTGGTCGCCGCAGCCATGGTCATCAGACACGTCACGGCGTCCATTTTCACGCACCGGATGCCGTTCTCGACCGTGTGCGCATGGTCGCCCTGATACATGTCCGGCATCGCGAGGCGATCGTCGAAGAAGCCGCAATCGAATTTACCGGCCTCCAGCACGCGCGCGATGTGTTGATAGTATTCCGGGCTGAAGCTGTCGGTGCGCGCATCCGGGTGACGCCAGGATGCGGGCAGCGTGGTGCAGTTCTGAGCTTGCAGGAAGGCAACGAAATGAACTTGGCGCATCGATGACCTCTTGAGATTGATTTGGTTGGGCGCGCGGGCCGCGGAGAAAGCGGCGTCGAGGCGCCTACTCCTCCGGATAACGCCACGGGTTGTCGGGCTGCTTGGCCGTTTCGTCCAGTGTCCACATCGGCAGCGCGATGCCATCGCCAACCGGGGCGAAAACCATACGCATGCGGCTGCCGATGCCAACCTGGCTGACCAATTCGGGCGATGCCATCTCGCCATCGGGAGTGACGAGATTGCCGGCCACCCTCAGACCATCGAACTCGCTGGGCTGGCCCTTCTGCGTGTCGAGTTCCACGAGCAGGATGAGATAGGGCGTCTTTCCCTTGAACGCCGGTTGAATGGCGTGGTGCACCTCGCCGTACGAATAGACCGTGCCCTTGGGCTCCACGGACACCCAATCGTAGTCGGCGCTCCCCGAGAACGGACACCGCGTCGTCGGCGGATAGCGAAGGAGACCGTTCTGCTTGCATTTCTGCAGGCGGAAGTCTCCCTTGGCGCAGTAGCCGAAAAACGCGACATTCTCGATATCGAGATCGTCGACCGTGAGAGTCATACCGAGATGATTGCCTGTCAGTCCTGTCATGACACTCACCCTCTCACCATGATCATCGCTGAGCCCGTTCCAGGATTGGCCCAGCCGAGATTCGCCGAAACCTCTGCATTTTTGACCTGCCGGCAGCCGCCCTCGCGATAGTCGTACGTGTGTTGCCGCTTGCCATCCGGTCCGATCGGACAACTGTCATCCACGTCGTGGCGGAGTTGGCGCACGTTCTCGATCACCATGTTCATGCCGTGCGTGTAGCCTTCGCAGAGATGGCCGCCGGACGTGTTGTTCGGACGTTTGCCGCCGAGACGCGTCGTCCCGTCCGAGACATAGCTGCCACCTTCGCCTTTCTTGCAGAAGCCATAGTCCTCGAGTTGCAGCATGGTGGTGAACGTGAACGCATCGTAGGCGCCCGTAACATGCACGTCCTCGGGTCCGAGGCCTGCATTCGGCCAGAGGATGTTCTTCGCGTAGTGGCCGGCGACGGTCGAGATCGGTCCGTGCTGGTAGTGCATGTCGATGCGTGGCTTGCTGCACCGGCCCACCACCGAGCGGATCACGGCGGGGCGCTGTCTCAGGTCTCGTGCCCGCTCGGTTCGGGTGACGATGACGCATGTGGCATTGTCGGTTTCGACGCAGCAGTCGAGCAAATGCAACGGCTTGCAAATGAAGCGCGAGGAAAGCACCTCGTCGACCGTATAGCGCTTCTTGTAATACGCCTTCGGGTTGTTCGAGGCATGCTCCGAATGCACGACCTTCACCATCGCGATCTGCTCGGGCGTCGTGCCGTAGTCGTACATATGCCTCATGAAGGTCGGCGCGAACATCTGCCCCGCACTCTGCCATCCATAGGCGCGGTTGTGAATTTCGTCGCCTTTGACCGGCACGGCCGAGCGTGCGCCCGTTCCGCCGATGCGGACCTGACTGTACCCGTTCATCGACCGGAAGATCGCGACAGTCTTGCACATCCCAGCTTCGATCACCCCCATCGCGATGCCGATCAAGGCCTCGGTCGACGAGCCTCCACCAAACACGTCCATGTAGAAGTTCAGGCGGATGCCAAGGTCGCCGGCGATGAAGGTCGAGGGCGTGGAATCGCCGCCCGAATAAGAAAGCATGCCATCGATATCATCGGCCGTGAGCCCAGCGTCGGCCATGGCGTTGGAGATGGCTGTCGTTGCCATCGCCCGGGTCGTGCGACCGCCGCCGCGTGTGTAGGTCGTCTCGCCGATGCCTACGATCGCGTATTTGCCAGCGAGATGCTTCGGCGTCGTGGCATCGGTCTCGGAAGTCGTCATGGGGGCGCTCCTGTTACCTGCGCAACGGAGCAAGCGTGAAGCGCTCGGCGGCGATGTCAAGCGCGACGCCTCTTGTCGTCCCCGTCGCTAAGCATCTCGCTTCGCTGTGGCCCTCCAACCCGACTTGTGGTGTCGGGAATGGGGCGATGCTTGACGGTGCTGGAGCAGGCGCCAATCATGCGCCGTGACGGCCCGTCGGCGACGGGTCTTTTATCCTTTCGGGAGAGCCGAGCCCATGGTCCCAGAGCCGAAGATCATCGAGACGAAAATCTTTGCCAGCGTGCCCAAGGAGCTTCTGCTCGACGCCGAGACGGCTTTTTCGCGCGACATGTTTCACGGCCAGAAAGTCGGCTCCTTCCTCGAAGGCCCATCGTTCGATCGCGACGGCAATCTGATCATGGTCGACATTGCCCATGGCCGCATATTGAGGCTGACGCCAGCGAAGGATTGGTCGGTCGTTACTCAATACGACGGCATGCCGAACGGGCTGAAAATCCACAAGGACGGGCGCTATTTCGTCACCGACCGCAAGAACGGCGTGCTCATCATCGATCCCGTGAGCGGCAAGGTCGAGAGCTTCCTCGGTCCCGACAAGCTGCCGGGCTACAAGGGGACCAACGATCTGTTCTTTGCCTCGAATGGCGATCTTTACTTCACCGATCAGGGCGAGACGGGCTTTCACGATCCAACGGGGCGCGTTTACCGCTACACGACCAAGGGCAAGCTGGATTGTCTCGTGTCAAATGTTCCGAGTCCTAACGGGCTGGTCATGGATCCGAAGGAGACCATGCTCTACGTTGCGGTGACCCGGGCCAATGCCGCCTGGCGGGTGCCGATCCGTCCTGACGGCAGTGTCCACCGGGTCGGTCTTTTCTGCCAGCTCATCGGCGGGTGGGGGCCGGACGGCATGGCAGTCGACACGCAGGGCAACGTCCTGATGGCCCACGCCGGCGGCGCCGCCGTCTGGGTCTGGTCGGCCGATGGCCTGCCGATCTATCGGGTCGTTGCCTGCGACGGCAGCAAGCTCACGACCAACATGGCGTATGGCGGCCAGGACAACCGGTCACTGTTCATCACCAACTCGTTCGCGAACAACGTGCTTGTCGCCGAGATGCCGCATCCGGGACAGCCGATGTACGCGAGCATGTAGGGAAGCCCATAGACGGGATAATGTCGATACCGGCGCTCCAGACTGAAAGGCGGCGTCGGCTATGCGGTTAATGGAACGAGGACTTGAATGACTGAGAAGATTGCCGTGATCGGCATGGGGCAGATGGGCTCTGGCATGGCGCGCCGGTTGAAATCGAACGGCCACGACGTGATCGGCTACGACGTCAGCACGCAGGCCCGCCAGGCGTTGAGAAACGAAGGCTTCACGATGGCCGAGAGCGCGGCTGAAGCCGTAGCCGGGCGTGACTTTGTTCTCACTAGCCTCCCCGATCCTAATGCCGTCCGCGGCGCGTGGCTCGATACGGGCGGTCTGGTCGACGTGACAGCGAAAGGTACGATCGTTCTCGAGCTATCGACCATCGATCCGAACACGATGAAAGAGGTCGGGGTCGCGGCCGCCGCGAAAGGCATCGATGTCATCGACTGTCCGGTGTCAGGCGGCCCCAACGAGGCGGCGAACGGTACGATGACTCTCATATGCGGCGGCGACGAGGCCGTTCTCGCGCGCGCCGAGCCGATCCTCAAGCTGCTTGGCAGCACGTGGAAGCACACCGGGCCTGTGGGTACCGCGAAGGCCGTCAAGCTCGTCAATAACATGATGTCGATGGGCAACGTCCTGATTGCTGCCGAAGCATTTGCCATGGGAACCGCGGCGGGAGTCGATCCGGAGAAGCTATTCGACGTGATTTCCGTCTCAGGTGGACGCTCGTTCCACTTCCAGAAGCGTTTCCCGAATGCCATCAAGGGTGACTATCGTCCCGGCTTCAAGATGGAGCTCGGCGAGAAGGATCTCGCGCTTGCCATGGATTTCGCCCGCTCGCTTGGCATGCCGACGCCGGGAACGGCGACCGTCCGCAATCTGATGGCGATCGCTCTGTCAGAGGGTTACCGCGGCCAGGACGTGGTCGCGTTGCACGACATGTACGTGCGTTGGGGCAAGAAGGCGAAGTCCCAGTAACGGCGAAGAAGAGGGGTCTCATTAGTATGCGAGACCCTCATTACCCAACACGAGCGTGCCCCGGTAGAACATCCAGCGTCCTCGAAGAGAAGCATCGGGTGCGAGATTGCAGCTTGATGCCCGGACCGACAGCGGCGTACGCTCGTGCACAAGCAAAAAATGCTAATCTGGAGAGGAACGCCATGACCAAGCGCACGACGAACCGTCGCAGCGTCCTGAAGGGTGCACTAGCTGTCGCCGCCACGCCGATTGCATCGGCGTTGTTGGCGGATCGCCTCGCAGCGCAAGGTCGGCCGGTAACGAAGGTCCTCGACTTTACGACGGGCGCAGATGTCGCCAAAGCGGAGGCCGAGGGCGAGTTCACATTCTACAGCCATGACAGCGAGCCCGCGATCGCGGGAATTCTCGAGGCGTTCAATAAGGATTTCCCGAAGATCAAGGGAAAATACGTGCGCGCGCAAACAGGCACCCTGTTCAGCCGGACGGTCGCCGAGCGTTCCGCCAACAAATTCACGGCCGACGTCATCCAGTTCTCCGAGCTCACCACCGCGCTCGATTTTCAGAAGCGCGGCGGTTATCAGAACTACGTCTCTCCGCAGACCGAGTTCTATTCGCCTGAGCATCTGAGCGACCCTGTCGGCAACTATTTCTGGGTTGGCGTGACGTTCGCCGGCATCGCCTATAACTCCGAGAAGGTGAAGGCGGAGGACGCCCCAAAAGGCTGGAAGGATATTTCCAAGCCCATTTGGAAGAACGCCACCAATGTGAAGATGTCCAACTCGGGCATGCAGTTCGTGCAGTGGTACGAGCTGCGCAAACTCTATGGCGACAAGTTCTGGAGCGAGTTTGCAGCAGTACGTCCGCGCGGTTTCGACAGCCGGGCCCAGCAATTCGAGCGTCTTGCAAAAGGGGACGACAAGCTCTGCGCACTGGCCGAATACGCGGGCTATCTGCTTGTGAAGCAGAAGGGTGCGCCTGTGGAATTCGTTGCACCAAAAGATGGCTTGCCGGCGACGCCTGCGCTCTGTGGCATTGCCGATCGTGGACCGCATCCGGAAGCTGCGCGCCTGTTCATCGATTGGCAGATGTCACCGCGCGGCCAGAACCACCAGCAAACCAATCAGTATCTGTTCTATGGGTCACTGAGAAAAGGCGCGCCACCGATGCCGGGCGGCTGGCGCCTTAGCGACTTCAAGTTGCTCACGCCGAACAAGGAAATGGACAAGTTCGTTGCCTCGCGCGAGGCATTCAACAAGGAATGGAATGCCATGCTCGGGCTCTGACGCCATGGCATCGGCAGGAGGGATCGGCGGCCGCGACACCGCCGATCCGCATCAGGCACGAACCCACGCTCGCATCAAACTATTCGAGACTGTTGCCATGGCGACGATTGTCGCCTTGGTGGCAGGCTTGGTGCTTTACCCGATATTTTACCTGATGCAGGCCGCCTTCGACGTTGGCTTGCCCGACACCCGTCCTCCAACGGCGTATGGGACGGCTAATTTCGCCAAAGTTTTCGATTATCCGCAGATTATCTGGAATACCTTTATCGTCACATTCGCCTCGACGATGATGGCGCTGCTGTTCGGTTTTGTGACGGCGTGGATTCTGACGCGCACGAATGTACCGTTCAAGCGTACGCTCGATCAGTTGATGACCATTCCCTACTATGTGACGCCGCTGCTCGGCGCCCTCGCCTGGAGCGTGCTCGGCTCGCCGGAGAGTGGGTTCATCAACCAGTATTGGCGCTGGCTGGGTGGTTCTGGAGCCCTCATCGATATGACTTCGCCCATGGGCATCGCCTGGGTGATGGCGCTGTTCGAGGGCTCGGTCGCTTACGTCATGATCAGCGCGGTTATGCAGTCGATGGACCCGGCGCTCGAGGAAGCATCGCAAGTCCTGGGTGGAAGTCGCTGGCGAACGATGTGGCGCGTTACCCTGCCGTTGGTCGCGCCGGGTGTGCTCGGTGCGGCCATCTTTGTCTTTGCCGAGATGCTGGGGTCGTTTTCGGTCGCGCTCGTCCTCGGCACGCCGGCCCGCTTCTACGTGATTACGACTGCCATCTACCATTTCGTATCGCAATATCCCCCGCGTATTCCGCTCGCAGCGGCCATGGGCGTGTCCTTGTTCGCCGTCATGTTCGCAATGCTGTGGCTCTATCGCTGGGTGACGTCGCGCAAGAGCTATGTCACGGTCTCGGGTAAGGCGTTCCGGCCGCGCGTGATGGACATGGGCCGTTTGCGCTGGGTTCTGTTCGGCATCGTTGCGTTCTATGTTTTTCTATCCGCAATCCTCCCGATTGCGACGTTGCTGTTCTCGTCACTCCAGAAGCTTGCTGTGGCATTTCCGGCAGCCTCGAATTTCACCCTCGACAATTTCCGTCAGGCATTCTCGATCAACGCCGTACGGACCGCGATGTTGAACAGCGTAATCCTCGGCATGGTGACGGCGACTTTGGGCGTCGCACTCACAGGGTTGCTGACGTGGATCATTTTGCGTAGCCGCCTCCCGGGACGCGGTGTTCTTGAATATCTCGCCATGTTCCCGCAAGCCGTGCCCAGGCTTGTGTTCGCCTTCGGCATGATGTGGGCGTGGATTGTCTTCCCCATCCCGCTCTACGGCACATTCTGGGTCCTGCTGATCGCCTACCTGACCGTCTTCATGCCGCTGGGTGTCCGGACGATTAGCGGCGTGGTGATGCAACTTGATAAGAGCCTGGATGAATGTGGGCAGGTGTGCGGAGCCTCTTGGGGGTACCGATTGCGAACGATCACCGCCCCATTGTTGCGGCCCGGGCTTCTGGCTGCGTGGCTGCTGATCTTCGTTGCCAGCGTGCGCGAGCTCGGTGCGTCCATCCTGCTGATGGGGCCCGATAGCAAGGTGATGACGCCGGCGATCGTCGAGGCTTGGTTCTCATCCAGCTCGGAGCTGACCGCCGCAATGGCCCTCATTCAGACCGTGGTGATTACCGTGACGATCCTCTTGTTCAGTCTTCTGACGCGTCGTCTGGCGATACAGGGGGCGTCCGCTCAATGACGCAGCCGACATCTGCGCCCGTCATCGAAGTCGAGAATCTCTCGATCAGTTACGGCAACGTCACCGCAGTCGAGACCGTGACGTTTACGGTTCCGGCGGGAGAGCAATTGACGCTGCTGGGTCCATCGGGATGCGGCAAGACATCGACCTTGCGTGCCGTCGCCGGCCTCGAAACGCCGACGTCGGGCGTCATTCGTGTCGGCGGCAAGCCCATCTACGATAGCCGGCTCGGCGCCAATGTGCCGGCCGAGCGGCGCGGCATGTCGATGGTCTTTCAATCGTACGCCATCTGGCCGCACATGACCGTCTTCGACAACGTGGCCTACGGCTTGCGGGTGCGAAAGGAGAGCGGCGCGGCTCTCAAGGAGAAGGTCCACCATGCGCTCGACCTTGTAAAAATGGGCCAGTATGCGGACCGGAACGCGTCAGCACTGTCGGGCGGTCAGCAGCAACGCGTGGCCCTGGCGCGAGCCATCGCGTTCTCGCCGTCCGTGCTGCTTTTCGACGAACCGCTGTCCAATCTCGATGCGAAACTGCGCTCCGAAATGCGTATCGAGCTGCGCGAGCTGCAGCGCCGCCTCGGCGTCACATCGCTCTACGTCACGCATGACTTGGAAGAAGCGCTGGCGATGTCCGATCAGATCGTTGTCATGCGTGCCGGCGTTGTGGAGCAGAGCGGTACGCCTACGGAGATCTACAACTATCCTCGAACGGCCTTTGTCGCGGACTTCGTCGGTTCAGCAAATCTCATTGGCGGCGACATTGTCGGCAGCGACGTTGCCGCCGGCACGGTGATCGTTCGCGCGTCCGACGGCGTTGTCATTCACGGCGCTACACGGGGCAGGCCCGTGGGATCGAACGGAACGCTTTCGGTTCGCACGGTGCATCTCTCGCTGAGCAAGGACCGACCGGCTGGAGAGGTCAACGTCTGGCCGGTGACCATCTTGCGTTCGGTGTTTCTCGGCGACATCACGCAGGTGCACGTGCGCTGGGGAGACCAGGACCTAATCGTACGCCAGATTGGCTCAGTTTCCGTGGCGCCTGGACAGACGGCCTACCTTAGCGTTCCAATTGATCAGTGCACGCTCCTCGAAAAATGACCGCGTATGCTCTCTGTCGCGGCGCCTGCGAGCAGCGCCATTCGCGACGAGAACCACGCGAGGGATAGTTGACGTCGGCGGGGACTCGGGCGCACGTTGACGGTATGAGCTCACTTCCAGCACCAAGCGCCCCTTCGACAGAAGCCTACCTGGAGGCTGCAGGACCGCAGCTCGCAGACAAATGCACGGCGTGCGGCGCCTGCTTCGATGCCTGCCCGATGGTCGATTATATCGATCTACGCAACGCCGATGCGCGCGAGGTCACAGCAGATCTGCGCCGCCTTGCGCGCGGCGAACCCGGCGGAACCGAGGTCGTGGCCTGGGTTGGTGCCTGTACCAAAAGCGGCCGATGTCGATCGGCCTGTCCCGAGCAGTCCGTCGGTCTCGACGCCATGCTGCTGATCCGCGTTGCCAAGCAGCGCGCACTCAACGTCACGCACCAACTCAAGGGTAAGCGTGACCAATCGACATTTCCACGCGTGAAGACCTTCGCGCGCCTGCAGCTCACCGATGAGGAGCTTGCCAAATGGCTGTAAGCGACGATCGCGTTACATTCTGGTTCGGGTGCAACATGCTGCGGCATGCGGAGATGATCCGTCTGTCGATCCTACTCTTGGAAAAGGTCGGATTCGACGTCAATGCCGCGGGTGGTCCTGCGTACTGTTGCGGCACGTCATATGATCATCAACCGCACGCAGCCTCGGCCATGTCGGCTCGTACGGTGTCGCGGTTCAACGACGCGGCGACGAGTGAGGGGCGCGGCACGGTCGTGACATGGTGCCCGTCGTGTCACATGCACATGGCGGACATCATGGCGCCGGGAAATCCGACCTCATTCGATGTCACTCACATCACCGAGCTGCTGGCATCGCGTGCCGACCGGCTCGCGCCGCTGCTGACGCACAAGGTAGAGCGGCGTGTGCTGCTGCACAGGCACCTGGGATTCGAGACCCACGTTGCAGTCAACGAAGCGGTGTGCAGTGTGCTCGCTGCCATTCCGGGCCTCGAGATCGTCGATGGTCCCGCCGTGCCCGGTCATATGTGCAGTGGGTTGGAAGCTGTGCCCGGTGCGGCGGCGAAGGCCGCGCGCGAGACCTGGGATGCGGCATCGGCCCATGGCTGCGATACACTGGCAACGATCTTTCATTCCTGCCACCGCATCATGGCGCCGATCGATGGCAGGCAGGATGTTGTGCTCAGGAACTGGGTGCACCTCGTCGCTGAGGCCATGGGTTTGCCAGCAGGCGACGCCTACCGCGATTGGCGCAAGGGCAGCGCGCCTGACGAGGCCGCAATCGAGCGTGTCGGGGAGAAGCTCTACGCCCAGCTCGTGGAGCCGGAGTTACGCAAGGCACCGGTCGTGCAGTGACGACGGAACGAGTATTGGCGCATCAAAAACCAACCGGTATCGTTTCCGAAGCAGGCGGGAAGCCGCGACTGTTCGGCTTTCATGCAAAGTAAGGGACATTCCGGCTCATTGACTCGGGTAGGTTCGTTTTCCCATAGTCTTACTATGTTTATATCGGCAGGTTTTCGTTTGAAGCTCCCTCGCGAGGGATCAGAAGCCGCGGGCGATTAACCCGGATTGGTTCGCTGTGCGTTCCAAGTCCGGGAACAGTGGAAGCCCACCGCTGGCGCGCATCGACGCTCAGGTATGCGCGTCAAAAATCCAGAAGGGCTATCGAGAACCTCGCTTCCAGCGCTCCAGGGTCGTTAAGCTCTCCAATCGAGGGTAGGTCATCTCTATGACCGCGACGGGTCAGCTTCTTGCCGACTTGAACTGGTACCTCATGTACAACGGATCGAGCTTGGTCTCAGCCCGGGTGGCTTTCGAGAGTTCCACCCAAGGGAGAAAGCCACATGAAACAAATCCTTGCTGCGACCGATTTTTCACCGCGATCCCAGCGAGCGGTGCGGAGGGCAGCCATGCTTGCGCGCGAGGCCGGCGCGGAGTTGACGCTTCTACACATCGTCGATGAGGAGGCGGATCATCTGGTCGCGCTCGAACGCGCCGAGAGTCGCAAGATTCTCGACGAGCAGATCGCGGCGCTTGCTGAGCTGCGCGGCGTTCAGTGCCATCCCGTCGTCGAGATCGGCGCCGCCCACGACGCAATCAAGAGGACTGCGGCTGCGATGACAGCGGACCTGATTGTCATGGGGTCCCATCGCAAGCAGCTTTTGCGAGACATTTTCGTAGGAACGACGATCGAGCGCGTGATCCGCTCGGGCACGTGGCCGGTGTTGATGGTGAATACCGAAGCCGCAAGCTCCTACTCGAACGTGCTTGCCGCGCTCGATCTGTCGGACGCATCGGCGGAAGCTGTGCGTACCGCCCGAGCCCTGGGGCTGCTCGACAACGTACGCCTCACTGTGGCGCATGCGTTCGATGCGGTGGCAAAAACGAAGATGGGTCTTGCCGATGTACCGAGGGACCGAATAAGAGCTTATATTGAGGAAGAGCGGCAGCGATCGACGGTGGAGCTGCAAGGCTTTATGACGTCGTTGTCTTTCGACGCTGGGACGTGGTCTCACTACGTCGCGGAAGGTGACGCCGTGCCGGTCATCTCTGAAGCGGTGGGGGCGGTCAATCCAGAGCTTCTGGTTGTTGGCACGCATGGTCGTTCGGGGGTGGCCAAGATTCTTCTGGGAAGTGTCGCCGAGCAGGTACTGCGTGCGCTCGAAATCGATATTCTTGCGGTTCCGAGAGGCACAACGGCCGGCTGATCTTCAACCAACAACAAGGCTCTTGGGTGAATGTTATCGAACGAGACGATTCTAGTCGCCACGATCGTAGCTCCATTCATCGGCAGTCTCGTTGCCTCGTTACTTCCGACTAATGCTCGGAACGCGGAAGCGTGGTTGGCCTGCGCCATCGCCCTGGGCGAGGTCGTTGTTTTCTCTCTTTTCTATCCCGCGATCGTGGACGGGCAAATCGTTCGGTCGGAAAGCGAATGGGTCCCGTCAGCGGGGCTTACCTTCGTCCTGCGTCTTGACGGCTTCGCCTGGATTTTCGCGCTGCTCATCACCGGCGTAGGGTTTCTCGTCTTCCTCTATGCGCGTTACTACATGTCGCCAGAGGACCCGGTTCCACGTTTCTTCTCCTTTCTGCTTGCCTTCATGGGTTCCATGCTCGGGATCGTGCTCTCGGGCAACTTGATCCAGCTCGTGTTCTTTTGGGAACTGACCAGTGTCTTCTCTTTCCTGCTGATCGGTTATTGGCATCACGAGGCCAATGCGCGAGCTGGCGCGCGCATGGCGTTGACCGTCACCGCCTCGGGAGGTCTCTGCCTGTTCGGTGGCGTCATCGTACTCGGGCATATCGTTGGCAGCTACGATCTCGATCGTGTTCTCGCTGCAGGCGATGCGATCCGCTCGCACGCGCTTTATCTTCCGGCGCTGGTGCTCATTCTGCTCGGTGCGCTGACCAAGAGCGCGCAGTTTCCGTTTCACTTCTGGCTGCCGAGCGCGATGGCGGCGCCGACACCTGTTTCGGCGTACTTGCACTCGGCGACCATGGTGAAGGCCGGTGTGTTCTTGCTAGCCCGACTTTGGCCGGCCATGGCAGGCACGGATTATTGGCTCTGGATCGTCGGATCGGCCGGCCTCGTGACGTTCGTCTTGGCCGCGTTCATCGCCATGTTCCAGAACGACCTCAAGGGTGTTCTCGCTTACTCCACCATCAGTCACCTGGGATTGATCACCCTCTTGCTGGGCCTGGATTCGCCGCTCGCGACGGTGGCAGCCATCTTCCACATGATGAACCATGCGACGTTCAAGGCCTCGCTGTTCATGGCCGCCGGCATCATCGATCATGAGACGGGCACACGCGATATCAGGCGCCTGAGCGGCCTCTACCAGTTCTTGCCAGTGACGGCGACGTTGGCGATGGTCGCCGCCGCAGCGATGGCTGGAGTGCCGCTGCTCAACGGGTTTCTCTCCAAGGAGATGTTCTTCGCGGAGACGATCGCGACGCATGACGGGTCGGTCGTCGATGATGCACTGCCGTATCTCGCCACCCTGGCCGCCATGTTCAGCGTGGCCTATTCCTTGCGCTTCATCCGCGACGTATTCTTCGGACCGCCTCCGGTTGATCTGCCCCGCACGCCGAAAGAGCCGCCTCACTGGATGCGCTTTCCCATAGAGCTGCTCGTCGTGGCCTGCCTCGTGGTCGGCATCGTGCCCAATCTCACCATCGGACCATTTTTGAACGTCGCCGTCGCTGCTGTTTTGGGGCTCGATGCGCCCAAGTTCGATCTCGCCGTTTGGCACGGCTTTACGCTGCCGTTCCTCATGAGTGTGGTCGCCCTAGCCGGCGGCATCGCCATTTATCCGCTGCTTCGGACGCACAACTTCGCCAACTTCCTCGCGCGGCGTGGGAAGGGTGGATTGCAACTCGGCGATGCCGTGGGCGCATTCGCGCGGAACCTCTTGAGCGTGGTCGGCACGCGCAGGCTCCAGCCGCAGTTGAGGGCTCTGATTTGCGTCGCGTTTGTTGCGGGGTTGTGGCCGCTTCTCGGGAAGCAGCTCCTGCCGGAGACGCCCAATCTCAGTCACATCGACATCGCTTTCGGCTTGGTGTGGATCATCGGCACTATCTGCGCCGTAGCAGCATCCCTGATGGCCAAGTTCCACCGTCTGGCTGCGCTCATCCTGATGGGCGGCGCAGGGCTGGCAACCTGCATCACGTTCATCTACCTCTCCGCGCCGGATCTCGCCCTCACCCAGCTTCTGGTGGAGGTCGTGACGATGGTCCTCATCCTGCTCGGCCTGCGCTGGTTACCCAAGCGTGTCGACGGACGCCCGTCACCGGCGGACTCGCCACTGTTAACGCGGCGCTTTGTCGATTTCCCGATCGCGCTAATCGCGGGCGCCGGCATGGCGATCATCTCGTTTGCGGTGATGACGCGGCCGCTGCCACCCAACGGAATTGCCCAATACTTCCTGGAACGGGCCTACACGGAGGGCGGCGGGCACAACGTCGTCAATGTCATCCTTGTCGACTTCCGCGGCTTCGACACGCTCGGCGAGGTCACGGTGCTGTGCATCGTCGCTCTCTCAGTCTTTGCGCTGCTGCGGCGCTTCCGTCCCGCGCCGGAGAGTATCGATGTTCCCGAGCAGAAGCGCGTGCAGGAGGCGTTCGATATCGATCATCCCGACCGCCACCCGGGCGAGACGATTGCCGACTATCTCTTGATCCCGTCGGTCATCATGCGCCTTTTATTTCCGGTCATCGGCACCATCGGCGTCTATCTTTTCCTGCGCGGACACGATTATCCGGGCGGTGGGTTCGTTGCAGGCCTTACCATGGCGGTGGCCATCATTCTGCAATACATGGCCGCCGGTGCGGTCTGGGTGGAAAGCCGCATCCGAGTTTATCCGCTGCGCTGGATGGCCATCGGCTTCCTGTTTGCCCTCGTTACTGGAGTAGGCTCCTGGCTCGTCGGCTATCCATTCCTGACGTCGCACATGTTCGTCGCGCATGTGCCGATCCTCGGTGACCTGCATCTCTCGAGCGTGCTGCTGTTCGATCTCGGGGTCCTCTCCATTGTTCTGGGAGCAACCGTCTTGATCTTGATTGCGCTCGCCCACCAATCCTTTCGCACGCATCGCAAGCCGAAAGCGGCCGCCGACGCCACAGAGAGAGCCGGGTAATGGAGATCATTCTCGCCCTCAGCATCGGCGCGTTGACGAGTTCCGGCGTCTGGCTGGTGCTGCGCACGCGCACGTATCAGGTGCTGATTGGGCTGTCGCTGCTCTCGTATGCGGTCAACCTCTTCATCTTTTCCATGGGCCGCGTCCAGACCGGGGCTCCTCCGCTTCTCAAGCCGGGTGTAAGTGGCGACCTTGCGCATTACGCCGACCCGATGCCGCAGGCGTTGGTACTCACTGCCATCGTCATCACCTTTGCGATGACGGCACTGTTGCTGGTGGTCCTACTGGCGGCGCGTGGTCTGCTGCGTAACGATCATGTTGACGGGCAGGGGACTGGCCCGTGAGCTTTGCATTCGAGCATCTCGTCATCGTACCGATCCTGCTGCCGCTCGCTACCGCGGCGCTCATGGTGCCACTCGATGAGCGTCGCCGGCCACTCAAGGCCGCGATCGCGCTGATTTCGACCTCTGTAACGGTATGGGTTGCCTTCACGCTTCTGCGTCTCGCGGATGCTCAGGCGTCGGATGCCAGCGTCTACCTTCTGGGAAACTGGTCAGCGCCGTTCGGCATCGTCCTCGTGCTGGATCGGCTGTCCGCCCTTATGCTGCTCTTAACGAGCATCGTAGTTCTCGCTGCACTGATGTTCTCCATCGCCCGCTGGCACAGGGTAGGACCGTTCTTCCACGCCTTGGTGCAGTTCCAGCTTGCAGGCCTCAATGGCGTATTTCTCACCGGCGATCTGTTCAACTTATTCGTCTTCTTCGAGGTGCTCCTTGCCGGCTCGTATGGCCTAGCGCTCTATGGCTCAGGCGTGCTGCGAGTAAAGGCCGGATTGCACTATATAACGATCAACTTGGCGGCTTCCTCGCTGTTCCTGATCGGCGTCAGTCTGATCTACGGTGCGACCGGCACATTGAACATGGCCGACTTGGCGGTCCGTATCCCGACCGTGGCCGCAAGTGACCGTATGCTGCTCGAGGCTGGCGCTGCCGTTCTCGCCACCGCCTTTCTCGTCAAGGCTGGGATGTGGCCGCTATGCTTCTGGCTGCCCGCCACCTATTCCGTCGTCGCGCCTCCGGTGGCGGCGATGTTCTCGATCATGACCAAGGTCGGTATCTACGTCATTCTGCGGTTGTGGCTCCTGCTGTTCGGCGTCGAGGCCGGGGCATCCGCATACTTCGGCCACGGGTGGCTGCTGGTCGGCGGTATCGCCACCGTCGTATTCGGCTCGATCGGCCTCCTGGCGTCGCAGGATCTCGCGCGGCTGGCGTCGTACAATGTGCTCGTATCGTCGGGCACATTGTTGGCGGTCATCGCTATCGGCAACGCGGCTGTGACCAGCGGCGCCCTGTTTTATTTGGTTAGCTCGACGCTGGCGATCAGTGCCTTCTTCCTGCTGATCGAACTGATCGAGCGCGGCAGGATCGCGGGCGCGGACGTTCTCGCGATCACCGCCGAGGCCCTCGGCGATGATGATGACGACGAAGAGTTGGAGCCGGTCGGTATCGCCATCCCGACAACGATGGCGATGCTGGGGATCGGCTTCGCCTGCTGTGCGTTGCTGTTGGCAGGCTTGCCCCCGCTTTCGGGCTTCATCGCGAAGTTCCTCATGCTCACCGCGATGTTTCAGTCGACAGAGCTCGGCACGGATGCCACGACCTGGACGCTGCTGGCTCTCTTGTTACTGTCGGGCTTGACGGTGGTATTTGCCATGATGCGCGCCGGCATTCGCGTGTTCTGGGTCCCTCTCGAGAGCATCGTGCCAACCGTGCGCTTTCTCGAGATGCTACCCGTGGTCGGCCTGCTCGCGCTCTGCATTGCAATCACAATTCAGGCGGGACCCGTGTCGCGCTTCATGCAGGCCACCGCCGACAGTCTTCATGCGCCGGCGCCTTACGTGAAAGGGGTCGGGTCCGCGCCACGCGTCGAGCGGAAACAGAGGGTCGGCCCCGACAACAGCCCATGACAGCCCTGATGCCCTATCCGATCCTATCGGCGTTTCTGCTCGGTTTGTGGCTGCTGCTCAACCAGTCGCTGTCGCCGGGACACCTTCTCCTCGGCAGTGCCGTGGGTATCGCAGGCGGATTGGCGATCTCGACGCTGCAGATCCCAAGCGGGCGATTGCATAGGCTGACCACCGGCTTCCGCCTTGCGCTTACCGTCCTCTTCGACATCATTCGCTCTAATATCGCGGTGACACGCATCATTCTCACGCCGACGCACCGTATGAAGTCCGGCTTTGTGACGATCCCACTCGACCTGCGCGATCACTACGGCCTAGCGATCCTCGCTTGCATCATCACTTCGACGCCCGGAACGGTCTGGGTGAACTACGACAGCGCCAGGGGCGTGCTCCTGATCCACGTCCTCGACCTGATTGACGAGGCAGCGTGGGTCGACCTCATCAAGAACCGTTACGAACGGTCGCTGATGGAGATTTTCGAATGAGCGCACAGACAATGCTGGTGTGGTCGCTCACCATCGCCGAACTCGCCATCGTGCTGGCCATGGCCTGCGCGGCGTTCCGGATGTTGCGCGGCCCCAGAGCGCAGGATCGCGTGCTTGGACTCGATGCCTTCTATGTCTCGGGCATGATCCTGATCCTGACGTTCGGCATCGAGACTGGGGACACGGTCTATTTCGAAGCGGCACTGGTAATTGCGCTGCTCGGCTTCGTCGGCACGGCGGCGCTGGCAAAATTCCTCATGCGCGGGGAGACGATCGAATGACGGTGCCCGCGGATTTACCGGATTGGGTGGCGATTCTGACGTCGGTGCTCCTGCTTCTGGGCGCCGGGCTGACCCTGATCGGAACCATTGGGCTCCTGCGTTTGAAGAGCTTCTATGCGCGTGTGCATGCGCCCACGCTGGGCACCACGCTCGGCATCGGATGTGTTCTGCTCGCTTCCATCCTCTATTTCTCCGCGCTGCAGTGGCGCCCGGTGTTCCACGAGATCCTCATCGCGATCTTCGTGACCATCACGACTCCTGTCACGTTGATGCTTCTGGTCAGCGCCGCCCTGCATCGCGACTGGGACGAGGACAACGGGCATGTCCCGACCCAACTGCTCGGGCCGCATCCCAAAAAAGGCGGACCGTCAAGGCCTGAATAACTCATCGCTTGACCACGTTGGGTCGGCGAAGCGAGGCAAGAGCGACCAGCGATGCCTGATCATCTCTTTGTCGTCACGGGTGGGCCCGGTTCCGGCAAGACCTCCCTAATCGACGCACTGGCAGCGCTCGGTTACAGGACCATGCCCGAGGCCGGTCGCGCCATCATTCAGGATCAAATCAGGATCGGAGGCGACGCTTTACCTTGGGCGGATCGGGCTGCATTCGCAGAGCACATGCTGGGCTGGGAATTGCGGTCGCATCGCGAAGGGCACGCGATGCCAGGCCCAATCCTCCTGGACCGAGGTATTCCCGACGTCATTGGCTATCTCGAATTGTGCGGCTTGTCCGTACCGAGGCATATGCGCAAAGCCGCCGAGCTCTACCGATACAATCGGCAGGTCTTCATCGCGCCATTCTGGCCGGACATTTTTGCGCAGGATGCGGAGCGCAAGCAGACTGCTGAAGAAGCCGCTGCCACCGGTCGCGTTCTCGCCGACGTTTACGCGGAACTCGATTACGAGCTGATCCAGCTACCGCGCTGCAGCGTCTCCGAGCGCGCCGATTTCGTTCGGGCTCAGTTGGCCACGTCCGCGTGAGACTGCGGCACGACATTTCGGTCGCGCCGCGCATTCGGCCATTCAGTTATTCTCGACCTGGTCGAGATACTCACCATACCCCTCGTCTTGCATCTCATCGCGATGAATGAAGCGCAGCGATGCCGAGTTGATGCAGTATCGCAGGCCTCCACGATCCATAGGGCCATCGTCGAAAACATGGCCGAGGTGACTGTCGCCATGGCGCGAGCGGACCTCCGTACGCACCATCCCATGCGACATGTCTCGCAACTCGTTGACATTGGCGGGCACGATCGGCTTGGTGAAACTCGGCCATCCGCAGCCGGACTCGAACTTGTCCGAGCTGGCGAAAAGCGGCTCGCCCGAAACGATATCCACGTAGATGCCTGGCTCGTGGTTGTGCAGGTACTCGCCTGTGCCGGGCCGTTCCGTCCCGCTCTCCTGAGTCACCCGGTACTGCTCGGGTGTGAGGCGGGCAATGGCCTCGTCAGTCTTCTTGAAGTTCATTCATCGCCTCCATTGGCACGGCTTCATGGTCTCACTGATATGGTCATCGAACACGACAATTTCTAACATGCCTGACGTTCGGCGGACGAGGGAACGCCACAGCTTTCTCTCGCGTGCCAATGGCCTGAGAGGCCGCGCGTCACCCGTGTGTTCGCGATCGGCGCCAATCTCCACCGCCGCGACAGGGCGCAACGCCCGGGCGACAATCCTTAAACGGCGTATGCTGCAGTTTACGGCATATTAATCTTTGTAGCCCACTCTGGCAGATCGTGATGCGATTGAATGGGCCGATTGCCCAGCCGAAGTCAAATTCACGTCGCAATCCGGCCTTGCCTCACCCGTATCGACATAGATCGGGGAGCCACGGCAAGTGATCGGACTGGGGTAGAGCGTAACATGCGGCAACAGGCGTTGATTGGAGCGCTGATCGTCATCGGGGCGGGAGGCCCAGCGATGTCAGCGCATCTAGGCAGTGAAGACCTGAAAACGGCTGTTGCTGGGAAAACCGTCACGATCGACACGCCGCTTGGGCTTCCCATCACCGTCAATTACGGCGCGAACGGATTGATGACCGGCTCGGCCGGCACGGCGCTCGCGGTTTATCTCGGTGCCGCAAAGGATCGCGGTCGCTGGCACGTCCGCAATGGCAAGCTCTGCCAGAAATGGTTCAAGTGGCTATCCGGTGACATGACGTGCCTGACGCTCCGGCAAGAAGGCAGCAAAATCCACTGGAGCAGTGACGAAGGACAGACCGGAACGGCAACCATCGAAGCGGGACCGCCGGCGTTCGACGGCGTGACGGCATCGGCGCTTGGAGTGCCGCCACCGCCGGCGCCGGAAGCCAAAAAGGTCGAAACCGCACATTCAGATCCTGGCTCTCACCACAGGCCGCCTGCGAAAATCGCGAAGCCGTGGCCAAAAGCCGTCACCGTGCACAAGGCGCCAACTCATCCCGAACCGGAAGCAGACGATGAGCCGCGTCTCGTACAGGCGATCGCGCCCGTGACACGCCCCAAATTCACGTTAGCGAGCTTCGCGCCCGTTCCTCTTCCGATGCCGAAGCACGAGGCGCCATCCGCGACCGCGACCGCGCCCGAGGTCGATCCGTTCGATGCTGAACCGCTTTCCATGCGGCGCGCAGCGCGCATGTCTGCGGTTGCAACACTTGAGCACCGCTGGTGCCATTCGAATCCATTCGCCAAGGATCCTGCACCGACGCAAGTGATCCGCTTTGTTGCCCCTGAACTGGTGAGCGTGCCGAGCCTCTTAGCCGTGGCGCAGGAGCAGGCCTACGAGGGCGAACTGCCGCTGCATGAGGCGTCGTGCCTCACCGAAGAGCCGGGCATCAACGTGGTGGGCAAGCTCACCTTGATGGACAACGAGACCCGTTGATTGCCGATCAAGGCTTTCAAAGCATTGTGCCATAGCGCTTGGCATCGGCTTCGCTTCCTCGCTAGCATTCGATGAGTGTCGCACTGAAGACGACGCATCGAAGGGAGGAGACGGCAGATGGATCCGGCGATCGGCGTGCCCGTAATTAAGCGGATTCTCGCCTATATCGATAATGGCACCACGGCGATGGCCGAAAGGCCATGGAGAAATGATGTTTCGGCCTATTGCAGCGCCGATCATCTCGACGCGGAAACGCGTGTTCTTTTTCGACAGCATCCCTTGCTGGTGGGGCTTTCATGTGATTGGCCGAAACCCGGCGACTGGAGAACGGACGATCTTTCCGGCGTGCCACTTCTGATCGCGCGGGACGGCCAAGGTATTTTGCGGGCGTTTCTGAATGTATGCCGTCATCGAGGGGCAAAGGTCGCCGAAGGCTGTGGCCACGGCAGCGTGTTTTCGTGCCCTTACCATGCGTGGACATATGGCCTCGATGGGCGGCTGCGCGGAATACCTGATGAGCGTGCGTTCGAAGGTGTGCGGAGTGAGCGTCCGGGCCTGATGCCGCTCCCGCTCGCAGAACGAAACGGGCTTGTCTGGGTAATGCCAACACCAGCCGCGGACGGCGGAGCCGATCTCGATGTTGATCGCTGGCTGGGTGGTCTCGGCGACGAGCTCGGATCGTATGACGCGGCAAGTTATCATCTCTACGACAAGCGACTCACGTACGAGACGATGAACTGGAAACTACTCGTCGATACGTTCCATGAAAGCTATCACGTCGGCTTTCTCCACAAAGATAGCCTGACTTCCATTCTTCTGGCGAATGTCGCCGATTTCGAACCATTCGGAGATAATCACCGGCTTGTTTTTCCTCGGCGAAAGTTCGATCGCTTGCGCTCGATACCGGAAAGCGAATGGGATTTGATGTGGAACTCGGCCACGGTTTATTGCCTGTTCCCGAATACCTTGTTTGTCGCCCAGGGTGATCATCTCGAAGTACATCGCATATTTCCATCCGAGGGGCGACCGGATCGGGCGGTGATGGAGACGTCATTCTATATTCCGAAGCCGATTGCCGGTCCCGATGAGGAGCGGCATTGGAAGGCCAATCTCGACCTCCTGATGAATGTCGTTCTGGGTGAGGATTTCCCCGCCGGACGCACAATGCAGATCGGCTTTGGCTCGGGAGCGCAGACGCATACGGTGTTCGGCCGAAACGAGCCGGCTATGATCCACTATCACCAGTCGCTGCGAAGAGCATTGGGACTGACTGTTTGACGAGTGATCGGTCTCGAAACCCCCGACTGCGATAATAACGCGGCGGCTTGACAAAATTCGCGGCCCATTGCGAAAGTGGGCGAAGGTGCTCTATGCGGCTACTTTTGATAATCGCCTAAATGGTCGATTGGTAGGGTGTCGTAACTGGAGCAGCGGGTTGCTGTACGGACAAGGCGTGAGCTTTGCGACGGTAAGCCAATAAAAGACGACGAAGCCCGGATAAAAAAACGGGCGCGTTTGGGAGGAAGACGTCTTGAAGGTTATAATCCGTCTGCGCGGACGCACGTGCACGGCTGCGCTCCTGTGCGTCTCCGATATTCACTCCGGCATCTGTATCGCCGCCCTGCCTGGCGCGCTGGGGCCGCCCGCATGAACGAGGCGATGACGGGTCAAGTCACGTCATCGGTTATCGATCTTGCGGTCGAAGGTGTAGCCAAGCGTTTTGGTGGCGTTGTCGCTTCGGCCGGCGTTTCTATGGATGTGCCGAAAGGCAAGATCGTCTCGGTGATTGGCCCGAACGGCGCAGGGAAAACCTCCCTCATCAATATGATCTCGGGCTTTTACAAGCCCGATACCGGTCGTGTCGTTTTTCAAGGACGAGATATTACGACGTTGCGGCCGTACGAGATCGCCGCTCTTGGCATTGCTCGGACATTTCAGAACATCGCCCTCTTTTCTGGTCTCACCGTGCTCGACAATCTGATGCTGGGGCGTCACGTGCGCATGCGATCGGGTGTGGTCTCGAGCCTCTGTTATTGGGGACCCGCGCGGCGTGAGGAGATAGCGAACCGCGAGATCTGCGAGGAAATCATCGAGTTTTTGAAGCTCGAAGACCTCCGTAAGCAGCAAACGGCAGCGCTCGCCTACGGCCTGAGAAAGCGCGTCGAGCTCGGTCGCGCGCTTGCCCTGGAGCCGAAGCTTCTGCTGCTCGATGAACCGATGGGCGGCATGAATCAGGAAGAGAAGGAGGACATGGCCCGCTACATCCTCGACGTGAACGGGGAGCGGGGCGTGACTGTCGTCCTGATCGAGCACGACATGGGCGTTGTTATGGACCTTTCGGATCACGTCGTCGTTCTCGATCGTGGTCGCAAGATTGCTGAGGGAACACCGGCCGAGGTGCAGCGCGATCCGGCCGTCATTGCGGCCTATCTCGGCACCAAGCGAGAGGCGGAATGATGAGCTTACTCGAAAATGCTGAGACCTCGACGCTGCCCAAGCTCGTTCTCTGCAACGCTCGCGCGTTCGGCTCCGAACCCGCCGTGCGCGAGAAGGATCGCGGCATCTGGAAGACGCAAACCTGGGACGACGCAGCCGATTATCTGCGCAAGCTTGCCATGGGGCTGAAATCCCTTGGCTTCGAGCGCGGTGACAAGCTCGCTGTGGTCGGCGATAACAGACCGTCGCTCTACCTGTCACAGCTTGCGGCCCAGGCACTCGGCGGAGTGGCGATCCCCGTCTATCAGGACGCCATTGCGAACGAGCTGGTTTACGTTCTCAATCATGCCGAAGTGTCGGTGATCGTGGCGGAGGACCAGGAGCAAGTCGACAAGATCCTGTCGCTTAGGAATCAACTTCCGAAGCTGAAATGGATCATCTACGACGACCCGCGTGGCTTGGCGGGGTCAGATGAGGCGATCCTCAAGTCGCTCGATGATGTGTTGAAGCTTGGCCGCGGACCTGATGCACGAGCGGAGTTCGACCGTGAGATCGCGGCGGGTCGCGCCGATGACGTGGCGATGATTGCTTACACATCGGGAACGACGGGCCAGCCCAAGGGCGCGCTGCTGTCGCACCGCAATATGATTGCCACCGCGGAGAACTACATTCGGGGTGAGCGTGTGGAGCGCGGCGACAACTGGCTCGCGTTCCTGCCGATGGCGTGGGTCGGTGATGCCATGTATTCGCTCGCGGTGGCATTGGTGGCCGGCGCGACCATCAATTGCCCCGAAAGTCCGGAAACGGTGCAACGGGATTTGCGTGAACTTGGACCGACGATCGTTCTCGCGCCGCCGCGGATCTGGGAAGCCTTGCTCACTCAAGTGCAGGTGCGAGCAGCGGATTCCTCCGCATTGAAGCGAAGCGTGTTTCGCTATTTCAAGGACGTAGCAGAACGGCGCGAGTTGCTTTTGCAGGACGGGAAGCCGATCCCCGCAGGCCTCAAGCTCACCTACGGTCTCGGCGAGTGGATGGTTTACCGACCGGTACGTGATCTTCTGGGGTTACGGTTGGCGCGATGGGCCGTCACGGGTGGCGCGCCGCTCGGGCCGGATACGTTCCGTTTCTTTCGCTCCTTCGGCATTAACCTGAAGCAGGTCTACGGGCAGACCGAGGCGTCGGCGCTCGTGGCGTTTCAGCGTGATGGCAATGTCGATCCCAACACGGTCGGCGAGCCGCTGCCGGGACTCGAGTTTCGGATTGCCGAGAATGGCGAGCTGCAGGTGAAGGGCCCAGGCGTGTTCGTCGGTTACTACAAGCAGGACGACGCGACTGCCGAGACGAAGACGTCGGATGGGTGGCTGAGGACTGGTGATGCCGCCGTCATTTCCCCGCAAGGGCAGCTCTCGATCATTGATCGAGCGAAAGACGTCGGGCGGCTTTCCGGCGGTATGGCCTTCGCGCCGCAATTCATCGAGAACAAGCTGAAATACTCGCCCTTTATCCGCGAGGCGGTGGCGTTCGGCGATGGGCGGGATTTCGTCGCGACGATGATTGCGATCGACGTGGAGACGGTAGGCAACTGGGCCGAACGAAGAGGCCTTGCCTACACGAGCTTCATGGACCTTGCACGCAAGCCGGAGGTAGCGGCGCTCATCATCGGGGAGGCGGCGAAGATCAACGCCACGCTACCCGAGGCGACCCGCGTGCGACGTGTGCTCCTGCTGAACAAGGAACTCGATGCCGACGACAACGAGGTGACGCGCACGCGCAAGGTCCGGCGCAACTACGTCGCCGAAAAATACAAGTCCGTGATCGATGCCTTCTATGGCGGCAAAGGAAATGCCGAGGTGAATTTGGAAATCACCTTCGAAGATGGTCGCAAGACGACGCTCAGCGCGACAATTGCGATTCATGACGTGCCCGAAGCCGCTTCGGCGCCTGCGGCAGCCTGAGGGGGTGGGGGAGATGGATCCAGAGCTCGAGTTTCTCTTCTCGCTGCTGGTCAGTGGACTCTCCATCGGAATGATGTACGCGCTGATCGCGCTGGGGTTCGTGCTTGTCTACAAGGCGACGG
Source organism: Hyphomicrobiaceae bacterium (assembly GCA_050250755.1). Lineage (GTDB taxonomy): Bacteria > Pseudomonadota > Alphaproteobacteria > Rhizobiales > Hyphomicrobiaceae. The sequence goes on from JBFWOB010000006.1 coordinate 56,398, forward strand.
ACGCCATCAACTTCGCGCAGGGCGAGTTCGTCATGCTAGCGGGGTTCATCTGTGCAACCTCACTTGTCTACGCCGTGCCCCTTTGGCTTGCGCTCCTTTTGACAGTCGTCTTGATGGTGGCCTTCAGCTTCGCGCTGGAGCGGATCGTCCTCAGGCCATTGCTCGGGCGGCCGGTCGTAGCAGTAATCATGGCGACGATCGGTCTTGCGGCGATTCTGCGCGGCTTACCTCCGATCACCATCGGTGCGCAGACCAAAACCATTCCGCTGCCGATCAGCGATGAGGCGGTTTCTTTTCTCTGGACATCGTTGCCGCGGATCCAGGTTCTGGGGATTGTCGTCACCATTCTCTGCCTCGCGGCCTTCACATGGTTCTTCACGAAGAGCCGGATGGGCGTTGCGATGCGTGCGGTTGCCGACAATCAGCAAGTCGCGATGGCGATGGGCATCAACGTCGAGCGCTACTTCGCGATCGCTTGGGCCATGGCTGGCATCGTGGCGGCGCTGGGCGGAATTATCTGGGGCTCGATGCTCGGCGTCGACACGCAGCTCGCGCTCGTCGGCCTGAAGGTATTCCCAGTGGTTATTCTTGGCGGCCTCGACTCGATTGCGGGGGCGATAGTAGGTGGGCTCATCGTCGGCGTGGTGGAGAGCGTGGCGGCGGGCTATCTCGATCCCGTCGTCGGCGGCGGAACGAAGGATTTCGCGCCATACGTGCTGATGATCGTCGCGCTGATGTTCAAACCCTACGGTCTTTTCGGCAAGCGCAGAATCGAGCGCATCTGAAGGCAACTCGAGCGGAGAGGATTGCGCCCGTGTTCTATCGCGAAGCCGGAAACTTCAAGACCACCTATGCCGACGACATGGCGCTGTTTCCGCTTCCGCTGGCGCGGTATGCAGCGATCACGTTGCTAGTCTTGTTCGCGTTGATCGTGCCGCTCGTTCTCCACGAATACTATTTGTCGATCTTCAATCTCATTTTCATTGCGGTCGTCGGCGCACTTGGGCTGAACATACTTGTGGGCTGGACCGGACAAATCTCCATCGGACACGCAGCGTTCATGTCGGTGGGGGCTTATACGGCCGCCAACCTTGCGACGCGGTTCGATCTGCCCTTCTGGATTACGTTGCCGGCGGGCGGGCTGATGGCAGCCTTGATCGGGGCCATCGTCGGCATCCCATCGCTGCGCATCAAAGGGACCTATCTCGCGATCGCGACGCTCGCGAGCCAGCTTATCATCGAGTGGATTATCAATCATACGCCGGCAATCTCGGGTGGGGCCTCAGCATCGATAGAGGTCGCGCGGCCAACCGTTTTCGGTTACGAGATCAAATCGCAGCGCGACCTTTATTTCTTCACGTTCTTCTTCGCCGTGGTGGCGATTGTGGCCACAATGAACCTCGTGCGCAGCCGGATCGGACGCGCGTTCATCGCGATCCGCGACCAGGATATCGCAGCCGAGATCATCGGCATCAACATCTTCCGATATAAACTGATCTCGTTCGCAATATCGTCATTTTATGCCGGCGTTTGCGGTGTTCTCTATACTTATTACTTCGGGATCGCGAACTACGAGGCATTCCAGATCGTCGTATCGATCGACTATCTGGCGATGGTCATCATTGGTGGCCTCGGATCTGTTCTCGGATCAGTTCTCGGTGCGGCTTTCGTGACGGCATTGCCCGTGATGATCCGCCTGATTGTAGAGGCGTTCGGCGGTTATATCTGGGATCCGGCCGCGCTCTCGGCCATCGCGGCGAGCATGCGGCTCGTCATATTCGGCGCTCTCATCATTTTCTTCCTGGTTGTCGAGCCAGAGGGCCTGGCTCGGCTCTGGCGGAATGTCCGAAATTATTTTCGAACGTGGCCATTCTCGTACTGAAAAAGGAGCGATCGGCGTTCTGGCTTTATCCGACCAATAAAAAGAGTGGAGGAAGCACGGCATGAAAATCCGAAATGCGCTGCGGTACGGGGCCGTCACCCTGACCGGATTGCTGGGCCTGATGACAATGGCGCAGGCGCAGGACAAAGAGATCGTGATCGGCGCGCAATGCGATCGTACCGGTCCGACGCAGATCGTCGGCACGGTGCTCTGCCCCGCTTACCATCATTACATGAACCTCGTGAACAAACGTGGTGGCGTCGAGGGCTACAAGATCAAGCTGATCGAGATCGATCACGAGTACAAGGTTCCACCGGCCATCGAGGCGCACGAGCGCTTCAAGAAGGAGGGTGCGATCATGACGAGCGCCTTCGGCACACCGCAGCTCATCGCCCTGCTCAAGAAATTTGAGGAAGACAAGATGCCGGTCACGTCGCCCGGTATCGGCTCCTCTGCGGCGGCTGATGGCAAAGCGTATCCATTTGTTTTCCCGATTGCAGCGACGTACTGGTCGCAGGCCGGCGGCGCGCTGAAATTCGTCAAGGATCAGTTGGGAGGCGATCTGAAGGGCAAGAAAATCGCCTATATCTTCTTCGACAACCCAGCCGGCCGCGAACCGATTCCGCTGCTCGAGGAGCTAGCCAAGGCCGAGGGCTTTCAGATGCGCACCTTTGGCGTGCCGTCTCCCGGCATCGAGATGGCTGCGCAGGTTCTCGACATCACGTCGCGCTTTCGCGCTGACTTCGTGATCGCACATCTGTTTGGACGAGCGCCGGCGGTCGCAATCAAGGCGCTCAAGGGGAAGGGCTACCCGCTGTCGAAGGTGGTCGGGCTCGCCTGGGCCGGCGCCGAAGCTGATATCATCGCCGCCGGCGGATTCGGTTTTGCCGAGGGCTATCACACGATCCAGTACGCGGGTGTCGGCTCTGATTTTCGGGTGATCAAAGACATCCTCGCCATGCTGAAGGAGGAAGGGCAGACGCCCGGCAAGGAGTTCGAGAGCACCGTCACTTATAACCGCGGCGTTTATCAAGGCGCGGTGCATGCCGCCGGTATCGCGAACGCGATCAAGGCGAAGGGCGGTGCGAAGCCAACGGGCGATGATCTTCGGAAGGGATTCGAAAGTGTCTCGGCGCTTGATCCGACGCTGGACGGTATGGCGCCGCCTCTGAAGCTGACGCCGGAAGACCACGAAGGTGGCGGTTGGGTGCAGGTCTGGTCCGTCAAGGGCGGAAAGTTCGTCAAGACGACCGATTGGTTCCAAGGCTACCGGAAGGAAGTGCTGGCGCACGTCGCGGCAGAGAACAAGAAGAAATAGGCGGAACCGAGAGTCGGCAACCTTTCTCCGTTCCGGAGCTCCGCGCGATCGGAGCACTACCGACGGCATGTGAGGATGCAGCCGCCAGCGAGATGCCATCCAGGGGTGAGATCGATGCAGGACACTGCCGCTAACACGAAGGCGACCCAGGAAACGGCTACAGTACTGGCGATCAATAACATCGAGGTCGTCTACGACAACGTCGTGCTCGTGTTGAAGGGCGTCTCGCTCGACGTACGGCGTGGCGCAATCACGACCCTGCTCGGCGCGAACGGTGCTGGTAAGTCGACGACGCTCAAGGCGATCTCAGGCATCCTTTTCACGGAGCGCGGTAGCATTACAAAGGGGGCGATCACTCTCGAAGGGATGCCGATCCATGGTCGGCGTCCCTTCGAGGTGACGAAACTCGGCATTGCGCAAGTGTTCGAGGGGCGACGTGTCTTCGAGAGCTTGAGCTCGGAGGAAAATCTGATCGCGGGGGCGCACATAGAGCGCGACAGCGCGAAGATACGCGACGGTATCGAACGTGTTTTTACCTACTTTCCACGTATCAAGGAACGACGAAATCAACTTGCCGGTTATCTTTCGGGTGGCGAGCAGCAAATGCTTGTCATCGGGCGAGCGCTCATGTCCAGTCCGAAATTGGTACTGCTGGATGAGCCGTCGCTTGGGCTCGCCCCGATGCTGGTCGAGGAGATTTTCGGTATCGTCAAGCGGTTGGTGGCGGAGCAGGGGCTTTCGGTGCTCCTCGTGGAGCAGAACGCGACCATGGCGCTGACCGTCGCGGACCACGGCTACGTAATGGAGAACGGGCGTATCGTTCTCGAAGGCTCGGCGGAGCAACTGCGGTCCAACTCGGACATACGGGAGTTCTATCTCGGGCTTAACGAGGGTGGCGCCAAGAAGTCTTATCGCGATGTGAAACACTACAAGCGTCGCAAGCGCTGGTTAAGCTGAAGCGGTTGCGTACGAAGCAGCGGCGCGCTCAAATAGCCCGATAATCTTATCCTACGCCGGCCATCGGGGCCGATCGGCGGTTCGATATGGGAGACGCGCCATGATCACGAAGTTCGACAGCCTTTTCGCGGGGCATACCGATCTCGAGAACTGCGGTTACCAGGGCACGCCGATCAACGAACGGCGCTACGATAACGAGCATCTTGCATCGTCACTGTTCAAGGCCGAGGCGATGGCACAGATGATGGACCGCAACGGCTACGACACGTTCTGGATGGCGGAGCATCATTTCCAGCGCGAAGGCACGGAGTGCATACCGAACGTACTGATGATGGCGCTGCACCTGGCGCACCGCACGACGAAGCTTCGGATCGGCTGTGGTTTCAATATCGGGCCGATGTGGCACCCGTTGCGGCTTGCGGAAGACTATGCGGTGGCTGACATCCTGACGGGCGGGCGCGTCACGTTCGGTCTCGGGCGCGGTTATCATACGCGCGAGGTCGAGACCTTCGGGGCGCCGCTGAGAGACCAGGCCGCGAACCGCGAGCTGTTCGAGGAGCAGGTCGAAATCATTTTCAAGGCCTTCAACGAGGAGAGTTTCAGTCACGAGGGCAAGAACTACACGCTGCCTGCGCGCGTGCCCTATCGCGGCTACGACCTCAAGGACATGACGCTCGTACCGCGACCGTTCCGATTGCCGGTGGAGTGCTGGCAGCCGATCCAGGGCGGCACCATGCGTGCGTTCGAGTTCATGGCGAAATATGGCATCCAAGGCGTGCTCGGCGGCGGCTCTTCGGAAGGCGGCGCGATGCACCAGATGATCGTCGACTGGCAGACGGCGCATCGGAAAGTGAAAGGTACTGAACTCAAGCTCGGTGAGGGCCTTGCCATCGGCTACCACTTCATGATCGCGGAGACACGCGAGAAGGCCATGGAGGTGGTCGCGAAATACTACGAAGAGAACATGAAAATGTTCGGCGAGCTGAGGCTGGCGCGATCGCTTTCTCAGGAGCAGATCGAGGCGATGCGTGATCCCAGCAAAGCCAAAGGCGTAAAGCTGCCGACAATCGAGGATGCCGAGGCGACGGGCGGGTTCTTGTGCGGACCGGCAGAGCTTATCATCGAGAAACTGAAGGTTATCGAGCGCAAGTATCCGGGCCTCGAGCGCGTGAACATGAGCATGCCGGTGGGCGTGCCGCTCAATATGTGGCTCGACCAGCACGAGCGCCTCGCGAAAGAGGTCATGCCAGCCTTCAATATCAAGAAACACTGAGATCGGGCGCAACCGGACGGGCTGCATAGACAGCCTGTCCGAAAGGGAGCAGCTTTTGTCGAATTACTCGGCGAGGCGCAGCTCGACGCGACGATCGGCCTGATAAATTTCCTGGATCGAGGCCGTCTTGCGGTCGATACCCTGGTAGGGCTCGGATTTCCCCCGCGCGAGCAGGGACAAGTCGCCAGTGTAGCCGTTCTTGCGCAAGAAGGCGTGTATCGCCTCGAGGCGCCGGCGCGAGAGGTCGAGATTGTAGTCGTCGCTACCGCGAATGTCAGCATGTCCCGACAGCGTGATGGTGTGCGGCTTCACGATGCGCACATATTCGGCGAGGAGATGAGCTGCGCGCATGCCTTCGGGTGACATGGTCGCTTCGCCGGTCACGAATGTGATGGGAACCGGGACAATGTTGGCTTCCGGTTTTGCACTTTCACCCTGAGCGCTGGTCGTTCGCGCACGCTCGACCATAGCCGCAAACTCGTTGACAGCGCGCGTCTCGGCTGTCGGAGCCCGAGGGGGAAGGATCGGCCGCGCCTTGGGGGCAGCGGCAGCGAGCTCGACGCGTCCCGACCCTTCGGGCACCTGGAGCGTCACGGTCGGGCTTTCCATTCCGGTTACGCTGGCGGAGGAATCAGACGTAACACTGAGGCTGAGCGGGCCTGCTTTGAAGGGGTGCGTAATGATGCCAGACCACTGGCCGTCCTCTGATGCGGTCACCACCGCGACGACCTCGCCGTTGGCGCGGATCGAAACGCGACTTCCGGCGGGTGCCCGCCCGCCGATCACGGAAACGCCCCCAGCATCAATGCGCGCAAAGTCGATTTTCAGAGGATCTTGAGGTTCCTGGGCGGCTGCGGGTGGGTTCGCTGGAGCCTCCGACACTGCATCGGGCGTCATGTCAGAGGTATCTGGGCGCCCGGCTGAGGCGACCTGTCGGGTGTCGGTCGCTGTTGCTTTTGAGGCCACAGGGGCCTCGTCTTGTTCGGTTGCAGTCCCCCAAGACAGAAGACTTGTGATGTCGATCTGGGGTATCTTCAACTCGCCCTGAAATGCGAGCACACCGAGCCCGAAAGTGCAAAGCAGGGCGGCGGGAATGAGTACACGCGAGGCTCGGCGCATAGTTTGCTACCCGCAAACAGGAGAGCTCAATTTGATGACATGTTTCTCTGTAGCCCTGTTGCGCGGACACTGCAAGGACGGTCAGCTTATTGATGCGTTGAGCATTTTTCTTCCTAAATCGAGTTGGGACAGGTCACGCGGCGGGTGAATGGAGACATGAGTCGGCCCGGGCCCAAAAGGGACCGCCGATTATCCCGACAGTGGCAGCCACAAGGAAGGGAGCGCGCATTGTTCTCGAAATGCGATCGTCTCGGCGTGAACAGTCGCCAGCTCCGCATGCTCGCGGGGCTCGTCGGCCTGCTTGCCGCGATGGTTATCGCGCCGGCCCTTGGCGATGCGTTGGGCGACTGCAACGAAGCGGAGATTCCCGCGGCGCGCGTCGCCGGTTGCACGGTCATTATCGAAGCCGGGCCGTCATCGGATGTGCTCGGCGTGGCGCTGATGAACCGCGGCATAGGTCATGCGGCGGAAGGCGATCTCGACGCGGCCTTGGCCGATTTCGATGCGGCTCTGGAAGCGGCTCCGGGAATGGTCGAAGGCTTCTACAACCGCGGTAATGTCAATCTCGATCTCGGTAAGAACGAGGACGCTATCCGGGATTTCAGCAACGTCATCGACGCCGAGCCACGCTTTGCCCTGGGGTGGCTCAACCGGGGGCTGGCGCGTGAGCAGAAAGGCGACAAGATTGGCGCAAAGCGCGACATCGAGCGAGCATTGGCGCTCAACGCCTCACTCGACGCCGGGCGACGCGCTCTCGCCCGGCTGAAAAGGGTGCGGTGATAACAGTCGACGGAAGGTTATGCCCGGCGAACCGACGCTCAACCCCCGCGAAGCTTGTAATCCGGCCGCACGTAGCCCGCGTCCTTCAGCGCCTTCTGGCAATGAGACGACAACGCCCTGCCATTGGCTTCCATGCAGCGACGAAGCTCGTCGGATCCCAAGGCATACGGGGAGCAATATCGGAAGTAGTCGTCACGGCACTGGTTCTCGACCGCGGCGGGATATGTCGACTGCTGTGCGTGCGCGGGCGCGATCCACAGCGTGGCGGCGGCTGCGAGCATGCCCCCGCTCAGAGCTCCACGGAGCCGTGCATTGGTTTGGATGTATCGGTTCATAGTGGCTGCCCCCAGGTCATGCGAAGTCGATGGTTGAGTGGGTTGCGCAGCCTTTGATGCTGCTGACGTTTATCAGCCTGCGCGAATCTCACTCGGTCAAGAATCGTATCCTGAACGGGCACTTAAGTGCACAAATAGACGGAGCAGAGGCGGCGTTCCGCACCTTCCTGTGGTACTCGGGACACGTGCTGGACGTCAGTCCTTCGCGTAAGGGTTGGCGCCCTTGCGGAGGGAGAAGCGGACGGGCGTGCCGGGCATGTCAAAAGCCTCGCGCAGACTATTGACTAGGTACCGTATGTAGGAAGCTGGGAGATCGCCGGGCTTCGAGCAGAACGCGACGAATGTCGGCGGCCGGCTCGACGGCTGGGTGACGTAGCGGATGCGGATGCGTCGGCCGCTGGACGCTGGCGGCGTATGACGATCCAGCGCCTCTTGCAGCCAGCGATTGAGGGCAGCGGTCGACACGCGCTTGTTCCAGACGTCGTGGGCGGCAAGGACGGCATCCATCACCTTGTCGATGCCGCGGCCAGACAGCGCCGAAACCGGCACGACGCTGACGCCCGAGGCATCCGCGAACTTTTCGTCCACTGTCTCGCGCAGATCTTTTAGTGCGCGCGATTTGTCGTCGATGGCATCCCACTTGTTGACCGCGATGACCAGCGCTCGCCCTTCCTCGATGATGCGGTTGCCGATGACCAGATCCTGCTGCTCGAACGGATGTGTCGCGTCGATGAGAAGGACCACGACCTCCGCGAAGCGGATCGCTCGCAGGGCATCGGATGCGGATAGCTTTTCGGCCACCTCCGAGATGCGGGCCTTGCGGCGCAAGCCGGCGGTATCGAACATGCGAACGCGCCGCCCCTTCCAGACGAGATCGGTCGCGACGGAATCGCGGGTCAGGCCCGGCTCGGGCCCCGTGATCATGCGTTCTTCACCAAGGATCGTGTTCACGAGGGTCGACTTGCCGGCGTTCGGGCGGCCGACAATGGCAATGCGAATGGGTTGGGCTGGGCCTTCGGAAACGGGTATGATGTCACCGTCTTCCGCGGCCTCGGCACTGTCCTCATCGTCCGCCGGAAGTTCGTCACGACCGCGCCTGCGACGGCGCCGGCTGACGTATTTCGGCTCGAGACTAAGGCTCTCCAAAATCTCGCCTTCGAGGTCGCTCAGCCCCTCGCCATGCTCGGCCGAGATGGCAACCGGCTCCCCGAGGCCGAGCTCGAAAGCCTCGTAGAAACCTTCCGATCCGGCGCGTCCTTCGCATTTGTTGGCAACCAGAATGACCTTTGGGCCGGCACGTCGCGCGATTTCGGCAAAGGATTTGTCAGCAGGGGTGACGCCGGCGCGAGCGTCGATGACAAAGAGCACGAGATCGGCCGCGGAGATGGCTTGCTCACTCTGTTTGCGCATGCGCGCAGGGATCGTGTCGGCAGCGGCCTCCTCGAGACCCGCCGTATCGACAACCCGTACGGGATTTCCTCCGACCAGGGCATCTCCTTCGCGACGATCGCGGGTCAGTCCGGGTAGATCGGAGACAAGCGCCGTGCGTTTGCCGGTCAATCGATTGAACAGCGTTGATTTTCCGACATTGGGGCGGCCGACGATAGCGATGGTCGGTAGCATGCGACTTTGGGCTCCGGAGGACGTGGGGCGGATCGCTGTCACTCCTAGCAGAGTTGGCGGGTGGTGCCAGTCCCGACTGTCCGGATAGCAGCGCCATATTGTTACAAGTGAAATGCCGGTAGTAATTTTCAAACCATAACGAAAGCTGCCGCCGAATTCGCCTGCTTTGACCCGCGATTAGTAGGTTTTTGTGATATTTTAGAAATACGCGAATGTTCTGAGTTGGGGGCGCGTGGTGAGAACCAAGTTCTGGCAGAAAAAAGATATTCAGCTCGACCAGCGCCTGAATACGGTCCTCGAAACGGCGGAGAGGTTGCGAAAATCGATCGGACTCTCGCAGGCGCGGGCAACTGCTCGCACGTCATATCTCGATATGGCCGCTGCAGTGGAACGAGGCGACGAGACGGCGAGTACCGGGGCAGGGGGCAAGTTGCAGGATCAGGATCGTTATCCGAGCGGTAAAGATTGTATCGCCGAGAGCCTCGCACCGGACGATGCTTCTCAGCTTCTCCCCGGTGACGACCGCGACCCCGGGACAGAGAATTCGGCTGGACCAGCGGAACATTCGATTGCTGCGCTGAAGCAGCCGTCGGATGCGTTGAGCCAAATGGCGGCCGAAGAGGCTTCGGCCGTCAAACAGCCCCAGACGGCCTCGCACCAGCATATAGACGAAGCCGTGCAAGAACTCGCAGCACTACGAGCGGAGGCCCAGCAGCACGCAAACGCTGCGCGCGAAGCACATGCAGCGCTCGAACTCGAAACAATGGCAAGAATGGCTGCGGAAGCCGCGCGCGACGACGTGCTGCGCAAGCTCGAGTCAACGGAAGCTGAGCTCCAGTTGTTGCGTTCGTTTGAGGCAGCTCGCGAGGCCGAGACCCGTAAAGTCATAGCGGCCGTCGCGCGCGAGGCAGAGGGCCGGCGCGCGGCAGAAGCAGAGCGCGACAAGACAAACGCAGGCCTTCAGGCGGGCGCCGCGGAGTTGATGCATCTTCGATCAATGGTGGCGGCGAGAGACTGCGCCTTGAATGATGCTGAAGCTGCGGTAAAGCGTGAGATCGGCGCCAGGCGGTCTTTGGAGACTGATCTGGAGACAGCTCTCCGAAAGGTCGCGACGGCGGAAAATGAAGTCGCATCGCTGATGAAGGCGGCGCTTGAACAAGAGCGCGAGACAACTGCAACTGACGCTGCGATAGATCAGCCGGCTGCGCAGAAGACGCGCACGCCGGACGCGCCACGATATGATGTCAGCGTAACGACGCCTCGAGGCCTGTCCCGCTTTTCGCGCCAAGGTACTTCGGGTCCAGAGATAGCAGCAGCGCAAGGGACACCCACGGCGATAGCCCCGGATGTGGCGCTGAAGGCAGCCGAGACGGTGACAACGGGTTCTCCGGAGGGTCGTCGTGATCGGCGGCTAACCTCTCAGATGCCGGCAACGCTCTGGCGCGAGGGCATGGGGCAACCGCTGGCCTGTACACTGAAGGACCGATCGTCGAGCGGCGCACGGCTCGAATTCAAACACACGTCGATGATCGAAGGTGTCTCCGCCTTCAATACCGGCGATCAAGTGACATTGACGCTCAACTCCGCACACGAGAAGACATGGGTCGGCTGCGAGGTTGTCTGGGTTAACGATAATCGGTGTGGCGTGCGGTTCTCAGGGCAATTCCGCTCGGAGGGTCCTGCGTCGCGCAAATCCTTGCGCAGCGCCGCGCCAGAAAAAGCGCCGCGCGCCAAGACTGGCTCACGCTTCGGTGCCGTGTTTTCGACGCGGGGCTCGTGAGCATAGCAAACACCCGCCACGTGATCTCGAAGGATGTGGCGAGCGGCTTGCCAGTGCCGTTGCTCGATGAGGAGTGGAGTCAGGGCAGCGGTGGAAGCTCAGGCTCTACGCCGCCGGACGTATGTGTGACGTTCAAGATCATGGCAAGCAGGCTGTAGTAGCCGTGGATGCCGATCAGATCGATGGCGCCTTTTTCGCCGAATAGGCGGGTGGTGCGCTGGTAGGTGGCATCCGATACGTTCCGGGTCCGCAGCAGTTCGTCGAGAAAGTCGTAGATCGCGGCCTCGTCCATGCCCATCGCCTCTGGACGGCGTCCGACGGCGATCGCGTCGATGATGTCGGCGCGCAAACCCGCTTTTTCGGCAATCGGGCGATGATGGTGCCACTCGAAATTCTGTGACCAAGCGCGGGCCGTAATCAAAATCGCGAGCTCGGAGAGGCGCGGCTCGAACGCCGAATTGAAGCGCAGATACTCACCCGTGCGCTGTAGGCGGTTCATGAATTCGGGGCTGCGCAGCAGGGGGATGAATGGACCGACGAGCGAACCGCGCGGTCCGGCCACGATGTCGGAAACGGCCTTTTTTTGCTCGGGGTTGAGCGCGCCATCGGGAATCATGGGCATACGGGATGGCTTTGGCATGTTGCGGCGTGCTCCTTCCAATGGTGTCGGATTGATTGCAACGCAGTCTAGTGAGCGGCGCTAGGTGAGGCCACCGCTTTCCCCGTTTACGCACGGCCAGCGAGCCGGATCAGGGCTCGCGCTTGACCGTGGAGGCAACAACGGCGGAGACGGCGCCGACGTCCTCGATCGTGGGCGGGTTACTTGCTGGCGGCGACACGGTGGCGGGCGATTCCTCGATCTCCGCCAGCCACTGCGCCGTCAGGCGGTAATCGGGATCGGTGCGGAAATTTCGGCTCGGACCAAAGCCTTCGGCGCGAGAGATGCCCTGCGCTACGAGTTTGCAGAATGACGGTACGTCGAAATAGGAGCCGTGCACCAATTCCTTCCAGGTGAAATATGTGGTGATGGCCGTATCGGCGGTATGCTTGGGCTCTGCCGAGGCAAGTTGACCAATCGCGCGACGGAACTTGGCGAGCGACTGGTTGGCAACGCCATTGGAATACGTCGTCACGAGATCAGCGATTCCCGACGGCAGACGAGGCGGCGATCGCTCGATCCAGCTCGGCCGGTCAATCGCCCCGATTGCGATCTCGCCCTCGGTATCATTCCCGAATGCGGCTCGTTTGACTTCGGCGTTGGTGATGTTGTTCAGCAAGACGCTGATCGAACCGCTGATGACTTTCGCAACCAGATGAATGATCAGCATGAGAAGCAGCGAGAGCGCTCCGAATATGATCGGGACCAGTACGGCGGGAATCAATAGCTGTTTGATGTCAGCACGCCGCGAGCGCGTCTCGATCTCTTCACCCCCGATGGCGGACGCGAGTTCGTCCGTCACGAGGTGAAGTAAAAGACCGCTGTTAATGCGCAGATCGCGCCCGGCGCCGCAGATTTTTCCGCCTTCGCAAGGTTGACCGTTCGCCTCGAAGAACCGTTGCCGAAAGCGCATGGCGCGCTCGATCTGCGGAAGGTTTGGATACTTTGCCTCGAGTTGCTCGCGACGCTCACGAAACTGCTGCCAGCTCTCGCGTCGGCCGTCGGAGGCCTCCGTGCCTCGCCGCTGCTCGCGCAAATCCCTCATTTGATCGCGCATCGCACGCAACTCACGCTCGGCTTCCTCGTTCATGCGTGCGTCGTAAACATTGGTTTTCAGCCAGCCACCAATGCCAACCATGAGTGGCGGCGCGGTCAGAAGCATTAGATAGATCAACGGTAATGCAATGACGGACAGCGTCGTGATCGCCTGGACGGCGAAGGTTCTGTCGAAGAAGCTGAGCTGGGCGCCAGGCAAGAACGCCAGCCCCTGAACGGCTTCATCATCCGTGTGCGTGAAGGAGCGCCACCGTGAGGCAAAAGTGTCCTCGGCGCGTTTTCGGATCCGGCGGCGGTAATGGAGAAGCGTCCGGCCATCCCAATAGCGGAGAGCCAGGTAAAAAAATGCGATAGGCAAACTCATCATGACCGCGGTCGTAATGAGGATTCCCGGATATCGGGCGCCAAAGAGCATGCGTCCGCCGCCCCATGATTGGGCGACGATGTAGACGAGAAACATGAGAAGCAGCATGAACGAAGCGACGAAGACGACCTTGCGCATCAAGTCCAGGCGCTGAAACAACAGGCGTTCTTTCCGCATCGCAACGAACGGCGCACCAACGGTAATCCAGCGCTTCAGCCCATCGAGCGTTTGATTGCGAGCGGCCGCTTCGAGCAAAGCCCAGCTCACGACCGAGCCACCGTGACTGTGCGCGACAAGACAATAAGGCTCGCCGGTTGTCTCAAGGGTTTTCAGCTCGCCGAAAAGGCGCTTGCCGGCGGCTCGCCGCGACAACTCGCTGTTGTAGCCATCCCATTCGAACGGTTTGATTTCGAGCTTGCCCGATCCATCGCTGGGGGAAGCATCGAGCAGCTCGCGCATTTCATGGTCGAAGGCCGAACCGGCCTGCCACCATTGCAGCGGGCAGTCCGGAGCAGCGGCAACTGCTGCCGCGCCATCGTCCGCGTGCGCGAACGTGCCGTGCACTGTGATGATCGTCGCCATGACCCCTCCCTCAGGCACGCCAAGGCATTAGGCTACCCTTGTACACCCAAGCTGTGATGGCTTTTGGGCGGCGTGCCGTCGAGGGCTCAGGCGATAAAAGCTGGGGGTTATTCCTTTTCGCGCTTCGCCGCGAGGATCTCGACCATGCGCTGATCCACGTAGTCGCCCACTAAGCCTTTCATTTCTTCGAGCTGATCGGCAAAGAAATGGTTCGCACCAGCCATCACCGTGTGCTCGATCTTGATGCCTTTCTGCGTTTTCGTCTTGGCGGCAAGCTCCGCGACCGAACTCCACGGCACGACTTTGTCCTTCTCGCCGCTGATTACGAGGCCCGACGACGGGCACGGCGCGAGAAAATTGAAATCGTAGATGTTGGCTGGTGGCGCGATACAAATGAAACCGTCGACCTCGGGGCGGCGCATGAGAAGCTGCATGGCGATCCAGGTGCCGAATGAAACTCCGGCAATCCAACAGGATCGGGAATCCGGGTTCTGAAGCTGGAGCCAATCGAGCGCCGAGGCCGCGTCGGCCAACTCGCCGGGGCCATTGTCGAAGAAGCCCTGGCTGCGCCCCACGCCACGGAAATTGAAGCGTAAAACGGAAAAGCCGCGCTCTAGGAACGCATAATATAGATTGTAAACGATCTGATTGTTCATCGTCCCGCCGAATTGCGGATGCGGGTGAAGCATCAGCGCAATGGGGCTGTCGATGCGGCCGGCGTGATGGTAGCGGGCTTCGATGCGGCCTGCCGGACCATTGAGGATGATTTCGGGCATGGATTGAGTTCGCCTTCACTTAGCATTCTGTTTCCTGCCGCACGCGAGGCCGCGACAGCCGTGCTGACTGGCCCTGCTTTGGGCGTGAAGAGTTTCGCCACGCATGCGGCGCCGAACAATGTACGGGCCCCTCATGCGGAAAATACTTGACTACGTCGCTCGGAATTTCCATATACGGCTTAGTTGGAATCATTCCAAGGGTCGGCGCCGTGTTGGCCGGAGGCGGATTGAGACCAACATCCCGGCAGGCGGGCTTCTTAGCATAGGCCCTTGTTGGCTGGGCAAGCTTTTTCAGTGCGTAGCCGGGCAAGTCCGGTCGCGGTTGTCGGCCAATCGGTGTTGCCGATCGGTTTGCTTGAAGGTTCTGGTCCGCCCGGTGGCGCCGGGCTGTGGAGTGACGACGTGGAACTGAATACACGCGGCCGATACGCGGTCATGGCCATGGCGGACCTCGCCCGTCAAGGCGGAGACGTTGCGGTGCCCTTGTCTCAGATTTCTGAGCGGCAACACATCACCGTCGCCTACCTGGAGCAACTGTTTCAGCAGCTTCGACGTGCGGGCCTGGTCGAGAGCGCGCGAGGGCGCTCAGGTGGTTATCGGCTCGGTCGGGCGGCACGCGAGATCACTGTTGCGGAAGTCATGGCGGCCGTCGAGGAAGGCGTGCGCATGACGCGGTGCATGGGGAGCGAAGGCGAACCCTGCTTGCCAGGTGAGCGTTGCCTTACTCACAACCTCTGGGAAGCCCTTGGCGCCGAAATCGCAGCGTTCCTGAGCGGCGTAAGCCTGGAGGATGTCATCAATGGTCTTCCGGGACGTCAGCCTGCGGCCGGCGAGACGGCCTGGAGCAACGCGGGTGCCGGGGTGAAGGCGTGAGTTTTGAGCGGGCATACCTCGATTGGAACGCGACGGCGCCGCTGAGGCCCGAAGCGCGGTCGGCGATGCTGACTGCGATAGACGCTATTGGCAATCCATCCTCCGTTCACGCTGAGGGCCGCCGGGCCCGCGCGATCGTGGAAGAAGCGCGGCGCCAGGTGGCTCAGCTCGTTGGGGCGCGCGCATCGGAGGTGGTGTTCACGAGCGGCGGCACGGAGGCCAACAACGCGGCGTTGTCGCGTGGCTGGAAGCGCATCCTTGTCAGCGCGGTGGAGCACGAGTCGATCTTGGCCGCGGCCCGGCACAGCGGTGCCGAGATCATCCTGTTACCGGTCGATGAGAACGGCGTGGTCTTGATTGAAGCCGTCACTCGCGCCCTGTCGGACGTGGTGCAGCCCGCATCGACACTGCTGTCGGTTCAAGTCGCCAACAACGAAACGGGCGTGGTGCAATCGCTCGCCGAGATAGCGGCAGCAGCCAAGTCGGCCGGCGTTACCGTCCACACGGACGCGGTGCAAGCCGCCGGGCGTTTGCCGATAGATTTCAAGCTTATGGGCGTTGACCTGATGTCGATCAGCGGCCACAAGTTTGGTGGGCCGAAGGGCGTCGGCGCATTGATCGTTCGCGATGGCGTCGAATTGGCACCGCTGCTTGCGGGCGGCGGCCAGGAAGGCCGGCGCCGCGCAGGCACGGAGAATGTCGCTGGGATTGTCGGTCTTGGCGCCGCTGCCAAGGCAGCTCGGGACGAGCTCACTGGATTCGCGCGACTTGCCGAGCGCCGCACCATGATCGAGGCGTTCATCACCTCGACAATCCCCGGCAGCGTGATCGTCGGGGCCGGTGCCGCGGAGCGCTTGGCAAACACGGTGTGCTTCACGTGGCCCGGCAAGGCCGCTGAAACGCTGCTCATCAAGATGGATCTGGATGGCGTTGCGGTCAGCTCCGGAGCTGCCTGCTCGTCGGGCAAGGTTGGACCGAGCCATGTGCTAGTGGCGATGGGTTTGCCCGACGGTGCCGTCCGATCGGCTTTGAGAGTGAGCTTCGGCACAAGCACGGACGAACCGGCGATCGAGCGGTTCGTCTCGGTGCTCGCCAAAATCGCGGGACGATCGGCCGGAGAGCCGGTCGCAATGATCAATAAGCCGGGCGGTCCAGCGCCAAGGCACGAGATGATGATGGGAGAGGCCTGATATGGCCGCAGTTCGGGAAACAGTTGATCAGGTACGCGCGCTCGACGTCGACAAGTACAAGTATGGCTTCGAGACAACGATCGAGAGTATCAAGGCACCGAAAGGTCTGAACGAAGGTATCGTCCGCTTCATTTCGGAGAAAAAGGGCGAACCGGAGTGGATGCTGACTTGGCGCCTGGACTCGTTCCAGCGCTGGCAGGCCATGTCCGAGCCCAAGTGGGCGAAGGTGGACTATCCCAAGATCGATTTCCAGGATCTGCACTACTATGCGGCGCCGAAGTCGACAGACGGACCACGGTCGCTCGACGAGGTTGATCCCGAGCTCCTTGCGACTTACGCCAAACTCGGAATCCCACTGAAAGAACAGGAGATTCTGGCAGGCGTCCGCAAGCAGGGCGACCCCTCGTCGCTCGACGCTGCGGATGGCTATCAGAGCATGGCGGGTCGCGTCGCCGTGGATGCGGTGTTCGATTCCGTGTCGGTGGTGACGACATTCCGCAAAGAGCTGGCGAAGTCGGGCGTGATCTTCTGTTCAATCTCGGAAGCTCTTCGTGAGTATCCCGACCTGGTGCGGAAGTATCTGGGCTCGGTTGTACCACAGTCGGATAACTACTACGCTGCGTTGAACTCGGCTGTATTCTCGGACGGCTCTTTCGTCTACGTGCCAGAGGGCGTGCGTTGTCCAATGGAGCTGTCGACTTACTTCCGCATCAATGAGCGGAATACGGGGCAGTTCGAACGGACCCTGATTATCGCTGAGAAGGGCAGCTATGTGTCCTATCTCGAGGGCTGCACGGCACCGACGCGCGACGAGAACCAGCTACACGCGGCGGTTGTCGAACTCGTGGCTCTCGACGACGCCGAGATCAAGTATTCGACTGTTCAGAACTGGTATCCGGGCGACAAGGACGGCAAGGGCGGCGTCTACAATTTCGTGACGAAGCGCGGCGATTGCCGTGGCCGCAACGCGAAGATTTCGTGGACGCAGGTCGAAACTGGATCCGCAATCACATGGAAATACCCAAGCTGCATTCTCCGCGGCGATGGCTCGCGCGGCGAATTCTACTCGATTGCGATCTCGAATGGCCGTCAGCAGGTGGACAGCGGGACGAAGATGATCCACCTTGGGCGTAACACTTCAAGCCGCATCATTTCCAAGGGTATTGCGGCGGGGCATTCGCAGAACACCTACCGTGGACTCGTATCGGCGCACCGGAAGGCGACCAATGCGCGCAATTTCACAAATTGCGACAGCTTGCTCATCGGCAATCGATGTGGGGCTCATACTGTCCCCTACATTGAGGCCAAGAACGCGTCGGCCCACTTCGAGCACGAGGCAACGACGTCCAAGATCTCGGACGACAAGTTGTTCTACTGCCGTCAGCGCGGGCTCAGCGACGAAGAGGCGGTGGCGCTCATCGTCAACGGCTTCGTTCGCGACGTGCTGCAGCATCTCCCTATGGAATTCATGGCGGAGACTCAGAAGCTCATCGGCATCAGTCTGGAAGGAAGCGTCGGATGATCGCGCCAAATGAGGCGGTCGGTCGATACCGTTCGATGCCGATACACTCGAAGTTGTCGCCCCTCGTTTATCGGAAGGGCGGAGTTGCCGCAGATCACCGACCGGAATGGGGAACTCCGGTGTGCGACGGTGTTGGGCGGCCAAGCCAAAAGGCGTCACCTGAGGTGTCGCCGGCAAGGGATCGGAGGCTAACTCCGGCCCAATTTGGGAGTGAAACCAAGGGGCTCGCCGTAGAGGGACGAGCTCGAGATCATGGAGACACGTGTATGAGCGACGCGGCTGGATTCGGAGCCATTGTGAAGAGGGCAAAACTTCTTCGGGAGATCGACATCGACGAGTGTCAGCGCCGCAATGCACTTTCAAATAAGCGGGGCGATCTTCGTCTGCAGCAGGGGTCCGTTGTGACCGTGCTCGAAAGCCTCGATCAGGGTCGGGCTTTTCTCGTCGAGTTTGGCGAGCGCTCGCCCGATACGTGCGATTGGCTCGGCGTGCTTTATCCCTCGGAGATCGAATTCCAGGCCGGGCACGGCTGATATCCGACCCGGCTCCTGGTCAGCGTGCTGCGCACTTTTGCGCGCAACGCTGTCCCGGGCAGAGCGGTTCGGCCTTCACGGTCGATACCGAACCCCACAGGCCGCGGCGCGGCCTGAGCGACGAAGTTTTGTCCAGTGCGAACTGGGCCACGAAAACGCAATAGCCGACCGGACCGCCATAAATTCAACGCGTGGTCCGTCAGCCAGGAGATGATGATGCTCGAGATCAGGGACCTTACCGTTCGCATAGCCGATAACGGCACGGAGATTCTGAAAGGGATCAACCTGACCGTACCGAAAGGCGAAGTGCACGCCATCATGGGCCCCAACGGTTCGGGCAAGTCGACGCTCGCCTACGTCATCGCCGGACGCGATGACTACGAGGTGACGGGCGGTGACATTCTCTGGGACGGCGAGTCGCTTCTGGGCATGACGCCGGATGAAAGAGCCGCGGCGGGGGTTTTCCTCGCATTCCAGTATCCGCTCGAAATTCCAGGCGTCGCGACCATGACGTTTCTGCGCTCGGCGCTCAATGCGTTGAAGAAGAAGCGTGGCGAAGCGGAGCTGACGACGCCGGAGTTCCTGCGGCTCATCCGGGCCAAGGCGGCCGAACTCGAAATCAAGGACGAGATGTTGAAGCGTCCGCTCAACGTCGGCTTCTCCGGCGGCGAGAAGAAGCGGATGGAAGTGCTGCAGATGGCGATGCTCGATCCGCAGCTTTGCGTGCTCGATGAAACGGACTCGGGCCTCGATATCGATGCGATCCGCGTCGTAGCGGAGGGTACCAATCGTCTGCGCGGGCCGGATCGCGCGATGCTCGTCATCACGCACTATCAACGGCTGCTCGACTACATCGTGCCGGACAAGGTGCATGTGCTTTCGGGCGGTCGAATCGTGAAGACCGGCGGTAAGGAGCTGGCGCTCGAACTCGAGAAGTCAGGTTATGCGGAGTTCGCGGGCAAGGCCGCGTGAGCGAGCGATGAGCGACTTTTGGTTCAGGCCGAAGACCCACGGATACGGAGCGACGCCACTCAACTGGAAAGGTTGGGCGGTGACTTGCGCGTTCCTCATGGCAATCGGCCTGCTCACGCTTCCTCTGTTGTTGTGGCCCGAACTGACCCCGAGCGATCGTCCTTCGTGGCTCTTGGGAGCGTATCTCGTAGCCAACGCCGTCCTGACGATCTGGTTTGTGAGATTGTGCCGGACGAAAACCGACGGCGAATGGCGGTGGCGCTGGGATTCTTGACGACGGCCCCGACCAGAGGGCCGCGGAAAAGTGGTGAGACAATGAGCGTGGCATTAGCGAGAACCGAGGCCGAAGAGCAGCTTGCGCGGCAGTTCGCGAAGGTCGAACCGGGATTGCCTGGTGGCGAGTGGATGCCAGCGGCGCGGTCTGCGGCCATGAAGCTGTTCGGCCGGGTAGGGCTACCCCATCGGCGTATCGAGGAATGGAAATACACCGATTTGCGGGTGGCATTGAAATCCGCGTTCCCTCCCGCTCGGGAAAGCGACCGTGCTTTCGATGCGTTTCTTCCCGCGGAGGCGCTCGGGCCTGAATTTGCCGGGTTGGCGTGTATTCGCCTGATCCTGGTGAACGGACGTTTCGTGGCGAGCCTAGTGCCTGAGGGTCACGAGGCCGGGTCGGGATATCACTTCAGCCCACTGTCGCAGGTTCTCGGCACGTCGAAGGACGACTGGCTCCAGCCGGCGTTTAAGGTCGCGAATGACGACACGGCGGCTGTGAGGGCGCTCAATACGGCGTTCGTGACGGACGGCATCGCGGTCCGCGTAGAGGCGGGTCGCAAGCTCGATCTGCCGATCCATATCGTGTCGATCGTCGACGCGAATGAGCCAGTCGCGGTCGCGACACGCAATCTGATACGGATCGAGGCGGCCGCGCGGGCGACGGTGATCGAAAGCCACGTTGGCGTGGCCCGGGCCGCGTTCGCTCGCCAGGTGACGGCTGTCACGCAGATCTCGATCGAAGCGGGTGGTGAGGCGCGTCATATCCAGCATCTTGAAGGTGGCCCCGATGCCGTGCATCTCGGCCAGTGGGATATCGAGCTGGCAGCGGACGCTGTTTATCGCGGCTTCCAGCTCACGGCAGGTGCCGGGCTCGTTCGCAACGAGTCGCATGTTCGCTTTACCGGACCGGACGCGAAGCTGGACCTTTCGGGCCTGATGCTCGGGCGGGGGCATGACCACATCGATACGACGCTCGTGGTCGATCACACGACGACGGGATGTGAGGGGCGGGAGCTGTTCAAGTCCGTGCTCGATGACAAGGCGCGTGCCGTGTTCCAGGGCAAGGTGATCGTCGCGCCGGAAGCACAGAAGACCGACGGAAAGCAAATGGCGCAGGCGCTGATGCTCTCGCCAGATGCTGAGTTCGATTCCAAGCCGGAGCTCGAGATCTATGCCGATGACGTTGCGTGCGGGCACGGCTCGACGGCAGCAGAGCTCGATCCCGACATGCTTTTCTATCTGCAGGCTCGTGGCATCCCGGTCGACGAAGCGCGCGCATTGCTGATCGAGAGCTTTGCGAGCGAAGCACTGGCAAAAATCGATGACGAGGCGTTGCGCGAGGCGGCGAGGGCTATCACGCTGAAGTGGCTAGGCTCGTCGCCGGACCAAACCAGACCTGAGAGAGCGCTGGGATGACGAAGCTCGCACAATCCGCAGCGACAGCAGCCTTCGACGTCGAAGGAGTGCGTGCCGATTTCCCAATTCTTTCGCGAGAAATCTACGGCAAGCCCCTCGTTTACCTCGACAATGGGGCGTCAGCACAGAAGCCGAATGCGGTGCTCGATGCGCTCGATCGAGCCTACCGCACCGAATACGCTAACGTGCACCGCGGACTACATTTTCTTTCCAACACCGCGACGCAGCGGTTCGAGGAGGCTCGCGAGATCGTGCGGCGCTTCCTGAACGCGCGCTCCGAGAACGAGATCATCTTCACGCGCAACGCGACGGAGGGCATCAATCTCGTCGCGTCGAGCCTCGGCGCCACCTTCAAAGAGGGTGATGAGATCATCGTCTCGATCATGGAGCACCACTCCAACATCGTGCCCTGGCATTTTCTGCGCGAGCGGAAGGGGTGCGTTCTGAAGTGGGCGCCGATAACGGATACGGGCGAGCTCGACCTCGACGCGCTAGATCAACTGATCGGACCGCGGACCCGGCTTGTCGCGATCACGCACATGTCGAATGTTCTCGGCACCGTGACACCGGCCAAGGAAATCGTGGCGCGAGCGCATGCCAAGGGCGTACCGGTTCTGCTCGATGGCAGTCAGGCGGCCGTGCATCTCCCCGTCGACATGCAGGATCTCGATTGCGATTTCTACGTGTTCACTGGGCATAAGGTCTACGGCCCCACGGGGATTGGCGCACTCTACGCGAAATCCAAGTATCTCGAGCGCATGCAACCCTACATGGGTGGCGGCGAGATGATCGAGCTCGTAACGACCGACACGATTACCTACGCTCAGGCGCCGCACAAATTCGAGGCGGGAACGCCAGCGATCGCGGAAGCGATCGGGCTAGGAGCGGCGCTCGATTATATGATGAGCAAAGGGCGGGAACAGATCGCGGCGCACGAGGCGGATCTCGCGCATTATGCTCACGAACGTCTCGCCGGCATGAATTGGCTGACCATTTATGGCAACGCACCGGGTAAAGGCGCCATCGTCTCATTCAATATCGATGGCCTGCATCCGCACGATGTGTCGACGATCATCGATCGGTCGGGTGTCGCCGTTCGCGCAGGGCACGCGTGTGCGCAGCCGCTGATGACCCGTCTCGGAATCACTGCAGCCTGTCGTGCCTCGTTCGCGATGTACAACACACGGGCGGAAGTCGATGAGCTGGCCGAGGCGCTCGTCAAAGCCCACGATTTCTTTGCATGAGTGAGACGATGGATACCAAGCCCGCGACCACAGATAGAGATATGTTAGATGTTGGATCGGCTGATCTTGCCGGTCCGCCCGCCAACGAAGCGCGTGCACCAACAGTCGCGGAGGGTGGGACTCCCGTCGCCGGATCAAAGCTCAGCCAAGAAGAGCTCGATCAACTTACGTCAGAGATCGTGCTTGCATTGAAGACGGTCTACGATCCGGAAATTCCCGCCGACATCTACGAGCTTGGCCTGATCTACAAGATCGACATCGAAGATGATCGATCCGTGGCGGTCGAGATGACGCTGACGGCACCCGGTTGTCCCGTCGCGGGCGAGATGCCCGTGTGGGTCGAAAACGCTGTCTCGGCGGTCCCAGGCATTCAGGGATGCACAGTTGAACTTACCTTCGATCCACCGTGGGATCCGAGTCGAATGTCGGACGAGGCGCGGCTCGCGCTGAATATGTTCTGAGGACCTACGGCCGAGCTGCCATACGGGTGCGCAACGGCGTCCCGAGACCCGACCAGCTTCATTGCCGCCGACCGCCCTGGATCACGCGTAGGCGCGGCGTGCCGCCGAAGCATTCGACCTCCGCATCCTCGGCCAGCAGAAAATCGGCGATCTGCCGCGCCGCCTTACCGAGGTGCTCCAAGGATACGTTCGGGTCTTCCGCACTGTATGCCAGAAGGTGGCACATCTGGGCGGCAAGCATCCTACGATCAGTTGGAAAAGGCTTGGCGCTCATCGTTGTTCTCCTTCGCGTCGGGAGACGAGAGCGCGTCAGATGACGGGCTCTAGCTACAACGAATGGTGCGCCGATTTGTGGCGACGGTCTCAGTAGAGCGGGCATCCCTCCACAATATTCTGCGTGATCGCTCTTGGTTGAACGCCGTGTGGGGTTGTTCTGCAACACGGGGCCTGCGCGAACGCAGGCCGCCCTGCCGCAGCGAATGGCGCTATGTCAGCGCAGCTCGAGCAATTCGACATCGAAGATCAATGTCGCGTTCGGCGGAATCACACCACCGGCGCCGCGTGCGCCATAACCAAGCTCGGGCGGTATGACGAGCGTCCGCTTGCCACCGACTTTCATCGAGGCAACACCCTCGTCCCATCCCTTGATGACGCGCCCCGTGCCGATCGGGAACTCGAAGGGCTGCCCACGGTCGACCGAGCTATCGAATTTCTTGCCCTTGGCGCCGTTCTCGTACAGCCAGCCTGTGTAGTGCATTACACAGATCTGGCCGGTCGTTGGAGATGCGCCTGTACCGACCTGCGTGTCGGTAATGGTAAGGCCGCTGGGTGTGGTCACGATGTGTCCTTTCGTTTGGGCTTGGGCTGGAAGGGAAGCTCCGCCCATCGCGGCGGCAAGCGAAACTGCGATTGTGAGCGCAACTGCGGTGCCAGCGTGTGTCAACCGATCGATCAACGTCCATCTCCGTGGTCGTTCTTGCGGCGTGGAGATAGCGCGAATGAGGCTTGGCTGCCAGCCTGACGCTATCGGATGGCGGATGCGCTGCGGATTCGCTCGCGATGCCATGCGTAAAGTCCGCTGCTGATGACGATAGCCGCGCCCGCGATCGTCCAGGCGTCAGGCACGTCCCCGAACATGAGGAAGCCCACGA
This sequence comes from Hyphomicrobiaceae bacterium, assembly GCA_050250755.1. Lineage (GTDB taxonomy): Bacteria > Pseudomonadota > Alphaproteobacteria > Rhizobiales > Hyphomicrobiaceae. Next base: position 80,536 of record JBFWOB010000006.1, read on the forward strand.
TCGCGGCCCAAACGAGCAGCGTATAGCTGTAAGGCTGCAAAGCGCCGGCTTCCGCATAAGCGAGCGCTTTGATAAGCGCGAGATGGGACAGCGTCCCGAGCGCGGCGATCGCCAGCAGTAAGCCCCAGCCGCGCAGATCCGGCCATACCCAAACGAACGGTCCGATCGTCGTTGTGGCGATGAGACCGACCACAGCCGTCCATGCCCACGTCGTGTCGCTCGAATCGGTACGGGCGCACATCCGAACGAGAATTTGATAGAGGGCCCAAAGCACCGTTCCCGTCAGAGCCACGGCGAGGTGCCAGTCGAGCGTCTCGAAGCTGGGCCGCACAATGACGAGTACGCCGACAAAGCCTACTAGGACCGCGAGCCAGCGGCGCACACCGACAGTTTCGCCCAGCATGGGCACGGAGAGTGCGACAACGATCAGCGGCGAGGCTGCCGCAATAGCGTGCATATCCGCCAGAGGCATCATCGTGAAGGCCAGCACGAAAACGCCGTTCTCGATGATGATGAGCAATGCGCGGCCAAGTTGCAGCCAAGGCTGGCGAGTGCGCATCGTGACCTTCAATCCGGGCCTGCGCAGCATGATGACAACGAATGCCGTATAAAAAATGTACCGGACCCAAAGGATCTGCGGGATGGAAAGATGCCGGGCAAGCTCCTTGCTGAAGCCGTCCATTGCTGCGAACGCGAACATGGCCGTGAGCATCAGCGCGACGGCCAGACCGGGTCGCTGCACCTCGTACATGGTGGGAGAGACACGCGCGCCGGTGCCTTTCCGGCTCACAGCGGAAGCTCCCCCAATTTATCCTGCGGATCCGTGGGGTGGAGCGGCGGAAAGCCATCCGTCTGCCGCAAGGCCTCCCCGAGCACGATGGATGCCGCCACGGCAATGTTGAGCGAGCGCAAACCTTCTCGCATCGGAATGGCGATTCGGGCGTCAGCGAGATTGTGGACGCTAGCCGGGACACCGGCGCTTTCGCGACCGAGCAGGAGCGTATCGTTTGCCTCGAACCGGAACGCGACGTGGCTGATGTCGCCGTGGGTGGTCAACAGAACGAGGCGGCTGGGAGGCCGTGTATCGAGATAGTTCGTGAACGAGACGTGCCGCTCCAATCTCACGTGATCGAGGTAATCGAGGCCAGCGCGACGCAACGTACTGTCGCGCATATCGAATCCGGCAGGTCCGATAAGGTCGACGGGTACGCCGAGACAAGCTGCCAGTCGGAGAATGGTGCCAGTATTCTGAGGAATGTCGGGCTGATACAGGGCGAGGCGCATAGGGGTTCCAACCTGAGGGCATTAGTCGGGATTACGGCGAGCACAAGGAATTTCGCCCGATGCGCCAAATTGCCTCTTATCATGGCACCCGCGCTGACTTGTCGGACCGGTCAATCGATGCAAGAACGGGCTCGCGTCAATACGTCCTGTCAAGCCCGGCGCGGGCCGCCTCTAGACCCCATCGCCATAAGCGCCCTGCTCTGGAGCGATATGCTCCGGAATTAGGGTGGTAACGTGCGAGAGGCGTCGAGATGCCAAGCGCGGTTTTCATGACGCCGGACGTCGGCGCGTGTGACGCACGCGGAGAATTGAGGGAGGCCCAATTGGCGTCTGAGGTGGAAAACCCGAACCGTCGCGATTTCCTCATGGTCGCGGCAACGAGTTGGGCCGCGGTTGGTGCGGCCGCGACGCTGTGGCCGCTCGTGCAGCAGATGAATCCCGATGCTTCGACGCAGGCGCTCGCTTCGGTCGAGGTCGATCTGTCGCCCGTCAAGGAGGGGCAGGCGATTACGGTGATGTGGCGCGGCAAGCCGATCTTCATTCGCTATCGCACGAAAGCGGAGATCGAGGCGGCCGAGAAAACGCCGATGGCCGACTTGAAGGACACACTCGCTCGCAACGATAACCTGCCCGATAGTGCGGCGGCGACCGACAGGAATCGAGTCAAGAAGGACCACGATAACTGGCTTGTGATGGTCGGTATTTGCACGCATCTGGGATGCATTCCAAAAGGCCAGTCGCTGGCCGACTCCAAGGGCGACTACGGTGGCTGGTTCTGTCCGTGCCACGGCTCGCACTACGATACCGCGGGCCGCATCCGGAAGGGTCCTGCGCCTCAGAACCTCGAGGTGCCGCCTTACCAGTTTGTGTCCGACGCGAAGATCCGGATTGGTTGAGGCAAGTCCATGGCACAACACGAAGACACCTATAAGCCGGGCTCGCGCCTCGAGCAGTGGCTGGACGAGCGCCTCCCCGCTTTGCGCCTTATGCATGGGCAGTTTGTCGATTTTCCGACACCCCGCAATTTGAACTACCTCTGGACGTTCGGCGCCATCCTGACCTTCTGCCTGGCGATCCAGATCGTTACGGGCATCGTGCTGGCGATGCACTACATTCCGTCCGACAAAATGGCGTTCGACTCGATCGAGCACATACGGCGTGACGTGAACTATGGGTGGCTCATCCGCAGCTCTCATGCCGTCGGCGCGTCGATGTTTTTCATCGCCGTCTACGTGCACATCGCGCGCGGCCTCTATTATGGATCCTATAAAGCACCTCGCGAGGTGCTCTGGATCCTGGGCGTCGTGATTTACTTGCTGATGATGGCGACGGGCTTCCTCGGGTACACGCTGCCGTGGGGGCAGATGAGCTTCTGGGGCGTCACGGTCATCACCAACTTGTTCTCGTCGCTCGATGCGGTCATACCGGGCCTCGGCACGAAGATCGTGCAGTGGCTATGGGGTGGTTACTCGGTTTCGGGCGTCACGCTGAACCGCTTCTTCTCGCTGCATTACCTGTTGCCGTTCGTTATCGCCGGTGTCGTCGTGCTGCACATCTGGGCGCTGCACGTCGTCGGCCAGAACAATCCGACGGGCATCGATATCAAGACCAAGTCCGATGCCGTGCCGATGGCGCCCTATGCCGTCGCCAAGGACATGTTCGCGGTGTTCGTCTTCATCATGCTGTTCGGCTGGTTCGTGTTCTACGCACCGGACTACCTCGGCCATGCCGACAATTACATCGAGGCGAATCCTCTGGTGACGCCGCCGCACATCGTGCCGGAGTGGTATTACCTGCCGTTCTACGCAATCCTGAGGGCGGTACCGTCGAAGCTTGGCGGCGTGGTTCTGATGTTCGGCTCGATCTTGATCTGGTTGTTCGTGCCGTGGCTCGATACCAGCCGCGTCCGCTCGGCGCGCTATCGACCGATCTTCAAGTGGCTGCTGATCCTATGGTTCTTCTCGTTCGTCGCGCTCGGCTACCTCGGGGCCAAGCCGCCGGAGGGGATCTATGTCTTCAGCGCCCGCATCTTCACGATCTACTACTTCCTCTTCTTCCTCGTGCTGATGCCGATTGTCGGCGTGCTTGAAACGCCTTCGCCGATGCCACGCTCCATTACAGAGTCGGTACTCGGTGAGAAGACGGCCGCGACAGCCGCGCCCGCCAAGCACTAACGCGCCGGACCGGAGACTTATCCATGAACGTTACTTTCGGGATCGGCGGCTTCGCCAAGAGCACGGTAGCGCTATGCGCGGCGCTGGGTGCCATAACGGTGCTCGCGGCAGGGCCCGTGACTGCGGCCGAGGGCGAGACGCACGTCGAACGCCAAAATTGGAGCTTCGCCGGAGTCAGGGGCAGGTTCGATAAGGAGCAGTTGCAGCGGGGCTTCCAAGTCTATCAGGAGGTTTGCGCCTCATGCCACGGCTTGAAGCGGGTCTTCTTTCGTAACCTCGCGGAACCCGGCGGCCCTCAGTTCAATCAAGAGGCTGTGAAAGGGCTGGCGGCATCCTGGCCGAACCAGATCTTCGATGGACCTGACGACCAAGGCAATATTGCGACCCGCAAGGGCGCGATCATCAAGCGTCCGGCCCGGCTCTCCGATCCGATCCTCGGACCTTACGACAACGACAAGCAGGCTCGTGCATCCCAGAATGGCGCGCTGCCGCCTGATCTGTCGATCATTACGAAAGCTCGTGGCGTTGAGTACCACGGCGGTGTGATCGGCCACATCGGCTACATGCTGCGCGATATCGTCAACGGCTATCAGGAGGGCGGCGCGGACTATGTGCACGCGGTGCTCACCGGTTACAAGAAGCCGCCGGCAGACTTTAAGTTGGCCGATGGAATGAACTACAACACGGCGTTTCCGGGCAACCAGATTGCCATGATTGAGCCACTGACCGACGGGCGCGTCAAGTATCAGCACAAGGACGTGCCGCAGACGGTCGAGCAGTATGCAAGCGACGTCACGGCATTCCTGGCGTGGGCGGCAGATCCGCGGCTGGAAGAGCGTAAGAATATGGGCTGGGTGGTGATGCTGTATCTGCTGGTCACCAGCGTTCTGCTCTATTTCGCCAAGAAGAAGCTCTGGTCGAAGCTCCACTAGTTTCGCTCACAGATATGTTGAGCTTGTAGAAGGGCCCGCGCGGGCCCTTCTGTCGTTTTGGGTATCTTGGCGAGCGCGTAATATATGCTCTGGGATACCGGCTTCGGCTGGCGATGGGGCAACCGTTGGCCACGCACGAGGAGCCGCCGTGGAAGGCCCGTTGAGGCCGAAGGCAGCGCATTGGCGAGATCGGGTGGTCCCTCCTATACGACGACCGGCTGGGCCGCCTGCTCACCCACTTCGAAAACGCGCCGATAGCGCTCGATAGCATCATCCGGCCCGACGGCTTTGGTCGGGTTGTCGGAGAGTTTCACAGCGGGCTGTCCATCCGCCGAGATCACCTTGCACACGATCGAGAAGGGATGCAGGCGGCCTTGCGGATCGAGGCCTCGGAAATCGTTGGTGAGCATGGTACCCCAGCCGAACCCGAGGCGAATGCGCCCATAGAATCGCTCATGAAGCTGCTCGATCAGCTCCACATCCAGGCCGTCGGAGAAGATCGCAAGTTTCGACGTTGGATCCTGCCCGCGCTGCCGCCACCAGTCGATGGCAAGCTCGCCCCCCAGTACCGGATCGCCAGAATCCACCCGAACGCCGGTCCATTGCGCAACCCAGTCGGGCGCTTTCTCGAAGAAGCCGGGCGTGCCGAATGTGTCGGGAAGAACGACGCGGAGATTGCCTTCGTAGTCGTCCTGCCAGTCGGCGAGAACATCATAGGGCGCCTGCGCCAGCTCAGCGTCGTTGGGTGCAAGGGCGGCATAGACCATCGGCAGCTCGTGGGCGTTGGTGCCGATCGCCTCGACCTCGCGCCGCATGGCGATGAGGCAATTCGAGGTTCCGAGAAAAGCGGAGCCCAAGCCTTCCTGCATGGCCTGGACACACCAATCCTGCCAGAGGAACCCATGACGCCGGCGCGTTCCGAAGTCGGCGATCGCGAGGCCGTCGAGACGTCGCAAGCGCTCGATCTTTTCCCAAACGCGCGTCATGGCGCGCGCGTAGAGGACCTGAAGCTCGAACTTACCCATGCCCTGGGTCACGGCGCGAGAATGCAATTCCATGATAACGGCCAGTGCAGGGATCTCCCACATGGTCGTCTCGATCCAAGGCCCCTCGAAGGTCAGCTCATACTGGTCGCCGCGTTCTTCAAGGTAATAGGGCGGAAAGCGGAAGTTTTCGAGCCAGGATATGAACTCCGGCGCGAACATCTGCCGCTTTTCGTAGAACATATTGCCGCGAAGCCAAGTCGACTCACCGCGAGAGAGCGATAACGTGCGGATGTGATCGAGTTGTTCCTTCAGGGCGCCCTTGTCGATCAGGCGAGCGAGAGGGACGTCCTTCGACCGATTGATGATGCCGAAGGTCACCTTCACATTGCGATGGCGGCGGAAGATGGTCTGCGCCATCAGCAGCTTATAGAAGTCAGTATCGAGCACCGATCGCACGATCGGATCGATCTTCCAGTTGTGATTGTAGACCCGGGTTGCGATGTCGGTCATTGGGCTCGCTGCTCGTCTGCGGAGTTCCACGGGCCGGCGCAGACGTAACGCCGAGCCCGAGGCATCGGGCTCGGAGTCTAGCTGTCACCCGCCGAACCTGTCACGTCCGGATCGTCGAGTGGTTTCCAAGGAGGCCGAAGCCAATCCTTAACTGGCGCCGGCGGCCATACTTCTATCCGTGGGATCTTTGCTTAGTTGGGTCGCGCCGTTGGCGATGGCGTGACGTCGGCCTCCGCCGTTTGGGCGAGGGCAGATGCCGGTGCAGGGATGGCCCGCTCTGCCGCGGGCGTTGCCGTCGCCGTCGGAGCGGATGGCTGGGCTGCGTCGGCGGTACGTTCCGGTGCCGCAGGCTGTGGCGCCTCGGTGGTCACATCGCTTCTCATGTTGAATTCGCAGGCGAGTGCCGGGGTGGAGAGGACAAGGAGGGCGCCTGTGGCCGCGAGTGCGGCAGCTTGGAGATATCGCATGACAAACTCCACTCGCTTTGGAGCCGCCCCTTCAGCGGGCGCGGCGACGACAGAATGGCACGGGTTCGCTGCGAGCTGCCCTTCACATGCGCGTGAACCTATCGGCACGTGAAGGACCGGGGGAGAGTTGAAGGCCGTGTAGAGAAAAGCCGCCGCAAATGCCGGGAAGAGTACCCGGCGACATGAAAAAAGGCCGTCGCGCAGATGCACGACGACCCTTTTTGTCGATACCGGGACGGTGGATCAGAAGTCCATCCCGCCCATCCCGCCCATACCACCGCCGGGCATGGCTGGCATGCCAGAGTCGGCTTTCGGGGCGTCGGCGATCATGGCCTCCGTTGTGATCAAGAGACCCGCGACCGAAGCCGCATCCTGAAGAGCGCAGCGCACGACCTTGGCCGGATCGATCACACCCGTCGCGACGAGGTCGACGTACTCGCCAGTCTGGGCATCGAAACCGAAGGCGTAACTGCTATTTTCAAGGATCTTGCCGACAATAACAGAGCCGTCCTCGCCAGCGTTCTGGTAGATCTGACGTGCGGGGGACTGGACGGCACGACGTACGATCTGAATGCCGACTTTCTGATCGTCGTTTTCGGCAGCCAGAGCGTCGAGCGATTTGATCGCGCGGAGGAGCGCAACACCGCCTCCGGGGACGATGCCTTCCTCGACCGCGGCGCGGGTCGCGTGGAGAGCGTCATCGACGCGATCCTTGCGCTCCTTCACCTCGACCTCGGTGGAACCGCCGACCCTGATCACTGCCACACCGCCAGCGAGCTTCGCCTGACGCTCCTGGAGCTTCTCGCGATCATAGTCCGATGTCGTCTCTTCGATCTGCACCTTGATCTGGGCAACGCGAGCGTCAATGTCTTCCTTCTTGCCCGCACCGTCGACGATCGTGGTGTTCTCCTTGTCGATACGCACGCGCTTGGCCTTGCCGAGCATGTCGACCGTGACGTTCTCGAGCTTGATGCCGACGTCCTCGGAGATGACGGTGCCGCCTGTCAGGATGGCAATATCCTCGAGCATGGCCTTGCGGCGATCGCCGAAGCCTGGCGCCTTGACGGCTGCGATCTTGAGGCCGCCACGCAATTTATTGACGACGAGCGTTGCGAGCGCTTCGCCTTCGACTTCCTCGGCGATGATGAGGAGGGGCTTGCCCGTCTGCACGACAGCCTCGAGCAGCGGCAGCATCGGCTGGAGGCCCGACAACTTCTTCTCGTGGATCAGGAGGAACACATCCTCGAGCTCGGCGATCATCTTGTCGGCATTGGTGACGAAATAGGGCGAGATGTAGCCGCGGTCGAACTGCATGCCCTCGACGATATCCAGCTCAGTCTCGAGGCTCTTGGCCTCCTCGACGGTGATGACACCCTCGTTCCCGACCTTTTTCATCGCCTCGGCGAGAATGCGGCCCACTTCGGCGTCGCCGTTGGCTGAGATCGAGGCAACCTGCGCGATTTCTTCGTTCGAGGTGACTTTCTTGGCTTTCGCTTTCAGCTCGGTAACAATGGCATTCACGGCCAAGTCGACGCCGCGCTTCAAATCCATCGGGTTAGCGCCAGCGGCGACCGATTTGGCGCCTTCGCGGACAATGGCTTGAGCGAGGACAGTCGCGGTCGTGGTGCCGTCGCCCGCTAGGTCGTTGGTTTTCGAGGCCACTTCGCGCAGCATTTGCGCGCCCATGTTCTCGAACTTATCCTCGAGCTCGATCTCCTTGGCGACCGTCACGCCATCCTTCGTAATGCGCGGCGCACCAAAAGATTTCTCGAGGACGACATTGCGGCCCTTAGGACCGAGCGTGACCTTTACGGCGTTGGCGAGAATATCGACGCCACGCAGCATTTTCTCGCGTGCGTCTTGCGAGAATTTTACGTCCTTGGCAGACATCTTTGGAGACTCCGATGGGGATTGAGGGAGGTTTCTTGAGAAGGCTCGGTCAAATCGGTTGAGTCGAACCCTGGCGGCGAAATTCCGTCAGGCACATCACCCAGACGGCGTGAAATCACGCGGCGACGCGAGTGGCTGCCGAGCCATCCAGCACGCCGAGAATGTCGCTCTCTTTCATGATGAGCAATTCGCGACCATCGATTTTGACCTCGGTTCCCGACCACTTGCCGAAGAGAACACGGTCGCCTGACTTCACGGTCATCGGAACGAGGTTGCCTTTCTCGTCGCGACCACCGGGACCGACCGAGACGACCTCACCTTGGCTTGGTTTTTCCTGAGCCGTATCGGGAATAAGAATGCCGCCGGCGGTTTTGCTCTCCTCCTCGATGCGGCGTATCACGACGCGATCATGCAGGGGCCGAAATTTCATCAGTTTCCTCACGTTGAAGCATGCCATTGGCAAAAGATCGGGCTCAGGCCCGACTCCGCGGTTGCCATCGGCGGCGAGGAGGTAACCCTCACCGGCACACGGAGCCGTATATGTCGTGGCTGGTTAGCAGTGTCAAGGGTAGAGTGCCAGCGGACATGCCCCGCCGGGTGGAGAGAACAGGCGGAGCGCCCCCAAAAAAGCGCCAAGCGACCCGCAGGAGAGACCTTGCCTCGCGCGTCTTCGCTGACATCGCCAATGAACGTATATCCACGGGGCGGCTTTTCATTTGGAATGTTCGTTGAATGTGCCCCGCTTTGCACCCAGAAAGCTTCGCTTAAAACAAGTACGCCCGCCCTTTAGAATGAAGGCGGACGCCCAAGTGTCTCGAGAAACGATACGGCAAATGATCAGACGGAAAAATCGTCGATCCTGGCGCCTTTCTTCAGCGCCGCCACCAGCCACTTCGGCTGCCGGCCGCGACCGGTCCAGGTGTCTTCAGGATTATCAGGATTGCGATATTTGACGGCGACTTTGCCGCCTTTCCCGCCCTTGCCGCTACCAAATACATCGCTGATCGAAAGACCGCGCTTTTGTGCAAGCGCGATCATCTCCTGACGTACTTCGGCCCTTTCGCGCTCGCGCGCCGAAACGATCGCCTTCTTGACGCGGGATTCGAGATCGAGCAGCTCCTTGAGCGGAAGCTTATCGACATTGATAGCGGCCATCTACTTCGTCCCTTTCCATGCTTGGACTGTTTGTGCGTTGCTCGCGGGTCACATAGCACCTGAGCCAGTGGGAGGCAATTGCTCGAATGCGTGCCAATCTATTGAATGAGAAACCGCGTCGGTTGAATTAATATGAATATCGCGCTGCTAGCGCTCCGCAAATAACTCAGGGGGGCTCATGTTCTGTTGGAGAAGAATTGGGGACAAGGTATGGCAGCCAAACTCGCCTTTTCTTTGCGGCGCTGGCTTGGAATTGTCCAATATTATCATATGCCGGCGCCAAACCGAACCTGCTAGCAGTGATTGATATTTGCTGCCAGACTATTGAAAAGAAAGCGTAAATCTGTTCTTCTGGAACTTGCGCGTGATTTGCAGTGTTGAGCACCTTGTCTTCTCACCGATATGGGGAGCCTTGACACGATGAGCAGAAGAGACTTTGCCGACGAACTTGCGGGCTATAGTCTGACTACCGCGGAGATACTTTACAGGCTGCCGGACTATCCCTCCGTTCTGCAAAGCTACATATGGCAGGATTACGACCTGCATCCCACTTTTCCGCGGCTGAAAGAGTTCCTTGAGTTTTGGTCGGGTAATCTCGACGGTCATCTTTTTCGTGTGCGCGTGGCCAGTGCGCGGCTGCTGAAGCCGAAGGAGGTGCGTTGCCTCGCCGCTGGGGCGTTCAGCATCAATTGATGGGACAGGCGGAAGCATCTGCCGCCGGCGGCTTGGCAGGGTCCGTGGTGCGCGCTACCTCTTTCCTGAGCACTGAAGCAGGGAGAGCAGCGCGTGCCCTACTCCGACTACCGGCCGGATCTGATGGGGACGGCGACGCTTGAGCCAAGCGGCGCATTCGAGGCAGGCTCTCTGCAGTCATTCACGCTCACCTATATGGCAGGATGCTTTGGCATCGACGATACCGGCTCGATCAAGATCGGCTTCCGCTTCGCCACCGACTTTGGTCCCGTCCAGCTCGATAACCCTCAGGGTCAGGGCTACACGACGGCCGAGGCCTCGAACGGGGCTGTGCTGGAGCTCAAGTGGGAATTCAAACGTAATATTCGCCCCTGGAGCCGGTCCCTTTATGTCGGAGTCGCGAAGCATTTCCTGAAGCCGGACGACACAATTACAATTCGCTTTGGAGACAGGCGTTTCGGCGGCCCCGGAATTAGATTGCAGACTTATGCCGAGCGCTGCTTCGAGTTTCACGTTCTCGTTGATGCGATCGCAACGTACGATTACGTGCCGCTGCCGGTCAGTCCCACAATTGACGTGGTGCCGGGGCCCGGCCTCAGATGGCACGCGGTCGCACCGACGCGTGTGCGGGGTGGAGAGCCGTTTCGGCTTTCTATCAAAGCTGACGACAAGTGGGGAAATCCATCGAACCAAGTTTCGCGGACGCTGCAGCTTTCGAGCTCGGCGCTGATCGATGGCCTGCCGTCGGCCTTGAATTTCAAGCCGGATGCGTTCGCTGCAATCTTGGATGGCCTCGTTGCCAAGACCGGCGGAATGATCGAGGTACACGATGATCAGGGGAATTTGCTCTGCCGCTCGAATCCGATCGACGTGGTCGAGGCCAGCCATTCGCGACACTACTGGGGCGATCTGCATGGACAATCGGATGAGACACTCGGCACGAATTCGGCTCGCGACTATTTTCTGTTCGGCCGGGACAAGGCGTTTCTCGATGTCATGGGGCATCAGGGAAACGATTTTCAAATTACGGGAGCGTTCTGGCGCGGCCTTAATCGCTTGACGGGAGAACTCGAACGGCCGGGGCATTTCGTGTGTATTCCCGGCTATGAATGGAGCGCGAATACCGCGGTCGGGGGCGATAGAAATGTCTTCTTCCGCCGGGAAGACGAGCAGATCCATCGATCCAGTCACGCGCAAATCAATAATGGCGAGGATCGGAAGGACTCAGGAACGGACGCTCACACGGCCAAGGAACTGTTCGAAAAGCTCGCGGATCGCGATTGCATCGTGATGGCGCATGTCGGCGGAAGATATGCCGATATTCGCCTTGCGCACGATCCCGTTCTCGAAACGGCGGTGGAGGTGCATTCGGCCTGGGGGACGTTCGAATGGCTGCTGCACGACGCCTTCGAGGCGAACTATCGCGTGGGCGTCGTCTGCAACTCCGATGGCCACAAGGGGCGGCCGGGGGCCTGCTATCCGGGTGCCTCGTTTTTCGGGAGCCAGGGCGGGCTGACGTGCTTCATCACGGATAGGCTCGATCGAGACAGCATTTTCGAAGCGATGCGCCGCCGCCATCATTATGGCACAACCGGAAACAGAATGATCCTCGATGTTTGCGCGACGGCGGAGGCGGCCGAGATCTTCGTCCGCGATCCCTCGGCGCATGAGAATGCCATAACGGCGCGCGGTGATGCGATCCATATGGGAGATATCGCGCGAGTCGATGGCGAGACGGTCGAGCTACAGGTTCGTGTGGTTGGCTCAGCGCCGATCGAGCGTGTCGACATTTTCGATGCCGAGCGTCTGATCGAGTGCGTCCGGCCCTATGCCAAGGCTGATCTGGGCGCACGCGTTCGGCTTCTCTATCAAGGCGCCGAATATCGCGGTCGGGCGCGCACGACGAACTGGGATGGTGAGCTGCGCGTCGAGGGCAACGAAATCGTACGCGCCGAGATGATCAACAATTGGAATCTCGATCGCGGCTTGCAGAGCCGAACCGCTACGCGGCTCACATGGAAGGCGGTGACGACGGGGAATTACGGTGCAATCGACATTTGGCTCCGGCATGGCCTCCAGGGAGATATCGACTTCGAAACGCGGCACGCGCGCGGAAGGCGGGCGATTTGCGCGCTCGGCTACGAACGGCACATCTTCTCGGCAGGGGGACTGGACCGTGCGGTGAAGCTCTATCGATTGCCGGAGCGCATGACTGAAACGTCGATGAATATCCGCCGGCATGTTTCCTTGCGAGGGCGCGGTGATACGCGCATCTATGTGCGCGTCACGCAAGAGGACGGCCACAGGGCGTGGTCGAGCCCGATCTATCTCTTTCGCTGAAGCGAGAAACTCCATCATGCGGGCCATCCAGGTATTTGAGGTCAGCCTCAAGGCGTTCGTCATGCGCGGCGGCAAGGCGCTGTTCGTTCGCGAGGCCGATAGCGGCTACTGGGAGCTTCCGGGCGGGCGCATTGATGTGGGCGAGGAATGGGAACCGCACGCTGCAATACTGGCGCGTGAGATGCGTGAGGAGTTGGGAGGCGGCTTCTCGGTCCGGTTCGGAGAGAAAGTCGTGACGTGGACGCGGCAGCGACTGACGGACGGCGCGTTTCTTTTCCTGCTGGCGCGGGTCGGTCAGGCGGTGGCTGGAGAGCCGGTGCTCTCGGGCGAGCATACGGAACTGGCTTGGCTCGATCGCGAGGGGGCAGCGATGCTCGATTATCCCCCCGCCTCGGGGTACCGCGACGCGATTGCAGCGCTGTGGCGTCTCGCCGGCTGAAAAAGCAATACGGATGGCTGGTTCAGCCCTGCCCGCTTGACCGGGTTCCTCTGACGTTGCCTCCTGAAGCACGCCTGCCGATTGCCGTGGCAGGCATGGACCATCGCACAAGGAGACCAGTCATGAGCATGGAAGACCAACGCGAGAAGGGACGCGCCATTCTTGGGGAAGTGATCGGCAAGGCGTATCTTGAGCGTCGCGACGCTTCGACGAACGATTTCAACCGGCCATTGCGAGAGTACTCCGAGACCTATGCGTTCGGTGATATCTGGGCGCGTCCAGGGCTCGAGCGAAAGATGCGGAGCATGCTGTGCATGGCGATGCTGACGGCGCTCGGCAAGCCGGAAGAGCTTCGACTGCACGTCAACTCGGCGATCAATAACGGGTGCACAGTCGAGGAAATCCAGGAGGTACTCTACCAGACCGTCGCTTATTGCGGCATTCCAGCAACGATCGAGGCCTTCAAGGTGGCCGAGGCGGTGCTGACGGAGCGAGGGTTGCTGAAAAAGAGCTGAGTGAGCGGGCAGGCAGCCTGCTCTGGAAGACGCGCGCAAGCGAGATGTGCACCGGTGGCGGCTCGCTTGCGCGACAATGGTTGAAATCGTGCCGGCCGCCGCCTATACGAGTGCTTCGTCCGGAGACGTGGCCGAGTGGCTTAAGGCGGCGGTTTGCTAAATCGTTGTACTGGGAAACTGGTACCGGAGGTTCGAATCCTCTCGTCTCCGCCATCACCTCAATGAAGCTCTTGAAATATCTGAGGTAATTCGGTGGTCCACAATTTCGTGGATTGGCCGCGATGTCGCTTGTCCGGTGGACTCGGAGTGCGGCCGGTCGGATCGTGCGGGATGCACTCCACTTCATCAGATGTTTGCTGGCAGCACTCGATCCGGCTTTGACCGATCCGAGCTTGCGCGTGTGGTTTTGAATGCAATCAAAAGACGGTGTAAGAATTTTTGCAACTTTAAATTGCAATAAAGTCGATCATATGGCCAGATCCTGGGGCGCCATGATTCTGTCGGCGTGCGTGATTGGAGAGTTTGGCAATGAACCCACCTCAACAACGATCCGACGATCGAGCCGGGAATAGGAAATGGATATGTATGACATTCGACGGGTCAGCAAATTTGGTCACGTTCTTTTAATGTCGGCGTCGGTTCTTATTCTCGGTTCATGTTTCGCGCAGGCGCAGGATACTCTTGGTTCGGCGAGCAGCGCGGGCAGTTGGGCCATTTCGGCAGGACCTGGCGCAAAAGCTGACGGAACAGGCAGTGTGGCCGTTGGCTCCGACGCAAATGCCAGCACCGGAGGTAGTGTAGCGGTTGGTCAAAATACCGAGGCTAGCGGTGGCGCGGGAGTAGCGATCGGTGCATGGACAAAAGCAACCGGAGATTATAGCGCCGCAGTAGGTAATTCGGCGGAAAGCTCCGGCGTTGGCAGCACGGCCATGGGTTCGGGCGCGAAGTCGACCGCAGATCATGGTTCCGCCTTCGGCGACGGCGCCCAGGCATCGGGCACACGCGCATCCGCATTCGGCAACTACGCGGGCGCATCCGGTGCCAGCAGTATTGCCGTCGGCTACGATGCGAAGGCAGCGGGAGATCAGGGCACGGCAATCGGTGCCAGCGCTCGGGCATCTGCCAGCGGCGCATCAGCATATGGCACAGGAGCGCGAGGCACGGGCATCGGGAGCGCTGCTTTCGGCTCGAGCAGCGTGGCATCAGGGCAGAACAGCCTGGCCGTTGGCACGAGCGCTAACGCATCTGCGGATAACAGCGTCGCGTTGGGTGCCGGCTCGACAACTGATCGCGGTGCGCAGACAGGATACAGCGCGGCATACCTTTCCGCTCCACAGACATCCGTGGGCGAGGTATCGGTCGGCAACTCGGGCGGCGTGCGTCAGATTACCAACGTCGCCGCGGGCTCGGCTTCGACCGATGCCGTCAACGTCGGGCAACTTCAGGGCGCTGTGGAACCTCTGAGAACTCAAGTCAGTACGTTGGACAACCGGGTCGGCGTGCTCGACAACCAAGTGGGTGTGATGGGCACACAGATCGGAGCGCTAGGCGCGCAGGTCGGCGTCCTCGGGAATCAGATGACAGCGCTCTCCGGTCGCGTGGACCAGCTCGACGCAGAGATCGACGAGACGCGCTCGATCGCCATTGCCGCAGGCGCGCTGAGCATGGCGGCATCTCAGATCCGTTTCGACGATCGTCCAGGCAAGCTTTCGGTTGGACTTGGCGGTGGCTGGTTTCACAGCCAAGGCGCGGTTGCCGTCGGTCTCGGATACACCTCGCCGTCGCAGTTGTGGCGCGCGAATGTTGCGGGCAGCTTCGCAGGCTCGGATCAGCACTCGCTGGGTGCCGGCGTGAGCTTCACGCTCAACTAAATTCGTCCAATCTGGGGGGAAGGGATGGATTTAACGCGAACATTCCTTTCTTCCGATTGTTCAAGAAAGGTTGGCGCTTATGTCATTGGTTTCTGTTGATTTCATAGGCAGAGCAAAGTCTGTCGCTTTTGTCGGAATTTTTATTGCGGCTTCAGCGGGCGTAATTATGAGTTCGGAATGCAGCCGCGCAGAAAGCGATAGCGCGCGGGCTGTCCAGGCTGAAACAAAAAGGGCGACGCCAGCTTCGAAGCCCACGCTTCCACAACGCCCGAAAGTTAAAACGGCACATGAGTCGAAACAATCGAATCCAGAAACAGCGGAGGATAAGGGTGAGCCCGCAGGCCAGCTTCAGCCGCAGCTCCACGCCAGCAATGCGGGGATAGCGGCGTGTTTTGATTCCCTGGCCAGGGCATCGAGCCATGTCGTCGACGGGCCACATCGGGCTTATTCGTTCTGGGATCCCAAGAAGCTCAATACGGGCACGTTTCGATCCATCGTGGCGATGAACTACGGAGGCAACGTCTCCCCACGAGGAGCCGCTGTGATCGTCAACTCTCCGATGAGGGATTCGACCTGTGATGCCACAACGGTTCAGGTGGTGCCGACGGCTCGGCCGTGCAGCGCCATACAGAGCAGCCTGATCACAAAGGGAAAAGCGGTGGCCAACCTGACCGGGTTAGCCCTGATACAGACGGATGGAGAGGTCAACTACCTGCTTCTTCCAACGGCGGGTGACGGGTGCGCGATCGTCTCCATGGCGGTCATCCGCGGAAATTGACCGGATTGGGCGTCAGGCGGGAGGCGCCGGGTCGACCGGGACAATGCGAGGACCGCGGGCCTCGATCTCGGCTGCTGCTGCAAAGAGAATGTCTTCCCGGAAGCGGCCGGCGACCAGTTGCGCGCCACACGGGACGCCATCAGTGATGCCGGTGCTGACGCTCAGTCCCGGCAAACCGACGAACGGCAAGCCGACCTGCGTGAGTTGAGCCTCGATCACGCGCTCGAAGCCGTCCGGTGACGAGACGTCGAGAAGATCCGGGAACGGCGTCTCGGCGCTGACGGGGCAGATAAGCACGGGATATTGTTCGAGGAACAGGTTCCACTCGCGGACCAGCGTGTTGCGCTGCTGGAGCGCATCCATGTACTCATCGAAGCTTGGCGCGGCTGCGCGTTTGGTCATCTGGGCATAGACGAACGAGGCGTCGGGGTCGGCTTCCCGATCGACTGCGGCCGCGCCGCTGCGACGGTAATCTCCCAACCATAGCAGGGCTTGCAGGCGGGCCGGCTCGCGAAATGGTGGGCATGAAGTCTCGACGACGTTCCAGCCGGCATCCTTGAGGCGCGCGGCGGCATCGCGAAGAGCGGCCTCCACGGTTGGCTGCACCTTCAGCCCTTCGGGCGCGATCGTAAGGGCCGCGCGTTTCGGGAACGCACCAAGATCGAAAGGAACTGGTGCCCACCACGGATCGCGGACATCGCGAGCCGACATAGCTTCGAGGGCGAGCCGGAGATCGGCAACCGAACGGGCCAGAGGCCCCTGCACAGACATGATCTGGGCGCCGATGTAGCGATCCGGGCCGCTGGCGTTCATCGTGGGCACGCGGCCCGTCGTGGGGCGGATGCCCTGGATGCCGCAGGCGTAGGCCGGGTAGCGGATCGAGCCGCCGATATCGTTGCCATGTCCGATGGCGCAAATGCCGGCCGCGACTGCGGCCGAGGCGCCACCCGAGGAGCCGCCCGGCGTGAGCGACGGGTTGACCGGGTTGCGCGTGTGGCCGTGCAAGCTGTTGCGCGTGAACCAGCGCAGCGAGAATGCCGGTGTATTGGTGCGCCCAACGATGACAGCATCGGCCCGTTTCAGATTGGCGACGAGCGGGTTGTCGACCTTTGCAACAAGATCGGCCTGAATGCGCAGGCCGTTGGTCGTCGCGTAGCCTTCCTGGTCGACGTTGACCTTGGTCGTCGTCGGAACGCCAGCAAGCGGACCAACGGGCTGGCCGCGCGCCAAGGCATCATCGATCCTGACGGCGGCTGCGAGTGCTTCCTCGTCTGTGCGCTGGACGACGGCGTTGATACGCGGGTTGACGGCCTCGAGGCGGGAAAGGGCCGCCTTGCAGACCTCGGTGGCCGAGACCTTGCGTGCCCGCACCAGATCGGCGACCTCGGTTGCCGTGAGCTGCCAGATCTCTGCCATGGGGATATCTCCGCGCTTTCTCGAAAATGATGGGTGCCGCCGCAGTAATCGTGGCATTGGCAGCTGTGCGCATTTCAGCACGCCTTTGGCGATGTTTCGAGCGCACGATAAGGTTGCGGACGCGCGTCGGCACGCCGGGCGCTATCTGGGAGATCGGGAAACGTCTCCCGTCGCATGGGGAGGGGCGGCATGCTGCTGGCATGGCTCCTGGTCCTGGCTATCGGCTTGGGAGCGGGGACGCTTGCGGGGATCATCGGCTTTGGCGGCTCGACGATCCTGCTGCCGGTGCTGACATTTGTGTTCGGGGCGAAGGCGGCCGTGCCCATCATGGCCATCGCGGCCGTACTCGGAAACCTCTCCCGCGTGGCGGTATGGTGGCGCGAGATCCATTGGTCCGCGGCTTTCGCTTATAGCGCCACCGCGATGCCGATGGCCTGGCTTGGGGCGCGGACGATGCTCGCGCTCGATGCGACAGTGCTTGAGCTTTTCCTCGGGATTTTCTTCATCTTGATGATCCCGCTGCGACGGTGGCTGGAGAGAAGCGGTTTCAGCATCAAGCTCGGAGGATTGGCGATCGCGGGCGCGGTGGTCGGCTATCTGACGGGAATCGTCGCCAATACAGGGCCGATCAACACGCCGTTCTTTCTGGCGCATGGGTTGACGCGGGGCGCCTTCGTCGGAACTGAAGCGATGAGCTCGCTGTCGATGTTTTCGTCGAAGGTCGTGGCGTTTCGCACGTTCGGGGCACTACCCGCCGAAATGATCTTCAACGGTGTGATCGTCGGCACGTCGCTGATGATCGGAGCGTATCTGGCGAAGCGGTTCATGCGACGGATCAGCGGAGATGCGTTTCGGGGCCTCATGGATGGGCTGCTGCTGGTAACCGGCGCGGCGATGATCATCGGTGCGCTTTTCTGAGCGCAGCAAGCAGCGCGGACTGCAGGCTGTCAGCGAGGCGGAGGCAACTCGCGGCAGCGGAGCAGAAATTGCCGGTTGGGGCAGAAGGACGGAATTTCGGTCTCGATGTCCCTTGCGGCAAGAAAGCGCTCGCACATGACGGTGGCGTCGCACAGCAAGCAAGTCTTCGCAGCTTGCCGCAGACCTTCACCACCATCAACGCGGCCCGCAGTTCCGGCGACACCGACGCGGCCGATCATGCGGTCCAGGAGATCGGCGAGATGCCAGACCCGGTCGGCCATCGGTAAAATCGGAGTGCCTTGGTCCATGGGAACAGCCTCCTTGCAAGGACCAACGCCAGCTTGAATATCGCCATTCATTCCGACAATTCATCGTGAAGCGCATTGACGGATCGCAAAGGTTAGCTCTTGTCGCAGGCGCCGATCGATGCGAAGTGCGGTCGGCACGTTCACACGCATCTCTCGCCGAGCAAGTCGTCTCCCTTCATGCCCATGCCTGCGTTCTGCCTCATCGGTCGCGCGATGACATCTAGCGAGGACAGCCTTCGGTCTCGGTCGCGCTCGACGCGGCAGGCGGGGGCTCGAGCGTGAGCGCCGACCAGGATGTGGCCGAACACCGCCACTTTCCCCTTCGTGCCCTGGTGCTGCTCGCACTCGCGGCGTTCTCCAGCTCGATCAATATGCGCGTCTGCGATCCATTGCTGCCGCTGATCGCGAGGGACTTGTCGGCGACGGTCGGACAGACGTCCGCGATCGTGGCAGCGTTCGCGATCGGTTATGGGCTGCTGCAACTTCTGTTCGGGCCGGTCGGGGATAGGCACGGCAAGTTCCTGGTGGCGGGGTTTTGTTCACTCACGACAGGTGTCGTGACTGCGTGGTCGTCGCAAAGTGCCGACCTCGACGCGCTGATCGTGACGCGGTTCATCGCCGGTGCAACTGCGGCGGGGCTCATCCCGCTGGCGTTCGCCTGGATCGGTGACGTCGTGCCCTTTGCCCAGCGGCAAGCGGTGCTCGCGCGTTTCCTATCGGCTCAGATCTCAGGCATCGTGCTCGGACAGGCCGTCGGCGGCTTGCTTGGCGATTTGTTTGGATGGCGGACAGTATTCCTCATCGTCGGCATCTGCCATTTCCTGGCCGGGATCGCTATTCTCGTCGAATTGCAACTCAATCCGTCAGCGCAGCCGGCGCTCGCCTCACGCAAGATGGGTTTTGGAGATGTGATCGCGTCCATGCTGGACCTGCTACGCCGCCCGTGGGTGCGCGTCATGCTTCTGAGCGTCGGGATCGAAGGCTTTGCCTACTACGGCGCGTTCGCGTACGTCGGTGCGGATCTTCATTATCGGCTTGGGTTGGGCTTCAGCCTTGTGGGCGGCGTGATGGCCGCGTTCGGTATCGGCGCGATCCTTTATTCGTTCTCGGCTCGGCGGCTGCTGGCCTGGCTTGGGGAACGCGGGTTGGTGCTTGGTGGAGGCCTGCTGCTGTCGGCTGCCTTCTTGACGCTGGCTGTGGCGACGAACGCGGCGGTGGTGCCCCTAGTCATGGTGATGCTGGGGCTCGGTTTCTACATGATCCACAACACGCTGCGGTCGAATGCGACGCAGATGGCGCCGGAGGCGCGCGGGCTTGGCGTGTCCCTCTTCGCGCTATCGCTATTCCTCGGGCAGTCTCTCGGTGTCGCGGTGGCGGCGCCGGTCGTGGATAGATTTGGTGTGCCGGCAGTCTATGTCGTGGCCGCTGTCATTCTGCCGGCGATAGCACTTTGGTTTCGCTCTAAACTGGCCATCCGACCCGCGCCGTAATTGCGTTTTTCGAGGCAATACTTGCCCAGGCGTGACGATGTGCCTCCAAAACAAGCGCTCCTTGGGGATTACGACCTTAACCGGGCGTCAGATTTGATCTATTAAGGCGGCAAACTTGAACCTGCTGCTGCGCCGGAAGCCGTGTACCGGGCGCCTTGGCGGCATTGGTCGGCCCGGATCAGAGGTAGAGGACGCCTAGATCATGTCGCGCGACGAAAAGAACGAGATGTTCCTTCGGACATCGTTCCTGAACGGCGTTAATGCTGCCTACATCGAGGAGATGCAGGAACGGTACGAGCAAAACCCCGGCTCGGTGTCCGATGAGTGGCGCCTCTTCTTTCAGAGCTTGCATGAAGAGCGGGAACGCGGGCTCGGACACGGCAATGGCGGGGACTCGTCCGTGAATGGACCCTCCTGGGGGCGCCCCGTCGATGAGATGACAGAGAAGGGCGAACTGGTCGCGGCGTTGACGAGCGACTACGGAGCCGCAGAACGCCAGATCCGTGATCGGATCGGCCAGCGGGCTCAGAGCTACGGCGTGGATCTCTCGCCAGCCGCGTCGATGCGCGCGACCCAGGATAGCCTGAGAGCCCTGATGCTCATTCGCGCCTATCGCGTGATGGGGCACCTTGTCGCCGACCTCGACCCGCTGGGGCTGACAGATCGGAAGAAGCATCCAGAGCTGAGGCCCGAGACGTACGGTTTCACGGAAGCAGATCTCGACCGGCCTATTTTCATCGACAAAGTCCTCGGCCTCGAGACGGCGACCGTGCGCCAGATTCTCCGGATTCTACGTCGTACCTACTGCCGTCAGATCGGTGTGGAGTTCATGCACATCTCCAATCCCGCGCAGAAGCGCTGGATCCAGGAGCGCATCGAGGGCGAAACGAAAGACATCCGCTTCACCACCGAGGGCAAGCGGGCGATCCTGAACAAGCTGATCGAGGCCGAGGGCTTCGAGAAGTTCTGCGACGTGAAGTACACGGGTACCAAGCGGTTCGGACTGGATGGCGGCGAGAGCCTCGTGCCGGCGCTCGAGCAGATCATCAAGCGGGGTGGCCAGCTCGGCCTCAAAGAGATCGTGATGGGCATGGCTCACCGGGGCCGGCTCAATATTCTTGCCAGCGTGATGGCAAAGCCGTTGCGCGCAATCTTCAATGAGTTCAAGGGCGGGTCGTTCAAACCCGATGACGTTGAAGGCTCGGGCGACGTCAAGTACCATCTCGGCGCGTCCTCGGACCGCGAGTTCGACGGCAACAAGGTTCATTTGTCGCTGACCGCCAACCCGTCGCACCTCGAGATCGTCGACCCGGTGGTGCTCGGTAAAGTGCGCGCCAAGCAGGATCAGCTCGGTTGCAAGCCGGGTGAACGAGATCCGGTGCTGCCGCTGCTGATCCACGGCGATGCGGCATTTGCGGGCCAGGGTGTGGTGGCTGAGTGCTTCGGCCTCTCGGGGCTCAGAGGCCATCGGACGGGCGGATCGATCCACTTCGTTATCAACAATCAGATCGGCTTCACCACGAACCCACGGTACTCACGCTCGTCACCGTATTGCACAGATGTCGCCAAAATGGTCGAGGCGCCGATCTTCCACGTGAACGGCGATAATCCCGAAGCCGTCGTGCATGTCGCGAAGATCGCGATCGAATTCCGCATGCGGTTCCAGAAACCGGTGGTGATCGACATGGTCTGCTACCGGCGGCATGGCCATAACGAGTCGGACGAGCCGTCGTTCACGCAACCGCTGATGTATCGCAAGATCCGCTCGCATCCGATCACGTCGGACATCTACGGCAAGCGGCTGGTCGAGGAAGGCGTGATCGAGCAGGCCGAGCTCGACAGCCTGAGGGCGGCCTATCGCTCGCGGCTCGACGAAGAGCTGGCCGCGGCGGAAGGCTATAGGCCGAACAAAGCGGACTGGCTGGACGGGCGCTGGTCGGGGGTTGGCCTGCCCGACGACGATGCGCGGCGTGGTACCACGGGTGTCGCGCTCGACATGCTGCGCGACGTCGGACGGCGGATCACGACGCTGCCGCAGGATTTCAACGCTCATCGCACGATCCAGCGACTGATCGAGCGGCGGCGGGAGATGATCGAGACCGGCGAGGGCATTGACTGGGCGATGGCAGAGCACCTCGCCTTCGGCACCCTGCTGAAAGAGCATTTCCCAGTGCGGCTCTCGGGTCAGGATGTCGAGCGCGGCACGTTCTCGCAACGCCATTCGGTGCTTTACGATCAGGAGACGGAGCGTCGCTTCACGCCTCTGAAATATATCTCGCCCGATCAGGGCAAGTTCGAAGTGATCAACTCGATGCTCTCGGAGGAGGCGGTGCTCGGGTTCGAGTACGGTTACTCGTTGGCGGAGCCCAATACGTTGGTGATGTGGGAGGCGCAGTTCGGTGACTTCGCGAACGGCGCGCAGGTGGTTTTCGATCAGTTCCTATCATCCGGTGAGCGCAAGTGGCTCAGAATGTCCGGCCTCGTCTGTCTGCTTCCGCACGGCTACGAAGGGCAAGGCCCGGAGCACTCTTCGGCACGCCTCGAGCGCTATCTGCAGATGTCGGCGGAGGACAACTGGCAAGTCGCCAACTGCACGACGCCCGCGAACTACTTCCACATTTTGCGGCGGCAGCTTCACCGCAAGTTCCGCAAGCCATTGATTCTCATGACGCCGAAGTCATTGCTGCGGCACAAACAGGTGGTTTCGCGCCTCGAGGATATGGGGCCCGGCACGACGTTCCACCGCGTACTTTGGGACGACGCGCAGTCGTATCCGGCAGAGCACATCGCGCTCAAGCCCGATGACAAGATCCGGCGTGTCGTGATCTCGTCGGGAAAGGTCTACTACGATCTCCTCGACGCCCGGAATAAGGGCGGACACGACGACATCTATCTCCTGCGCCTGGAGCAGCTCTATCCGTTCCCGGCGCGGACGCTGATCCAGGAGCTCAGCCGTTTCCCGAATGCCGAGGTTGTGTGGGTGCAGGAGGAGCCGAGGAACATGGGTGGATGGTTCTTTGTGGAACCTCTGCTCGAGTGGGTGCTCGATCACGCCAAGACCGCTTCGCGGCGGGCCCGTTATATCGGGCGGCACGCTTCGGCCGCCACGGCGACGGGCCTTGCCTCGCAACACGCTACCGAGCAGCGCGCGCTCGTAGCTCAAGCCATGGCGGAGTGATCGCGGACGCCCGGAACACGAAAAGAGAGCGAAGCTCGCTGGCGCTTTGCCGACATGGGCTTTGGCGTCTCAGCAGAAATCCTGAAGTCACGACCTTACGAGAGAGATGATGGCCATTGAGATAAAGGTTCCCGCACTCGGCGAATCCGTCACCGAGGCGACCGTCGGGAAGTGGCTGAAGCAGGCCGGCGATGCCGTGAACGTGGACGAGCCGCTCGTGGAGCTGGAAACCGATAAGGTGTCGGTGGAAGTGCCTGCGCCCGTCGCGGGAGTCTTGGCCGAGATCGTGGTCGAGGCCGGTGCGACAGTGGCGGTCGGCAGTGTGCTCGGGCGGATTAACGAGGGCGCAACGGCAAGCGCCGCAGCCTCCGCGCAAGCGAAGCCACAGCCAACGCCGGCTGCGACACCGGCACCGACCGCCAAGCCGGCGCCTGCGCCGCAAGGCGGCATGCCGCCATCGCCTGCAGCGCGCAAGATCATGGAAGAAAAGGGCATCGCTGAGGGCAGTCTGGAAGGTTCCGGGCGTCGCGGGCAGGTGCTCAAAGAGGACGCTATGGCGGCGGCTGCCGCACGGGCGGAGGGCGAGGTGCACGGCAGGCCTGCTTCGTCCGCGCCCGCGGTTTATATGCCGCCCCAGCAAGCGCCGGCGACCATGCCGCAGATGCGCGCGCCATCGCTGCCGAACGACGCGGCGCGGGAAGAGCGCGTGCGCATGACGCGCCTGCGCCAGACGATTGCGCGGCGTCTCAAGGAGGCCCAGAACACGGCCGCCATGCTGACGACGTTCAACGACGTTGATATGTCGTCGGTGATGGCGCTGCGCCAGCAGTACAAGGATCTGTTCGAGAAACGGCACGGCACGAAGCTCGGCTTCATGAGCTTCTTCGTGAAGGCCTGTCTGACCGCACTGAAGGAAATTCCCGCGGTCAACGCCGAGATCGACGGCCAGGACATCATCTACAAGAACTATTACCACATCGGCGTCGCTGTCGGTACGGACAAAGGCCTCGTGGTGCCGGTGGTACGCGAAGCGGATCGTATGAGCCTCGCCGAGATCGAGATGACGATCGCCGACTTCGGCAAGCGGGCGCGCGACGGTCGCCTCTCGATCGACGAGATGCAGGGCGGGACGTTCACGATCTCGAACGGAGGGGTCTACGGATCGATGATGTCGATGCCAATCCTCAACGTGCCGCAGTCCGGTATCCTCGGCATGCACCGGATCGAGGAACGGCCCGTTGTGCGCGGCGGGCAGGTCGTGATCCGCCCAATGATGTATCTGGCGCTCAGCTACGATCACCGCGTCGTGGACGGCAAGGAAGCGGTCACATTCCTGGTTCGTGTGAAGGAATGCCTCGAGGATCCGCAGCGCTTCGTACTGGAGCTCTGATGCCGAGGCCTGCGCGCCGCGGGCGATGAGCAGCATTTGAGCCGGCGCGCTGGCGTCATTGTGTGCGTGACGCCTCACGCCGCTCCCGTTCCCAGTTGTGTGCCTTTACGTGAGAGAGCCATGAGCACCACCTACGACCTCGTCATCATCGGAACCGGCCCTGGTGGGTACGTGTGCGCAATCCGTGCGGCGCAGCTCGGCATGAAGGTGGCTGTAGTAGAGAAGCGGGCGACGCATGGCGGCACGTGCGCCAATGTGGGCTGCATTCCATCGAAGGCGCTGTTGCATGCTTCGGAGCTTTATGCCGAGGCGCAGCACGGCTTTGCGGCCATGGGCATCAACGTCAAGCCCGAGCTCGACCTCGCGAAGATGCAGGCCTTCAAGGACGAAGGCGTCGCCGGTAACGTCAACGGCGTGGCCTATCTCTTCAAGAAAAACAAGATCGACGCCTATCATGGCACGGGTCGCATTCCGGCACCTGGTGCGGTCGAGGTGGCGCTCGACAAGGGCGGCAAGGAGATTCTGACGGCGAAGTCGATCGTGATCGCGACAGGATCCGACGTGGCGCGGCTTCCGGGCATCGAGATCGACGAGACGCAAGTGGTGTCGTCCACCGGCGCGATCGCGCTGCCAAAGGTGCCGGGCAAGCTGCTTGTCGTGGGCGCTGGTGTGATCGGCCTTGAACTCGGCTCGGTCTGGCGACGGCTTGGATCTGAAGTGACAGTGGTCGAATATCTCGACCGCATTCTACCGGGCATGGACGGCGAGGTGGCGAAGCAGTTCCAGCGGCTTCTCGAGAAGCAGGGATTCAAGTTTCGGCTCGGCCAGAAGGTAACGGGGCTGGTGAAGGACGCGTCCGGCTGCCGTGTCGATGTGGAGCCCGCAGCGGGCGGGACCGCTGACCAGTTGAGCGCGGATGTGGTGCTGGTTGCAATCGGGCGCGTCCCTTACACGGAAGGGCTTGGGCTGGCTGAGATCGGCGTGAAGCTCGATCAGCGGCGGCGCATCGAGGTGGACAAGCACTTTGCGACGAGCGTGCCGGGCATCTATGCCATCGGCGATGCGATTGCCGGGCCAATGCTGGCGCATAAGGCCGAGGAAGAAGGCGTGGCGCTGGCTGAGCGATTGGCTGGCCAGGCTGGACACGTGAATTACGATGTGATCCCGAGCGTTGTTTACACGGCCCCGGAGATCGCCTCCGTTGGCAAGACGGAAGAAGAACTGAAGGCGGCAGGACAGGCCTACACGGCGGGCAAGTTCCCGTTCACAGCCAACGGACGCGCGAAGGTGAATCGCACGAGCGACGGTTTCGTGAAAGTGCTGGCCGACGCGGCGACGGATCGGGTGCTCGGTGTCCATATTGTCGGCGCGCAGGCCGGAGAATTGATCGCCGAGGCGGCTGTGCTGATGGAGTTTGGCGGATCGGCTGAGGACTTGGCGCGGACATGCCATGCGCATCCGACGCTGGCCGAGGCCGTGAAGGAGGCAGCACTCGCGGTCGCCAAGAGAGCCATTCATATGTAGCGTCGTCGGCATCGTCGATGCAGTGTTGGGGTAGTGAGTAGATTGCGTGATGAGGTGTCGGAAAGTGGCACTGCGCACCGCACCAGACGCTGGCCATCAGTTGCGTTCGGCGCTGGATCAGGGCGAGACCTCGCGCTATAAGCCTACCCGTCGCCGGATTAGCTCAGCGGTAGAGCAGCGGTTTTGTAAACCGAAGGTCGGGGGTTCAATCCCCTCATCCGGCACCATCAATCCCACTGACTTGTCCTTTCCGTGGTAGTGGCCAACCCGGTCATCCGGCACCATTCCAACCTACTGAATTCCCACAAAGCGCTTGATACATAAGAGTTCTAGTGGCGGGACGCTGCTATTTGGGTCACTCGTTGGATACTCATTTGCGGGGCATCGAACCTTGCCATGCCGGTACGCTCACGCCTGCCGCAACCGCTCAAGCGCAAAGAGTTCTAGTACATCAACCGGCGTGTTCCGGAGAAATATGCTGCGCTAGAGCCGAACAACTACGTGAAAACGAACGCTTCGTCGAAGCCTATCGCAAGAAATATAATCGTATTCCAGATAACGCTGCAGCGCTCGAGTATACGTCAGCGAAGATCGTTGGTGCAGTTCTCAAAGACGTCGGCCCGGCCCCTTCATTGGAAAAGGTCCGTGAAGCGCTCAGCAAAATCACAGACCTGCCGGTCATTCTAGGTCGCGGAAAATTCAACTTTGATGCGGATCGCGGTTGGTTGTTCCGCGCGAGCAGTAAGTTGTCCGCGCTCGCGCGGAACAACCAACCGCGATCTCGGGTACCCGAACGGCTACTTGTGCACGCATCAAGCGGATATCACGTTTGCCCGGTGAGTGAAGTTAGTTGCCGAATGAAAGTTTCGCTGATCACGGCGGCGGCCCGGGTGACCGTTCGCATCGCGACCTACATCGGAGGAACCCTCAGCCATTCGGCTTTGGCTTCGTTTTCCCGCCGAGCACATCAGCAGTGTGCTGGCCGAGGGTGGGCGCGGCGCGGCGCACGCTGCCCGGTGTCTCCGAGAGCTTTACCGGGACGCCGATTGTACCGAAATGACCGGCCTTGGCGTGTTCGGTCGGAACGTACATGTCGCGGGCGAGCACGTGCGGGTCGGTGAAGACCTCGTCGTAGTTGAGCACCGGCCCGCAGGGGATACCAGCCTTCTCCATCTCGCCGAGCCAGTACGCCTTCGGCTTCTTGGCCAGTTCGGTCTCGATGAGTGGGATCAGCTCGCTGTTGTGGCGGACGCGATCGGCATTGGTCCTGAAACGCGGATCCTTCCTCAGCTCGGGCCGGCCGATGATGTCGGTGAAGCGCTCCCAGAACGCCTGATTGGAAGCCCCTATCGTGATGTAGCCGTCGGCGGCTGCGAGCGTCTGGTAGGGCGAGGTGCCGCGGTGCGCTTGGCCGATGCGCTCTGGCCGCGTCCCGTGCGCCGAGTAGTGGGCCGCCTCGTAGACGCCGAACGAGACCGCTGCCTCGAGGAGCGAGGTCTCAACCAGTTGGCCGCGCCCCGTGTGGTGGCGTGCCTCGATCGCGGCGAGAATGCCGAAGGCGAGAAACATGCCCGCTGCCACGTCCGAAATGGCGATCGGCAGTCGATAAGGCGGGCCCTCGGCCGGTCCGTTGGTGGAGATGAGGCCTGACATGCCCTGCGCCATCAGGTCGAAGCCACCTCGAGCACTGTAAGGCCCGGTCTGGCCGAACCCCGAGATCGAGGCGTAGACGAGGCGCGGGTTGCGCGCCGCAAGCACGTCCCAGCCGAGACCAAGCCGTGCCATCACGCCCGGACGGAAGTTTTCGATCAGAATGTCGGCGCCCTCGACGAGGGCGATGAGGCGCTCGCGGTCGCCAGGCTCCTTGAGGTCGAGTTCGACCGAGCGCTTATTGCGGTTCCAGATCATGAAAGGCGCGCTCTCTCCGGCGACGAAGGGCGGCATTTTGCGTGCGTCGTCGCCGGTGCCCTTGCGCTCGATCTTGATCACGTCGGCGCCGTGGTCGGCGAGCATCATCGCCGCATAGGGACCGGACAGGTGACTGGTGAGGTCTAGGACGATGAGCTTTTCGAGCGCACCCGGCATAGCAGCTTCTCCTGGCTCGGGCCGCTTCTGACGTGCAGGCCCTGTGGCGGATGATTTGGCGGGTCGAACCGGCGGCACGTCAAGTGCCGGCCCGGGCGAGCCTTGAGGCGCCGATCCCAGCCGCGAAACCGGGCCGCGCGCGGGCCTTCACGCGCTGGAGCATGTGGACGTCTGCGAACGGCCGGTTCGATAGCGATTGCCCGCTGCCAACCGGCACGCCAAAGTCCCCGGCAAAAGACAAACCGGAGGAAACTCGAAAATGCCAATTCTCGTGCGACTGCTCTCAATGGCGCTGATGTTTGCGATGCTGTCGGGCATCGCCTATGCACAGACGCCGAAGCGGGGCGGCGTCCTCAATTTCGCAGTCACGGCAGAGCCCTCGGATTACGATTGCCACGCCTCGCAAACCTACGCGCTGCTGCATCCGATCAGCCCGTTCTATTCGTATCTGGTGAAGTTCGATGCGGCGAACAACAGCAAGATCGTCGGCGACCTCGCGGAAAGCTGGACGGTGTCGCCAGATGGACTCGTCTACACATTCAAACTTCACGACGGCGTTAAGTTCCACGATGGCACACCGATGACCTCCGAGGACGTGCGTGCGTCGTTCGACCGGATCGCCAACCCGCCGCAGGGCGTGGTGTCGCTCAGAAAATCGGCGATGGAGATCTTCTCGGCGATCGAGACACCGGACGCCTCGACCATCGTCTTCAAGCTGGCCGAGCCCAATGCGTCCGCCCTCGATACGCTCGCCTCGCCCTTCAACTGCATCTACAGCGCGGAGAAGATCAAGCAGGATCCCAAGTTTCCCCAGAACAACATCCTCGGAACGGGCGCGTACCAGCCTGTCGAGCACGTACGCGGGTCGCACTTCACGGCCAAGCGCTTCGACGGCTATTTCCGCAAGGGCGTCCCCCTGCTCGACGGCTACAAGGCCTTGTTCGTCAAAGCGAGCGCCGTCGTTTCCGGCCTGCGCGGTGGTCAGTTCGACGCAGAGTTCCGCGGCCGCACGCCGAGTGAGCGCGACCAGCTCATGAATTCCGCCGACAAGGACAAATGGGTGCTGCACGAGGGGCCGTGGGGGGGCCTCAACATCATCATTTTCAATGTCACCAAGAAGCCTTTCGACGACCCACGCGTCCGGCGAGCACTGTCGCTTGCCATCGACCGATGGAATGGCAATGAGGCGCTGTCAAAGGTTACCTTCGTCAAGCAGACGGGTGGATTCGTACGCCCGGGCTACGAACTGGCGCTGCCGCCAAAGGAGCTCGAGCAGTTTCCGGGCTACTGGCGCGACGTCGAGAAGTCGAGGGCCGAGGCGCGGCGGCTGCTCAAGGAGGCGGGAGTCGAGAACCTGTCCATCAAGCTGCACAACCGTAATGTCAGCGAGCCCTACACGCCGGTCGCCATCTTCATCATCGATCAGTGGAAGCGCATTGGCGTCAACGTCGAGCACAGCCAGGTCGAGACGACGCCGTTCTTCGGCAATTTGGTCGAGGGCAAGTTCGATGTTGCGCTGCTGCCGCCGGCCATGGCGGGAGACGACGTGACGCCATATTACCAATACTACCTCACCAACAAGCGGTCGCCGCTGAGCTATGCCCGGCATACGGACGAGAAGATCGACGATCTGTGGCTCGCTCAGGCACGCGAGCTGGATCCCGCGAAACGTAAGGCTATCGTTGCCGATCTCGAGCGGCACATGCTGACCCAGAACTACTATCTGTCGATCAACTGGTGGCAGCGGATCATCGTGCATCATAAGCGGATGAAGGGCTGGCCCTTCTCGCCGAGCCACTTTCAGGGCGTCGATCTGATGACGGTATGGCTCGACGAGTAGGCAACGCGACATCGCCTGTGGCGACCGCCGCTAGGCGGTTAACGAGCGTCGCAGCCAACATTGCTGCGGCGCGTTCTTGCCGCTGGGATTCATTCCATGCAGCAGCTCATGTTTACTGCGACCGCCCCCGTTGCAGTGACCGAGGATTGCTGCCGGGAAGACTACCGTCGGGCTGGGCTCGGCAAGACGAACAACCGAGGTTGCGACGGCGTCTTGCAAGCATCATCGGGAGCACGCGTTAATTGAGGAATCAGCTTAATTGATTGTTTGAAGTTTTCCTCGCGCCTTACCGTAATTGTCAAAGCGAGAAAAATGGCGCCACGCCACGACGCCGCCCGGCGCGATGGGTAATAAAACGGAAATCGGTATACGATTTATTGGCGGGGATCACGGCGATGAATCAACCGGCGCGAAAACAGCCGATCACCGGCTTGGACGTCATACGTTTTTTTGCTGCGTTCGTCGTCATGGTCTACCATTTGGCGTTCTGGTCTTGGGCGGTTCCTTACGAGGCAACGTCCGGCAGCGTAACGCAAGGTGTTCCGGCCTTCCCGTCACTGACTTGGCTGTCGTGGTTCGGTTCCGTTGGGGTCGACATTTTTTTCGTTCTGTCTGGCTTCGTCATCGTGTATTCGGCCGGCCGTGATAGCCGGTCGTTCGCGCGCAGCCGGGTGTTGCGCCTCGTTCCCGGCGCATTGGTTTCGGCGAGCCTGAGCGCCGTC
The DNA here is from genome assembly GCA_050250755.1 of Hyphomicrobiaceae bacterium. Lineage (GTDB taxonomy): Bacteria > Pseudomonadota > Alphaproteobacteria > Rhizobiales > Hyphomicrobiaceae. The sequence continues at coordinate 111,441 of JBFWOB010000006.1, forward strand.
GTGTTGTTGACTTTGAGCACCATGCCCGCTTGGTCCGTGGCGACGCGACTTCTTCGCAGCATCTTCTTCGTGCCGTACGGACCGTGGATCGACGGTGTCTATTGGACGCTGGGCATCGAAGTCGTTTTTTACACTACGATTTTCGTACTGCTCAAAACGACTTCGGTGGAGAGAGTTCGGCTGGTCCTTTATCCAATTGGGATCATCAGCTCAGCCTTCTGGCTGGTTGGAGTGTGCTTCGGGCTGCATGTCTACATCGATGCCACTTTCAGCCCTGCCGTCGTTCGTACGCTTCAGCTCTTGCTGATCTATCACGGCAACCTGTTCGCGATCGGTGGTCTGTTGTGGGTATCCCTCCTGGGGCAACGAAAAGGGGCAGACCTTCCCGTGATCGCACTCTGCGTCGCCACCGCAATGATACATATCGCCCATGCTAAGGCGTGGGAGGCCGAAGTCGCTCACAGCACCGTGGCAGTACCCATTCTGATCTGGACGGCGTGCATGGTGGCCATCGTTCTCTCCGTGCGGTTCAATGATCAGGTTTCACGAGTGATACCCGCACGGTTGGCCCGTAATATTGGCATCGCAACCTACCCCCTCTACTTGATTAATGATCTGGTCGGTGCGGCAATCCTGAAGGGGGCTTATGCACTCACGTCACACGCCGAATTGGCGCTCGTCTTTGCGATGCTGGCGACCTGCGCAATTGCGCTTTCAATGGCGGCATTCGCAGAGCCTCCGATCAAGATGGTGTTCGCCACAGCCTTTGATCGCATCTGGCCGCAGCGAGCCCGGAGTTCTAGCGCACGCCGGTATGACCTACGACCACGCGTTTGATTCAGTGCTCGGAAGTCTCGGTGCGGAGGGCCCATTGCACCTGCTCACGGCTCAAAGCCCATGCAAGCAGTCTCTGGGGCAAGTTGCCGGTCGTGCCCATCGCGACCGTCGACCGGCTTTGCTGCGGCGCGCACGGTTCCAGCAGCGAAACTGAGCACTTAATGGTCTAAAGCCGAGGGATCCAACCTGGACGGCTCAACAGGTATTCGACCATTTGAGGCGGAATGCTCAATGCTCTGGCTATCTCGATCTCATCCTGCGGTAGTCCCGGAACGATTGATTCTTCACTCTTGCTTCGGACTTTGGATAGCCACTCTGGATCAACAACCACAGCGCGTCCTACGGCAATAAGATCAGCTCCAAGCTTGATCACACTCTCCGCATCAGCAATGGTTTTTATCCCGCCACTTGCCATGACCGCACTGCGACCTGCTACGATGCGGGCAATTTCTGTGATGGGACTCACTGCGGGAGCATGACCTTTCCCGATCGGATTTTCGTAGTTGCGAGTCTCGCTCATCGGTCGGCTCATCCGATGATCGTCGAGGGAAATGGAGATGTAGTCGAGTTTCAACTTGGCAAGTTCATTGCAAAGCAGCTTGGCATCTTCGAGCGCATATCCATCTGCCTCGGCCTCGAATGGTGTAATGCGAAACCCCACGACCAGCTTTGGACCGAGTGCATCGCGAACAGCTTGCGCGATCGCCAAGGGGAAATTCATACGCTTTGCGAGCGTGCTTCCCCAATGATCAACGCGATGGTTCGCTCGGGGCGAAAAAAACTGATGAACCGCGTAGTGGTTGGCGCCATGGATTTCGACCCCGTCGAAACCAGCTCTTCGAGCGAGGGACGCAGCCCTTCCAAAGCTTGCAATCAGGTTTTCAATTTCAGCGACTGTCATCGCCTTCGGCGTCTTTGCTCCCGGACGTAGGGATGCAACCGCGGATGGCGCACGCAGACGCTGCTCACCTATCAACTCGGGCTTTGCGATGCGGCCGCCGTCATATATCTGGAGGATTGCAAGCCCCTGTGACGTACGCAACGCTTCAGCAAGTTGGCGGAGACTGGACAGGTGTCCATCGTGTGTCGCACCAATTCCCTGCCAAGAGCGCCCGTTTTCCTCGACGTAAGCGGCAGAAGAAATATTTGCGCCGAAGCCATTAGCAGCACGCCGCCGGACAAATTCGAGTTCGCTTTCGGTCGCGGTCCCATCTTCATTGGAAGAATTGGTTGTCAGAGGGGCAATCGCAAAACGGTTTGCCATCTCTCGCCCGCAGTTGAACTTGAAAGGAGACCAAACGACCATCGATCAAACCTCCGATATTCCTTAGGTTGGGCGCTGATCAGATACTCGACAATCCTCCTAACCTCAAGGTAATCGCCTTGGCAGGCATGCCTTCAACGGTAACGATTGTGCCGACTTTCAGGACGACCTGTTGGATCGAGGTCATAGCGGCAGGCAAATAGATACTCTTACCTCAAATGTTCAAACTGTGCAGGGCGAGATCGACTTCAATATGAAATCGAGGCGAGAAGCAGTCGATCGCCACTACGGCGAACGCTCTCGCTTTCGCGAGCTGGAAATTACAGTCACTGAGGCCGACGGTCTTCGTGCCTAAATTGAAGGGCTGGACGCAGGCGTGGAGCACCGTGGGAAGACCACAGCAGACCTTCGGCATCGTGAAGCCCAACTGCGCGTTGAAATTCAAGAGAAGTGGGCGCCTCGCAACAAACTCCTCGCAATGCTTCGAAAATTCGATGAGCCATGTGCGTGATATCAAGCTTCCTCAAGTGCCCCGACGAAGCTTGATATCACGCGCATGGCCGTGCGGCTCTTTGGGCACCCAGTCGTAAGTCCAGATGGTCCCAAAGTTTGGCATTTCGATAAACCCGCCTTTCAATCCCTATCCGGTGCACCTAGCGGGAAGAGCGGCCGGAATGGCCGCGCCTCGTCCACGGCCTTGGCAATAGACGGTCGCGCAAGCAATCGCGCGCGGTAGGCCCGCAGCAAGGGGTAGGTTTCGGAAATCCTGTACGTCCAGTCCGCGTAGAACAATGAGGGCGCGGCTGCGCAATCGGCCAAAGTGAATTCAGCACCTGCCGCCCAGGTCTTGCCGGCGAGCCATGCCTCAAGCCACGCGTAAGCTTGCTCGAGGCGTTGCCCCGCCACTGCCAATCCCTCCTCGCGTTTCACGGGCAAGCGCTCGAGGACGCTGTTCACGGCAAACTGGATGGCATCCATAACGTAGAGATCGAAAAAGCGATCGAGGAAGCGGACATCCAGCGCTGCCAGCGGATCGGCCGGCAAAAGAGGCACCGGGCCGGGATAGCGAAGGTGCAGGTATTCGATGATGATGCTGGTCTCCACGACCTGGCGGTCGCCGTCGACCAGCATCGGGAATTTGGCCATCGGCCAGCGCCGCAACCACTCGGCTGTGTGCTCCGGCGTATCCGGTCCGATGCAGCGGAACTCGAAGTGGGTGCCGTTCTCGTACAAGGCTATGAGCGCTTTCTGCGTGTACGAGGAGAAAGGATGGCCATAAAGCAGCAGTGACATGCGGTGTTTTCCCTTGCGCGCTCAATGCAGGTTTCAGTCCTGCTTCGGCTTCCACTCGGCCGCCGGTATAGTGTTGACCATCCACGGCACGCCGAACTTATCGATGAGCGATCCGAAGCCGGGTGACCAGAAGGTCTCGCCGAATGGCATCACCGCCTTGCCGCCTTGGGACAGTTGCTCGAACCAACGCTGGCCCTGCGTTTTGTCCCCGGTGTGCAGGGTGACGTCGAAGCCGTTCTTCGGCTTGTCGATGTTTTTTGCCCAGGCAACGTCCATGTCGGCGCCCATGAGAGCCTGGTCGCCAACCTCAAGCCAGCAGTGCATCAGCCAGCTCTTGTACTTTGCATCCGTGATCGGCATGCCCGGAGGCGCGTCACCGTACGGAATGGCCGCAGTGATCTTTCCGTTGAGGACCTTGGCGTAGAAGTCGAATGCCTCGCGGCACTGGCCTTGGAAGCTGAGGCTGGTCACGATTTTCATGTCGTCTCCTTTGCGCGCGGTCACTTTTTCCTGCGGACCGCTCGACCGATTGACGCCTCTCCATGTGAGTTGATATCAACGTGACTGCGCAACCGATGTCAACCTTGCAATGAAAAAAGCCGCTGAACCGACGTTCGAGACCACACTGCTGGTGCGCGACACCTGCCTGTGCCTGCATGCGCAGAGGGCGGCACGCGCGATCGCGCGGCGCTTCGATATCGCGCTGAAACCTACCGGCATCACTAGCGGCCAGTTCTCGCTGCTGATGTCGCTCAATCGTCCGAAACCGGCAAACCTTGCCAGTGTGGCGGCGCTCCTGGGAATGGACAGAACAACTGTGACGGCCAATCTCAAGCCGTTGGAGCGGCATCACCTCGTGAAGACGGCAATCGATCCGGAGGATCGACGCGCCCGACTGCTGCAACTGACCCCTGCCGGCCGTGGCATTCTAGCCAAAGCCGTGCCGATCTGGCGCCGTGTTCATGCCGAGATCGAAGCGGCACTTTCAGATCCCGATCACGTTCGTTCCGAGCTGAATCGGCTCTCGACATCAGGCTGAGAACGGCTTGCGCGCACCCAAAGGGTACGCTCCATGGAAGACGCCAATCGAAAGGAACATCTCGTGAGCGCGAACGACCGTGGAGACCCGCAAGGATCAAGACAACAGAAATAATGCGCCCGGAGCAAACCTCGTTGATGACTTTGTGAACCTGCACCGTCAGGCATCCGGCGCGCGCGACCGGCTCAGCCAGACGAAGGCGTAGAAATACGCGAGCCAGAGGACGATCGAGAGGCCGTAGAAGCCGAGAGTGCGCGGCGACCAGAATGGCCAGTATCCAGCTGTGCCGATGGCGATCACGTTCGGATACCAGCTGAAGAGCGTTGAGCGCCACCGGTTCCACATGAGCGTCATCTCGGTCCGGCGCGTGTCCGCAGTCTTGGCATCGTTGAAGACGCGCTCGCTGTTCCGCTTCAGCCACCACCACGAGTCGTCGTTGGTCAGTTCAAGCCCCCGGTCGGACCGGTTGCGCATGTAGATGTATTGGACGTCTGTCGTGTTGCCACGGACATCGGGATCGCTGCGGCGCACCTCGGTTCCGGTTATGACACCCGTCGTCCACGTCGGACGCGCGTACTCCCATGCAAACCAGAGGGGAACGCCCACCACGAGCGCGGCGACGGCCAGGACGCGATTGTCCCTGCGCCACAGGATGAAAGCGAGGAGGAGAATAGCGAAAAGGACGATGAACCCGAACGATAACCAAGCTTGGAGCATGCATTAAACCTTACCGCGAGTGTGGCGGACCGGAGGATCTTGGCATACCCGGCCGGTTGAGGCGAAGGGAATGTCCGCAGCGGGGCGCCGGCGATTGCTGGAGAGCGCGTGGACGTCGACAAGGTCGGCGACGAACGATCTGTAAACTTGCGCACGCAATTGCTCGTTGGGCAGACGCAGCAGATAAGACGGGTGAACCGTAACGAAGCCGGCCAGCTTTCCGAAATTGAAGGGACCTCGTGACGGTGCGATTGAAACCGCCTTTCCGGCGAGGGCAAGAGCAGCCGTGCCGCCGAGCGCCACGACAAGCCTGGGCCTCACGAACTCGATCTCTCTGATCAGCCACCAACGATAGTGTTTGACCTCACCTGTCGTCGACTTTTGATGGATGCGCCGCTTTCCGCGCTGCTCGTATTTGAAATGCTTCACTGCATTGGTGACATAGCATTTGCTCCGATCGATGCCAGCCTCCTTCAGTGCACGCTCAAAAAGTTGGCCAGCCGGCCCCACGAATGGGCGCCCTTGAATATCTTCCTGATCCCCAGGCTGCTCACCGACGAACGCAATTTCAGGGTTTAGCGGCCCTTCGCCGAGCACGGCCCGGTGCCCGCCTTTCACAAATGGATCGCTCGTTGCGATAATGGCGTTCAGCTCGTCCAATGACTTGACATTGGGATCGAGCATCGTCGCAAGCGCCTTCTGCGGACTACGCTTGATCGCAGGCTGCGGCTCGGCCGCGATCATCTGCTCAACACGTGAAGACGCCATTCGCAGCATGTCGGGAATGGATTTTGTCTCGGGTAGGTTGCGCCAGTACTTCCGCGGCATCTCTTTCTGCATCTGGGCGATATTTACGCGCGCCGGATTGAACGTGCTCTGGAAGTAGACATCCCACGCGGCTTCAATATCGCCAGTTGCTCGAGCGTCGCGCGGCGAGCCGGGAGGCCCTACAGTGAGATGTTCGCGATCCCAATGCAGTGATCCGTCGGGTGTAAGTATGCTCCAGCGCATGGATGGATAGCGCGCGACAAAGAAATTCGCGGTTGCCTCGAGGATGTAGTGTTCGGGTTCGAACCAGGCGACGAAGCGCTCGGAAGCTTCATCGTCGGCGCGGCGGAAGCGCAAAAACGCATGCATCTTGTGAACGTCGCGACGAACGGCCTTAGCCATGAGGTTCAGGCGATGTACGAGCGGATCGCTGTGCACTTCGAGCAGAGCGCGCTCACCGAGCACAATCCGCCACACCAAGGCGTACCGCAGCGCGTAGCGCTCCGGGTCGCGATGGCACACCACGTCACCAATCAAGGCAGCCAACTCACGTGGCAAGCGGACCGGCGGCGCCGGTGCCATGGCTTGGTCACCGAATAGCCAACCTTCCGCACCGATCCGCCAGGCAATATTCTGCGGGGCGATACGCGCTTCGATCCCTTTTCGCAGGCCCAGGCGGAAGCCTTTGATATCGGCACCTTCCGATAGCGCCACGATCAATTCGGTCATCAGAGAAAGCTCAACTGGACAATCCGCGTTCGCAAATCCACGTGATCCGTCAGAGCACCTGGGCGGTGGTCTGACGCAATCACGAATGGGGCCGCGCGCTTGAACGATGAGGTGAGCCGGCGAAGATCGCTCATCGTGAGACTCGTATGGCGCCGCGCCACGACAATCTTATCGACGGCCCGCTTGCCAAGGCCCGGTACGCGCAGCAGCAGCTCGCGTGGACCTTTATTGACATCCACGGGAAACACACCGCGGTTCTTCAACGCCCATGCAAGCTTGGGATCGACCTCGAGGTCGAGCATGCCCGCCTCTCCGCTCGAGGCAATCTCCTCAATCGAGAAGCCGTAGTACCGAAACAGCCAATCCGCTTGATAAAGCCGATGCTCGCGAGCGAGCGGCGGTGGCTTTGACGGCAATAGTCGGCTCGCCTCTACGATTGGGGAGAACGCCGAGTAATAGATGCGCTGCAATTTGAAATTTTTGTAGAGTTTGGCGCATGCCTGGAGAACATCCGCATCGTTCGTCTCATCCGCGCCAATGATGATCTGCGTGCTTTGCCCGGCAGGTGCAAATCGACGGCGCTCTTCTCGCGCTTCCTGTATTCGCTCATGCATTTGCCCCATAGCATTCTCGATCCCGGGCCCGTTCTTTTCCGGCGCAAGACGCTCGAGACTCGCGTGAGTCGGCAATTCTAAATTGATGGACAGCCGATCGGCCCATAGTCCTGCTTGCTCGATCAGCCATGGGTTCGCTTGCGGAATGGTTTTTAGATGAATGTATCCTGCGAAGCCATGCTCGCGCCGCAGTTTCTTCGCAACGAGCATCAACTGCTCCATTGTGTAGTCTGCCGATTTGATGATGCCAGATGAAAGAAATAGACCCTCGATGTAGTTGCGCTTGTAGAACTCGATCGTCAGCATCACGACCTCATCGACCGTGAAACGCGCACGCTGCGTGTTCGATGAGCGGCGATTTATGCAGTAAGCGCAATCGAACATGCAGTAGTTCGTCAGGAGGATCTTGAGCAGCGATACGCAGCGACCGTCCGGCGTGTAGGCGTGGCAAATGCCGGCGTGTGTCGTCGAACCCAGTCCCCCCTTCGTGGCTTCGCGTCTCGGAGCACCTGAGGATGCGCATGAAGCATCATATTTCGCTGCATCTGCCAACACTTTGAGCTTGTCGAGAACCGTAACGATATCGTGCTCCTTCGCATATATGTTCACGATATGTTCCATAATCGGACTAGCGGCTATAGTCAAGTTTGGCATCGCCGTTCTCACGTTGGACATGACGGAAGACGGCCGTCAGCTACCGGAGCTTCTAGGAAATCTAGCCAGTGGCCTTTTGCCTGCTGCGGGCCAAAGTCGTTCGCCCAAGCAGTGCTGATCCATGGGGGAATCGGGAATCTTCAGGCTGTCCAACTCTTGCTCGGACAACTCGAAGATTGAAAGCACGTTTCATTATTTTGGGGTCGAGTTCGACGATGCGCTCGACATTGCTGAGAAGATCGACATCTGACGGCTCGACGCAGTCAGTGATGAGTTCGGCCGCATCACTTTATTAGCGATGCCATCGATGTGAACCTATCACGATCGCGACGGGCCTGATCTTTGGAGAGTAGACCGGCAATCGTCGATCTCTGCCCCGCATTAAAGACACCGTACAACGCTACTAGCTTCGGTCCTTGATTCGACATCAGTGCTGATCATCGAATGCACAATTCGGGCTGCGGGAATGGGATCATCCATTCCCGCAGGTCTCGGCGCAAGGTCAGTCTGTTTTGATCCAGATCGACTTCACATTCAGATGGTCCTCAACATGCTGCATACCGCGCTCGCGGCCGTAGCCGCTCATCTTGTAACCGCCAAATGGCACTGCCGGGTCGGATGCTTGATAGCAGTTTATCCAGACCGATCCTGATCGGATCCCTTGCGAGACCTTGTGGGCCTTGCTCACGTCCTTGGTCCAGATGCCCGCACCCAAACCGAAATGCGTGCTATTCGCCCGCTCGATCACCTCATCGATGTCGGTGAAAGGAATGGCCGAAATCACGGGGCCAAAGATTTCCTCCTGCGCAATCCGCATCTCATCCTTAACGTCGGCGTATACCGTAGGCGGCACGAAATAGCCTTTGGCCAAATCACCATCTGTTAGCTGTTGACCGCCCGAAAGGGCCCGAGCGCCTTCTTGACGTGCGATCGACAGATAATCTGTCACGCGATCAAGTTGCTCGGCGGAGACAAGTGGTCCGATCTCCGTAGCGGGGTCAGCACTGTTTCCGACACGTAGCTTTTTGCCATATTCCGCGACGCGACTTGAGAATTCTTCGTAAATCTTGCGCTCCACGAACATCCGCGTGCCGGCACTGCAAATCTGACCGGAATTGGAGAACACAGCCATGGCCGCGCCAGGCACTGCCGCCTCCATGTCGGCATCGGCGAACACGACATCGGGTGACTTGCCACCGAGTTCGAGCTGAAGGCGTTTGAGGTTGCCTGCGGATGCCCTCACGATCTCCTGCCCCGTGAAGTGCGAGCCGGTGAATGCCACCTTATCGACATCCATGTGAGCCGCGAGCGCCGCCCCGGCAGTCTCACCATAACCGGGAACAACGTTGACGACACCTTCCGGAACGCCGGCCTCAAGACAAAGCTCGGCGAGACGAAGTGCTACTAGAGGCGTCTGTTCCGCCGGCTTGAGGACCAGCGTGCAACCGGTCGCCAGAACGCCACCGATCTTCCCGCATGCAAGTTGAAGAGGCCCATTCCATGGAATGATGGCACCTATAACGCCGACCGGCTCTTTCACCGTGTAACTGACATAGTTGCCAGGCAGCGAGTTCTGGATGGTTTCGCCATGGATAGCTGTGGCCTGACCCGCGTAGTAACGCAGCAAGCCGACAACGCGCGGCCGATTGGCCAAAGTGCGGCTGATCGGCCCTCCGAAGTCAAGCGTGTCCAGAGACGCCAGTTCGTCGAAATCCCGTTCTAGGAGATCGGCTAGCTTCAACAGGAGTCTTTGGCGTTCGGCCGGCTTGAATTTGCTCCACGGTCCTGTAAACGCGCGCCGCGCCGCGGCGACAGCACGATTAATATCTTCCCGGTCCGCCTCGGCCACCGTAGCGAGCACCTCGCCGGTCGAAGGATTGATGCTCTCGAAGGTCTTGCCCGCCGCAGCCTCGACCCAATTGCCGCCAATCAGCATGCGCTTCGGTTTGCCATCCAGATATGGATGGCGCGTATGGAGGATATCTATGGTCATGAATCTACTCGCTCGCTTTGGTTCGTGGCCGGCTGTCTTGTGCCGGCCGGAGAAACGCGATCGCCGCATCCAATTGACTAACACGCGTTCGGAAGGTTGGCTATTCCCAATAGGATATAACGAAGATGCAGGAGCGTCATGAACGGAGACTGCGTGCGCGACGTGAGAGTGCCCATCGCCAAGTAATCTGAAAGCGCACAATTCCATATATATCGCTGCTCCAAGACGATCTTTGCGCTCTTCTGTCGAAGGAAAGTGAGGATTTTGGCTCACTGATCATCCGCAAGGTGCGATCGCGTATGACAGATATCGATATATTTATAGAAATATTTTGATGGAAATCTGTCGCGGCGTCTGCTGATCCTTGAGGCGATTAATTGGATAAATTTTGCTCTTTTTTGCCACTCATGGGGCTCTTTGCAGGGCTCTTGTGGCGCATCGAGGGTAACCGGTCGGTTTGAGGCGCGCCATCCAGCAAATCAAAGTCGCTCGTCTCCTCGCCCGGATCGTAAGAGAACACCGCGAGACGGCCGTTGTCTTCACCGCCATCTCGGCACGGGATGAAAGTGGCTTCGCCGATGAAGTGACTGCTGAAGCCGTGTTGTGCGATTTCCCGGCGCGGACCACGTATCGCGATCGGTTCCTCACGACGCGTGATCATTTGATCTGAGCGGACTTTTGCGAGCGCGATGTTCGCGTTGCCCGGCTTAGTAGCTTTGGCCGCGAGTGATGTAGGCGAGCTAACTCGGAAAGTGCTCGACGTGCGTCTCGGCTGTCCGGCCAACGTAGAGTGCACGTTGGCCACTGAACGACACGATGTAGGCCGCACACCCGGCTGCGGAGGCCTTCTTGCAAAAGCCCTTGTATGTGAGTCAGGCACGAGCATCTGGGCTTCCTTGATCGCCGTCTGGAGTTGCGCGGCATCGAACTCTGCCGCGAAGGGAACGCCGGTCTCATGCGTCGCGAGCTCGATGCTTTCGCCCGAGGGAAGGTAATAGGTCGCCGTCGCGCTTGGTGATCATATGCGCAGAGGCCGCCTTGTGGGCGGCCTCTGCTCTGTTGCTCGATCAGCGTTGAACTTAGCGGCGCGCGAAGCGGCGGGCCTGGAAGTGCGCTCTCGGAGCCGCCGCCGCAAAGCTGCGGCGCTGGAAGACCTGGCGCGAGGCCACGGTGTGCCGGGTTGCGCTGGCGGGCCGGGTGCGCGTCACCTGCCGGTTCTGCACGATCCGGCGCTGGACGAGGCGGTTCCTCTTCAAGCTGCTGCCGGCGTTCGAGGCGGCCGAGACGTTGCAGGGGGCGCGGAAGCAACGCCTGCTACCCGATTGACCAGTTCGCGCCTGCATCTCATGACGGCGCTTCAGGAATTGGGCGTAGGAATTGTTTCCGGTTCGACCAGCCGTCCGGCCGTTTTGCGCGGCGGCTGCGCGAGCCCGGATCGCTGCCATTCGGCTATGCGCCGCCGATCCGGTGGCCGTCTGTCCGCCGTTGGCAGCGGCGATGCGAGCGCGCATGGCGGCAAAGCGGCTGTGCGTGCCGGGTGCGCCCGCCGCGGCGGTTGCTCCATTGCGCTTCAAAGAACGGAACAAGTCCGGGTTCGGGATGCCAACATTATTGTGCACTTTACTGTTGAAATCGGCGACCGCGCCATCCAGCTGCTGCTGAACGATCTGGCGGGCTGCCGGCGTGTCACCGAGATTGGCGCGCGTCGCCTGGATCTGCCCGAGACGCTTGGAAAGCAGGCCAGCCTCGGTCGGCGTCAGGGCACCTGATGCAATGCCTTCCTGGATGCCGCTCTGAAGCCCAGCGATCCGGCCATCGAGACCGCCAACGACCGGCGCATTGGCTTGACCGCCGGCACCCGCTCCGACACCGCCAAGGCCACCACCTGCACCGCCCCCATTCCCGCCGCCGCCAAGGCCACCGAGACCACCACCCCCGCCCTGGCCACCGAGGCCACCCAGTACGTCGCCGAGACCGCCAAGACCATTGCCGTTCCCGCTGTTGTTGCCGATAGAAATCTGGGTGGGAGCGCCCTGTGCGACCGCGGGAGCCTCCTGAACGACGGCAGGAGCAGCCTCGACGATGACCCGCTCACGGCGGCGTTGAACCACCACCGGCGGATCCTGAACGACGATCGGCGCACGGCGGACCGCCGGAGCCAACTGAGCCGCACGCAGAGTGCTAGCGCAGTTTGTCAACGCTGCCTGCAGTTCGTCGTCGGTCATGGCCTGGACTTGCTCGGGAAGCAGCACGCCATTGTCCAGGCACTTCTGAATCAAGGCCTGCATGTAGGCATCGACGACCGCGGAAGACTGGGGTGCTACGGCTTCCACCGCCGAGGGCGCAGCCAACGTGGGTCCTGCGAATGCGGAGACGGGGAGGGCCGAAAGACCAACGGCGAACATCGTGGAGAGAAACAGCGTGCGCTTCATAGCATCCTCCAGGGATTACGAATGACATGTGCTGCTCTTTCCGGGCCGGATTGCAGCGGCGACACCACCGTTTAAATACGAATATCCAAAGCCGCGCTGTTCCCCGCGTAACACCCGCTTCTCGCGACCGCCATGTTCGTCACGGATCGCAAGGCATCTCATCGAGGGAGGGGAACGTGCAGGATCGATTGGTTGGCTCGCGACGTGGAGCCGGCGATGTAAACTTGATCAGGCGACGTATGTGAGGATGGGATAATCGACTGGTTTACTGACGTCGCTAGGCAGAGAAGGCCACCGTCGGGTCTATTCCTTGCGAAGCGCAGGGATTATTCATTTGGCAAGACGGATCGCCGCTCGACAGCGGACATCAATTCGTAAAAGAAAAGGCTGGGTATGGTAGAAAGCCTAACTATCTGAGCCGTCGCGATCGTCGGGTTTGGCCCATCCCGTCCTGCTTGTTTGGAAGACTACGGATTACCGGACAAATCGCTCGCGACGAAAACCGGTCAACTCGCGTTCCCGTGAAGCTCTGCTTGATCCCAGTTGCCACTCCCTTTTGGCGACGCTAGGCTTTCAGGAAACCAGGATCGTCACAGAAGCGATCATAGATCGTCCGAGAACGATGTCTGCGCTGTAACGCCCGCTAAGTGCGGGCTGATCGGAGCGATGCGGGCCGGGGCGGACTCAATGGGAAGGAAGACGCCATGCCCGGCGAGGGCTACTGCGCCGTGCTATGCACGGAGGGCAGTGGATGTTGATATTCATCATGCATAGACTGCGCGATGATCTCGATCCTGACCTTCATCATCATCCGGCTTCCACCCGGCGACGGCATCGTCGCTTATACCGCCAATCTCGCGGCGAGGGGCAGCATGGCGACGGTCGAGCAAGCGCAGGCATTACGCCGCGAGTACGGTCTCGACCGCTAGGTCTTCATTCAGCGTCCTATGGATCAGCCGTGTCGTGCAGGGAGATTGATGAACCGCTTTGCCGATCGGCACCTATTCTGCAGCAGCTCCACCAGTACAAGGTCCATTGGGAGGATGCGCCCGGTCTCGATCGTACCCCTGTTCAAGTCGGTTCGCTCAGCGCTTGCTGCCCGAGATTATGACGGGGTTGGGATTTGAAACAGGTGCACGGCAGTTAACCGGGAGGATGAGAGAATGCCATATCGATCTGTTGGAGGCCGGGGCGTCGGTGTCACGAGACGGTCGATCTGTCTTGCGGCCCCTGCAATCGCGCTGTCGGGGTTCATCGCCTCGCCGGCCCGTGCCCAGGAAAAGATCGTGCTGGCCGCCTATGGCGGCACCATCGAGCAGTTCATGCGCAATGTCGCTATTCCATCCTTCGAGAAAGAAACCGGCATTCAGGTCGTCTATGTCGTCGGGACGGCACTCAGCAACTATTCTAAGGTGATGGCCGCGCGCCGCAATCCGGAAATCGACGTCTACTGGGCCAACGACATAACCCATCTCGGCGGCAAGCTGCAGGGGCTCTACGAGAAGCTGGACCCCAATATCGTCACCAACCTCAAGGACGTGATGGAAGTCCTGCGCGATCCCGACGGGATAGGCGTGCCGAGCCACATCTCGACGACAGGCATCCAGTACAACACCAAAATTTTCAAGGAGAAGGGGTGGAGTCCGCCAACCTCTTGGCTCGACCTGTGGGATCCGAAGTTCAAGGGCAGAGTGGCGCTCTACTCGATTGGCGTACTCTACTCGCAAGAGTTCCTCGGCTCGATGGCGCGCGCGCTTGGCGGCAGCGAGAAAGACATCGGACCTGCCATCAAGAAGATCAAGGAACTCCGCGACACCAACGACATCGTGGCGTTTCCGACCAGTCCTGCCGACATGGACAACGTCATGGTGCAGGAGCAGGCGTGGATCTCGAACAACGGAAGCATCCGCACGCTTGCGCTTAAGGATCGCGGATCGGTCCTCGAGTACGTCGACCCGAAAGAGGGCGCAGCGCTGTTCTCAGTCAATTTCGAGGTCGTAAAGGGCGCCCACAACCCTGTTGGCGCGCAGAAGTTCATCAATCACATGCTGAGCGCTGATATGCAGACCAAGGGGGCTGCGGGCATGGGCTACGCGCCGGTAAACGTGCATGCCACGATCCCCGAGAAGTGGGTGAAGTACATGCCGACGGCCAAGACTATCAAATCGTACGTGAGGCTCGACAGGGAGGTGATGAACAAGAACCTCGACCAGTGGATCGAGACGTGGAACCGGGAAATCGAGGCCAAGCGCTGAAGAGCGATCAGATCCAACACGGTCGGGCTACCCCAACCCACGCTCGATGACCGGCGAGTAGAGGAGAAGATGGATGTTGGCGAGGCGGGCGAGTGTCCCCTATCTGCTGGTGCTGCCCGCGACCGTGGTGTTTATGGTCTTCTTCATTGCGCCACTCGTCACACTGACCGTCAACAGTTTCTATGACTACGGGCGCCTTACCGGCATCGTGCACGTCTTCACTCCCAAGAACTATCAACGCATCTGGCTCGATAGCTTCTATCTCGAGATAGTGGGCCGTACGCTGCGTCTTGCATCTGTGACCGCCGTGATAACGATCCTCGTCGGCTATCCCATCGCCCTTTATCTGACGATGGCCTCCGCACGCGTGCGCGGGATCATCATCTTCCTCGTGCTTTCACCGTTGCTGGTCAGTGTCATCGTGCGCACCTTCGGGTGGGTGATGATCATCGGACCCAATGGGCTGCTGCAGTCATTGCTCGCTCCCCTGGGCGCAGAAGGCGTACATTTCCTGCATACGGAGACGGCCGTCATCGTTGGCCTCGTCAACGTGCTGATGCCGTTTGTGGTGCTCGCCGTGGTTACCGCCTTGCAAGCGATTGATCCGGCCGTGCCGTTCGCGGCTGCGAGCCTGGGCGCCAGTCCATGGCGTGTATTCTTCAAGGTCATTCTGCCCTTGAGCCTGCCGGGATTGCTGGCGGGCATGCTCATCGTCTTCAGCCTCGCCTCCAGCTCGTTCGTAACGCCGGCCGTGCTGGGTGGATCGCAGTTCAAGGTGCTGTCCACGGTCATGTACCAACAGGCGCTGATCCTACAGAACTGGCCGTTCGCGGCAGCCGTCGCCATCACGCTGGTGCTGATCGTGCTCGTCGTCGTGACGCTGCAGACCAACCTCGCCGAGCGCGGCAGGTTCAGGGCCATGTTCCAATGATCACTGATCGTGCTCGCAAGCTGCTCGGCTTCTACTGCGCGCTGGCATGCATGTTCTCCGTACTGCCAGTGGTTGGGATCGTGGCGGAATCGTTCACCGCCTCCGACTACATTGTCTTTCCGCCTACGGGACCGAGCTTGAAATGGTACTGGGCGATCCTCGACCGGCGCGAATTCATCGAGTCGGCTGGTGTCAGCGTAATAGTGGCCTTTGGCGCCTCGCTGGCGGCTACATCGCTGGGCACGCTGGCCGCCATCGCCCTGGTGCGCTACCGCTTCTTCGGTCGGCGTCCACTGCAATCGCTGTTCCTCGCGCCGATGAGCCTGCCGGGCCTGATCCTAGGGCTGGCGCTGTTGCAATTCTTCGCTGACTATTCCCTACCGCGTGACACGCGCGCCATGATGATCGGACATATGATCATCACAATGCCCTTCGCCATCCGCTTCGTGATGGTTGCGCTGATGGGCGTTAATCCCAGCATCGAACAGGCAGCACGCAGCCTGGGCGCGAGTGGTTGGACGACGTTTCGTTTGGTGACGCTACCGCTCATCCGCCCGGGCATCGTCGCCAGCCTGGTGTTCACTTTCATTCTTTCGTTCGACGATGTCGCCGTGTCGTTGTTCCTGTCGAGCCCGACAGCGACGACACTGCCTGTGCGGATCTACACCTATATCGATCAGAATTATGATCCACTGGTCACGGCGGTAAGCGCCTGCGTCGTCTATGTGGCGTTCATGGCGCTGCTCGTGATCGAGCGCAAAATCGGCGTAGGTCGGCTGTTCGGCCTGAGCGAGGTCACACGGCAAACGAAATAGGGAATGGGAGTGGGGCGACAGGCATGGCCACGGTCGAGCTCATCGACGTCAGGAAATCGTTCGGCACGGTAGAAGCCGTCGCCGGAGTTTCACTGCGCATCGCGCAGGGAGAGTTTGTGGCCATCCTTGGTCCTTCGGGATGCGGCAAGACCACTACGCTCAATCTGCTCGCCGGCTTCATCGAGCCGAGCTCGGGTGAGATCCTCATCGACTCCAGGCCGATGGCCGGCACGCCCCCTCACCGGCGCAACATCGGCGTGGTGTTTCAGAGCTACGCACTGTTCCCGCACCTGTCAGTTTTCGACAACGTCGCCTTCGGCTTGCGTATGCGCAAGGTCGCCAATGCCGAAATCGCTACGCGCGTGCGCCAAGCGCTCGACATCGTACAGCTCGGCGCGCTTGAGGATCGCAGCATACGGCAGCTCTCCGGCGGCCAACAACAGCGGGTAGCGCTAGCCCGCGCGCTGGTCATCGAGCCGGCACTTCTGCTGTTGGACGAGCCGCTGTCAAACCTCGACGCCAACCTGCGTGAGCAGATGCGCTTCGAGATCCGCGAGATCCAGCGGCGCGTCGGCATCACCACGGTGTTCGTCACTCACGACCAGAGCGAGGCGATGGCTGCCGCCGACCGGCTTGTCATCATGAACAAAGGCATCATCGCCCAGGCCGGCACTGTACGTGAGATCTACACGGCGCCGCGCGATCCCTTCGTGGCGAGCTTCATCGGACAGGCCAACGTGATCCCGGGCAAAACCGTGGAAGTCAACGGCAACCAGGCCCGCATCGAATTGCCTGGGGGCGACATCATCGTTGCTTCGCGATTGCCGGGTATGCCGAACGACGGCTCCGTCGTGGTGATCCTGCGGCCAGAGGATCTGACGCTTTTGAACGAGCCCGTGCCCGGCCACAATGCTCTGGCCGGCACGGTCAAGCGCGTGAGCTTCCTGGGATCCACGGTGAATGTCGGCGTTGAGGCCGCGGGCCAGGTGATTTCCGTCGTGGCTCACCGCGACCAGGCGGTGCCAGAGGAAGGCCGGCCGGTCTACGTGGTCTGGAAAAAGGCAGCCGAGAAGCTGTTCCCACTGCCGTAAGGCTTACGCGACAAGAACGTGCACATCGATGCAGGTTTGACCCCTGCATCGAGGCACCACTATGCTTTCCCATCATTCACACAGCGGAAAACGACACCGGAGGGCCTGACCATGGAATTCGGGATCTTCAATCTGATGGGTGCGCGCGACCCGCGCAAGCCGACGGCGGAGGTTTTCAGCGAGGTCGCGGAGCAGGTCGCTCTCGCCGATCGGCTCGGCTACAGCACGGCATGGTTCGCAGAGCATCATTTCTCGAACTACTGCATGTGCGCCTCGCCACTGATGATGGTGGCGCATTGCGCTGCGAGCACGCAGAACATTCGTCTCGGCACGGCGGTCGTCGTGGTGCCACTCTACAATCCGGTGCGGCTTATCGCGGAGATTGCCTCCGCAGATGCGATGTCGGGAGGCCGCCTGATGCTCGGTGTCGGCGCCGGCTATCAGCCTTACGAATTCGAGCGCTTCGGCGTCGACATCAAGGACAAGATCGAGATGACAGACGAGTTCCTGGAGATACTCGATCTGGCATTCAAGCAGGATTTCTTCAGCTACGACGGCAAGCATTACAAGATGCCGAAAACGCATATCGCGGCGCGTCCGGTGCAAAAGCCGTTGCCCATCTATGTGGCCGGACACACCGTCGAGATGTTTCGCGCCGCGGCGCGCCATGGCTACCGCGTCATCACCTCCGGCCGCAGTGGCGGCGTCGAGATGCTCGCTGATCAATATGCTGATTTCACCACAGCGTTCGCTACGGAGAACGTGCCAGTCGAGAAGGCGCATATGACGGTCAGCCGTTTCGCGCTCATCACCGAAAGCCGCGAGGAAGGCATGCGATTTGCCGAGAACGCTCGGTATCAGACGCGGCTCGCTTCGAGCCTGCGAAACCGGGAGGAAGTGATGGATGGTATCGCGCTGGTCGACGTGCCGGCGAAGAGCGAGGAGTCGCTCGAGACCATCCACGACAACCTGCCCATCGGCGACGTCGAGACAGTGGCCGAGAAGCTTGTGAAGGAGATCAAGGCCGCCAAGCCCAAGCAATTGGCCTTCGCTTTCAAGGTCGGCGATACGTTGCACAAGACCGCGATGCGCTCGATGGAACTGATGATCGGCGAGGTCAAGCCGCGCGTCGAGAAGGCGCTCGGCCTGGGCTAATCTAGCGCAAGACGGGCCCGTGCTGGAAGCGCCGCAGCGCTCGGTCAAAATGCCGGAGTTTCGATCGGCAGCAGAGTCTCGGCCTCATCAAGCGTTCGTAGCGGCCGGGTTCACATCCACTTGCGCCTCACGGCAATACATCACCGCATCGGTTCAGGATTCAATGCCGCCGTTGACATCACGGCTTTCGCGGGAGCCAAAAAAAGAGGTGTGTGGCAGGAAACCCTGTGCTGTTGCGGCGAAGCCGAGCAGTACCCTTCAGCCTCTTGCTCCCGGAGATGGGCTGGATTTCGGCCGCCGGGTGCGCCAGCATGAGACATTCTCACGCGAAGCTCGGGGGCGCTGCGCAAACTGCGTGGGCGTAGCATCATGACGGACACATTCGACTACATCATCGTCGGCGCGGGCTCAGCCGGCTGCATCCTGGCCAACCGGCTTACAGCCGACGGTCGGCACAGTGTCTGCTTGCTCGAAGCGGGGCCGCGCGACTGGCATCCCTACATCCACATCCCCGCCGGCTTTCTCAAGACGCTGACGAACCCGTCCGTCAATTGGCTCTACGAGTCCGAGCCCGGTCCCGGCATCGGCGGGCGCGCTGTTGCAGTTCCGCGTGGCAAGACGCTCGGCGGTTCGAGTTCCATAAACGGCCACATCTACAACCGCGGCCAGCGCATGGACTTCGATAGCTGGGCGCAGCAGGGCAACCGCGGCTGGGGCTACTTTGACGTGCTACCCTACTTCAAGCGTTGCGAGCAGCGGATCGGCCC
Organism: Hyphomicrobiaceae bacterium; assembly: GCA_050250755.1. Lineage (GTDB taxonomy): Bacteria > Pseudomonadota > Alphaproteobacteria > Rhizobiales > Hyphomicrobiaceae. The sequence goes on from JBFWOB010000006.1 coordinate 130,795, forward strand.
AGGCGACGACACCTTTCGCGGCCGCTCGGGTCAGCTACAGGTGACCGATTTCGACTATCGCCATCCCCTGGCCGATGCCTTCATCGCAGGGGCGCAGGAGATCGGCATTCCGCGCAATTCCGACTACAACGGCGAGCGGCAGGAGGGCATCTCCTACGTGCAACGCACGACCTACCGCGGCCGCCGCGTGTCCACAGCGCGCGCTTTCCTCAATCCGGCCAAGAGGCGCCCGAATCTATCCGTGCGCACGAATGCGCACGCGACCGGCCTAGTGCTCGAAGGCAAGCGCGCCATCGGGGTGCGCTATCTGAAAGGCGGCCGCGGCGGCACGCCCGTGGAAGTGCACACGCGGCGCGAGGTGATCGTCTCCGGCGGCACTATCAATTCGCCGATCCTCCTACAACAGTCCGGTATAGGGCCAGCCGCACTCCTCAAGTCGCTCGGGGTCGCGATGGTGCACGATCTTCCGGGCGTCGGCGAGAACCTGCGCGACCATTACGCGCCGCGGTTCAGCGTGCGCGTCAAAGGAGTGGAGAGCATCAACGAACGCTCTCGCGGGCTGAAACTAGCCGGCGAGATCGCCAAGTATCTGGTCGGCGCGAAAAGCATTGTCGGCCTCACTCCGAGCTTCGTTTATGGCTTCTGGCATTCAGATCCGGCCGCCAAGAGCAACGACATCCAGTTCCTATTTGTGCCGGCGAGTTACGCGAAGGGTCCGAACGGCCCGCTGCGCGAGTTCTCCGACCATCCGGGCTTCACAATCGCCTCCTGGCAGCACCGCCCGCAAAGCAAAGGCTGGGTGCGCGCCCGATCGGCAGATCCCTTCGACCGGCCCATCATTCAGCCCAACTACCTCGCTGAAGAGGGCGACCAGCGCGTCACCATCGCCGCCATGCGGCTCGCCCGCCAACTGATCCACACACAGGCGATGCAGAGCTACGTGGTCAGCGAGACTTATCCGGGCGACGAGGTCCAAACCGACGACGAGATGCTGGAGGCCGCCCGCAAGTGGGGCAACTCGACATTCCACGTGCTAGGCACCTGCCGCATGGGGCCGGCGTCCGATCCGACGGCCGTTGTCGACGACCACTTGCGCGTGCGCGGCCTGGAGGGGTTGCGAGTGATCGACGCCTCGATCATGCCGTCGATGCTCTCGGCCAACCTCAACGCGGCGACCATGATGATCGCCGAGAAGGGATCGGACCTAGTGCTCGGCAAGCCGGCACTCGAGCCCATCATCGTGTCTGAGGAAAGGGTTGCCTGAACTGGACCATCGGCACTTGCTGCTACGGCGAGCCGCCAGCGCCGGAGCTACTTCGAAGTGATACGATAGCCTCCGTCGGCGGGCCGACGAGACGGCCAACAGAAGACATGATCCTGGTGCCTCGCGCGCTTAACCTACCAGATCAGCGACGGTCGAAGAGGCTTTGAGGCCGCTTCCTGTCAGGATCACAACCGTGTTTTCGTTGGACTTGATCGCGCCGGCCGCTGCCAGCTTATCCAAAGCCGCGGCTCCGCTCGCACTGGTCGGCTCGACGAACAGTCCTTGTCGCGCCAGTCGACGTAGAGCGGTTACGAGCTCGTCCTCTGTGAGCGCGACGGTGCCGCCACCGCTTTCGCGCAGCGCGGCGATGATCTCTCGCAGACGCATCGGATGCTTGATTGCCGTTCCCTCGGCGATGGTTTTGCGAACGTCGCGTAGCACTGGCGTATCGACGCCTGCGCGGAAGCTTGCATCGATGGGCGAGCAGTTGAGCGGCTGCGCTACGAACAGACGCGGGAGTCTTGCGATCTGGCCAGCCTTCAAGAGCTCACGGAATCCGAACGCGCATCCCAGCAGGCTGCTGCCAGCGCCGACCGGCATGATGATGTTGTCAGGGGCGCGAAAACCCAAGTCCTCCCAAAGCTCGTAAGCGAACGACTTGGTGCCCTCAAGAAAGAAAGGCTGCCAATTATGGCCCGCGTAAAACGTCTCGCTTGATTGACGGAATGCCTCCGCCTCCGACTCCTCGCGCGGCCCCTCGACCAGCTGCACTTGAGCCCCGTAAGCGCGCACCTGAGCAATCTTGGCAGGCGAAGTCGATGCAGGGGCCAGAATTTTGACGCGCATCCCTCCGGCAGCGCCGAGCCCCGCGATCGATGATCCGCCGTTGCCCGAACTATCCTCCAGCACAGCATCGATACCGATCTGCCGGAGGAACGAGAGCATCACAGCCGAACCCCGGTCTTTGAAGCTACCGGACGGGTTAAACCACTCGAGCTTGAAGAGTGGGCGCAGATCACCCCAGGTCTGTTCGACGAGGGGCGTGCAACCCTCGCCCAATGTGATTGGTTTCTCAATTCTAACCGGAAGCGCCGCTTGATAACGCCAAAGCGAACGAATTCGTGTGTCTATTTCTTCGCGTGAAATACCTCTGCTCGGCGTGACGAGCAGGGGAGTCCGATCCTCGGAACACCAACGCGGGACATTCAGCGGATATATCTTTCCATTACGAGGATCAACATAGCTAGCTGTCGACATGGGATGCTCCGATCAGTGCTCGACGCAACGATGTCTGAAGTTTGACAATGGACATATGAGTGTGAGCTGCCCGCGTTCTGCATTTTCGATGAACCGACTCAGGATCAGCCTCCCGCTATCTTTCGCTCAGCGGACTCTGATTTGGCATTTTCACGCAAACACGAGAAAAACCAAATCTCGGAGTCGCTGAACATAGTGACTTCAGCCCTCGCAAAGGAGGCATTGGCAATTATTTTACAGAGGTAACAACTACGGGCTGCCGTCGCACGGAATGTCGCGCGAATCAAAGATCGCGCCGTCCCTGAACGATGCTCTGACAAAGTCCGCTCGTTGCAACAGCCTGCCTCGACGATGTGGGACAGATCGGAGGGACGCGTCAGCTTGCTCGATCCGGCGCGTCCTCGCGCGCGAGCTTCATGTCGAAGCGGATCGAGGGGAGGCCGGGGATCGGACAGCTGGGGTCTCGCGGCCTGAGCTCGGCGACCAGATCCGAGGAAACGCCGAACACCGTGTCGTCGTGCAGGTGCGGATCGCCCTTCAGGTAGAGCGCCGTGACCAGCTCGCGATAGCCCGGCGCTCCGGTCATGACATGGATGTGCGCCGGCCGCATGCCGTGCCGCGCCTGGATCTTGGCAAGCTTGCCGACGGGGCCATCCATCGGGATCGAGTAGCCGATCGGCGGCACGGTGCGCACCCAATAGCGGCCATCGGCGTCGGTCTCGACCACACCTCGATAGTCAATCGGGGCGCCGTGGAGCTGCACGTCATAAAGGCCGTGCGCGTTCGTCTGCCATATCGAAACGCTGGCATCAGCGAGTGGCGCGCCTTTGGTGTCGGTGACGCGCCCCCACAGTGCGATTTCCTGTCCGTCGACGTGCTTGGCAATCTGGGCGCCGCGCTCCAGTTTCGGTGCGGTCTCACGATAGAACGGCCCGAGCAGGCTTGTGTCGGTGCCTTGCTCGATGGCGGTGCGGTCGTGCAGCAGGTTGACGAGCGCGGACAGGCCGACTGTGTCCGACAGCATAATTAGTTCCTGCCGTTCGGGGGTGCAGGCCTGACCGACTTGCGTCATGAACTCGATGCCCTTGAGCCACTCCGCCGGCGTTAGGTTGATCTCTCGTGCGAAGGCGTGCAGGTGCTTGACGGCGGCGTACATGATCTGCCTGAGACGAGGATCGGGTGTCCCGGCCATCTGCTCGAGCACGGCTTTCGTAATGGTGTCAGGGGTCAGCTTGCGGATCTCTTCCATATGCTTCCCTTTCATTGGTCTCGCCCTTGTCCGAGACTGATGTACTGGCTTGACATCAGCGCTGGCCGCGAAAATGTCCGACCAAGTGACATCTGGTCCTTGCCGTCCAGGCTGGGCGCATAGCCGATGTGTTCGACATCGGCATCTTCATCACGATCGACAGCACTACCGCGTTGTCAAACCCGATCACTTTCAACCGCGTGCCGTTCGAGACAACAGCTCAGAGCTAGCCATGGGCTCAGTCGAGCGCACGATTTTCCAGCGATCGACGCAGATCGCGCATGTGGCGAAGCAGCTGCGTCATTTGCTTTGGTCCAAGTCCTGTCGCCTCGCGGACGCAGCAAATGATCTCCGACGCCTTCGCCTGCGCTTTGTGGCCTTTCGCGGTCAGTGAGATGCGGACCTGACGTTCGTCGAATTCATCTCGCCGACGCTCGACGTAGTCGAGACTCTCGAGGCGCTTCAGCATTGGTGTCAGGGTGTTCGATTGCAGGTAAAGCCTTGCTCCGAGCTCCCCGACCGTCAGATCGTTGTCGGCCCAGAGCACGATCATCGCGATGAATTGCAGGTAAGTCAGATTGAGTTCACGTAGCAAGGGTTGATACACGCGATTGAATGCTAGGTTCGCGGAATAGACGGAGAAGCACAGGAATTCGTCCAGCTTCAATGCGGATGCCTCCGACGACTCGTTTCCGCTGATTGTCATGGAACCACTCCGCGCTATCGTGGTTGCTGGTATATCGTATGCGATTAATTCGCAAGTGAATTAAGTGTTGCGAGCGAGATCGAAGGAGAAACTTGATGGGCGCTCCCTCACCCGAATTGTGCAATCTTTGGTTGGCGCGTGCATTCAACGCCCAAGACGTCGACGCTGCGGCAGCCATGTACCATCCGGAAGCCTCGATCGTTCAAGTTGACCAAGTGCACGGCGGCAGCAAAATCGCGCGTGGCGCCGAGGCCATCCGCGAAACGATGGCAGCATATATCGGCCTCAAGCCTCACATGGATGTGGTCACCCACCACGTCACGGTTTCGGGCGATTTTGCCATGACCCGTTCGCAGTGGTTGATTCGCGGCGTCGACAAGCTGGGCAACGCGACAGAAGTTCACCATCACGGCATGGAGGTGCACCGCAAGCTGGCTGACGGCACTTGGTCGTTCTTTATCGACCACCCGTTCGGGGCTGATCCAGCTTGGGCGGTCGTGAGGCCACCTGCAACCGAGTAGTCGTTTTGCCATCGCCAAGGTGGCCCGTTTGCGCCTCTAGCCGCGCAACAATAAAATGCACAAGGAGCATAGCATGGCGACTTTGGACATGCTGGGCGAACGTCTGCTCGATTTGGTCCGCGAGTCTGGCGATGAGATCGATCGTCAAAGGCAGCTTCCCGACGCCATCGTCGATGCACTCCACGGCTCTAGGTTGAACCGCTGTTACATACCGGTAGCGCTCGGCGGCAGCGAGGCCCGCATGCTCGATGTCATGGAGGTCATCGAACGCATCGCAGCCGCAGATGGGAGTGCCGGATGGTGCGCGGCTATCGGTTCCGGAAGCAATATCTTCGCCGGCTATTTGCCGAGGGCGGGTGCGGAAACGATTTTTGCCGACCCAGATCAGGCCAGTGCCACCATGTTCGCTCCCTGCGGTCGGGTCACTCTTGTCCGAGGCAAAGCGTTACTGAACGGGCAGTGGCCGTTCGCAAGCAACTGCCTTCACAGCGCCTGGACCGGACTTGGGGCGCTTTTCGAGACTCCGAATGGCCTGGATCCCATTCCACGTGTCGCTTTCGTGCCGACGTGCGAATTGGAGATTGAGGACACATGGGACGCCGTGGGATTGCGGGGGACAGGCAGCCACCACGTCGCAGCGAAAAATGTCGCGATCCAGATGGAGCGATGCGCCCGCTTTTCGGATAGCCCGTGGCCTGACGGCCCCCTGTGGCGGCTTCCCATATATTCAGTGCTTTATCCGACGCTCGTTGCCTCCCTGCTTGGCATCGCAAGAGGTGCGCTCGATGAGGTCGCGCGGCAGGCACGTAAAGGACGCACTGCGCGAAGGGGGCAACTCACGGACGCGCCCGTCTCGATGGCAGAATACGCGCTCGCAGACACACGCCTGCGCGCAGCTCGAGCCGGGCTCCGGGAAGCCGTGGGCAAGGCCCAGTCAAATGCCAAACGGGGCAAGCCGATCACCCAGAAACTGCAGGCACAGATTTTTCTGTCGGGCCTTCAAGCGGCGGATGTGAGCGTAGAGGTAGCTTTGAGCGCATACCACCTTGGCGGCGGTGCTGCAGTCTATCGTGGAAGCAAGCTTTTGAGGGCCCTTTGCGATGTGCAAACGGGACGCCAGCATCTCCTGTTCTCGCACCATCATCTGGCCGAACTCGGCAAGCTTGCCGCTGGCCTCGAAGGGGTTTATCCGCCGTACATCGTATGATCTCGCGGCGCGCGACAGCACTCGGAAAAACGCAGGAAGGTAGTGCGTCCGGGAGGAAGTGTATGGACCGGAAAGCGAGGCAGTCACAGGATCGGCTGTCAACTCGAGGGCGAGGCAGTGTGCCTCCTCAAGAGCATCGCGTGCCGCATGAGGCACGTTTCGCGAAAGAGAGCTGAATTTGATCGATGTCATGGTCTGACTGTCCTGTGCGGCCTACTCAGACCATCATAGGCCCGTCTTCCGGACGGGCATAAGTCGGCCTCGATATGTGTTCCCCATCTGACGCGGGGCTGTGAAGGATAATCCGCATGGACAAGTCAGAGCCCTCAAAAAAAGACGGCAAGAACCCCCACACCTTCACCGCGAACTCGGTCAGCGGCGGCGATTTGGAGGGTCAATCGCTCTTGCCGATGCTGATAGGTGGCTTAGTCCTTATCTTCATTGGAATGGTGGTTGTAGTCGTTGTCACCTAGGACCGCGATGGTCGTTCTTCAGGTTGATGATGCCGAGTTAACCAGGACCCAGTCCGATAGCGTCAGCTATCATCCGCTCTCCCCATGTCCGCTGCGCCTAGGGTCAGAAGCGAGTGTTACCATCCGAATTTGCGATCCCCGTATTGCGCCAAATGCGGACTTGCCAGGTCGCTTCCTCGATGGGGATGATGGCATCGAGATTGTAGTGTTTTAGGTTCCGGCGAACCTAGCGGCGGCCTTCGGTTTGGACTACCGAGGATTTCTCGGTAGCTTCCGTCACCTCTCCCTCTGTGCACACGTTCGTGAGGCGCAGGCCGATGAAATCGCGGCCGAGTTGTCGTACGGCGTCCAGGGCCGAGCCTGATCCACAGAACGGGTCGAGCATCAGACCGCCCTCGGGGCAACAGGCTTTGATGAGTGGCTTCAGTGCCGCCAACTGATCCGGCGTCAGATGCAGCCGGAAGTGGACGGCTGGCCGCTCGATGGCGGGAGATTGCCAGACGCGTCCAATCCGGGGCGGGATCTTCAAGTGAGCCATGCCGAAGCTGCCGGGAGGAATGAGGGGCGGGCCCGGAACGGGGGACCTCGCCCTGCCGTGAGAGATCAACGCAATGCGGAAAGATCGGCCCCGAAATTGATGTGATAGGGCTGGCCATCGATCACCAGGGCCGGCACCGACTTTACGCCGGCGGCCTCGGCCTCTGCGATGCGGCTCTTGTCGGTGCCGAGATGGACGATCTCGACGTCATAGGCCGCCGGATCGAGCGCGTGTGCAAAGCGCTGCTCGGCATCGACACAGACGCTGCAGCCGGCGTGATAGAAGGTGACTTTCTGTTTCATCATCGTTTCTCCTTCACGTCTGGGACTTGGCCCGCAAGCGGGCTTCTCGAAAAAGGCCAGAGGTTATTTGCCCGTCTTCATGATGACGCCCGGCAGCGAGAGATTGCCGGAGGCGACCTTGTAGGTACCGGTGACGCAAAGCAGCGGGGCCTTGCCCTGCTCGTGAACCTGTAGCTTGGCTGCAACCGCGTCGAAGTTGACGTTCTCGGCGCCTTGCACGGGAACCGTGATCCTCACGGTGGCGCCCTTGATGACCGGGCTCATGCCGGGACTATCCAGGGCGATCGGCAGGCCGGGCGCCGTTGCCGGCAATACGTCCTGCCCCGGGGAGACGTCGCGCACCTTGAGCCCGCCGCCGCAAGCCTTGTCCTCGACGAGCACGACCCAGTGCGAGTGCCAGTCGGCGCCGTCGTTGGCCGGATCACCGTCGCCGTTCTCGTCGAATAGCGGCGTGTCGTCGAAATCCGGATGCGCGGTAATGGCCAGCGCCAGGATGCCGGAGGCTTTCTCGAAACCGGCGGCTGAGGGATCGAGCTTCGTCGGCCAGACATAGGCGTCGACCTTGGAGCCCTGGAGCTTGCCGACCTTCTTCGGCTTTTGCGATCCGGCCTTGCCCGAGACCTCCATCATGAAGGTCGCGAGCCGGCCGTCTGTCGTGGCGGATGCGCGGAGAATGTCGAAAGCTGGTGGCACCTTACCATCGCGCTTGGCGGTGACGTCATGGGCCTGGCCCACGACAGGGACCAAAGCGGTGCCGACAACGAACGTCAGAGCAAGAGAGACAATCCTGGACACTGGGAACTCCGAGTGGGCGATTGCGATAATAGTAGCGACTAGCTATTATATAGCAACGTACCTTCCGTCAAATTTAATATCGAGTCGCTACCATGACGACACTACAACCCGCGCTCGAGGCGGCGCATCTGATCGATCGCCTCGACCGATTGGCGCGCAGCGGCGAAAGCACAGGCGATCTCAATCCAGCGCAGTGGGAAGCCTTGCGCTTCATTGCACGCGCCAATCGGTTTTCACGAACGCCAGCGGCGCTGGCGGAGTATCTCGGCTCGACGCGGGGCACAGTCTCACAGACGCTGATCGCGCTGGAGCAGAAGGGGCATATCGCACGCCAACCGAGCGAGCGCGATCGTCGGTCAGTGGTGCTGGCCCTGACAGCGCTTGGCGAGCGCAGGCTGAGGGACGATCCGATCCTGTCGGTAGCCACGGATCTGGCCGCGGTGGCTCCGGAGAAACTAGATATTCTTGTCGAGACTTTGCGCGATGCGCTTCATGCCACGATCAGCCGCAATGGTGGCCGCGCATTCGGCGTCTGCCACACCTGCCGGCATTTCCGGCGGGGCGTCGGTAGTGCACGCCAGCCGCATCACTGCGCACTACTCAATGAACCGCTGACTGAAGCCGACAGCCGTGCGGTCTGCGTCGAGCAGGAAGGTACAGGCATGGCCGACTGATACGGCTATGCCGGTAAATTGCGGCGGCTCCATCTGCAACCTGGTGTCCAGGTGGCGGTCATGGAAATGCTGATCATTGCTTGCTGGAAAGTTCTGTCTCCCAGTTGCGAACATGAACAAGCTCCGGATCATCGGCGTGTTCCAGCAACATCTGCGCCACGCGGTCCTGCCAGAGCGCGGCAAAGCGTGCCTGCTCGTTTTCGTCAGCCGTTCCGGCCGCGGCTTTGGGAAAGAGCGCCCCCATCTCGGGAGCCGGCGGGACAGCGGAGGCTTCGAGATCGAGGATGACACCCTTTCCAGTATCCAGCCGGCGAAGCGCCATAAGGCCGTCGATAGGGGCATCGAATTGCAGGAGGCCGCGACGGGAAAAGCGCCGCTTAGCGCCGATGCCGCCAAAGCCTGTCTCGGAGGCCGCACCGGTCACAAGCGTCGCAACGGCGGCGATGACACCGGTCGTGCCATGGTCGCGCGCGTCGCGTAGATGGACTTCGACGCCGCCGCGCTCGGGACACTCGTCACCGTAAAGACGGGCGAGCCCGTTGCGCACCATGAGAAAGGCGCCGGCGACCGTGGGGCAGGAATGCCCAGCAAGCTTCACCGCGTCAGCGTAATTGTAGGTGATGGTACCGTCTTTGGAAGCACCGAGAAAGACGGCCAACGGTTCGCGCAGCGAGATCGCGGGCGCCTTGTCAAAAAAGGCGGGAAAATCCATGTCTTCCTCCAGAATGGATCAGGCTTAAGTCAGGATATGCGCCTCCGCATAATATGTATCTGAAATATATGTTTCGCACTGCGGCGTTTCGACGATCGCCCGTCCAAAGGCATCCCTGATGCTGTCTTTGTCGATGGTCTTGAAAAGGCCGCGTGACCAATTTCGCCGACCAGCGCAACGAATTCCGCGTGCGTCACCCGCCCTAGACACCAGAGGGTACGTAGGCCGCTTCCGGCTGGTTTTGTTGCAGAAGTCGGCGGGATCGATGCTTTCGTCCCGGGCTGAGTGCTCAAAATGGCTCGCAGTGCGTTGTCGCCGGCCCTGCGTGGCTAGCCCTAACCGTGCTGCACCATTGTCTTACTCAAGTTGAATTCTCGTGCCGCTTGCAGCAGAGTAGGCCCAGCAGGTAGTGATCTCCGCGAGAAGACCGAATGCGTTCCATGGTGGCTTTTGCAACGGTCGTGCTCTCGAGCGTTTCGGCGTTCGCTTGCAATATCGATCCTCAGATAAATGTGAAACTCGATCCGAAGGACCGGGCGGTCTTGATATCGCTCGGGAAGGCCATCAATGCGCAAGAACTGCTGAAAGGTACGTCTGTCGCTGCACTTTTTTCCGAACCCACGGACGTGCTGACGCTCAACGCATCCGGCACGAAAACATTGTCTCAAGCCCTAGCGGGCTTGCGCAAGGCCACGGCCTGCTACGCTGACAGGGTCACCATGGAGAGAATCCTCGAAGATAACACCCCTGGCATCAGATTCCTCAGGCAGATCGAGGGGTGCTTGGCCGACGCCTGCGTCGACAATCAGTAGTGCCATCGGCAGGAGGTGGGCAGCCAGCCCGCGCCGGCTTCGTTGATGTTCTGCCGCAGATGTTCCGGTTTCTGTGGCGGGCTGCTGCAGGGCTGCGGAGGTCACTCGTTTGGAAGTTCTTTAGGACACCTGTCTGCGGTCAGACAGGGAGAAAAAGATTATAAAATCAAGTGTTGGAGAGTTAAGATAAAGTCATTTATCCGGCACCATTCATGCCTCGAATATTTGATCTGGTTGAGCGCCTCTGAGCTACGCAACCGCGCACGCTCAGGCGGCGGATTTGTGGGCTAGCTCTCGCGCGAGCAGGATGGATCGGGCGATGCGAAGAGCGAGGCCACAGAATGCGCCGATCCAGGCGATCAGCGCGAGAATGATAAAGACTGGCGGGATCGTGTTCAGGAAGGGCATGTGCAGCCCGCGGGCGAGTTGATACGTGCTCGTCGTGTACATGCCGAGTGGGAAAACCATGCCCCAAAGTTGCGGCTCGTAGCTGATGGCGTCGTGGCGGACCCAATAACGCCAGACCATCAGGGTGAAAAGCAGCGGGATCCACCACGTCGACACTGCCCAGAACAAGACGGTGAAGCCCTTGAGGAAGGGGAGAAATTCCCTCAGCACGCCCCAGGTCTCGGCGCGCATCAAGAGCAGGGCGCCGGCAAGGGTGGAGATGGCGACGGCGCCCATATTGATCCAGTACGGCGGGCTGAAATCCCGTGTCGCCAAGCGCACGAATGTGAGCCGATAGAAAATGATGGGAATGATCGCCAGATAAAGCATCGATCCGATCATGAACATCACGAGACATAGAAACTGAATGACATCGGGCGGCGCCGTGGCGGCGTCCAGCGTGCCTCTGAGTACAACGATGGACTGGGTCGCGACCGCGGCGATGAGCCAGGCGCCGTTGAGACCGCCCGCCAGCGAGGGTTTGTGTTCGCGAATGGTGACGGCCGTGAAGAACGCGTACATCACCAGTATCCATAGGACGATGCCCAGCCACCACAGGACCATACCAATGTCCGTAGCGTCGGCGACGACGACGCTTTGTGCTCCCAGGACGCAGGTTCCAGCCACAAGCGTAAAGAAGCCTGGCGCGCGCTGATGGCTCGACAGGTCAGCCAAAAACTTCGAGGGGAAGTACGTGATCCTGAGCAGCGTCAAAAGCCAGAGCACCCCATAGGCGATCCAATTCACGGCAAGCAACGCGCTCGGTACGAATGGTATGCCCATCAGTTCGGTGGCGATGGAAATGACGCCCGTGGCCATCACCAGGGCGAAGTAGCCTGGGAAGAGCTCCTCCGAAGCATCGAGAAGCAAGCGCGGAAGCAGCGCAGTGTATGATCGCATCTCCAGCCTGCTCTCAACTGCCTATAGATTCGACGCCGTGACGTGGCCCTCGATTGGCCGCGGGAGATGCGGTCAGGTCGATTGACGGCCCTGTATGCGGGCGCCCGCGAACGGCGAACGAGCCTTCCCGCCGCAGAACCGCAGACCGGCTAATTGGTGCGTTTTGTGAGGCGCGCGAAGGCTGGGCACCCGTAGCGATCCCGAATGATATGGTCGCGGAGGATCGGGCGCCACCCTTTTCCGGGTCGCATGGTCCCGGCACTGGCTCGGAGGCTCTTGCCCTCGCTACGCAGGATCGCCTTTATGGACTGGAGAGATGCTTCTGGTCAGGCGGGGAAAGGGCGAAACATGAGCACAGCGTCGCGCCGCGATGACTTCGACGTGGCGGTGGTTGGCGGCGGCCTCGTCGGCGCGGCGATCGCCTACGGGCTTGCGCGGCTCGGGAATCGGGTCGTGGTGCTCGACGAAGGGGATATGGCAGTCCGCGCGTCGCGCGCCAATTTTGCGCTCGTGTGGGTACAATCGAAGGGGCTCGGCATGCCCGAGTATGCCGCCTGGACGGTCGGGTCGGCTGGCAGGTGGCCGACGCTTGCCGACGAGCTGAAACGAGAGGTTCAACTCGATGTGCATCTTCAGCAGCCGGGCGGTTTCCACATCGCACTGAGCGAAGAAGAGCTGCAGAAGCGAACGAATACGCTGAAGCGATTCCACAACCAAGCAGGCATCACGCAGTATCCGACCGAAATCCTCGGACGGGACGAGGTGGCGAAATTTTTGCCGGAGATCGGTCCGGATGTTGTTGGCGGAAGCTACTGCCCGCTCGACGGGCATGTGAATTCGCTGAAGCTCTTTCGAGCGCTCCATACGGCGCTTGCGGCGCGTGGCACGACGTATCTGCCGGGGCACGCCGTGCGCGCGATCCAGCGTAACGGGACCGCTTTTCGGCTCACGATGGAGGGACGCGAAATCACAGCCGGAAAGGTCGTGCTCGCTGCCGGAAACGCCAATCAGCATCTCGCGCCGATGGTTGGGCTCAGGGCGCCGATGAGACCCGAGCGCGGCCAGATCGTAGTGACCGAGCGCGTCAAGCCGTTCCTGCGGCATCCCGTGGTGACAATCCGACAGACGGATGAGGGCACGGTGATGCTGGGCGACAGCAAGGAAGAGGGGACGGACCCCGCCGGGCTCAATCTCGGCATCAGTTCGGTGATCGCATCGCGCGCGGTCAGGACATTTCCGCTACTCGGCAAGCTCAATGTCATCAGGTCGTGGCGCGGCATCCGCGTCATGCCGGAGGATGGCTTCCCGATCTACGACCAGTCGGAGACGCAGCCCGGTGCGTTCGTGGTGACGTGCCATTCCGGCGTGACGCTTGCCGCCGGACACGCGTTGACGCTGGCGCCGATGATCCACGCCGGCCGGTTCGACGACAAGCTCAGCGCGTTCAGCGCGAGGAGGTTTGATGTTCAAAAGGTTGCCTGACGACCAGGCGAAAACCGTGACGCTCAAGGTCGATGGGCGCGCGATCGAGGCACGTTCGGGCGACACGATCGCGGCGGCATTGCTCGCGGCCGGATTCTCGTCGACACGCGAGTCGGCAGTCAGCCAATCACCGCGGGCGCCCTACTGCATGATGGGCGTGTGCTTCGAGTGCATCGTCACGGTCGATGGCGTTGCGAACCGCCAGGGCTGCCTCGTTCCGGTCCGGCCGGGCATGGAGGTCGAGACGATCAAGGGCAGGCGAGGGATCGGCGCGTGAGCGGGCGGACGTTGAAGAGCATCTACGATGTCGTGGTCGTCGGGGGTGGCCCCGCTGGCCTTGCCGCGGCGACGGAGGCAGCACGGGCGGGGCTCGATACGCTTCTTGTCGATGAGAACGCGAGCCTGGGCGGCCAGATCTACCGCGCGATTACGACGACGCCGGTGAAAAGACGGAACATCCTCGGGGACGAGTATTGGGCGGGGTCAGCACTCGTCAACGAACTGCGTGCCAGCGGTGCCGAGATGATCCAAGAGGCAACGGTATGGAGCCTCGATCCGGATCTGCAACTCGGCATTTCCTTCGGTGGGACGTCACGCATGATTGCGGCACGCCGGGTCGTGGTGGCGACGGGCGCGATGGAGCGGCCGTTCCCGATCCGTGGATGGACGTTGCCCGGTATCATGACGGCGGGCGCGGCGCAGACGATGCTCAAGGCATCGGGGTTGTTGCCGAGCGGGCGAACGGTGCTGGCCGGGACGGGGCCGCTGCTCTGGTTGCTTGCAGCGCAGATGTTGCGGGCGGGGGGCACGCTCGACGTGATCCTCGATACAACACCGTCCGGTAATTTGATGAAAGCAGCGCCGCACGCAGCGGGGTTCATCCTGTCGCCGTTGTTGAAGAAGGGACTAGCGCTGCGCCGTGAAGTGGCGCGCAAGGTGCCGATTGCGCGGCACGTCATATCGCTTGTGGCGGAGGGTGACGGCGCGTTGCAGTCGATCACCTATGCGATGCGGAACGGAACGATGACGACGCGCCCCGTGGACAACCTGCTGCTGCATCAGGGTGTGGTGCCGAACACGAACCTCGCGATGGCAGCGGGCGTTGCGCATCGTTGGGATGAGCGGCAATTGTGCTGGTGGCCCATTCTCGACAAAGACGGGCGATCGTCCGTTGAGGGCATTCTCGTTGCTGGCGATGGGGCGGGGATTGCAGGTGCCGCGGCGGCCGAGGCGCGAGGCCGGATTGCGGGCTTGGCTGTTGCGAGCGATCTGAAATCGGGGCGGTCGCCGGCTGATCTGCAGACCATTCGCCGGCGGTTGCAGCGCGAGGAGCGAGCACGGCCGTTTCTCGACATGCTGTTCGCACCGCCCGACGCGATGCGCCTTCCTACTGACGACACCATCGTGTGCCGATGCGAAGAGGTCACCGCAGGCGAAGTTCAGAAGGCGGCTCGGCTTGGGTGCACGGGACCCAACCAGCTCAAAGCGTTTCTACGAACAGGGATGGGGCCGTGCCAGGGGCGGCTATGCGGCCTGACGCTAACGGAGCTGATCGCGCAAACGAATGGCATGTCACCCGCTGAAGTGGGGCATCTTCGCGTGCGCGCACCGGTCAAGCCGATCGCACTTTCGGAGCTGGCGGAGATGCCTGTAACCGACGACGTGACGCGAGCCGTTGTGCGGGGGTGACCGTCACGAGGCCTACGAGTTTTACTTCTGAGCGAGCGCTTGCCACGCCCGGCGGAGACGACGTGCGCGGATTTTGATGCGATCGCCAACCTATTTGAATTGACTGTCCAGTCAGTCATGTATAGATTATCTGCTCACGGTATCCGGGATCGCGGCACCCATGGCAACCCATCCGGGCAAATCGAGTTCTGCAAGCAAACGGCGAGAGGCGTCCGAGCAGCGTCGGCAGGCAATTCTCGAGGCGGCGCTGGAGGTTTTCTCGGTGGACGGCTTCGCGGCGGCGCGGCTCGATGACGTAGCCGCCAAGGCTGGAGTCGCCAAGGGCACGATCTACTTGTTTTTCAAGGACAAGGAAAATCTGTTCGAGCAAATTCTGATTAACGCCCTGCGGCCGGTGCTCGGCAAGGCACAGACGATCGCGGACGACGCGTCGCTGCCGTTTGACGAGATCGTTGGGCGCCTTCTCGTGTTTCTGCGCAAGGAGGTGCTCGAGACGAAGCGACGCGACATCCTTCGTCTCATCATTACCGAAGGCCATCGGTTTCCCCGGATCGCGGAAATGTATCACCGCGAGATTGTCTCGAAGGGCGTGGCGCTCACTCAAGGGCTGGTCGGCAGAGCCCAGGCGCGCGGCGAACTCACCTCCGATGATCTCGCCCGATTTCCGCAACTCGTCGTCGCGCCCGTCGTCTTGGCGATTGTCTGGGAGGGGCTGTTCGAAAAATTCCAGCCGCTCGATGTCGAGGGGCTGCTGGAGGCGCACCGACGCCTCCTCGTTTCCAAGCCGAAGCCGGATCGATCGCAAAAGGCGTGAAGCATGCTCAATGCAAAAGTCCGTATCGCCGCGCTCGTCATCGTTGCAGCCGGCGTGGCGGGCGGCCTGTGGTGGTGGACGCACCGGCCGGTCGCGAACGAGCCGCTGGCCCTGGAAGGCAATGTCGAGATCCGGCAAGTCAACCTGGGGTTCAAGGTGGGCGGACGGATCGCGACGCTGGACGTCGACGAAGGCACGACCGTCGCTGCCGGGCAGCAGCTTGCCAGCTTGGACAAGGTCTACTTCGAGGACGCGATCGCGCAACTCAAGGCGCAGCGCGCCCAACTGAAGGCCAACCTGGACAAGCTCGAGGCGGGCAACCGGCCTGAAGAAATCGCGCAGGCGGAGGCGGCTGTCGCCGAGCGCGAGGCAACGCTCACCAACGCTAAGATCGCGCTCGACCGGGCGAAGACGTTGCTCGATACATCGACGGGAACCCGGAAGGCCTATGACGATGCGCTCGCGGCCGATCGGCAGGCGACGGCACAGCTCAACTCGGCGCGTGAGGCTCTTCGGCTGATGAAAGCTGGCTTCCGAGTGGAGGATATCGAGGCGGCGCGAGCGCAACTCGCGGCCGCGGAGGCGGCTCTTCAGATCGCGGAACGGCAACTTGCCGATGCGCAACTTACGGCACCGAGCGCGGGTGTCATTCTCACGCGTGTTCAGGAGGCAGGCGCCATCGTGAACCCGGCCGACACGGTGGTCGTGCTGAGCCTGACATCGCCGGTGTGGGTCCGCACGTACGTCTCCGAGGTCGATCTGGGACGGGTTCGGCCGGGACAACCTGTGCAACTCAAGATCGATACGCCCGGCATTTCACCGATGGAGGGGCGCATCGGGTTCATCTCAGCAACGGCCGAGTTCACGCCAAAGACCGTGGAGACGCGCGAGCTGCGGACGGCGCTTGTCTATCGGATACGCATCGTCGTGGACGATCCGAAGGGCGTTCTGCGCCAAGGCATGCCCGTTTCGATTACCGTGATGGATCCACATGGAGACAACGGCGCAGCAACCAAGATCAGCGAGCGACGGTCATGACGGCGCCGCTCGTTTCCATCGAGGACGCGAGCAAACGCTTCAGCGATGCCGGCGTGCCCGCGATCGCCAAGCTGTCGACTGCGATCAAGGCCGGGCAGGTGACGGGCCTCGTCGGTCCGGATGGGGCCGGGAAAACGACGCTGATGCGCCTTGTCGCGGGGCTGCTGGCGCCGACCGAGGGCCGCATCAGCGTGGCTGGTCTGGACACGATGCGCGACCGGAAGGCGGTGCATGAGCTGATCGGCTACATGCCGCAGCGCTTCGGGCTCTACGAGGATCTATCCGTCATGGAGAACCTCGACCTCTACGCCGATCTCAAAGGCGTCGACGATCATGAGCGCGCCGCGACGTTCGAACGGCTCCTGGCGTTCACGGATCTTGCACGGTTCACGAAACGGCTGGCAGGCAAACTTTCTGGAGGCATGAAGCAGAAGCTTGGTCTGGCCTGCGCGATGCTGAAATCTCCGCGCCTGCTGCTGCTCGATGAGCCGAGCGTCGGCGTCGATCCGATCTCGCGGCGCGAGCTGTGGCGGATGGTTTACGAGCTGGTTGATGGTGGTGTTGGCGTCGTATGGAGCACGGCCTATCTCGACGAGGCCGAAAATTGCGGCGAGGTGGTGGTCCTCAACAATGGCAAGTCGCTGTTCCAGGGTGCCCCCAAATTGATGACGGGGACGATGGCGGGGCGCGTCTTCCATCTGCGCGGCGCCGGTGCCAAACGCCGGGAGCTTCTGGCCGATGTGTTGCGGCGCACGGATGTCGTGGACGGCGTGATGCAAGGGGAGGCGGTTCGGCTGGTGATGGCAGAAGGTGCGCCGCCACCCGAGGCCGCTCACCTCGTCGCGGAGAAGGCGATAACGGTCGAGCCGGTGGCGCCGCGCTTCGAGGATGCGTTCGTCGCGATGCTCGGCGGCCAGCCGAAGCGGGCACTCACGCTCGAAGCCCATCCGGATGTGATGAACGATGATGCGCCGCCCGTGAAGGCGGTGGGCCTGACGCGCCGGTTCGGAGATTTCACGGCTGCCGATGACATCAGCTTTGAGATCAAGCGCGGGGAGATCTTCGGGCTGCTCGGACCGAACGGGGCTGGCAAGTCGACCACGTTCAAGATGATGTGCGGTTTGCTTCGGCCGAGTGCCGGTACGGCGCAGGTTGACGGCCTGGATCTTTATTCGGCACCAGCACGGGCGCGAGGTCGCCTCGGCTACATGGCTCAGAAGTTCTCGCTCTACGGCGACCTCTCAGTGCAGCAAAACCTTGAGTTCTTTGCGGGTGCTTACGGTCTCTGGGGCGCTCGCAAGCGCACGGCGGTGAAACGCGTGGTCGCCGCTTTTGATCTCGAACCGTATCTCCATGACAACGCGGTTGGCCTGCCGCTTGGGTTCAAGCAGCGGCTCGCGCTGGCTGCCGCCATCATGCACGAGCCCCCGGTTCTCTTTCTCGACGAACCCACATCGGGCGTCGATCCGCTGACGCGGCGCGAGTTCTGGGGATTCATCAATGCAATGGTCGGGCGCGGCGTGACAGTGATGGTCACGACGCATTTCATGGACGAGGCGGAATACTGCGATCGCGTCGCCCTTATCAATCGCGGCAAGTGCATCGCGGTCGATACGCCGGAGGCATTGCAGGCGTCCGTGAAATCCGACGCGCTGCCGAACCCGACGCTCGAAGACGCCTTCATTCAGCTCATCGCCATGCAGGAGCGGGACAGCGAGAAGGCGGCAGCATGAGCAATAGCGGCAGCGCGCGACGTCCAATCATGCAAAGCTTTCGTCGGATCCGCGCCCTGATCCGCAAGGAGGCGATGCAGGTGGTTCGCGATCCGTCGAGTCTCGTTGTTGCTTTCGTGCTGCCCGCGCTGCTTCTGTTTCTCTTCGGCTTCGGCATTTCGTTCGACGCGACGCGTTTGAAGATCGGGCTCGTCGTCGAGAAGCCAACGCCGGATACGACGAGCTTCGTCGCGTCGTTGGCAGACTCGCCCTATTTCGATGTGCGGCGCGGCTCGCACCGGCAAGCCTTTGTGGATCAGTTGTCTGCCGGAAAGATCAACGGGATTATCGTGCTCGCCGGCGATTTTTCGGAGCGGCTGGCACGGGGCGATACCGCCGGAATCCAAGTCATCACCGACGGCAGCGATCCCAACACAGCGGGGCTGACGGCCGGCTACATCCAGGGTGCCTGGCAAGTCTGGCAGTCGCAACGAGCGCTCGGTCGAAACATTCCGAAAGCGGGACAGATCCAGATCGAGTCGCGATTCTGGTTCAACGCGGAACTCGAGAGTCGCCGGTTTCTGGTGCCGGGATCTATTTCGCTGATCATGATGATGATCGGCTCGCTGCTGACAGCGCTTGTCGTCTCGCGCGAGTGGGAGCGGGGGACGATGGAGGCTCTGCTCGCGACACCAGTCACCACGATCGAGTTCATCATTGGCAAGGTCGTGCCCAATTTCGTGCTCGGCATGTGCGCGATGGCTGTTTGCGTCGTGACGTCGATCCTGATTTTCGACATTCCGCTGCGTGGATCGATTGTCACGCTGATCGCGTTTACTGCTGTGTTTCTCATGGTGGCGCTGGGCATTGGGTTGCTTATCTCGACGGTTGCGCGCACCCAATTCCTGGCGAGCCAGCTCGCAATGCTCGTGGCGTTCTTGCCGGGCGTCTATCTGTCGGGGTTCCTGTTTGAAGTCGCGAGCATGCCGGCTGTGCTGCGGGCGATCGCGATGATCATACCGTCGTCCTACTACGTCCGTGGCCTCAACACGATCCTGCTGGCGGGCGACATTCCGGCTGTTCTGATTCCGGCGACGGGCGTGCTCGTGCTGATGAGCGTCATCCTGTTCACACTGACTGTTCTCACATCGCGTCAGAGGCTCGACTAGGCATGCTTACGCGTCTTGCTGCGCTGGTGATCAAGGAACTACTCGCGGCATTCCGCGATCCGAAAGCGCGTGCCTCGTTCATCATTCCGCCAATCATTCAGCTTTTCCTGTTCGCATACGCCGCCACGCTCGAGGTCTCGAATGTCCCCGTCGGTGTGATCAATGACGACTGGGGGACCGAGTCGGTGCAACTGGTTAGCCGTTTCGAACGGGCCTCCGCCTTTTCCGAGATCCGGCTCTACCCGAGCGTGGAGGCGGCGCGGGCGGCCATCGATGCCCAGGAGGTCATGGCGGCCGTGCATATCGGGCAGGATTTCTCGCGCATGTTGGCTATCGGAGAAAGTCCAAAAATCCAGATCCTGCTCGACGGCCGGAAGTCGAACAGCGCACAGATCGTCAATAACTACATTGCGACCATCGTGGCCCAATTCAGCGAGGACCGGCGCGTGGGGCAGTCTGTCACGCAGCCAACTGAGCTCGTCGATCGGGCGTGGTACAATCCGAATCTTGGCTATCAGGAAGCGATGGTGCCGATCCTCATTGCGACGCTCCCGATGAGCATCGTGCTGATGGTGGTTGGCATGTCGGTGGCGCGCGAACAGGAACTTGGGACGTTCGAGCAGCTTCTGGTTTCGCCGCTGCAGCCCCTGGAAATCGTCGTCGGCAAGGCCGTGCCGGGGTTGATCGTCGGCCTCGCACAATGCGTGGTGATGACGTTGATCGTCTCCTATGGGTTCGGCATTCCCGTGACGGGCTCAATCGTCGTGCTGTTCGCCGCGCTCACGGTGTTTCTGATCTCGATCATCGGGTTTGCGCTATTCATCTCGTCTCTGGTCTCGAACCAGCAGCAGGCCATGATGGGAATCATGGTGTGCATGATGCCGGCGATGCTGCTCTCGGGATTTTCGTCGCCCGTCCAGAATATGCCGAGTTGGCTGCAACCGCTCGCCGCGATCAACCCACTGACGCATATGCTGGTGATCATTCGCGGGGTATTTCTGCGCGAGATGCCGTTCTGGCTCGTCGTCGATAGGATATGGCCGATGGCGGCGATGGCGGTCTTCACGATTACGGCCGCCGCCTGGATGTTCCGGCGAAAGGTGGAGTAGGGATCGGTTGTGCTGTGCAGGTGATAACGTAGCGCGGATGCGTCGTGCCGCGGTATGAATGGCGAACGTCTGATCGAAATGGATACGCATGACATGAGCCAGGACTCGCGTGCGGCGACCAACCCCATGTTCGGGCCGAACAAGCTCAAGCTCGGAATCTTTTCGGCGAACTGCGACGGCGGATTGACGATGAGCCTCGCGCCGGATCGCTGGAAGGCGAACTGGGACGATATTGCCGCCATGTGCCGGATCGCGGACGAGGCTGGACTCGAGTTCATTCTCCCGGTCGCCAAGTGGCGTGGCTATCAGGGCAAGGCCAACATCTATGGCAAGTCGTTCGAAACGCTGACGCATAGCGCGGCGATCGGAGCTCTGACGAAGAGAATTTGCGTTTTCTCGACTGTGCACGTGCCACTGGTTACGCCGGCATTCGGTGCAAAGGCGATCGCGACGATCGATCATGTCACACACGGTCGCGCCGGACTGAACATCGTGTGCGGCTGGAACCAGGAGGAGTTTGATCTTCACGGCGTCACGATCGAGCAAGACACGCGCTACGATCACGGCCACGAGTGGTTCGCTGTATGGTCGAAGCTGCTCGAAGGAGGGCCGGAATTCGACTGGGACGGTCGGTTCTTCAAGCTGAAGCGGCTAGAGACGGATCCGGTATCGGTGCAGCGGCCGCGGCCGATCGTGATGTCGGCGGGATTCTCTCCGAAGGGTCGCGATTTTGCGGCCGTGGCGGCAGATGCGCTCTTCATCAACATGACGGAAATCGAGCAGGCGCCGTCGTTGCTGGCGAGTGTGGCTGAGCTGACCGCACGTCACGGTCGGCCGCTCAGCGTCTACACGATGAGCCATGTGGTTTGCCGTCCGACACGTAAGGAGGCGGAGGAGTTCTTCTATTATTTCGCGGAAGAGCACGCGGATGTGGACGGGCAGGCCTATTATCGGCGCAACCGCGGCGCGACCGCAGGTACCGAAAGCGGCGCAAAGATTGAGCGGCCGTTCGTCAATCGCTTCCAGCGCGTGACGGGAAAGAAATTCGATGGCGGCTATCCTGGAGCGTTTCCCCTCGTCGGCACGCCGGATGATGTGGCGAATGAGCTTGCGCAGATCAGCAACGCAGGGCTTGCCGGAACGTCGGTCGCGTTTCTCGATTACCTGAAAGAAATCCCGTACTTCGTTGCGGAAGTGTTGCCACGGCTCGAGCGAATGGGGCTGCGATCGCCGATAACGGAATAACCGCGCGGTGTGCTGGCAAGGTTAAGTATCACGGCGGATCATTTCGAGGACGGGGCGGAGATGGCCAAGGAAACGCTCCGGCGCCTCTGACATCGGGAAGTGACCCAGGCCGGGCATCACCTCGAAGTGGCGCGCGTTGACTTTTTTCGCGAGGTCCGCAGTGAGCGCGGGCGTCGCGGACAGATCATACTCGCCGGTCAGCAGGTAGAGGGGGCAGGGCGAATCGCGCAGCGGTGCGAGTTCGAGGTTCCGCATGTCGCCGTCAGCGGAATAGTACACGAGATCGCCCATGAAGATGCCAGGTCCGCCCTGCGCGTAGTGCCAAAGCGTTTCCCAGCGATCCGTCTCGGGCGATGTCGGCGCGATGAGGCACGATACGAACGCCGAAGCAGCCTCGCCGCCATGCACGTCGGGGCGATGGATCACTTCGAGATCGCGCAGCGCGGGATTGGCACCTGGATCAGCGTAGAGGGCGGACTGCAATCCGATCGCGGCGCGGAAGGACGACCCGTGCTGATGAGCGAGATGCAATACCGCTCGGCCGCCGATCGAGCAGCCCATCACGACCGGTCGCTCGAGACCGAGTGCGTGGGAAACGGTCATCACCGTGTCGACATAGAGCTTGGTCGTCAGGCGATACACCTCGGTCTCGTATCCGGGCGGAGGCGAGGACTTGCCGTGGCGGGGCAGATCGAATGCGATCACCCTGAAATGGCGCGTCACCTCGGGATCGTTCAAGACGGCGCGATACTGGCGGCCATCGGCGCCGGCGGTGTGAAGGCAGAGCAGCGGAATGCCATCGGCAGGCCCGGCTTCCTCGAAGTAGATGCGGTGCGGTCGGCCATCGAGGTCGGTGTGAAGATAGCGGCCGACGACGGTTTCGATCCACGGTTTGCCGATGGGTGCGGATGCTCGCGGCATGGATCTCGGACTGCGAACGGCCGTGAATATTTCCTCGATCAATCCAAGGTGGCGACCATAGGCGAGCATGTCGCCGCTGACGGTGAGATGGCCCATACGCATCATGCCGTTGAGGCTTTGATAGCCCACCGGCGGCACGGCTTGGGCAAAGGCCTGCCACGTCTCAGGCGTTGCCGTGAGGGAGATATCCGAAGTGTCGTCCGCACCCTTTTCGACAGAGATGGGCTCTTTGCCAAGGCGCACGACCCAGCGATCATCGCCCGAGGTCACGGCGATCGTGATTGGGGCGAAGCGATTGCGCCGCGCGAAAGCCGGTTTGCTGTCGAGCGCGTTGGCGAGAGCTTCGAACATGGGGCGACCTCCGATGAGCGGGCAATGTCGTACGGCTGACCGATTGATACGCGAGCCAAACGCAGGGCGCCAACGGGCAGCAGTCGCAATGTCGCCCGCTGTGGCCGGGACCTAGTTCGCTATTTGGATAGAGGCGAGCGCGGGCGGCTGTCGCGGAATGGATCGCGGGAACGGATCCCGCGATGACGTGTAGAAGAGGGGCGCGGCCACCCCGATCAGGCACCGGCCTGCTTCAGCGCCGTGAGCGAACCCTCATCAAGCTTGAGCGTAGCCGATTTAACGATATCGTTCAGTTGCTCGATGGAGGTGGCGCTGGCGATCGGAGCGGCGATGGCCGGCTGAGCGAGAAGCCAAGCGAGCGCCACCTGGGCCAGGGTCGCGTTATGCTTCGAGGCCGCATCATCCAGAGCCTTCAGCACGGCAAAGCCCTTCGCATTGAGGTATTTCCCGGCACCAGCGCTGCGCGCCTTTCCAGCAAGATCGGCCTCCGTGCGATATTTGCCCGTCAGGAAGCCGGACGCCAGCGAGTAATATGGAATGACGCTGATCGATTCCTTGACGCACAGGTCTTGCAGCGGGCCCTCAAACTCACCGCGTTCGACGAGGCTATAGAGCGGCTGCAGCGTCTCATAGCGTGGGATGCTCGCCTTGGCACTTGCATCGAGCGACGCCTTGAGCCGCTTGGCGTCGAAATTGGAGGCGCCGACGACGCGCACCTTGCCCGCCTTGACGAGCTGAGCGTGCGCTTCCATCGTTTCCTCGACCGGCGTCACGAGGTCGTCGCGGTGGGACTGGTAGAGGTCGATGTAGTCGGTCTGTAGGCGCTTCAGCGAGTCTTCCACTGCACGGACGATGTAGGCCTTCGAAAGCCCCTTCTTATCAGGGGCCATTTCGAGCCCACATTTCGTGGCAAGGATCACCTTCGAGCGATGGCCGCGCGTCTTGAACCAATTGCCGATGATGGTCTCGCTCTCGCCGCCCTTGTTGCCGGACTTCCACTTCGAATAGACGTCGGCGGTGTCGACGCAGTTGAAGCCCGCGTCGAGGAATGCGTCGAGAAGTTTGAACGAGCCTTGCTCGTCCACCGTCCAGCCGAACACGTTGCCGCCGAAGACGAGCGGGGCGATTTCGAGGCTACTCTTGCCGAGCTTGCGCTTTTGCACGGGGCGTTCTCCGGACTGGCGACTCTGATGAAGGCGCGCTCGCTCAAACGGGCGAGGCGAGGAAGACGGGGATCTTTCGCGTCGTCTTCTTCTGGTAATCGGCGTAGGGCGGATAGGCGGCAACGGCGAGTGCCCAAAGGCGCTGCCGCTCAGTGTCGTCCGTCACCTCGCGCACGCGCATCGGCCAGACTTCCGTACGGTCGCGGAGCTGGATGTCCGGATTTGCGCGCAAATTGCCAACCCAGGCGGGATCGGTTGGGGCACCGCCTTGGGAACCCACGAGAACATAACTCCTATCGTCCTTCACGCGCATCAGTGGTGTCTTGCGGATGGCGCCCGTCTTGTTGCCGGTATGCGTGAAGAGAATGCAGGGCAGACCGGTGTCGCGCAGTGTCGTGCCCTTGGTACCGCCGCTCGACTCGTACAGCTCGACCTGTTCGCGAACCCAGTCCCGAGGTGAAGGAATATAGTTGGCCATGTGCACCTCTCCATTGGCTGTCAATTGTGATGGAGAGTAGGGCCGGAACGCGCATGCGCACAAGGCCGGAAGATGACGGGCGGTATGCCCTTCGAATTTGATCCAAACGCCTGGAGGCAGCTCTTCCCTCGCAACCAGTGCGCCGTGCTCTGCACGCGATTGCCCAGAAACGGCTCGGCGCATTACGGAAAACCGTCGATCACATGCGGTTGCGAGCGCTGCGTCGATAGCGAATGCCGCACAAGGTTCGGGCGCTCGTAGGCCCCCGCCTTCGCGGGGGTGACATCCGTGGATGGGTATCTGCCTCGCCCTTCCAGCACCGCCGGAGACCTGCAGGCTATGCTTTGCGACCGCCGTCATTTCTACTCCGGGGAGGGCGCCCACTCTCAGACGTCACCCCCGCGAAGGCGGGGGCCTACGAGCGATTTTTATATGCGCGCAATTCGACCGTGGCTCGCGCCTCGCCTCTATTTCCTCTCCGGAGCCGATGTCAGGCGCGGGGCATGGACAGATAGCCGATGCGGCGGCCGCGCGCTTCGCGCATGCGTTCCAGCTCGTCGAGGACGAGACGTGGATGGAGCTGGCGGCCCGTCTTCTTGATCGTCTGGCTTTCGAGCTTCCGCAGGCCTTCGTAGAGTTCCTCCGCCGTCCAATGGAGCATGGCCACCGCGCCGACCGCCGATGAACTCATGTTCGGCGGAACTTTGCCGGCAAAGCGTTTGGTTAGCGTCTGCACGAAACCCGGCATGCGCGCGGTGGCAACGCCGGAATTGCCGACAAGCCACACGAGAAACGTCGGCCGGAAGCGATAGTCGTAAAGCTCCATCCATTCGAAGAGCTTCATCATAATCATGTCTTTTAGCCGAAGCTCGGAGGTGACGCGCAGATCGCGCCATTCGGCGACCACGTCGAACTCCGGCTCGAGCTCAATATCGCCCGGAGCGAAAGTCTCGAGCGCGGTCACACCGATACGACTGATGAAGTCGCGGTTCTTCATGTCGAGCCGCGTCGTGAAAGTGGGAATGCGATATTCCCCGGACGTCGCCATCGAGTAGGCGAGGCGCACAAGCTTGGCGCAGTAGAGGTTGCCGTAGCCGCCAAGCTCCATGCTGAAGTCGTAGAGAATACGTGGCGCGTCACGGCCGTCGGCGCGGGCGATTGCAGCGCGGATCATCTCGCTGGCATGTTCCGCCAACTCGGGATCGCGATGGCGCAGGAGGACCGCGCGGCCGACGTTGTGGGCAAGAGAGAGATCGACCGGCTTGACGATCGAACCTTCCTCGATCAGCGCCTCGACCATGACGTGCCCGCCCTTCGGGTCGCGCGCGACGATCGACAAATGGCTGAACTGGGAGTCGACATCGCCAATGCGCGAGATGGCCGCACTATTGTGCGCCATCCCGCGCTGGAGGATCGCATCGCCGGGGCGTAGGACGATCGGGCCCTGGCTGAAGCGCGGGTTGCGCTGGGTCAGGTAATGCGGTCCTGTGAACGCCGCGAACGTGCTGTCCTTCTTGCCGAGCCGCTGATGACCGAGGGCAATCTCGCCGATGAGGTCACGAGCGTAGCGAGCGCTACGGAATACGTCGCGCAGGCTCGCCTGCACGCGGTGGCTCATGACACCCTGCTGCTGCCACATGGGAATGCGGTCGCGGAGCGCGAGATAGAGCGCCCAGATGCGCGCTACGAGGTCAGGCGCGTGCTGCGAGACCTCGGCCACGTCGAATGCGGCAAAGTCGGCATGAAAGAGTGACTGGTAGGCATTATCGAGCGTCGTCGCCAGCTCGGCTTCCGTGAGCGTGTCGCGACGCGTCAGAGCTTCGGTCATATCGAGAACGCCGGTCAGGCGCTCGAGTCCCCCGCCTCCCATGGTTTCCCCCGTCACGCGTGTCCTCGTCGCGGCAGTACTTAGAGAGAGCATTTACGACGTCAGTATGGTGAGGCTCAACCCCTCTGCTGTGGGCAATGCCGCGCAAAGGTGCTCGGGCTTGCGAGCCAACGGGGGACATCGAATACTAGCCGCTTCCGTGGGCCGCGGCCTGACTTTCACGTTATGAGGAAGCCATATGAATACCGAGATCGAGCGCGGCAACGGCGCCCGCCCACTGCTCTTCCAACCCTATACCATCCGCGGCGTGACGATAAGAAATCGCACGGTGCTGGCGCCGATGGTCCACTATCGGGCACGGGAAGGCGTCTGCGGTACGTTCCATACGGTGCACCTCGGCAAATTCGCGCAAGGCGGGTTCGGCGTCGTGATGACTGAGGCTGCCGCCATCGAGAAACGCGGCATGGTGTCGGACATGGACCTCGGCATCTTCAATGAGGCGCAGGCGCAGGCATTCCGCCCGGTGATCGAGCTGATCAAGGAGGAGGGTGCGGTTCCGGCCATCCAGCTTGCGCACGCCGGCCGCAAGGCGGGCATGCAGTCGGCGATGGAAGGCAATGCGGCGCTGACCGAAAAGGAGGTCCGCCAAGGACGGACCCGCTGGCAACCGGTCGGGCCGACCACGACTGCGATCAGTCCCGAATGGCCGACGCCGCATCAGCTTTCGCCGGCGGAGATTAGCGACATCATCGGCTCGTTCGCGGCGGCTGCCAAACGGGCGGTTCGTGTCGGTTTCGAGATCGTTGAGATCCACGGGGCGCACGGGTATCTGCTGGCGTCGTTCCTGTCGCCCGTCACGAACACACGAAACGATGCCTACGGTGGGGATCTCAAGGGCCGTATGCGCTTCGCGCTCGAGGTGGCCGAAGCGGTCCGTGCGTCGATTCCCGATCACATGCCGCTATTCTTTCGCGTTTCGTCGGTTGATGGCACGCAGGAAGGCTGGCAGATGGACGATACGGTCGTCCTCGCGCGTGAGTTGAAGGCGCGCGGGGTCGACGTGTTGGATTGCTCGTCTGGCGGGCTGATGGGCTCGGCCACGGCGGCGCCGGTGACACGCTCGCCGGGATTCCAGGTGCCGTTTGCGGCGCGCGCCAAGGCTGAGGCGGGTATCTCGACGATGGCCGTGGGGCTCATTCTGGAAGCCGACCAGGCGGAGGCCATTCTAAAGGAAGGTCAGGCCGACCTGATCGCGATCGGCCGGCAGGCACAGTTCAACCCCAACATCGTGCATCACTGGGGACACGACCTCGGCATCAACACGCATTTCGAGGACTGGGGCCAGGAGTACGGCTGGTGGCTCGACAAGCGCGTGCGGTCGATGCAGGGCTTCGCCACGCCGACCGGACGGTTGACTCGGAAGGTTGAGTAGGCCCCCGCAGAGGTCCTTGCAGTCTTATGCTTCCAGGCAGGCGTTCGCGTTAGCGAGCGCGCTGCCGCGTGCGTATGTCATGAGGCCATCGGTAAACCGCCCGATGGTGCCTATTCCTTCGCCTTCTTGATCGCATTCTGCAGCCCACGATCGCGCGCGGTCTTGAAGGCTTCGGTGACGTGGGAAAGCTGATGCGTATCGAAGTGCGCATGGAGGGCGGCGCGCAGGCCTTGGGCATCGAGTGTGCGGTTGATCGAGCGCTTGACCAGCTTCATGGCGAACGGCTCCGCCTTGGCGATGTGATTGGCCATCGCCATCGTTTCCGTCTCCAGGTCGGCGCGCGGCACCACTTTGTTCACCATGCCGATGCGCCAGGCTTCGTCGGCTGACATCCGGCCGCCCATGAACAGCATTTCTTTCGCCTTGCGGGCGCCCATCACCCAGGGATGGATCAAGACCTCGACCGCCGCGGCGCCGAGCGTGTGGCAGACGGGATCGGAGAAGAAGGCATCATCGGCGGCAACAATCAGGTCGCACATATTGGCGACCATGAAGCCACCGGCGATGCAGGCGCCCTGCACAGATGCGATGGTCGGCTTCGGGCAATCCCAGATGCGCAACGCATATTCGAGGTAGTAAAGCTCCTCATAGGCCCACCGCTGCTCGACCGTGAAGTTGGCCCGCTGAGCGGCCCCTTGCTTCAGGTCGTGACCGGCCGAAAAATGCTCGCCCTTACCGTCGAATACGAGGACGCGGACGTTCGGATCGGCCGTCGCCTTGCGCACGGCGTCATCCAACTCGCCGAGCAGTTCCTGGCTTTCCGCATTGCGCATCTTTGGCCGGTTGTGCGAGAGGCGCGCGACGCCCCCGTCGACGGCATAGGCGATGTTCGAATAGGTCACGGTGTCATCATCCTCGATCGCTGGTGTCGCGCCAATCGTCACCCGTCCGCCCGCAGCTCGGCAAGAGCCCGGTTGAACTCGGCGCCAAAGATCATGATGACGCCGGAGAACTGGAAAAAGATCAGTGCGGTCAGCAATTGCGTGAGGCCCCCGTACAGGATCGAGTAGTCGCTCACGGTCAGCCACCACGCATAGATCCACGCGACGAGAATCCATAGGGCGACACTCAGCGTAACGCCAGGCCAGACATCCCAGATGGAACGCCGCCCCGCGGCGAGCCACAGATGATAGGCGAGGAGCTGCGCCAGCGTGATGACGACGACGATCGTGTAGCGAGACGATGGCGACAGTAGGCCATGATCGAGCAACCAGAGGATTGGTTGCCAGTCCCGCGAATGGGCAAGGGCAGGGCCGACCACCACGCCCCACGTGAGTGTCAACATGCCGACAGCCGTCGCGAAAACAAAACAGATGCTCTGCATGTAGCAGAATATGAGGGAACGGCCCTCGCGCACGCCGTAGGCGACGTTCAGCCCGGCGCGCAGGCTTTCGATGGCACTGGTAGCGAAGAACAGTGCCACGGCGGCACCGAGCGTCAGCACGCCGTATCGAGTGCGGCCGATGACCCGCTCGACCTCCGGGGCGAGGGCGGAAGCCACATTGTCCGGCACGATCTGAAAGAGCTGATGGATGGCCGCGTCGGCAAGGTCGCGTCCACCGACAGTCGCGGCGAGAGCGGTGAGAAAAATGCAGAACGGGAAAAGCGACAGCAGAAACGAGTAGGCGATGGCGCCCGCCATCGCGATTCCGCCGTCGTCCACCACGCGGTATATGGCAAGCCTGAGAACATTCCAGCGCCTGCGCATCAACGTCTCCTTGGATCGTCGGCAAATTTTTCGGCCGCATGCCGAGAGTATCGCTTAACGAGATCATCGGTATTATGCCAGCTGCGGCAGTTCGGCCCCGGCGTTGACCTGTGGACCGCGCCGCATATGGCCGCGATCCGGTGAAATGCGTTGCATAACATGGGGCTACGACCGGTATGTCGGGTGATAGCTACGAACTCGATGTGGCGCGGATTGCACTGATGCGGGCGCGGGACGACCTATTGAGACAGCTCGACGCAGAGTCGGCGTGGCGGGCATTCATGCTGCTCGAGGCAGGTGGTGCAAGCTCGGACGACACGCGGGCTAAACTTGTGGCGCGCCTGGATGCGAGCGTGCCCCAGTGGCGCACATTGGTCGATATTGATGCGGCGATTGCTGCGCTGGGGCCGGCCGCGTCAGACGTATCTCGGGACATGGCGGTGCCGCCCCCGTTGCCCACGCCGGAAGCAGAGTTGTCCTCGTCCGAGGTGCCACACGTCCGCGTCGAGCCCGAGCGGATGCGTTATGGATCGACGCAGAGAAGGCCAGCGGCTGCGAAGGACGAACGGCCAGCACCTGTACGCCCGCCGAGTATCCGTGGGGCTCTCAGACTGGCCGAGACGCAATCCTCATCCACGGCGCCGCAGCGACGCACTCCGTCTGCGGGCGGACGCCTGATTGCGGCGCTCGGGCTTGCGGGTGAAGGACCAGCACGCCTATCGGCGATCGAGGCCGATGTCGAGCGGCTGATGCGTCGTGACGCTGGCGTTCGGGACGGGGCGCCGCCTCCCCCCATCGTGGCGCGGCCGCCTGCGCGTGTCGATCGCCCCGTCCTTGAGCCGGCGGAGCCACCGGTTTTCGGCGAGGAGGCGGAGGTGGAAATCGTTGCCCTTGCTCCGGTGCCTCCGCGGGATCCGCGCCGGCCGATTGCGAGACTGGCCGATCGCCTCAGTCACGTCGACGGTGAGGCCGAAGCAGGCGCCAGAGTCGAGCCGATCGTCTCGATGCAGGCCGGCGTCGAGGAAGCTTCCGTGGAGATCGAGGCGGTAGAGCAGGCACCACCTCGGCCCAACGACAAGGATGCGCCGAAGGCCTGAGGCCTCCGCTCCAAGATTACCAGCGGCTCCAGTCGCCCGTGCGAACTCGACGCCGCGGGCTGTCGGATGCCTCATACCCGCTCCATCTTTCGGCGCGTTTGCGGGCCATGAAGTTGGCGATGCTGCGAGCTGCGGCTGCCTCCCCTTTGGTCTGGACGATGATATCCGTGCCGGGACCATTCTCGATGCTCTTGCCGAGATCCGAGATGATCACGGTCGAGCCGGGCTGCAGTATTGGCATGACGCGCGCAAGGATCGGACGGGGCAGCTCGATCCGGTCGAGTGCATCGCGCGCGCTGGCGAGAGGATCGCCACGGCCGTTGTGTCCGTCCGCGGAGCGCTTCTTTCGCGAGGACGCCGCCACCGGAGCACCGCCGCCGGGGGTCTCAAGCGTCAACCCGACCCAGCGAACGGCATCAGCCTGATCATCGATTTGCTGGGCGGTGAAGACATGCGTGCCGAGCGGGCGATCCGGATCGCGGATCTCGATCGGAAGGTCCATCACCGGTTGGAATGCCTGATGCACGAAGACCCGACGGGCCTCTCGCGATACAAAGATCGTGATCGGGGTGAGCTTGCGAGCGATGGAGCGGGATTCGTTCAGGATCTGCTGGCGCTCGTCGAAGAGCTTCCGGACGTTGTCCTGCGCGACCTTTGCGGCAGCGGCTTTCTCAGTGGTGGTCTCGCGCGCTTCGGCCTCGCGAGATTGAGCGAGGGTCAATTCGAGCAATGCCTCGAGGTGGGCAGCGATCCGGTCGTCGAGAGCGCCGGCTGACGTGGTTTCGTCGACGCTTTTTTCGAGCACCTGCGCGCGGCCTGCCGCGCGGTTCGCGAGCGCAATCGCCTGGCGTAGCGCCTTCTCGGCCTTTCCTTGCGCGATCAACAAGGGGCGGACGGGCCGTTTAGCCTCGCTCACGGCCTCCGTCGCGACGGTGAGCTTGCGCTCGACGATAATCCGGCGCGCACGCAACTCGGCAAGGCCGGCCACCGGCTTGTCGAGCGCCATGCCGTTGGGAGTGGCTGGAAATGCGGAGTCCGGGCCCTGAGGTAAGTCATTTTCCGTCGCCGCGATCTCGATAACGCCAGTGTGGTCCGGTTCCGCGAGAGGCGAAGAGTTCGGTCCGGCTGTTGGCGCCGGCTCGGGCGGTGGGTCGCCTGGCTGTGGTAAAGCCGCGTGCGTGATGGGCTCAAGAGTTCCATCATGCGAGACAATCACGACGCGGGTGCCCAGGCGGGTGGTTCGGAACAGGCGCTCGGCAAAGCCACTCGGCAGACGGATGCAACCGTGCGATGCGCGGTAGCCTGGAACGGCGCCCTCGTGCAAGGCGACGCCCGACCACGTGATCCGCTGCATGAATGGCATCTCGGCGTCGTCGTAGAGGTTCGAGTTGTGCTCCACCTTCCGCTCGATGATCGAGAAAATCCCTTCCGGTGTGTCATACCCTTTGCGACCAGTCGAAACCCTGGAGGTTGCGACGAGGCCATTCCGGTCGAACACTCGGATCTTTTGACTACCGAGGGAAATGATAGCGACTAGGGGACCGTCTCCCGAGAACGGCTGAAGATCGTCGCCATATTCGCCGTCAGGATCGGGGGGCGGCGGCTGGCTCAGCGACTGGGCGGCGGCCGGGATCGGAGTCGATAACGCGACGGCTGCTACAACTAGCGCCGACAGCGATGTGGCGGCGAGAAGCGGACGGCAAACGGTGGCCAATGATTGGCGAAGCCCGGGTCCCAGTCTCGTTCTCACGGTTGCGGCTCCTCACGTCGACACGAAACAGATTCGACGGCCAGCTTATGTGGGCTCCACTAAGCATCAGTTACGACGTGGACCAAACCGAGGCAAGGGCATTTGGACGTGCACGGTGTATTGATCGTCGTTCGCCCAAACCGCACACGAAAAAGGGTCGCCGGAGAGGCTCCGACGACCCGCGATTGCCGACGATCCGAAAAGATCGCTAGGCAAGAATTAACTGCCGACCCGATCTTCGACGCATTTCTTGGTGTGGCTCGTCTTGGCGGCACCTTTCAGCTTCTTGTCCGAAGCGGACTTGCTGCAGGCGGTGGTCGCGGTTTGCTCACACTTTTTCATGAACGATGTAAGTGCAGCCCCGGCAAGCTTCTTGGTTGCCGCCTGCGCCTTGCAGGAGGCAGGGGCTTGGGCCTCCGCTGCCGCGCCCGACTTGGCGGCCGGCTTGGTAGCGGGAGCCTGAGCAAAGGCGCTTGCGGCGGAGGCAAGCAGCAACGCAGCAGCGATGGTGTATTTCATGGACTTGCCCTTTCCGAGCAATGGAGGGACGAGCTTCCTGGCGCGTCGGAGGCTGAATAGGGCTGGGCAGATGAATGCTAGCTGACTGCCGTCACATTCGCCTTGCGTTCATCTGGACAAGTGTTTTTCCAATTCGTCACAAGGCGCTGTGACGTTAAATCCGAGTTCTTGGCACCCGTGCAACGCATCAACGTCCAATCGTCCATAACTCAAGCCGACTTCGCCATTTCCCGGAGCTGAAACTTCTGGATCTTTCCGGTCGATGTCTTAGGGATCTCAGCGAAGATGACGTGGCGCGGACACTTATAGCGGGCGAGGTGTTCGCGGCACCAATCGATCAGGTTTTCCGCCGTCGTCGTGGCGTCTGGCTTCAGCTCGATGAAGGCGCATGGTGTTTCGCCCCACTTCTCGTCGGGCTTGGCCACGACGGCGCAATGGGCCACGGCCGGGTGCTTGTACAGCACGTCCTCCACCTCGATCGACGAGATGTTCTCTCCACCGGAGATGATGATGTCCTTGGAGCGATCCTTGAGCTGGATGTAACCGTCGGGGTGCATCACGCCGAGATCGCCCGTATGGAACCACCCTCCGGCGAAGGCGTCTTCCGTGGCTTCCTTGTTCTTGAGGTAGCCCTTCATGATGATATTGCCGCGCATCATCACCTCGCCCAATGTCTCACCATCGGCGGGCACGGGCGTCATCGTCTTGGGATCCATTACAGAGAGGCTATCGAGCGCCGTATAGGCGACGCCTTGGCGCGCCTTGAGTTGCGCGCGGCGCGACGGGTCCAGCGCGTCCCAGTCGGACTTCCATTCATTGACGACGGATGGCCCATAGACCTCCGTCAGGCCGTAGACGTGGGTGACGTCGAAGCCCGCATCCGACATGCGCGCGAGCACCGCCTCGGGCGGAGCGGCGCCTGCGGTGATGAACTGCACAGTATGGGGAAGCGCGCGTTTCTCCGCGTCCGGCGCATTCAGCATCGTGGCCATGACGATCGGCGCACCGCACATGTGCGTGACCCGATGCGCGGCGATGTAGTCGTAAATGAGGTTGGCTCGGACCCAACGGAGGCAGACGTGGGTCCCGCCGACAGCCGAAAGCGTCCACGGGAAAGCCCAGCCGTTACAGTGGAACATCGGCAACGTCCACAGGTACACCGGGTGCCGGCCGAGGTTGGCAGCAATCACATTCGCGTAGCACATAAGCGCTGCGCCGCGGTGGTGGACGACTACGCCCTTTGGGTTACCGGTGGTTCCCGAGGTGTAATTGAGGCCGATGGCGTCCCACTCGTCGACGGGCGAACGCCAAGCGAAGTCGGGATCCCCACCGGCAAGGAAATCCTCATAGTCCACGGTGCCGAGACGCACGCCGGTCTGGGGAAACTCGAGATCGTCGTAGTCGATGACGAGCGGCTTCACCTTCGCGAGCGCCAGCGCCTCCTTCATCACCGGGGCGAATTCGCGGTCGGTGATGAGCACCTTGCTATTGGCGTGATCGAGCTGGAACGCGATGATCGCGGCATCGAGGCGTGTATTCATGGAGTGGAGGACGGCGCCAGTCATCGGCACGCCGAAATGGGCTTCAAGCATCGGCGGGATGTTCGGCAGCATGACCGATACGGTGTCGCCGACGCCTATGCCCTTGCCGAACAGCGCCGAAGCGAGCTTACGGCATCGGGCATAAAGTTCACGATACGAGCAGCTCCTGCTGCCATGAATGACCGCCTTGTGCTCAGGCCAGACGTGCGCCGCGCGAGCGAACAGAGACAGCGGCGTAAGCGGCTGATAGTTGGCCGAGGTGCGCCCGAGATTTTCTTCGAACGGGTTCATGGTCTTGCCTGTCAAGATCGCGAGGGGAGGGCCGGGAAAGAGCATTTGCCGACGATACGACGGCGCGCCGTAGCTTGCCAGCCTCGCGGGCAGCTACTCTTTCCACTCTCCCGATTGTCCGAGGCCGTGCGCAGACGCTGGGCACTGGACGGGTAACTGATATCGCCTCACCATTCGCATGTGGGGCAGATCGGTCTCCACGCAAAACCACAAAAATTGCAGGAAACGCCATGTATCCATCGTTACGAAAGGGAGCAGGCCCTTCGGGTCTGAGCGGCACCGCTGTCCTCGCGCTTACGGCAATGCTTGCCCTCAGTACGCCCGTGGGAGCTCAGGCGCCGTTCGACGGAACGGTTCGCGTAGGTGTGCTGACAGACCAGAGCAGTCTTTATGCCGATGTTGCGGGTGGCGGCATGCTGTCGGCGGCCAAGCTGGCCTTCGAGGACTACAAGGCGGCCAATCCAGACTCGAAGCTGAAGGCAGAATTCCGCATCGCCGATCACCAGAACAAGGCCGACATCGGCGCGAACCTCGCGCGCCAATGGTTCGACGAGGGATTGGATGTCGTCGATGCCGGAACGTCGTCGGTTGCGCTGGCGGTTTCGGCCGTCGCTCGAGACAAGAACAAGGCCTATTTCAACACTTCGGCAGGCACCGCCCGTCTCATCGGCGACGCGTGCGCACCAACGACCATATCCTGGACGTGGGATAACTACTCGCTGTCCTACGGAACCGCGCGCGCCATCATCGGGCAGGGAGGCGACAGTTGGTATTTCATCACGGCCGACTACGCGTTCGGGCACGATCTCGAGGGACAGGCTTCAAACTTTGTCAAAACCGGCGGCGGCAAGGTCCTCGGCGCTGTACGAGCGCCACTCAACACCCCGGATTTTTCATCTTACTTGCTGCAGGCCCAGACATCGGGTGCAAAAGTCATCGGTCTGGCCAACGCCGGCGGCGATCTGGCCAATGCGATCAAGCAGGCAGCCGAGTTCGGCATTGTGGCAGGTGGTCAGAAAATTGCAGCTCTGCTGCTGTTCGAGACCGATATTGACGCTATGGGCCTCAAGATCGCGCAGGGCATCCAGTACACGGGCGCCTTCTACTGGGATATGAATGACGCCACCCGCGCCTGGACCAAGCGCTTTCTCGAGAAGGCCAAAGAGGTCGGACGCGACAAGTACCCTGGAATGAACCACGCGGGTATCTACGCCGCATTCCTGCACTATTTCAAAGCCGTCGATAAGGCCCAGACCCGGGATGGTACAAAGATCGTGGAGGCCATGAAGGCCATGCCGACGGACGATCCGCTGTTCGGGAAGGGTCGCATTCGCGAAGACGGCCGTCATATCCACCCGATGTATCTGATGCAGGTGAAGTCGCCCGAAGAGTCCAAGTCGCGCTGGGACGTGGCCAAGGTCGTCCAGACGCTCGACGCGGAAAGTTCGGTCAGGCCGCTTTCGGAAGGAGGCTGCGCGTTCATTAAGAAGTAAGAGCAGCCGGCATTTCCGATCCCGCGCGGCTTCCGCGCGGGATTTTCTTTTCGGAGCCGATGCGATCACACACTTGGCCGCATTTGCGCTCGTTACCTTGCTTCGTGCGGGCGCTCTGGCGAATATGCGCCTAATGAAAGAACCTGAGTTCAGGAGAACGCACGGATGAGCCGCTATCATGAGGTCTACAATGCCTGGAAACAGGACCCGCAGCGGTTCTGGGGCGAGGTTGCCGCCGAAATCGACTGGATCAAGCCTTGGGACAAGGTGTTCGATCCTGACATGGGCGAGTACGGCCGCTGGTTTGTCGGCGCCGAGTGCAATACCGCTTATAACTGCCTCGACCGGCATGTCCTGAGGGGACGCGGCAATCAAAACGCGTTGATCTATGACAGCCCTGTCACCGGCACCAAGAAAGCATACACTTTTACCGAGCTGACGAATGAGGTCGCGACGCTCGGTGCAGTGCTGCAGGATCTCGGCGTGAAAAAGGGTGACCGGGTCATCATCTACATGCCGATGGTGCCGGAAGCGGTGATGGCGATGTTGGCCTGCGCGCGGATCGGCGCAATCCACTCGGTGGTGTTCGGCGGCTTCGCATCATCCGAGCTCTCGACGCGGATCGATGATTCCAAGCCGGTGGCCATCATATCGGGAAGCTGCGGTATCGAGGGCGCGCGAGTCGTCCCCTATAAGCCGCTCCTCGACAAGGCGTTCGAGCTCGTGCAGCACAAGGTCGGCATCTCGCTGGTGCTGCAGCGGCCGCAGGGCGAGGCGTCCATGGTGCCGGGCCGGGATCATGATTGGGCTGCGGTCATGGCGGACGCCAGGGCCAAGGGGCGCAAAGCCGAATGCGTCCCGGTTGCCGCGACCGACCCGCTCTACATCCTCTACACGTCGGGCACGACTGGCTCGCCCAAGGGCGTCATCCGTGACAACGGCGGCCACATGGTCGCGTTGAAGTGGAGCATGAAATACCACTACGGCGTCGAGCCGGGAGATGTGTTCTGGTCGGCCTCTGACGTCGGTTGGGTGGTAGGACACAGCTACATCGTCTATGCGCCGCTGCTGAATGGGTCGACGTCGATCCTTTACGAAGGCAAGCCGGTCGGTACACCGGATGCGGGTGCGTTCTGGCGCGTGATCGCGGAGCACAAGGTGGCGGCGATGTTTACAGCCCCGACCGCGTTCCGCGCGATCAAGAAAGAAGACCCGGACGGTAAGCTGATCAAGGAGTACGACCTCAGCGCCTTCCGAACGCTGTTTCTGGCGGGTGAGAGAGCCGATCCGGAGACCATCAAGTGGGCCGAGCAGAAGCTTCAGGTGCCGGTGATCGACCACTGGTGGCAGACCGAAACGGGCTGGGCCATCGCCGGTAATCCCGTTGGCCTCGGCCAGCTCAAGGTCAAGTATGGCTCGCCATCGGTGCCGATGCCAGGCTTCGATCTGCAGTGCCTCGACGAGAAGGGCGAACCCGTGCCGGTAGGGCAACCGGGCACGCTGGCGATCAAGCTACCGTTGCCTCCGTCCTCGCTGCCGACGCTCTGGGGCAACGACGAGCGTTTTCGGAAGAGCTATCTCGCCGACTTCAAGGGCTACTACACCACATCGGATGCCGGGTTTATCGATGAGGACGGCTACGTGTTCGTGATGGCCCGCACCGACGACGTCATCAACGTCGCCGGTCACCGGCTTTCGACAGGACAGATGGAGGAAGTTGTCGCCCGGCACAGAGACGTTGGCGAATGTGCCGTCGTGGGTGTGCATGATGACCTGAAGGGCCAGCTTCCAGCCGGCTTCATCGTGCTCAACGCGGGCGTTAATCGCGATGCCAAGGAGATCGAGGCCGAGGTGGTGAAGCTCGTCCGCGACGAGATCGGCCCTGTTGCGGCCTTCAAGCAGGTCATGACGGTGAAGCGCTTGCCCAAAACGCGCTCGGGCAAAATCTTGCGCGGGACCATGCGCGCCATCGCCGACAGCGAAGGCTGGAAGATGCCTGCGACAATCGACGATCCCGCAACGCTCGAGGAGATCACCGACGCTCTGAAGGCCCGAGGCATGGCCAAGGAATACAAGGGGCCGACGACAGCTTGAGGCCGGCCCTTCGAAGGCGTCATCCCGGATAGCGTTTGGCCAATGGCCTCGCGCTTCTGGGATGACGTGATCTTGATTGGCTTATTTCTTCACCATCGCCTTCGCGGCTTCGACCGCCTTCGCCGGCGTGATGCCGAAGTGCTCGAAGAGCTTGCCGGCCGGGGCCGAGGCGCCGAAGCCGTGCATGCCGATGAAGCGGTCGGATGGCCTCAGCCACTCGCGCCAGCCCATCTCGACGGCGGCTTCGATACCGATGCGCGGAACTGAGCCGAGCACGCCCTCGCGGTAGCTTTCGGATTGCTTCCTGAAGAGCTCGAAGCTTGGCATCGACACGACTGCCGCGTTGATGCCGTCCTTGGCGAGTTGGTCCGCAGCCTTCACCGCAAGGCCGACTTCAGAGCCGGTGGCGATGAATGTTACGTCGCGCCGGCCAGAAGCCTCACGGATCACGTAGCCACCCTTGGCACAGAGATTATCGTCGGTGTGGTCGGTGCGAAGGTTCGGCACACCCTGGCGGGTCAACGCCAGGATAGACGGTGTCGAACCTGGCGCCACGGCGAGCTCCCAGCACTCGGCCGTTTCGACTCCGTCAGCAGGGCGGAAAACATGGAGGGTCGGGATCGCGCGCAAGGCCGCCAATTGCTCGACCGGCTGATGGGTTGGGCCGTCCTCTCCGAGGCCGATCGAGTCGTGCGTCATCACGTAGACGACGCGCTGGCCCATGAGCGCCGAAAGGCGGATCGCTGGTCGGCAATAGTCGGTAAAGGCCATGAACGTGCCGCCGTAGGGGATCAGCCCGCCGTGCAATGCGATGCCGTTCATCGCCGCAGCCATCGCATGCTCGCGAACGCCGTAGTGAATGTAGCTGCCGGAAAAATCGCCGTGCTTGATGACCTTCTGGGCCTTGGCCTTGGTGTTGTTCGAGCCGGTGAGATCGGCTGATCCGCCAATCAGGGCAGGGCACGCTGAAGTCAGCTTGTCGAGCGTCAGCTCCGACCAGACGCGCGTCGCTTTCTCGGATGTTTCGGCCGAGGCCGCTTGCTTGCACGCGCGGATGGCATCGGTGATGGCGGCCTTCACAGCACCTGCCGGATGGGCAAGCGCCTCACGCTGTGCCGCGTCGACCTTGGCGAAGCGAGCGCTCCATGATTCGCGGTCAGCAGCTCCCCGTGCGCCAGCAGCCCGCCACGCGGCAAGAATATTGTCCGGAATTTCGAACGGTCCATACGGCCAGCCGATGTTCTCGCGGGCGCCTTTGATCTCGTTTGCGCCGAGCGGCGAGCCGTGAGCTGATGCTGTCCCTTCCTTGGTGGGCGCGCCGTAGCCGATGCGCGTCTTGCAGGCAATCAGCCATGGCCTGGATGTGTCCGCTTTCGCGGCAGCGAGGGCCCTTGAGATAGCCGCGGTGTCGTGGCCGTCGATCGCCCGCGTGGCCCAGCCCGAGGCTTTGAAGCGGGCGATCTGGTCATCGCTCGTCGCGAGATCGGTTGGGCCGTCGATGGAGATGCCGTTGTCGTCGAAGAGGACGACAAGACGTCCGAGGCCGAGATGACCAGCGAGCGAAATGGCCTCCTGGCTGATGCCCTCCATCAGGCAGCCGTCGCCAGCAATGACCCACGTGTGGTGATCGACGATATCGTTGCCGAGCCGCGCATTCAGGATGCGCTCGGCGATGGCCATACCGACCGCGTTGGCGACGCCCTGGCCGAGCGGCCCGGTCGTGGTTTCGATCCCGGGAGCATGGCCATGTTCGGGGTGGCCCGCGGTCTTGGCGCCGAGCTGGCGGAAGTTCTTGATCTCATCCAGCGTCATGCCCGGCGTGCCAGTTAAATACAGCAGCGAATAGAGCAGCATCGACCCGTGGCCTGCCGAAAGGACGAAGCGGTCGCGGTCGGGCCAATCGGGGTGCGCTGCGTCATATTTCAACGCCTCGGTAAAGAGCACCGTTGCCACGTCGGCCATGCCCAT
This sequence comes from Hyphomicrobiaceae bacterium, assembly GCA_050250755.1. Classification (GTDB taxonomy): domain Bacteria; phylum Pseudomonadota; class Alphaproteobacteria; order Rhizobiales; family Hyphomicrobiaceae. The sequence continues at coordinate 171,604 of JBFWOB010000006.1, forward strand.
CGGCATGCCCGGGTGACCGGATTTGGCCTTCTCGACCGCATCCATGGACAACGCCCTGATGGCATTTGCCATATCCTTCAGGGACACGCCGCTGGTCGCTGTCGGTGCGTTGGGCATCACTCTGTTATCCTCTGGCGCCTCGCCACAATTGGCCACGGATGGCCGCTGGCGCCCTCAATACTGGCCAAGGTGGGCCGCGTCCACAGGGCCGAGCACGTTTGTGCGACTTTGACGGCGATCAGGCCGCAAGCGCCTTGACGGCTCGGAGCGAGCGCAGCGTCGCGGCAGCAGGCTCCCATGGCATGTGCGTCTCGACCACGAACGTCATGTCGCGGTCGCGCGCCGCCGCGTAAATCGGTTCAAGCAACATCCGAAACGGAATGTCACCTTCACCGACAGCCACGCGCTGATTCCTCGCCTCGCTCCAGTCTTTGAAGTGAAGTTGCGATACGAACGGCTCGATGGCTTCGAGATCGGCCGCGCTCGGCCGCTGATGACGCCAGGCATTCGGAATGTCGAGAAGCGCACGCAGGTGGGGATGGCGCCAGCGGTGCATCGCGGCGACGAGATCGGAGACCGTCAGAAGATTGCAGACCGCCTCGTTCTCGATGTGCAACGTTGCATCGTGACGCTCAGCGAGGCGCAGGAGCTGTTCGTAGTCACGATCGAGGGCGGAAAGGATGAAGCCGTCGTACTTCAGTAGCGAGAAGACACGGATGTCCCGAGCACCGAGAATGTCCGCGCAGCGGAAAGCATCCTCGTAAAGCTGATCCGCCGAACGGCCCCTGGTGTCGAAGCCGAACTGATCGCCCATGTCGGCGGCAGTTTGGCCGGGTGCCGGCCACTTGAGAAGCGGCGTTGCAAGCGTGCCGACCGTCAGGCCCGCGTCACGGATCTCCTTCGCCACCGCTCGCTGTGCGCTCTCATCGAGGGACATGAAATTGACGCCACCGATGGAGCGGATGTCCACCTTGGCCAAGCCTTCGTCAGCCGCCATACGCAATCCATCGGCCAATACGGGTGAAACCTCGTCCGTTATCAGGGAAAGCAATATGGTCATGGTCGACTCCCGTCACGAAGCATGCGGTTGGTGCATCGAGCGGCTCGGTTTTTCTTTTGCCCGTTCATTTCCGAGGCCGGGACAGCCAGCGTTCTCAACGTCTTCCGGTTCCGACGCAGGTGCAAGGCTTCACATCGCCCTCGTGGCTGACTAGCCTCGGTCGGCGCAGTCTGCACATGGCGGCCTGTGGGGATGTTCGGGAAGAACCAATGGCCATCGAAGGCGTCGATCAATTCGGATTCACGAACGAGGAGCTGGCGGCGCAGCCGACGGTCTATCGCTCAGATCTGTTCAGGGGACAGACGGTTGTCGTCACGGGGGCCGGATCGGGGTTCGGCCTAGCCATCGCAACGCTGTTCGCGCGACTTGGCGCCGATCTCGCGATCACGGGTCGGAACGAAGTGCGCGTGATGGCCGCACGGACGTTCCTCGAAGGCTTCGGCGGCAAGGTCTCGCACCACCTGTTCAACATTCGCGATGCGGACGCCGATCAGGCGTTCATTGCCGATGTATGGCAGGTGCACGGCCGGCTCGACGTGCTCGTCAACAATGCGGGTGGCCAGTTCCCGCAGGCGGCGATCGACTTCAAGCCGAAGGGCTGGAATGCGGTCATCGATAATAATCTCAATGGCACCTGGTACATGATGCAGTCGGCGGCCCGACAATGGATGGACCGAAAGGCACCCGGCATCATCGTCAACATCGTTGCTGACTTCTGGCGGGGAATGCCAGGCATTGCCCATACGGCCGCGGCGCGAGCCGGTGTTACATATGCCTCGAAGACGGTGGCAGTCGAGTGGGCGCCCTACGACATTCGCGTCAACTGCGTCGCGCCGGGCTGCCTGGAGACGTCGGGTTTTGCGCACTATCCGCCCGAAGGCGCAGCGACGTACAAGGAGGCCAACCCCATGAAGCGGGTCGGCGACGCCTGGGACGTTGCCGAGGCGTGCGTCTATCTGGCTGCGCGGTCCGGCAAGTTCATTACCGGGGAGGTGCTGACCGTCGACGGCGGCCAGCAGCTCTGGGGCGATCCGTGGCCAACCGGACGCCCGCCTTGGTTTCGGCTTTGAGCGCAGATCATGGGACGGCGTTCGTGGCGGGGGTTGCCGGAGCGACAGCGGAAGGTCATGGTGCGGCGAGATTCGACGCGGCCGTCTGGCGGCCCCTTCAGGAGCGCACCTATGACCAGTCCCCGCATCAAGCTGCACAAGGGCGATTTGCCGGCGGGGCTGTCGTTCGGCAGCTCGGTTGCGATCGACACGGAGACGCTCGGGCTCAAGCCGTATCGCGACCGTTTGTGTCTCGTGCAGCTCTCGGCAGGCAACAACGAGGCGCATCTGGTCCAGCTCGACGGCCATGACTGGTCGGCGCCCAATCTCAAGGCGTTGCTCGTCAATCCCGAGGTTCTGAAGATCTTTCACTTCGGCCGCTTCGATATTGCGGTCATGCGGCGGTGGCTCGGTGTCGAGACGACGCCCATCTGGTGCACGAAGATCGCGTCAAAGCTTGCGCGCACGTACACGGATCGGCATGGGCTCAAGGATCTCTGTTCCGAGTTGGTCGGCATCGATCTCTCTAAACAGCAGCAAAGTTCCGATTGGGCAGCTTCCGACCTATCGCAGCAGCAGCTCGCATATGCCGCCTCCGACGTGCTCCATCTTCATGCAATCAAGGCTCGGCTTGAGACCATGTTGGCGCGGTCCGGCCGCCTGGAAATGGCCGAGGCGGCGTTTCAATACCTGCCGCGGCGGGCTGAACTCGATCTTGCTGGTTTTGAGGATATGGACGTCTTCGCGCACTGAACAATCGAAAAACGTGTGTGAAAGTAGGGAGATGCGGCACCACGTCGTCCCATTATCTCCCCAATTCCGGGTCATCTGAGGTGAATGGTGGGTTTGTGACCGGCATGCCGGTGCGCACTCCGAGCCGCTGGACTGGGGCATGCGAGGCGAAACCATCACACGAGCGAGCACTCGTCGGATAGCACCGATCGATATCGCCGTAAGCGATCGCGAGCGTGAACGCGCGTTCCGCCGCGCGCGATGGCATACCATTCAGGTCAGGGTGCTGAAGGCAGTCCTGCCGGCGGCCGCACTCGTCTGCCTCGGCTATTACGGCGTGGCGTTGATGGCAAGTGCGGCGCTCAAGAGCAATAACATCACCGTTGGCTCGGTGAAGATCGATCCCACGAACCTCGAGATGGCCGATCCACGCTACAGCGGGTTCGGCAAGGACGGCTCGGAATACAAGGTGCACGCGCAGAGCGCGATTACAGACCTGCGGACCGCAGCGCCGATCAAACTGAATGTCATTGATGGCCAAATCACCCAACCGAGCGGTGTCATCACCTATTTGAAGGCCAAATGGGGCACGTACGATCAGAAGAAGGATCTGCTCGAACTCTTCGAACGCATCGATGTCGATGCGACGAACGGCATGAAGGCCCGGCTCACACGAGCCACGATCTTCGCCAAAGAGAGTCGCATCATCAGCGGAGAGCCGGTCTTCGCTGAGACGGCGACGGGGCGCATTCGCGCAAACACGATGACGCTCAATACGAAGGCTCGGAAGGCGCATTTCGAGGAAGCTGTCCACGTAACCCTGAAGCCAACCGCACCCTCGGCGCGGCCGAAGGAGGGTGAGGAACCTGCCCGGAAGCGAGAGGCGCAGGCCTTTGGGCTCGATACAAACTCGAAAGAGCCTGTTGTCGTAACCTCGCGACAGCTCGACGTGGACGATAATGCAAAGACGGCGCTGTTTCGCGAGGACGTGATTGCGCGGCAGGGTGAAGCGTCGCTCGCCGCGCCGGAACTCGATGTCCTCTATGCTGCTCGAGCCAGCACTGGAGACAATGCGCCCACGCCTGAAAAAACCGATGGGGCGCCCGGAGGGTCTGAAGCGACCAAGCTCAAGGCGATCCACGCGCGCGGCGGCGTTAAGATGGTCAATAAAGGCGACCTCGCAGATAGCGAAACACTCGACTATGAAGCCGAGACCGAACGTATCGTGCTTACCGGTAATGTGGTGATGACGCAGGCGCCGGAACGGCGTGTGACAGCCCAGACGGTGGTGCTGGAGCAGAAGGACGATAAGGCTCTGCTCACAGGCGCCGTGGAGGTGACGCAGGGACGCAACATTCTCCGGGGCGAGCGGTTGGCCATTGACCGCAAGGTCGGTACGGCCAGGCTCACGAGCCCTGCTGAGGAAGATCGCCCGGTTGGTCGCATCTCGACGCTGCTCTATCAAAACCAGACCGGAAAGCCTGCGACAGCCAAGGTGAAGGCTCGTCCTGACGAAGGCGAGGCAGAAACGATGGGACCGCTCGGGGCGAACTTCAAGTCGGATCCGAACGCGCCAATCGAGGTCGAGTCGTTGACGCTCGACGTCAATGATCGCAAGCACATCGCGATTTACACCGGCGATGTCGTCGCCAAGCAGGGGACGTTCGTGGTGAAGACCGCGGAGATGACGGCGCATTACCAAGGCGACACGGGGCTGATCGGAGGTGCGGACGGCCTAGCGACTCGGCCGGCGCAGGCGGGG
>JBFWOB010000007.1:0-150685 GCA_050250755.1 Hyphomicrobiaceae bacterium
TTTGAGAAACCACTCGGCCACTTTGGCGCGACTAGCCGAACGATGGATCGGCTTCTCCGCGAATAGGAAGCTGCCGACGTGGCGGCGGCGCGTTTTCGACAGTGCTGTTCCGACAACTCAACGGGGTGCGGGCACAAAGGGAACGGTGGCCCTGCTGGCGGTTACCTTCAATCGAAACTTCGAGCCGCAAAATCTCGAGGCCACCGTCGAGGTGTTGGAGGGGCTTGGATACAGAGTCTCGGTCATCGAGCCGAGTGGCGGCGGGCGCTCCGTCTGTTGCGGCCGGACGTTTCTCTCCGCGGGGCTTGTCGATGAGGCTCGTCTGGAGGCACGGCGGCTGATTGAAGCCGTGCGGCCGCATCTGGACGGGGTGACTCCGGTCGTCGGCATCGAGCCTTCGTGCCTGCTGACTTTGCGTGACGAGTATCTGGCCATGGGTCTTGGAGAAGATGCTACGAGACTGGCGGAACAGGCGGTGATGCTCGAGGAGCTGCTGGCTCGCGAGCACAGGGCTGGCAGACTTGAGGCCGGCGCTCTCGGTCGGTCGCACGGCACGGTGCATCTCCACACGCACTGCCATCAGAAGGCATTCGGGGTCGCGGGTTCCGTTGAGCAGACGCTTCGGCTGGTGGACGGACTGGCTGTGAAGACGATCGACTCGGGCTGTTGCGGCATGGCTGGTAGTTTCGGCTATCAGGCCGAGACGCACGACGTGTCGATGGCGATGGGCGAACTGGCCCTGCTGCCCGCGGTTCGTAAGGCCCAAACGGACGACGTCATCGCCGCCGATGGTTTTTCATGCCGGCATCAAATTGCCGATGGGGCGGGGCGTCAGGCACAGCATGTCGCCGTTATTTTGAGAGACGCGATGCGCGATGCTCAGAAATCGAGCGGGGATCAGCGCTGACAGGGCGGGCCGTGCGTGCTTTCCTGATCTCAACCCGAACACTCCTGGAGCCACCTCAATGTCGATGAATCCCCTAGTCGAGCTGACCGCCGCTGAAGCGCGCGATCGAATGGTGCGTGGTGACATCTCGGCTGAAGCCTATACGAAAGCGTGCCTGGACCAGATAGCTGCGCGCGATGCGGACGTGGAGGCGTGGGCGCATCTCGATCCGGATTATGCGCTCGAGCAGGCGCATGCCCTCGACAGACAGCGCGCTTCCGGTGCCGGTACAGGCGCATTGCACGGGCTGCCGGTGGGCATCAAGGACATCATCAATACGGCGGACATGCCGACACAGAACGGCTGCGCCTTGTTCGAAGGCTTTCAGCCTGAAAATGACGCGACATGCGTCGCGGTGCTGCGCGCCGCAGGCGCTGTCATCATGGGTAAGACGGTGACGACCGAGCTGGCGAATACGACGCCGGGCAAGACGAAGAACCCCCATAATCCAGCGCACACGCCCGGCGGCTCGTCGTCGGGCTCGGCCGCAGGCGTGGCAGCTCGGATGATCCCGCTTGCGCTTGGCACGCAGACGGGCGGGTCGGTGATCCGCCCAGGGTCGTTCTGCGGCGTTCATGCGTTGAAGCCGACACTCGGATTGATCTCCCGCACGGGCGTGACGCTGCAGTCGCATACGCTCGATACGGTGGGCGTCTATGGTCGTTCGCTTGCCGACCTCGCCCTGATCGCGGATGCGCTTTCGCAGTACGATCCAAGCGATGCCGTGAGCTACGAGCGCAGCCGACCAACCGTCTCATCGACGCTGTCGGCGGGCACAATCGGGACGCCAACGCTCGGGTTTTTCCGATCACCGGCCTGGGAGTTCGCCGAGCCCGACGCCCAGAGCGCGCTCGAAGGCTTCGTGAAAAAACTCGGCGGTGCGGTGCGCGATGTCGAGATCCCGGAGCTTGACCATGTCATCGAGCACCATGCCAACGTCATGGCGGCGGAGAACTGCGGCTATTACGGGCCGTTGCTCGAGCGTAATCCGAAGGGATTGAGCGCCGGTCTGACGGAGCGGCTGAAGGCAGCGACCAGCGTGACCGCCGGCGACTATGTGCGCTCGCTCGCGGCGCGGGATGACCTCTACCGGGCCGTGGAGCGTACCCTCGACGACATTTCAGTATTGATCACGCTGCCATCGTGCGGCCCGGCCCCCAAGGGGCTCGGATCGACCGGAAATCCGGTTTTCAACGCGATGTGGACCTATCTCGGTGTGCCCTGCGTGACGCTGCCGCTGATGACCGTGGGCGGGATGCCGTGCGGTGTGCAATTGATCGGTAAGCGTCGGGACGAAGGACGACTTCTTGCCGTTGCGCGTTGGGTCGAAGAGAAGGTCGCCGAGCGCGGCGTGATGCGTTGAACCAGCGCCGCTGATGGATCTCGGCCGCGGATGGCATACGTCTGCGGCTGTCTCCCTTCCGCCATGTCTTCGAAGGCGGACGTGACGGGATCGGAAAGCGCGTCGCTACGTCTGGACTTCCGTTTTTGCGGAAATGCCGCGAAAGCGCAGCCGTGGCTATATTGGGCCGGCGACGTGGCGAGCGAATAATCGCGTAATAACATGCACTGTTCATGCACAACGCGCGTTGTGGTCTTTACCGGTGCGTTATTTCAATTTGTTAAGAGGAGGCGGCAGGCGCATCGGCGCTCTGTATTCTTAGTGCAATACAACCATGTCACACTCCCAGCCGAAGTTGCGCATACGATCTGAGACGGACCGGCCCGCCGGGTGGATCAAGACCGCCCGGCGCGAAGGCCGATTTCACGTGGAGTGAACTCGTGACGACCAGTTCCCATCAACAACGGCAAAGCACACCCTCCCAAAAGGAGATGGCGAACGTTGCGTCATCTGAGAGCGGACCATCGAGCCGCTTCTACAACCGAGAGCTTTCGTGGCTTCAGTTCAATGCCCGAGTCCTTGAAGAAGCAGGCAACACGAAGCATCCGCTGCTGGAACGATTGAGGTTCCTGTCGATCTCGGCGTCGAATCTCGATGAGTTCTTTATGGTGCGCGTCGCCGGTCTGCATGGACAGGTTCTGGCCAAGGTCCGTACGGTCAGTCAGGATGGACTGACGCCGGAGCAGCAGCTTGCTGCGATCTACCGTTTTGTTGCGGATCTTTCCGCCAAGCAGCAGGCGGCATGGATCGAGCTGAAGGATCTGCTGGCGGCGAACGGCGTCGAAATGATCGAGCCGCCCAGCCTCGAACCGTTCGAGCAGGCATGGCTCGATGAGTACTTCCTCAATCAGATATTTCCGGTTTTGACGCCGATCGCCGTCGATCCCGTCCACCCTTTCCCGTTCATCCCGAACAAGGGTTTCACGCTGGGCCTTGAACTGGAGCATGAGAAGTCGGGTGCGCTCATGCACGCGATCATGCCGATCCCGGCGCAGTTGAAGCGCTTCGTCCGCTTGCCGCAGAACCCTGCCAGCGATGACGTCAGCGGGCTTTCCCAGCCAATACGGTTCGTGCCGGTTGAGACGCTTGTCGCGCACTATGCGGCACGCCTTTTCCCCGCCTATCGGATCGCGCGGCAGGGCGCGTTCAGGGTACTCCGGGACAGTGACATCGAGGTTGAAGAGGAGGCGGAGGACCTGGTTCGCTTCTTCGAGAGCGCCCTCAAGCGCCGCAAGCGCGGAACGGTGATACGGCTTCAGGTCGAGGCATCGATGCCGCGCGAGCTGCGCGAGTTCGTGACAGGGCAACTCGAAGTACGGGAAGCCGACGTTTACATGAAGGAGCAGCTTCTCGGCCTCGCGGATCTTAGCCAGCTCATTGTTGCCGACCGGCCCAAGCTTCTGTTTCAGCCATTCAACATTCGTTTTCCCGAGCGAATTCGCGAATTCGACGGCGATTGTTTCGCAGCCGTCGGCGCTAAGGACATCGTAGTCCATCATCCCTACGAGTCGTTCGACGTGGTGGTTCAGTTCCTGCGGCAGGCGGCGCTCGATCCGGGCGTAATGGCGATCAAATGGACGCTCTATCGCACGTCGACGGACAGCCCGATCGTCAAGGCGCTGAAGGATGCTGCTGACGTCGGCAAATCGGTGACGGCGGTGGTCGAGCTCAAGGCCCGGTTCGATGAGGAAGCGAATATCCGCTGGGCTAAGGACCTTGAAAGTGCGGGCGTGCACGTGGTCTACGGATTCGTCGAGCTCAAGACGCACGCCAAGCTGGGATTGGTCGTGCGCCGCGACGGCGACGGTGTGATGAGTTATTGCCACATCGGCACCGGTAACTACCACCCACAGACCGCCAGGATTTATACGGACCTGTCGTTCTTTACGGCGAACGCTGCGATTGCGCGGGATGTCGCTCGTATTTTCAATTTCGTAACGGGATACGCAGAGCCGGCTGACCTCGAAGTTCTGTCGACAAGCCCGCATGGCATTAGGCACAAGATGCTCGCAAACATCGCGGCTGAGGCCGAGCATGCCCGTGCGGGCCGTCCGGCGGCGATCTGGGCTAAAATGAATTCCTTGGTTGATGGCCAGGTGATCGAGGCTCTTTACGCCGCGAGCAGCGCGGGGGTGCAGATCGATCTCGTTGTGCGCGGCATCTGCTGCCTGAGGGCTGGCGTGCCAGGGCTATCAGAGAATATCCGTGTGAAAAGCATCGTGGGACGCTTTCTCGAGCATGGGCGCATCTACTGCTTCGGGAACGGGTATGGGCTTCCCGATCGGCGCGCACTCGTCTACATCAGCTCCGCGGATATGATGCCGCGCAACCTGGACCGACGTGTCGAAGCCATGGTTCCGATCCTCAATCCGACTGTTCACGAGCAGATCCTCGACCAGATCATGGTGGCAAACCTTAAGGACAACCAGCAAAGCTGGCGCGTGCTCTCGGACGGGAGTTGCGAGAGGATCGCGCCGGGCCCCGGTGAGGAAGCGTTTAATGCTCACACCTATTTCATGACCAACCCATCTCTCTCGGGGCGTGGTCAGTCGCTTGCCGGGAGCTTTCCGCCGCGTGTGCGGTTCAGAGAGAAGAGCTGATAAGAGATCGAGGCCGACCGAGTGGCGGAATACGGCAGCATGATTGGAGGCCAAGGTCGGCTGATCGACCTCGAGCCGATCGGGGTGGTCGACATCGGCTCCCATTCCGTCCGACTGGTGGTCTACGAAGGCGCAGTGCGCAGCCCGGTACCGCTCTTCAACGAGAAGGTGCCTTGCGGTCTCGGTCGCGGGCTCGTTACGACGGGGCGTCTCAGTGCAGAGGGCGTGGATCGAGCGCTGGCAGCTCTACGTCGCTTCAAAGGCGTCGCCCGGAACCTGCACGTGAAGAACATCCGCGCCGTGGCAACGGCCGCGGTACGCGAGGCCAGCAACGGACCGCAGTTCATCGAGGCGGCCGAAAAGGTGCTTGGCGAGCCGATCCAGGTGCTGTCCGGCGAGCGCGAGGCGGAGCTGGCAGCCTACGGCATCGAGATGGGCTTCCGAAATCCGGACGGTATTGCGGGAGACCTCGGCGGAGGCAGTCTCGAACTGATCGACGTGCAAGGTGGACGGCGCAGGGCCGCCGTGACACTCCCGCTCGGCGGATTGCGGCTTATCGACCAGACTGGAGGGCGGATCGAGAAAGGCGTCGATCTCATAGAGCAGCAACTCGCGAAGCTTCCGTGGATCGACGCAGCGCGTGGGCGAACATTCTTCGCTGTTGGCGGGACCTGGCGTGCGCTCGGCAAGCTGCACATGGCGATGGTGGATTATCCGCTGCACGTGATGCACGGCTATCGGCTATCGGCGCGCGCCGCGCTGGATCTCACGGAGGCGGTGCGCAAGGCCAAGCGTTTGGGCGATCTCAAAGGCGGGCAAAACGTCTCGCGTGCCCGGCGCGAAGTGCTGCCGTTCGGGGCACTGGTGCTCGAACGATTAGTGCAGCACATGCAGCCGTCGGAGGTGGTGTTTTCGGTCTTCGGGATTCGCGAAGGGCTCCTCTATTCCTTGCTCTCGGAGGGGGAGCGGCGAAAAGATCCGTTGCTGGCTTTCGCTGAGGATTATGCCCGCCTCAGGTCGCGATCGCTCGAGCACGCGCACGAATTGGCGGCATGGGCTGATCCGCTTTTTCAGCCACCAGGCCCAAGGGAAACCGAGGAAGAGCACCGGCTGAGGTATGCTGCCTGCCTGTTGTCCGACATCGGGTGGCGGGCCATGCCGGACTATCGCGGCGAGCAGAGCCTCAATGTGATCGCACATGCGGCGTTGAACGGCATCGACCATCCCGGGCGCGTATTTCTGGCGCTCACGGTGTACTTCAGGCACACCGGACCGGGCGAGGGAGAGGGTACAGAGGATTTGCCTGAACGCCTGAAAGCGCTTGCGCCGCGGCGTCTCATTCGGCGGGCGCGTATCCTCGGCGCCGCCATCCGCGCAGCGCACATGCTTTCGATCGGGATGCCGGGCACGATCGATGAGACGCCCGTCAGTTATGAAGGTGATCGCTTGGTGCTGCGGCTGCCGCGCGCGCATCAGCATCTCGATGGCGAGCGACTGCAACGTCGGTTCGCGGCATTGGCGGAACTCCTCGACCGCCGGCCAGAAATCAGGCTCGGCTGATCGAGGTTTGCTGCGTCCGCTTATGCTGGGCGGAGCGCTATCTCTTCAGCTCATCGACAAAAGTTGTAAACACATCGACCGGTTCGCGATCGGTGCGGAACGTATTCACCTTGGCGTCGGGATCAGCATAACCAAGCGCCATGCCGCAAACCACCTGCTCGATTTCGGGGATCCCGAGCCGCTTGCGCAGCAACTCGTGATAATTGGCGAGGGCGGCTTGGGGGCATGTTTCCAGACCGAACTGGCGGGCGGCGATCATCACCGACTGGATAAACATCCCTGTATCCAGCCAGGAGCCGATCTCCATGTCCTTGTCGAGGGTGAAGAAGAGGCCGACCGGGGCGCCAAACAGTTCGTAATTGCCGCGCCTCTGCAGGCGCATACCTTCCTTATTGTCGCGCGTAATGCCCATAGTGCCGTAAAGGCCCCAACCGCAGGCGCGCCGGCGCCCGATGTAAGGCTCGCGCCATTTTTGCGGATAGTAATTATAGGGGCGTTCCGGCTCCGGCGCCGTGTCGTAAGCGGTGCACATCTCGTCCACGATCCGATCGCGGATGGCGCCATCGACGACATAAACCTTCCACGGCTGGATGTTGGTGCCAGAAGGAGCGCGACCGGCCGTCTCGATGATGCGGGCGATGAGCGAGCGGGGAACGGGCCGAGGCAGGAAGGCTCGGATCGATTGGCGGCCGCGAATGGCGTCCTCGACCGTTAGTCCCAATCGCTCGCCAGGAAGAGACCCGTCATTCGTCTCCGCTTTGATTTCGCGCTGCATCAGCTAGACCTCATCAATGGGGTGGGCGGCCGTGAGGCCGATGTCCTGCCTATAGATAGTCCGGACATACCGGGCTTGCCCAGCGTCCGCATGGCCGATGTAGCCCGAGGCGCGTCGATTGGCCGGATTGTGCTCGACCGCGCATGCAACCATCCTCTGGCCTCGACGAGACATCACCTGCCTGCTCAGCCATTGGACGCTGCCCAATGACCGCGACCCCAGCATCGCCATTTGTGGCAGGACTCGCCTGTCGTTGCCCGCGTTGCGGAAAGGGCCGGCTCTTCAAGGGGCTTTTTTCGCTGGCGCTGGCCGAGAAATGCGAGGTGTGCGGGCTCGACTATGCGTTCGTCGATTCCGGAGACGGTCCGGCGATTTTCGCGATCCTGATCCTGGGATTTCTGGTCCTGGGCGGAGCCTTGATCGCCGAGTTCAAATTTGGCGTCCCCGTTTGGGGACACATCGTGCTGTGGGGCGTTCTGACACCGACCCTGGCAATCGGACTGCTGAGGGTGCTCAAGGCGACCCTAGCGGCGCTGCAACTCCACTATAAAGCACGCGAGGCCGGGGGCGCCGACGTGAAGAGGCCGGGTGCTTGAGATGGCTGTCGCGGACCGCAAGTTGGGCTTGCTGTGGCCAAGCATCTTCAGCGCATTCGCGCTTGTCGCTCTGATCGGGCTTGGCACTTGGCAGCTCCAGCGACTGCACTGGAAGAACGGGCTCATCGCCCAGATCGAAGCGCGCACGCACGCAACGCCGGTTCCATTCGCCGACGCATTGGCGTCGGTGCGGCGTGGCGATGATCTGGAATATACTAGGGTCGCGGTCTCTGGTCGGTGGGTTCCCGGTGTCGAACGGTATCTTTGGGCGCCGTTGTCGAGCGGTCCGGGCTGGCACGTCTACGCACCGTTGAAGACGGCAGCGGGACCCATTGTGATGATCAATCGAGGGTTCGTTCCGGACGCACGCCGAGATCCAGCGTCGCGGCCCGAACCTGATTCATCCGGCGAGGTCTCGCTGGTCGGCCTATTGCGTAAGCCGGAAGTGAAGACGCCGTTCACACCCGACAACGATCTTGCGCGGAATATGTGGTACTCCCGGGACGTCGATGGCATGGCGCAGTCACTTTCGCCGGGCCTGGCTCGGCAGGTGGTCCCGTTTGCGATCGATGCCGAGGCAGGATCGGCGCCGCCACCGGCTCCCCAGGGCGGTGTGACTCGGCTGGAACTTCCAAATAGCCATTTGCAGTATGCGGTGACCTGGTATGGCCTAGCGGCCACACTTGTTGGCGTATATGTGGCCTTCGTGTGGTCGCGGTTGCATCGTGACCGCGAAGCCGCAAAATCTGCAACTCAAGGTTCCCCTTAACGCTGGGGACAGCCGGTGGTCTGACCCCCGGCGCCCTTGTGGCGGTCCTGCTTCGCCGGTAGGTTCGCTCGGCCGTCGTGGTATCGTTTTCGAAACATTCCAAGCCGAGGGCTTTACGCCGTGAGATACGTCAGCACTCGGGGAAAGGCTCCGTCGCTGGGGTTTGAAGATGTCCTTCTGACGGGGCTTGCCCGCGATGGGGGCCTCTATCTGCCCGTGGAATGGCCGCAACTTTCACGCGGAGAGATCGCGCGTTTTGCCGGCCAGCCATACGAGGACGTGGCGCTGCAGGTGATTCGGCCTTTCGTCGGCGGCGAAATCGATGATGCAGCTCTTTCGAGCATTATCCACGAAGCGTACGCCACATTCCGCCATCGCGCGATTGCGCCTCTCGTCCAGATCGGGCCTTCGGACTGGGTTCTCGAGCTCTTCCATGGCCCGACGCTCGCCTTCAAGGATGTGGCGATGCAGGTGCTGGCGCGCCTGATGGATAGAGCGCTGACACGGCGCAGCAAACGGGCGACGATCGTCGGCGCGACCTCTGGCGATACAGGTGGGGCAGCGGTCGAGGCCTTTCGCGGACGGCAGTCGATCGACATCTTCATTCTCTATCCGCATGGGCGCGTGAGTGATGTGCAGCGTCGCCAGATGACGACTGCGGCAGACGGAAACGTCTACGCGCTGGCCGTTGATGGCACGTTCGACGATTGCCAGAACATCGTGAAGGCGCTCTTCAACGACCTGGAACTGCGCGACCGGCTTGGGCTGACCGGCGTCAACTCGATCAACTGGGCACGGCTGATTGCTCAGATCGTTTATTACTTCACCTCGGCGGTAGCGCTCGGAGCGCCCGAGCGGCGGGTGAGCTTCACGGTGCCGACGGGCAATTTCGGCGACATCTTTGCGGGCTATGCCGCTGCGCGGATGGGTTTGCCGATCGAGCGTCTCGTCGTAGCCACGAACGTGAACGATATTCTCGTGCGAACCCTCGAGGCTGGACTTTACGAGCCCAAAGGCGTCGTCGCCACCTACTCGCCCAGCATGGATATTCAGATCTCGTCGAATTTCGAGCGGCTTCTATTCGAGATCGCAGGCCGAAACCCGGTCCGTCTCAACGAAGAGATGACGGCGCTTCGGGAGGAAGGCCGCTTCGCGCTCGAACACGAAGAATTGCGGCAACTGCGCGAGCTTTTCGACGCTGGCCGAACGAGCGAGGAGGAGACGATCGCCGAAATTCGCCGGCTCGAGCGAGAGACGGGTTATCTGGCCGACCCACATACGGCGGTGGGAACGGCGGTGGCCCGACGGGTAGCGCGCGACTATAGCGTCCCGATGATCACGCTCTCAACAGCCCATCCCGCAAAGTTTCCCGATGCCATCCGCGAGGCAGTCGGGCATCCGCCCGTGACGCCCGATTCGGTCGCGCGCCAGGCGGCGTTGCCTGAGCGCATCCATCGCGTGCCCGGGGATGTCGCCATGGTCGCGGCATTTGTAGAAGCGCATGCCGGTCGCAGGAGTACCTCGTAATGACGACCCATCAGTCGCGTTTGTCGAACGGCCTTCGTGTGGTTTCGCATGAGATGCCGCACCTAGGGACAGTGGCCCTCGGTCTTTGGGTTGCGTCCGGTGCCCGGCACGAGGCGCAGTCGGAGCACGGCATTTCGCATCTTCTGGAGCATATGGCGTTCAAGGGGACGCGCCGGCGCTCTGCCCTGGAGATCGTCGAGGAAATCGAGCAGGTGGGCGGCGATCTCAATGCCGCCACCAGCCTCGACACCACGTGCTACTACGCGCGCGTGCTCAAAGATGACGTGCATGTGGCTCTCGATATCCTGGCCGATATCATTCAGAACTCCCTCTATGCGGAGGAGGAACTGGCGCGCGAACGCGAGGTGATTCTGCAGGAGATCGCGTCGACGCGGGATAGCCCTGACGACACGGTCTACGACCTTTTCCAGGACGCGGCATTTCCCGGGCAGGCGCTCGGGCGGCCTATTCTCGGCACGCCGGAGAGCGTCTCGGGCTTTTCCGCCAACGAGCTGCGCGGCTTTCTCGATGCGCGCTATCGGGCGGGAAGCATGGTCCTTTCCGCGGCGGGCAAGATCAAGCACGAGACGCTCCTGAAGTATGCCGAGGACCTGTTCGGGGGATTGCCATCCGGCGAGGCGCCGAAGGCGATGCCGGCGATCTATGTCGGAGGCCCTCGGATCTCGACGCGACCGTTCGAGCAGGCGCACGTGGTGCTGGGCTATCGTGGTCTCGCTTATCGCGATCCGGACTTCTATGCGGTGCAGGTTCTCTCGGGGCTGCTGGGCGGCGGCATGTCATCGCGTCTCTTCCAGGAAGTGCGTGAGAAGCGCGGGCTCTGCTACTCGATCTATTCGTCGGCCTGGGGCCTCGCGGACATCGGCCTACTTTCGGTGCACGCCTCGACTGGCGCGGACACGCTGCAAGAGCTGGTGGACGTCGTGCAGCAGGAGCTGTCGCGCCTTGTCTCGGAAAAGCCAGACGAACGTGAGATCCAACGCGCGAAGGCGCAGCTCAAGACGGGATTGCTTATGAGTCTCGAGAGTTCGGTGTCTCGAGCCGAGCAGATGGCCCGGCAGCTTCTCGCCTTCGACCGATTGTTGCCGGCGGATGAGTTGATTGGAAAGGTCGATGCGGTGACGGCCGACGGTGTACGTCGCGTGGCCGAGCGGCTGATTACGGGTTCGGAGCTGTCGATCGCGTTGGTCGGTGGCAATCAGGGCGGAGATTTGCAAGACGTTGCCGACCAGTCTGCCGCGGCGGCTGGCTGATAAGCAGGCGAGCGGGGCTCGAACGATAACGATGGGATTGAAGCTCGACAGGCTGTTCGCACGATCGGGGCCTCCGCTCCGAAGCGGTCGTGTGCTGCTCGTAGAGCCGGCCTCCCATCATTACGAGGCTTGGTCGCTACTGCGCGAGACCAGCCGGAAGCACCTCGAGCCGTTCGAACCCGCATGGTCGCCCGACGAGCTTTCGCGCGGCGCGTTTCGGCGGCGGCTGAAGCGCTACCGCTCGGACCGGCGATTCGGGACAGGCGCTGCCTTTCTCGTTGAGCGGGCCCAGGACAGAGAGCTGCTCGGAGGTGTGACGCTGACCAATATTCGACGTGGCGTCACGCAGTCTGCTTCGGTCGGCTATTGGATTGGGCTGCCGTTCGTTCGGCAAGGCTATGCGAGCGAGGCGCTCGAACGCGTCTTGCGCTATGCGTTCGACGATCTCGAACTCAACCGAATCGAAGCGGCCTGCATGCCGAGGAACAGCGCCTCGATTGGCGTCCTTCGACGCGCCGGCTTCGGTCACGAAGGGCTTGCCCGACGCTATCTGATGATCAATGGCGCCTTCGAGGATCATTTGCTGTTTGCGCGTCTGCGACACGACGTTGCAACGGCCAATGTCGCCGTGGATCCCGACGTAAAGATCTTGGATCCGTGCTGCGTGCCAAGTTCGGCTGCGCCACTGCCCGGTGGCACCGGGCCACCTGCAATCGCCGCGGAGGGACACGCGGCATGAGGTGGGACAGGGGGACAAGGGGGAACGTGACAAACCCAAGCCGGGATCGAGCGGTGGCACGCTCCGGTACAGGGACGTGGCGTGGGCCTTTCGGCAGCGCGGTGCGGTCATTGGCTGCGTTCGGTCTCGTGATGATCGCGGTTCTGATGCAGCTTGGCCCGGCGCAGGCGCTGAAGCCAATTGTGCTGACCGGGGATCAGGATCGGCTGGAAGTCTCGACGCTGGGCGAAGCTTACGAAGGCCGCGGTGACACGCTGCAGATCGAGATGGCGCCCGGCGTGGATGGTGCAACGGCGCGCATGGCCGTGAAGGCGGCGACGCCCGGCACGAATCCGAACTGGTTGGCATTCGCGCTCACCAATCCGACCAACAAAGTCATCGAGCTGTGGCTCACGGCGGATCGCTATACGCCGATCGGGTCGGGTGTCGTGTGGCCCGATCTCGACGCACGGCGCATCGCGGCTGTCACGCATTCGGCAGGCTTCGCGCCGGAACGCGTGAGAAACGATCGCGTGGACATCTACCGCCTCACCATCGAGCGCGGCCAGACGATCACCTACGTTGCCGAACTCGCATCCGACCGTTTCTCGCGGATCAACCTTTGGAAGCCCATCTCCTTCGAGCAGCAGCAACGCGAACGGCAGCTTTTCAACGGCATCATGCTCGGCATCACGGGTCTGCTCGCCGTTTTCCTGACGGCCGTATTCGCGGCTAATCACAAGTCGATCTTCCCAATGGCGGGGCTCGTCGCGTGGTGCGCGCTTGCGCTTCTGTGTGTGGATTTCGGATTCTGGCACAAGCTGTTCCAGATGAAGCCAGAGGACAACGCGCAGTATCGGGCGGCAGCGGAAGCGGCGCTGGCCGCCAGTCTCGTCATCTTCCTCACGGCATTCCTCAGGGTGAACCTCTGGGGTGGCTTTGCGCGCACGCTGTTCGTCGTTTGGATCGCGGCGCAACTGGCGATTGTCGGCGTCGCCGTGCTCGATCCGCGCCTCGCCGCAACGGTTGCGCGGTTGTCGCTGGCGCTGATCGGCGGGCTCGGCTTCGTGTTGATCCTGGTGTTGGCGTTGAGGGGCCTGGACCGGGCACTCGCGCTCATGCCCACGTGGATCCTGTTTCTGGCCTGGTTGTTCGGGGCGGCGGTCACGCTGACCGGACGCATGTCCGGCGAATTCGCGATCTCGGGGCTTGTGGCAGGCCTCGTACTGATCCTGGTTCTGATCGGATTCACGGTTACCCAGTACGCGTTCAGATCGGCCGAGCCCATGCTTGGCGTGGGCCACGGCGGGCAGCAGTTACGAATAGCCGCCATGGATCGGGCTGGCGTGGCGTTCTGGGAATGGAACGTGCGCCGCGACGAGCTGAGACTGGATCAAGAGATCGAGGCTGCACTCGGGCTCGGTCCTGGGGAGCTTCCCAGCGGCGTCGACGATTTTCTCGCCTACGTGCATCCTGCGGACCGCGAACGCTTCAGGCTCGAGCTGCTGGCCATCCGCGAGCGCGAGGGCGGCACGTTACGCACCAACATCCGGCTCCGGCATGCGGACAGCTCGTATCGCTGGCTCGAGTTCGAGGGCGCGAGCGTTCCGACATCGGACCGCCGCAACCTGCGCTGTGTCGGATTGGTAAGGGATGCCACCGACCAGAGGCGCGCCCAGGAACGTCTGCTCTATAACGCCGTCTACGATAGCCTGACGTCGCTTCCGAACCGGGAGCTGTTCCTCGATCGCCTCGGCGGCGCATTACAGCGGCTCCGCGAGGGCATGCCCGGTCAGGTTGCGGTGATCTTCGTCGATGTCGACCGGTTTCGCTCGGTCAACGCGTCGTTCGGCCTCGTCGTTGGCGACAGCATCATCCTGACGGTATCGCGACGAATTGCACGCATCCTCGGCGGAGAAGGGACGCTCGCCAGAATTGGCGGCGATCAGTTCGCGCTGTTCTTCGCTGGCCAGAACGCCCCCGCGGAGTTGGCAGCATTTGCCGAGCGATTGCGGTTGTCGCTGCGCTCACCGATCCGGATCGCCGGTGAGGAGATCGTTCTCACGGGATCGATCGGCATTGCCCTCAGCGATGGAGCGGAGGAAAATCCCCGGGATCTGCTGCGCAACGCCGAGGTCGCGATGTATCGCGCCAAGCGGCAAGGTAACGACCGGGCAGAGATCTTCAGCCCGGAAATGCAAAGCGAGCGGGCGGAGCGCTTGCAGCTCGAACGCGATTTGGCGCAGGCGATTCAAGATAAGCGGCTGGCCCTGCTGTATCAGCCTATCGTGAGCCTCTCGAACGACGAATTGATCGGCTTCGAAGCCGTCGTCCGATGGCAGCACCCGAAGCTTGGTATTGTTTCGCCGTCGGATCTCATGCCGCTGGCAGAGCGAGCAGACCTGGCGACACGGCTTGGCTCCTACATTCTCGATCGGGCATTCAGCGATATTGCGCGCTGGCAGCAGGAGCTGCCGCGGCCCGAGCATCCGCTGTTCGTCACCCTCAGTCTCTCCAGTCGCCAACTTCTTTCGCCCGAGCTGATCCAGGAGGTTCGCAACGCGCGCGCCCGCTCCGTGCTGCCGGCGGGCACCGTGTGTCTCGAGATTCCCGAGAGCCTGGTAATGGACAATCCGGAGCAGGCGACCCACGTGCTTGAATTACTACACGAGGCGGGGATCGAGCTTTGGATGGAGCGGTTTGGCACGGGATACAGCTCGCTCCCCTATCTCGGCCGGTTCCCCTTCGACGCATTCAAGATCGACAAGGCGCTGGTCGAATGGGCCAGCCAAGGCGAGCGCGACGCGGCACTGGTCCGTTCGATCGTGGCGATTGCGCACGAGCTTGGACGCAAGGTCGTGGGTGATGGGATCGCCTCGGCCGAGGACGCGTCCTTCTTGCGAGCCATCGGTTGCCACTATGCGCAGGGCTTCCATTACGGCGAGGCGATGGGCGAAGACGAAGTTGTCCGTCTACTGCGCCTGATTCGGAAATCCGAACGCCGCATGCGTCGTCGTGGCCTAGTCCGCGGACAAGAGAAGAAGAAGCCGGTCGAGGCACAGGCCGAAGACGCTGTGTCGGAAAGTGTGACGGACGGAGGTAGTGGTCCAGTTCAGTCGGCCCCTACCGCTCCCGCGGCTGCACCAGCGAGCGGAGCGCCGTTCGGCGGGGACTTGGCGCCCCGGCCTCCCGGCCCTGCACCGTTTTCCGCGCCGCCCGCGCCAACGTCGCGAACGCGGCCGCCCGGTCTCGTGTCGACTAGGCCCCCGATGCCACGCGCGGATGCGGTCGCTTCATCGCCCCGAACTCTGCCTCCGACCGGACCGGGACCGGCAACAATGGATCGCGCGCCACCACCGATTTCCGCGGGTGGCGGTTCCGCAGGACCGCGAGTCAACACGGGACAACCACCACCTCCACTCGGTCATAGCCCTCCCCCCTCGAACGGTCAGGCTGTTCCGCCGCGCCCCGCGAGTGCGCCCGTTGCTCCGCAGATACATCCCGCCATGCAAGCCAACGCGATTGGAAATGCGATCGGCGGCGCGCGTCCGGCGGCAAACGGGACGCCTCGACCGCCTGCCATGCGATCGCCGCCGCTGCAACCGACCACTCGGCCCACTGAGCCTAAGCAATCACATGCGCCCCATGTGCAGCCGGCATTCCACGCGCCTCCCGCCCGACCACACTCGGGCAATGGGGGAGGGGGACGCCCCGCGGAGCCGTTGGCCGTTGCTGCAGGCGCGTCAGGTGCCGCCGGTCCCTCGGGCTCGTTGCCTCGTGCCGCGCTCGGCGAAACGACAGGACCACCCACTCAGCCGGTGCGTCGTGCCGTGCGACACGCTGAGGCCATGGCTTCGCTTTCGCCCACGGTTGCGGCCAGTCTCGACCGGCTGGCTGGAAAAGCTGACGCTCGGCGGCAAGACTCAAACGGGCCGCCTCCAAGATCGGAGCGGCCCAAGGCGGCCGAATAAGGCGGGCCAAGCCCTGTTGAGAGGGCGGCGCGAGAAAGCCCATCTCATGTCGGAATCGCGTCAGTGAGAAAACCCCGATCAGGCGTGACCCGCACCCGACACCAGAAACGTCGGATCGATGCCGAGTTTCGAGAGAGCGCGCTCGTAGATCTGATCGATGTCGGTACCGAAGATCAGCTCGTGATCGGCCGCGCAATGTAGCCAACCATTGGCCTGGATCTCACTTTCGAGCTGACCGGGCGCCCAGCCCGCATAGCCGAGCGCGAGAAGACTTTCCGCTGGTCCGTTTCCTTCGGCAATGGCGCGCAAGATGTCGATGGTCGCCGTCAAGCAGATGCCCCCCGCGATGGGAAGCGTCGAGTCCTCGACGACATAATCATCGCTATGCAACACGAAGCCGCGCTCGGTCGAGACGGGCCCGCCAATATGCACCGCCCGCGTTTCGAGATCCTCGTTGCATTCGTCAGCGTCGTCTTCGATGAGGTCAAGCTGCTTTAGAAGCGAGCGGAATGTCACGCTCGGCGCATGCTGATTGATGATGATACCCATGGCACCATCGTCAGAGTGTCGACACATATAGATGACCGCTCGACGAAACCGCTTATCGGTCATGGTCGGCATGGCCAGCAGCATCTGGCCTTCCAGGTAGCTGTCACTTGCCCACGCGGAGGGCTTGTCCTTGGCGGTCATGGCTGGAGATTAACCCTGTCACATTCCGACGGGAAGCCTATCAATCCGCCGTGAAGCGCCCACGCGGCGCATTGGCGTACTGGTTTGTGACTATTAGATAGGACGTCTGAAGGCGCTGAACAGGGGCATCATAATGGCAAAGGCCGCGGCCGGTTGGTTCGTCACCTCTTGCGGATTGCTATTGGCGAGCCTCGGGGCAATCGGAGTAAGTGGGCGAGGGACGTCAGCTGAGGAATTAACATCGCCGCCTTTGGCGTCCGCTTGGGTCCCGGAACATGCTTCCCGCGTGCGTCTCGTCGCGGGGTCGGTAGCGCGTGTGGGGCAACCGTCGAAGACGATCTATGCCGGCCTTGAAATCGAGCTGGATCAGGGATGGAAAACATACTGGCGCAACCCCGGCTCCTCAGGGGTGCCGCCGCGGATCGAGCTCGAGGGCTCGCAAAATCTCGAAAAAGCCGAGTTGATGTTTCCGGCCCCCTTGCGCTTCAAAGATCGTGATGGCGATACGATCGGGTATAAGACGCACGTCGTCCTCCCGGTCGCGCTGACGCCAAAAGATCCCACGAAGCCGATGGTGCTGAAAGTCGCCGCGGAGCTCGGGATCTGCCGCGAAGTGTGCGTCCCTGTGCAACCCATGCTCGGCCTCACGGTGCCGCCGGACACTGCCAAGTCGCCGGAGAACGGTCCGCTGCGATATGCCCTTGATCGGGTTCCGCAGGCGGGCAAGGCAGATACCAATGCGCCTCGCCTGGAGCGGGTTAAGACCCGGCTTTCCGGCGGCCAGCCACAAGTTGTCATCGATGCTCGTTTTCCTGGGCAAGCGGGCGAGGGCGATGTGTTTCTGGAGGCGCCAGACGGCATTTGGATTCCGCTGCCACAACCGAACGGAAAGTCCGAGGACGGAAGCCGCCGGTTCGTCGTGGACCTGACGGATGGGGCCGACTTGAACGATCTCAAGGGGCGGCGCATTCGCGTGACGCTAGTTGGCGCCGAGAGTCAATCGGAAGCCGCGTTCGACATGGTTGAAACCAATTAACCGCGCTTCGGCCTTACCCATATCTATTTAGGCTGATTACTTTTTTATTGGGTGCCGGGTTTGGCTCCCGCACCTTAATGACCGGTTTTCACTTTTTCGGTCATCGTATGATGTGTACCCTCTGGTTATAATGCACGGGCTCTCAGAGGGCGACCATCGATGCATATTCTGACGCGCGGGGACATTCCGCAACGGCTGCGGCTCGGCTCGGGCCTCATCCTTTTTCTGTTTGCGCTGACGCACTTTCTCAACACTGCCGTCGGCCTTGTCAGTCTCGAGCAGATGGATCAGATCGACCGCTGGCGGGTGCTTGTGACGCGCTCGCTTGCAGGCACGATCATTCTCGCAAGCGCGCTTGTCATTCATATTTTCTTCGCGCTTTGGAAACTCGCGCGCCGTACGACCTTTCGACTTCCATGGTGGGAACTCCTGCAGATTGTACTGGGGCTGCTGATCCCGTTTCTGCTGTTCCCTCACATCGTCAATACACGAATTGCAGCTAATTATTTCGGGGTAGAAACCAACTATCTCTATGAGTTGGCGCGGCTTTGGCCGGCAAGCGCCATTCTGCAAAGCACGCTGCTCGTAATCGTTTGGGTCCACGGGTGCCTTGGCATCCATTTCTGGCTGCGGCTGCATCCGCCTTATCGGGCCATGCAGCCCGTTCTGCTGTTTCTCGCAATGACAATTCCATTGGCATCGCTCGCCGGATTCATGGTGTCAGGACGGGCCGTAGCGGGACTCATAGAGAACAAGGAGGCCTTTGATCGGGTGAAAGAGCTGACCCGATGGCCCGGTGCGGATGCCAACGAGCTGCTCGCGACCTATCGCGTCTGGGTCCGGCTTGGGTTCCTTGCACTTCTCGGTTTGATCGCAGCGATTTTCGCTATTCGATATCTTTCGTGGCTCTCATCGCCGCGCGTGTCGATCAGCTATGCCGGCGGGCCGACCGTGTCGGTTCCGATCGGGCCGACGCTGCTCGAGATGTCCCGTCTCAACAAGATTCCGCACGCCTCGGTGTGTGGCGGACGGGCACGATGCTCCACGTGCCGCGTTCGTATCGAGGAGGGCGCGGAGAACCTGCCGCCAGCGGTATTTCCCGAGTCCGTTACGCTTGCCGCGATCGAGGCTCCCGCCAACGTGCGCCTTGCTTGCCAGATCCGGCCCGCAAAGCCTCTCGTGGTGACGCGCCTACTACGGCCCGTCGGAACGGGTCCGGAAGCGGCCGGTGTGCCGGAGTCGGATTCGAGCGGTACGGAAAAGCCGCTTGCCGTACTCTACGTCAACATGCGCGAGTTCAACGAGCTCACCCGCACCAAGCTCCCCTACGACGTCGTGTTCCTGCTCAACCAGTTTTTCACGGCGGTTGGTACGGCGATCCGCTCGCAAGGCGGGACGATCGACAAATACATCGGCGATGGCGTGATTGCAGTGTTTGGGCAGCGGCACGGAGTTGAGGGCGGTTGCCGACAGGCATTGCGCGCCATTCGCGCCATTGATCTGGCGCTCGATCATCTCAACTCGGTGATCGGTCCCGAGCTCGGCCGAGCGGTCCGCATTGCGGCGGGTCTGCATGCGGGCCACCTCATTCTGGGACGTATCGGGCACGGCACGACTGTGGATCTCACGGTAGTCGGCCCAGCGGTCAAGATTGCGCTTCAACTCGAAGGCCTCGCCAAGGAGCGGGACGTGCAACTTGTCCTGTCACACGACGTGGCGCAACTTGCCGGCTGGGAGCCCGACGAGCATCTGATCACCAGCGTCGACGTGAACGGACTCGAGGAGCCGCTCGAGGTGGTGGATGTGCCGCGCGGGCGCGATCTCGCGGTGACGATTTTGGCGCCGGTGCAAGGAGAGCGCCAGCCGCGCGCAGCAGAGCCCGCTGAAAGCTGAGGGTCGGGAACGCTGGGCGCGAACGCCTCGGCAGGCGCGCAACATGAGCCGATCGCTACGTTGCCTGAGCTGCCCTCACGAGACGAAAACGGGTCTGTCGCCGAAGCGAAGGAACTCGGCTTCGGCCAGAGGGCGCGCCTACGGGTAGCAACAGGAGCGCTTATTCCTGGACTTGATGCACCTCGATGACATTGCCATCGGGATCGTGGAAGAAGATCTGCTGCCAGCCTTTCATGGCCCAGGCCCCGAAATCGGAATAGGGGATGCCGCGCTCCTCGAGCCGCTTCTTGAATGCGGCGATGTCGTCGGTCCGGAAGGCAATGTGGCCTTTCTCCAGCGGGTTGATAGCCTGGCCCGTCTTGAAGCCGACCTGCAGGTCCCGCTCGGCGAGATGCACTTCCGACTGGCCGTCGGTGACGAAGGAGACCTTGCCCGCGTAGCCCTGCGAGGTATCGCGCGTCGCGTTGCGGGAGGGCTCGGCCTGCATATCGAGGACTTTGGTATAGAACTCGTCCATCGCCGAGACGTTGTTGGTCGTCAGGTTCAGGTGGTGCAGCATGAGTTTCATCGGGCGTCCTCCGTTGCCGGCGTCCTTCTTCGCCGAGCGACTCTAGTCATCCCCGTCGAGTTACGCCAAGCCCCAGAATTCGGCCGCGTCGGGTGACGATTTGTCTTGAGGCCCCACCGGCTCTTTCTTGCTCTTGCCGGCGCCTGCGCCTATGGTCCGCGCCGCCTCGCAAGTCGCGAGATCTTCTCAAGCAACCCGACACCCAGAAAGGCAACGTGCCATGGGCTTTTTTGCCGACAGCCTGAACCGGATCACTCCTTCCGCGACGATGGGCATCTCGGCGAAAGCGCGCGCTCTCGCAGCAGAAGGCCGGAACATCATCATTCTGAGCCAGGGAGAGCCGGACTTCGATACGCCGCAGAATATCAAAGATGCAGCGATCAAAGCCATCCAGTCTGGGAAAACGAAATACACCGACGCTGACGGCATGCCCGAGCTGAAAGAGGCCGTGGTGGGCAAGTTCCAGCGCGAGAACGGACTCGAATACAAGCGCAGCCAGATCACGATCGGCTCGGGCGGCAAGCAGGTGCTGTTCAATGCGCTGTGCGCCACCATCAATCCGGGCGACGAGGTCGTGATACCGGCTCCGTGCTGGGTCAGCTATGCCGACATCGTACAGTTCGCAGGCGGTAAGCCGGTGTTCGTCAACTGTGCGATGGAGGACGGGTATCGGCTTCGGCCGGAAGCGCTCGACCGCGCCATTACGCCGAAGACGAAGTGGTTCATGTTCAATGCGCCATCTAATCCGACTGGGGCGGCCTACTCGAAAGAGCAGATAAAAGCGTTGACGGACGTGCTGCTGAAGCATCCGCATGTTTGGGTGCTGACAGACGATATGTACGAGCATCTGCTCTATGACGGGCACGAGTTCTTCACGATCGCCCAGGTGGAGCCAAGCCTCTACGAGCGGACGCTGACAGTGAACGGATTGTCCAAGGCCTATTGCATGACGGGCTGGCGCATTGGCTATGCCGGTGGGCCTGAGCCGCTCATCAAGGCCATGGGTAAGCTGCAGAGCCAGTCGACGTCCAATCCGTCGTCGATCTCGCAGTGGGCGGGTGTCGAGGCCCTGAATGGGCCGCAGCACTTCATCCCGGTCAACAACGAGAAATTCAAGGTCCGCCGCGATCTCGTCGTCTCGATGCTCAATCAGGCGAAAGGGATCAAATGCCCGAAGCCTGAGGGCGCGTTCTACGTCTATCCCTCGTGCGAAGGCGCGCTCGGCAAGACGACACCCAAGGGCACGAAGATCGTGACAGACGAGGATTTCGTGACGGCGCTGCTCGAAGAGGAAGGCGTTGCCACCGTGCACGGCGCAGCATTCGCGATGGCGCCGTTCTTCCGCGTCTCCTACGCGCTCGACAATGAGAGTCTGGAGGAAGCCTGCGGCCGCATTCAGAGGTTCTGCGGCAACTTGCGCTAACATCCCGACACACCGTTGCAGCCGCCCGGAAGCGTTAAGTCGCTTTCGGGCGGTTCTTTTTTGCGCACTTTAGAATGGCTCACGAAAAGTTAAGGCGCGAACCCTGAGCGGCTTGGATAGGTTCCAAATTTCCCATGACCTGCCGAGGTCATTGAAAAAGGAGCTCTAATGTTGAAATCGAAAGTGCTGACTGGCCTCTCCTTGGTGGCTGGCGCCGCAGTCGTTGCGTCTGGTGTGGCGTTGGCTCAGGATGCAATTGCGCAGCGCCAGCAACTTATGAAGGCCGTCGGCGGGGCGACGAAGCAGTCCGTGCAGATGGTGAAAGGGGAAATTCCCTTCGACGCGGCCAAAGCCAAGGCCAGCATGGATACCATTCACAAGAACTGGGGTGCTTTTGCGAAGCTCTTCCCCAAGGGCACGGAAACCGGAGGCGAGACGACGGCTTCGCCTAAGATCTGGCAATCGTTCGAGGAATTCGACGCGAAGGGTCAGACAATGGCCGATGCTGCCGCCAAGGCGAGCGTCGCGGCAGAGCAGGGGGAAGCGCCCTTCAAGACGGCATTCGGCGAAGTCGCGAAGAATTGCAAGGGCTGCCACCAAGAGTTCCGCATCAAGAAATAAGATGCACAATCAGCGCGGCAATGGCACAACGGGAGGGCACAACCTCCCGTTTGCCTTTTTGTGCGTGCAGGATGCGGCTTCATAAGGAACCGCCGGTCGGCAAATGCGCTTCAGTGTTATCGTCGAGCGATTGGGAGAAGCGTGGGCGTGTGAGACGTGCCGAGTGTATCGTCAAGCGGCGTTGCTTTTCCTGGGGCTTTTGCTGGCGACTTGCCTTTTTGTCTAAAGGACGCCGCAGCGATGAGTGCCGCAATTCAGCCGTCGGTCCCGCCCCTCCCGACCGAGCCCTTCGTCGCTGAGCCTTTGGCGGAGCAAAAGTGGACTGCGCCCATTGAAGACGTCGCGGGGGACGGGCTTGTCGCGGTCGGCGTCAAACGCTGTTTCTCCTACCGGACTTTGGGCACGGCCGACGGACAGCCGGTGATCGCTCTCCACGGTACGCCCGGCTCGCGATTGAAGTTTGTCGGCGCTCACGCGGCGGCGCAGCAGCATGGCATCAGGCTCATCGCGCCGGACCGTTGGGGTTATGGCGCGACGACCGCTCACGAGGCGCCAACTCTTTCGCGCTTCGCACGGGATATTGGTCATTTCGCCGATAGGCTCGGGCTCGGCCGCTTTGGCGTGCTCGGGATAGCGGGTGGCGGACCGTTTGCCGTCGCCATTGCAGCCGAGATGCCGGAACGGGTCACGTCGCTGGCGCTGGCCGCTCCCGTGGGGCCCATCGCGGGCGAACCGGAAGATGAAATCACGCCGTTCCATCGGCTGTGCTTTGCAACGCTTTCTCAACAACGACCAGCGGTCGAGGCCGCGTTCCAGGCGTTTCGTACGATACTCGATGTCTCACCCGACGCTGGCGTGCGCGCGGCAATGTTGCGGATTGCGGCTGCGGATAGGCGGATGTTGTTACGCAAAGATATCGCCACTCATATTGGTCAGACGTTTATTGAGGGATTGCGGCCGGGTGTCGTGGGGCCTGTCACGGATCTCAGCCTGTTCGGCACGCCGTGGCACGTCGATCTTGCGCGCGTTCGTGCTCCAGCCCGCATTTGGCTTGGGTCAGAGGACGAAAACATTCCACGATCTGCTGCACTGCGACTGGCGGCACAGCTTCCGCAATGCGAATTTACTGACCTGTCGGGCGAGGGTCATTTGTGGATCGCCGATCACTTCGAGACTGTGCTCTCGTGGATGGCTGGACATGGGAAGTGACCCTGCAACTGGCTTCCGCTCGCGGATGACTCGTGGCGCTGGAAGCTGCTCCAGTCTGACCTAGTTGTCCGTTCTTGGCTCCCAAAAAACAAGAAAGCCGGTGAGAACCGGCTTGGGAGGAAACACGCTGCAGAGCGCCACGTGGATGGGACACCCACAACGCCAAGTATTCCAGACTAGGCAGGCTGGCGCCAACCCAGCGTGGGCCATACATTTTTCGCCCATGCGGACAGTGCAGCGAGCGTGTCGCCGTGTAAGATGCGGCTTGCCGGTGTTGCGAGAACCAAGGCCCGGCTTTCCGCCGGCATCTCGTCCTCAATGGGTGTTTCAATCTCGGCTGCGTCATCGTCGGGAGTTGCCATGGCAAAACCCGCTGCCGATGCTGCCTTATTCAGTCTTTCAATACTCATAGCAGCTGCCCTCGACGGGATCCTCAGGCTGCGGTGTTAACGTCCACATCCGGGATCTGGATCCTCGATGCGGCAATTATTCCTATAATTATATTGATGAGGCATAAATGCGCATGTCAAGAGGAAACCTCGCGATTCCTTAGCTTTTTCCAAAGAATTCCTGCGGGTCAGTAACAACAGCCTAGTGCTTCGCGTAAAACTGCAGCCGTAAAAATCAGGCGATGAAAATACTGTCGTTTTTCCTGGTTGTCGCGTGCAGGCCGACCCCGGGCCGAGAGTGTTTTTTCGTGACGCGTGACCATTGCAGCGGGGCCGGCCGCAAGCTATGGTCCCGCCCCGCTAATGGGGCGTAGCCAAGTGGTAAGGCAGTGGATTTTGATTCCACCATGCGGAGGTTCGAACCCTCCCGCCCCAGCCAATCCGTCCGTGAAATGCTCATTGCCCTGGCGTGCCTCAAGCCGCCGCGGCTAAACGAGGGACGGGCTGCTCTCTGATGGGCCAGTGGAGGATGGCGGCGCACAGGCTGAGGCCGATCGAGATCCACCACATCGCATCGTAGGACTTCGTCAGGTCGAACAGCACGCCGGCCAGCCACACACCGCAAAACGACCCGAACTGGTGAGAGAGAAGTACGAAGCCAAAGAGCATCGATAGCCAGGCCGTGCCGAAGAAGGTGGCAACGAGACCGCTCGTCAAGGGGATCGTGGCGAGCCAGAAGAAGCCGAGCAATGTGCTCAAGGCGATGATCGTAATGCCGGACGGCGGCAGATAGAGAAGCCCCAGGAAGACGAAGCAGCGCACCAGATAGATGATGGTCAGAGCGACGCGCTTCTCGATGTAACGGGCGGATTGTCCGGCGATATACGTGCCGATGATGCCGATGATATTGGCGATGCCAACCGCTGTCAGGGCCCAAACAGCCACCCACGATGGCAAACCCAGCGTTGCGACGTAGGCCGGCAGGTGGACCGCGTAGAATGCGACGTGGAAACCACAGACGGAGTATCCAACGACCAGCAACCAATAGCTGGGTAGCCGAAAGGCCTCGTTGAATGCAGAGCGGAGGCTTTGCGGTTTCACGTCGCTCGATGTGGAGGGCTTGCCGCTGACGAGCCACACGCACGGAAGGAGCAGCAGAAGCGTTGCGATGACTGCCAGAATGCTGCCCCGCCAGCCCATCGTTTCCATGAGAAGATGGGTGAATGGAAAGGCCACGAAATTGCCAATCCCATTGGCGATGCCGAGTGCGGCAATGGCGGCTGTCCTGCGCGAGGGCGGTGCAGCGCGGCCCACCACGCCGACCAAGACAGTCAAGCCACACGCGCCGACGCCAAAGCCGAGCGATACGCCGCTCCACATCAGGTCGGATGGGCTCTGGGCAGCGTACAGAATGTAGTAGCCGACGATGATGAAGATGAGGCCGGCCAGCGTCACACGGCCGGCTCCGACACGATCAGCAATGGCGCCCGCGACGACGCCTCCGATGCCCCATAGGAGGTTCGCAACGGCCATTGATGTCGAGAAAGGCTCCAGACCGATGCCGAGGCTCGCGGAGACCGGCGGCATGTAAAGCCCAACGACCTGGCGCAAGCCGCCCGTCGTGCCGACGATCAATCCTGAGGCCGCGATGATGCCCCACAGCGGCAGGCCGCACCGGCTTCCATCGGTGTTTGCTTCCGCGGACGTCGGGATCGCCATGTCAAAGCAGCCTCGTTCTCAAACGCTGTACCATCGACGGCCCACGCTACGCGTTCAGCAGCGTTAGCGTCCATCGGCTTTGATTGCGGGGAAAGCGCAGCATTACGACACCGAATAAGTTCCGGAGCCTGGCATCAGCACGAAGAGAATGGAGCGGGTGAACTGGTGACTGCTGGTGGGTCGATCAAAAAAACTCGCGTGACCGCTAATGGATGTCAGTAAAAATTTGCGGAGGTCGTCTCCCGGCGCCTTTCGTTGCGCGCCGGGAGACGGCTGATTTGTTACCAGCGGATGTCGCCGCTGTAGTATGGGACGCGGATGCGGACGTGGCCCCGTTCAGTGTCGACGTTCACACGGGTTGCCGGCGCGCGAACCCTGACGCGCGTATCGCCGGTCACCTCATCGACGCGGACACGCGTCGTCGGCGCCTTGACGCGGGTGACGCCATCCTCACGCGTGACGACGTCGCGGGCCGTGGCCGGCAAGGCGAGTGCTATGATCGCCAACGCGGCGCCTGCAGTGATTGTCGTGGTCTTGAAGCTCATGATGCAAACCCCTGTCATGGTTACGATTTGGCAGGTAGGCGTCATTGTGCCTGTTCAGGGTGCTGGCGCAACCTAAAAGTTCGCAACCTCGCCGGCGCAGGTGCTGGCAGCCAAGTCGGCGCTCGGTATAGTGCGGGTCTTGAATCGAGCTCGACAGAGCCAATCCGGAGTCCACCATGCAAGTCAAAGGCGCCGTTCTCTATGAGCAAGGGTTGGCACGTCCCTATGCCAAGAGCCGCCCGCTGAGGATCGAAACACTCGAGCTGGAAGGTCCCCGGGCTGGTGAGGTTCTGGTCAGGGTGCGGGCCGCGGGCCTCTGTCATTCGGACCTTTCGACCATCGAAGGCGCGCGTCCACGGCCGTTACCGACAGTTATCGGACACGAGGGTGCAGGCGAGATCGCTGCGGTCGGAGATGGCGTCAAGGATCTCGCAGTGGGAGACCATGTGGTCTTCATCTTCGCGCCGAGCTGCGGATCGTGTCGTCAGTGCGTGAGCGGGCGGCCGAACCTGTGCACGACGTTCAACGCAGCCAAGCAGAAAGGTGATCTGGCGACGGGCGGGCGGCGTCTGAAGTTGGGCGGCAAGGACGTGGCACATTACGCGGGCCTGTCGTGCTTCGCGGAACACGCTGTCGTGCCGCGAAATTCCGTGCAGAAGATCCCCAAAGACGTTCCCTTCGAGGATGCCGCGCTCTTCGGATGCGCGGTCGTGACCGGCGTCGGGGCGGCAGTCAATACGGCCGAGACGAAGGCGGGTGACGTGGTTGCTGTCGTCGGGTTGGGCGGAGTCGGGCTTTCGTGTCTGCTGGGAGCGATCGTGGCCGGCGCCGGCCGGATCATCGCGGTCGATGTGCATGACGACAAACTGGCGCTCGCGCGGCAGCTTGGAGCGACCGATACCTTCAATGCGCGCGATGCGGACTGCATCGAGCAGATCGTCAAAGCGACCGATGGCGGCGTCGATGCTGCGTTCGAGATGGCGGGGACGATCAAGGCGATGGAGCTCGCCTACAAGATCACGGTACGCGGCGGGAAGACGGTCTCGGCAGGGCTGTCGCCGGCGGCCGCGCAGTTGACGCTGCCGCATTATCAGATGGTGCAGGACGGTCGGCAGGTGCTTGGCAGCTACATGGGAGGCTGCGTGATCGCCCGCGATGTGCCGCGCTACATCGGTCTCTACAAGGATCGCAAGCTGGCAGTCGACAAATTGCTCTCGGCCCGGATCCGCCTCGACGATGTGAACGAGGGGTTCGACCGGCTGGCCGAGGCTGCCGTCGTGCGCCAAGTGATCCTGTTCGATTGATCGACAACGAGCCGGCCACGCGTGGAAGCGTGATGCGTGACCGCTCATCCCCTTCCGTCGTCAGACCTCGGTGCGACGGCGCTCGCGGGCATCGCGGATGTTATCCCGCATGCGGCCGATCTTCAGCTCGTTCTCGCGGTTCGCGGCGGACAGGCTCGACGTTCCGAAGAGCCAGTACCGGAAGCCGCGGCCGGGCTCGGGTGGCAGTTCGTAGTCGTCCGCCCTCACGGATATACCGCCCGCCTTTTCGGCCTTGCTCGACGCGCCGTTGAGGACGATGTCGGGGACATCCTTGGGCTGGAGACCGAGCGGTTGGCCCGACGCAGCGGCCGTCTCCGGCACTGCACGAGGTGCCGCCATCGGTTGCGCGAAGAGCTTTTCGAGGCGGCTGGCTAACGCGCCGAAGTGCTCCTGGCTTTCCGAGCGCCAATCGCTGACGGCGGAGTTGAGCGTCGCCTGACTCTGTGCAACCTCTTTGATCTCGTTATAAATGAAATCAAAGTCCTGGTCGCGCCCGCGTAGCGCTTCCTCAGTGACGACGGACTCGGCGCGCATGCGCTCGTCGAGTTGGTCGAGCCGGGCGCCAATAGCCCCGATGGCCGTTTGCACGGCATCGACGCGGGCGACGCTGGTATCTTCCAATGTCGCGAGCTTTAGCGCGATCGGGGTCATCAGAGCCGATGTGTCGATCTCAGTGCCCGCCTCGGAAAGCGGACGCTGTTCGAGAGCCCGCAACCGTTCAACGATCTCGCTTGTTGCGGTCAGCGTCTGTCGCCCGCGTGTGTCCAGCGCGCCGATCCGATCTTCGAGAATCAGCATGGACTCCGTGTCCTGCGGACGATCCAGTACATTGCGCTCCACGGTGATCAGCCGCTGCGCGATCTGGCTCATGGCCGTGGCTGCGTCGCCAAAGCCACTGCGGACGGTACGTTCGAGGCCGCCGAGCCGCTCTGTGACTTCGCGGAGGTCAATGCCGTCACCCGCTGGAGATGCGACAGGGCCTTCAGACAGGTAGGATTCGATCGCGGACAAGCGATCCGCCATATCACCCTGGAGCCGGGCGACTTCGCTTTGCGCGGTTTCTAAAATTTTGCTGACGTCTTCGAGATGGCTGACAAACTGGCCCTGCCGCTGTTGAGCGTCGCTGCCGGCGTCCCCCAAGTGGCGCTCGATCGCGAGCAGTCGAGGCTCGAGCGTCTCGACAAGGCGCGACGAGCCCTCACCGCCGGCCGAGGTCTCAAACGCGGCGAGCCGCTGCCCCAACTGACCGAAATTACGGACACCATCGGCAAGGCTCGTCTCGATGATGCGCTCAAGATTCGCGATGCGCTCGCCGATTGCCTCGAGGCCTGAAGATTCCGGACGTTCGCCGAGGCCTGCCTCGATCTTGTTCAGCCGCTGACCAAGGTTCGCCCAATTGCGCGCCCCCTCTCCGAGGCCATTGTGGACGGCTTTTTCGAGCGCCGTGATCCGCTCGCCAATGGCGCCGGACGCTGGCGTTGCTTTCACGTCGGTGATCGCGGTTTCGAGCGTTCCGAGGCGTTGGGTCAGCTCGCGCGTTCCGCGTACAGCCTCCGAAAGGCCACTTTGCAAGGTCTGCTCGAGATGTGCCAGCCGATCGGACATGAGCGCTTGTGTGCGCGTCTCGGATCGCGTGCTCAGGACGCGCTCGAGTGTTTCGAGTCGCTGGCCGAGATCGCTGCGGAGCGCTGCGCCGTCACCGCGCTGGGCGACGACATCGCGCTGGATGTCCCGAATCAGATCCATCAGCATCTTGCGTTCGGTGGTGAACTCGGACTGCATCAGGCGCAGGCTATCGTCGACGGTGGCGATCCGGCCATGCAGGCCATCGTTTGCTACGAGTTGCACCGCGACGGAGCGCGAGGCGGGCTCCGGGATCTGAGGCTCGCGGATACGCACCCAGTCGAGCCGCTGCCAGTCCGGCGTGAGGCGCCGCAGAAGCTGCACGACCGGGAGATCGCGGTTGTAGTGCAGAAGTACCCACAGGACATCGTCCACGCTCGCCGGTGACCCGCGCCGGTGCGCGACGTCGGAGGCATGGCGCAGAATATCTTCGAAATCGGCAGAGCGGCGCGGCGAGACCGCATCTTTGGCATTCGCGGCCGGCACTTCGCTTGCAATGAGCGCCGCACTCTCGCGCCGGAGGTAGCCTTCGCGGACGCCACGGCTTTCGAGCACGCGGGCGGCAGCCTCCACGCGAGTCAAAGCGTTGACGAGATGCTCGAGATCGACCTCCGCGGCACCATTCGCCTGGGCCACGTCGAAGGCGTAGTTGCAACAGGCGAGGAGAACCTCGTCGACCCAGAGAGGCTCGCCGTTGCCCAGGCCGAACGAAGGGGGCCGCGACCATCGACCGTTGCTCGTCGTGGGCTCAAAGTCTGATGCGTAGAAATCGCGCGAAGCCCGAACTTGAGGCACGCGCAGGTCCAGATCCTCACCTTTGTATTGCATCGTCCTAGACTCCTCCGCGCGCCGGCGCTCCGATGCGTTGAATTCCTGTCGGCAGTGCCGGCAGCTTCCGCTGCCCCTGCCGCATATCGATCACCTGGGCCGGCAGCCGTTGTTTCGGGCGCGGCGCAGCAGGCGCGTCACCCTCGGTGCGTCCCCATTTGCGAGGCGTTAAAGTCCGCGCCTTGATCTCGCGTCGCATCTGTTATTGCTATGACTGTGGCACGATAGACGCTCTGTAAGACCTTTTCGAGACCTCTGCTAAGGCGTCTCGATCCATCACGTCAATGGGTTGGCGGAAAGCGCTCTCTATCCGCCAAGCTTGACCGAAGGGGAATCACGTCCACTGCAAAGATGCGCTGCGAGGCAAAATCTCACACGGTCAAAGCAAGCGTGGAGGGGGTGGCAACAAGAGATCCGGGCCTTCGCGTCCAGGCCGGTTGAGCGCCGGATTGACCTCGACCACTTCGAGAAGGTCATCGGGTGCAGGAGCCATAAGATCGGTGATCGATGTCGCTTCGTCGGACCGGCAATCCAGCCACCGATCGAACGCGTCCTGAGGGATGATGAGCGGCATCCGATCGTGGAACGGCGCGACGGTGGCATTTGCGGGAACAGTAAGGATTGCCATCGTCTCAAGTTCGCTGCCATCGGCGCCGAGCCAATGCGCGGCCACCGCGCCCAGTGCCATCAGACCGCCTGCGCGAGGCCGGAACAGAAACGGCGTTTTTGCCCGGGCAGGGCCAGTCCATTCGTAGAAGCCATTACTCGGCACAAGGCATCGGCGGTGACGCAAGGCACCCCGGAAAGCGGGCTTCTCGTCAACGCTCTCAGCGCGCGCGTTGACGATCAGCCGCATGCCGCGCGGGTCCTTGACCCAACCCGGAATGAGACCCCAGCGGACAAGCCGAAGCTCGCGCGTCTCGTCCGGTGCCGTGCGAATGATGGCGACGGGCTCCGTCGGCGCGATATTGTATCGCGGCGGGAAGGTGTCGCTTTCCGAGAGACGGAAATACGCACGCACGGCCTCCGCCGCCGATGTCAAATTGTAGCGCGAGCACATTCCCGTAATGGCTCCTTCCTGATGCTATGACTATAGCCGTGCTTTCCGAGATCGAGGTGGGGCGTCAGCAGCCAATGGTGATAACGGTCGAGCAACGCCCCTATTGGCCGCGGCTTGGGGCAAGCGCCGCAATCTTTCGTAATGGTACCGTCTTGCTCGGCGAACGAGGCAAGGGTGCGCTGGCAGGCATGTGGAGCCTGCCGGGTGGTCATGTCGAGCCCGGTGAGCGCACAGCCGACGCGGCACGGCGCGAGATTGCCGAAGAAACCGGAGTCCAGGCCGAAATTCTAGGGCTTGTCGATCTGCACGAGGTGATCCGCCAAGAGGTGGATCGTGCGAGTGGGGAGGGCATCCTGTGGCACTATGTGATCGCGGTACACTACGGCCTCTGGCGCGGTGGAGAGCCGGTGGCGGCAAGCGATTGTCGTGAGGCGCGATTCGTCGCGCTCGATGCGCTGAATTCGGTACCATTGACGGATGGTGCCGAAGCGCTCATTCGACGGGCGGCGGCTCTCGCCGGGATGGCGGGTTAGAGTGGGCTCGGCATGGAGCCGAATCCATGGCATGTCCCGAGGCGAATAGTCTAATGGAGCGCGGGCATGGAATGGCGTCGCGTCAATGATGTGCTAGCCCGTCGGGCTGCCGCGACCGTTGCGCTCGCAGTTGCCGGTTCGCTGGCTCTGGCCGCCTTCGATGGCGTACCTGTCGCCGCCGCGCAGGGCACCGGAGGCGCTGCCTCGGCAGATGCAACGCGGGGCGGGCAGGGCCTGAAGCCCGAAGACACCAAGCCTTACGACGACAGGCTGAACCGACTCTCCGAGATTCTGGGTGCCGTGCACTATCTACGCGAGCTCTGCGGACAGAACGATGGGCAGCTTTGGCGCGACCAGATGCGTGAGATATTGATGGCGGATGGCGGCTCGGCGCTGCGGCGGGCCATGCTGAGCCGGAGCTTCAACAACGGCTACCGGAGTTACGGACGCACCTATCAGGCGTGCACGCCGAGCGCACAAACGGCCATCGGCCGATACCTCGCCGAAGGCGCTCAGCTTGCAGACGCGTTGGTGAAGGCAGTCCCTTAAGGCACGGGCGCACTCAATTGGTTTGGACCGCCACGCCTTCCTGCAGCGCGAGGACATGGCCGGCCAGGTAAAGCGATCCACAGATGACCACACGGCCCGGCCCCTTGCGCAGCGACCTGATGCGCTTAAGCGCTGCCTCGACCGTATCCGAGGCTTCCGCGCGAAAGCCGACCGTCCGCGCGATTTCCGCCAGGCGTTGAGGCTCGAGCGGGGCTTCATGCGCGCCCGGGATCGGCACCGTCAGGATTTCCACCACGAGATTGCGGAACGCGCCGAGGAAGCCCGCCGCATCCTTTTGGCCCATCATGCCCACAACGAGCCACACCGGACGCGAACTGCGCTCGTCCAGATCGGCCAATGTCTCGGCCAGGGCAAGACCGGCCGCGGGATTGTGCCCGCCATCGAGCCAAAGCTCCGCATCAAGTCCCACAAGATCGACAAGCGGCCCCGACGTCAGGCGCTGCATGCGCGCGGGCCATCGGACTTCGGCCAATCCTTTGGCAATGGCGATTTCGTCGATGGCGAGCGATCTGGCGGCGAGAGCCGCCGCGATGGCGACGCCGGCATTGTCGATCTGATGGCGGCCGATCAGCGCTGGAAGCGGCAGGTCGAGCAGGAGATCCTCGCCTTGGAACACGAGCCGGCCGTTCTGGCGATAGGCGTCGAATTCCTGACCCTTGCGAATGAGCGGCGCCCCGACCTCGGCGGCCCGTACTTCGATGACGCGCTCGACCTCCTCGGGCTGGCGGGAAATGACCGCCGGCACACCACGCTTGAGAATGCCGGCCTTTTCGAACGCGATCGACGCCAACGTGCCGCCCAGGCGCTCGGCGTGGTCCATGGAGATCGCCGTGATTGCAGTGACGGCGGGGCGCGGGACGACGTTCGTCGTGTCGAGCCGGCCGCCGAGACCAACCTCCAGAATAACGGCATCGGCCGGGCTTTCGGCGAATGCAAGGAGCGCAGCCGCAGTGGTGATTTCGAAGAACGTGATTGGCTGCCCGGTGTTGACGCCCTCCACTCGTTCTAGGAGGTCGCCAAGTCGTTGCTCGTCGATCGGGCGGGCGCCGTCCGGATGCGCGATTTCGATGCGCTCGTTGAAGCGGACGAGATGGGGGGACGTGTAAACATGAACCTGCCGGCCGGCAGCCTGCAGCATAGCCTTGAGATATGCCGTTACCGAGCCTTTGCCGTTGGTTCCCGCGATATGGAAAACGGGTGGGAGGCGGCGCTCGGGATGCCCCAACTCGCCCAGAAGCCGCTCGATTCGGCCCAGAGACAGGTCTATCGACAGCGGGTGAAGCTGCTTTAGACGCGCGAGAATCTCGTCAATGCGAGCCATCGGCCAGGGGCCTCATGGGCTCTCTTTCGAGCTGGCGGATGTGGGTGCCTTATCCGGCTCGGGGCGTGCAGTCGACGATCGGCTCTCGAGCTTGCGGGGCTGGAAGCGCTCCTCTTCCGCGACTGGTTCGATCAGGGCGTTGCCTTCGCGGGCGAGGGCTTCCATGGCCTTCCCGTCGAGGGCGCTGCCGTTGAAATGACCATTGGCCTTGGCGCGTCCGTTCGCCTTTGTCTTGGGGCGTTTTGCACCGGTAGCGATGCCATTGCCGAGCACCGCAACGATCCGAGACAGTGTATCGCGGAGGTGGTGGCGATGGACCACCATGTCGACCATGCCATGCGCCAGCAAGTATTCCGCGCGCTGGAAGCCTTCGGGAAGCTGTTCGCGGATGGTCTGTTCGATGACGCGCGGCCCGGCGAAGCAGATCAGCGCACCGGGTTCGGCGATCTGAATATCGCCCAGCATGGCATAAGAGGCAGTGACCCCACCGGTCGTCGGGTCCGTCAGGACCACGATATAGGGCAGTCGTTCGGTCCGCAGGCGACGCACGGCGATGGTGGTCCGTGGCATCTGCATCAGAGACAGAATGCCTTCCTGCATACGAGCGCCGCCGGAAGCAGCGAACAGGATGAAGGGCGTCCGCTTCTCGGCGGCAAGCTCCATGGCGGTTGCGACTGCCTCGCCCGCGGCCATGCCGAGCGATCCGCCCATGAAGCGGAAGTCCTGTGCGGCCGCGACAATGGGTCGGCTATTGAGCGTGCCTTCGCCGATCAGCACCGCATCGGTCAGCTCTGTGCGCGACTTCGCCTCCTTGAGGCGGTCGGTATAGCGCTTGCCGTCGCGAAACTTCAACGGATCGAGCGGGACTTCCGGCACCGCGACAATGGTGAATTCGCCCTTGTCGAAGAGCTGCTTCAGCCGCACCTGCGCGTCGACGCGCTCGTGATAATTGCAGCACGGGAAGACGAAGGCGTTCTGCTCAAGCGCCTTCTTGTCGGTCATTTGTCCGCAGCCGGGGCATTTCCGCCAGAAATCATCGGGCGGTTCGCGCCTGGTTGTAAGCAGGCTGCGAATCTTCGGCGGGACGACGTTGTTGATCCAGTTCAACTCTCTAGGCTCCTTGAACCCAGGCACTGGCGCCGGTCGCCCGGAAGCGCGTCGCTGCTCCACTTCGCGTAGGATCTGTGACAGCCCTTCGCGTATGGCGCGCTGTCAAGCCTAACGCAAGGCCTGGGCGAGACTTTTCACCAAGTCTAGCACGCCAGAGGCCGTCGAGGGACCGGCGCGGTCGCCAGGACCCAGCGACTCCTTTAACTTGGTTACCAGTGCCGAGCCGACAACGACTCCGTCTGCCCCGCTGGCGATTTCTTTGACCTGTTCAGGCGTTCGAACCC
Source organism: Hyphomicrobiaceae bacterium (assembly GCA_050250755.1). Taxonomy (GTDB): domain Bacteria; phylum Pseudomonadota; class Alphaproteobacteria; order Rhizobiales; family Hyphomicrobiaceae. Next base: position 34,883 of record JBFWOB010000007.1, read on the forward strand.
CGAAGCCAACCGCTACGGGTAGTTGCGTGTGTTTTTTGATGTGTGCTACCTGGGCATGCACATCGCTTGCCACTGGCGCTGCTGCCCCGGTAATTCCGGTGATAGAGACATAGTAGACGAACCCAGAGGCGTTGGCGAGCACCTGCGGTAAGCGTCGGTCGTCGGTCGTTGGCGTGGCCAGCCTTATGAAGGCGATACCGCGATCGCGCGCCGGCAAGCAAACCTCTTCGTCGGCCTCTGGTGGCACATCCACGACGATCAGCCCATCGACACCGGCGTCGCGCGCATCGTCGAGGAAACGCTCGGTGGGATAAGCATAGATCGGATTATAATAGCCCATCAACACGATGGGCGTCTCCTTCTCGCTTTTGCGAAAGCGGCGGACGAGATCCAGCGTTTTGTGCAGCGTCATGCCTGCAGCGAGGGCGCGCTGGGACGCGGCCTGAATGGCCGGACCATCGGCCATCGGATCGGAGAACGGCATACCAAGCTCGATGATGTCGGCACCGGCCGCTGGGAGGCTTGCGAGTATCTGAGCCGACGTCTCGAGATCGGGGTCTCCGGCTGTCAGGAACGTGACCAAGCCTGCCCGACCCTCCTGGCGGAGAGCGGCGAAACGAGCCTCGATGCGACTTCCGGCTGTCATCTTTCTCTGACTATCCTCGACTGCACGCCTGATCGTCCGTGCCTGAGCCGTGGTCCTAGGCTGGGGAGGCCTCCGCGGTCAAGGGGCGCGACGTGCCGCGCGCTCCATTGGATGTCTCGTGAGCTCCGGATCCCTTCCATGATGAAATTCGTGATCACCGTCGCCGCTGCGATTGTCACGGCTGCTGCGAGCGCCAGTGCACAAACAATCTATCCACTCGACCGGGCCGAGATTTTGGCCGGCGCTCGTTTCGACCTGAAGGTCGAGGCGGACCACGTGCTTGCCAAGGACGAGATAGTCGTATCGATCAACGATCGGCCAGCGTCCGAAATGCTGGGTACTGAGGTCGAGTTCGTCGCGAACGAGGATGAGCAAGGCCGTTCCGCGCTTTGGGTGCGTGGAGCGAACATCGTGAAACCCGGTACCTACAAGGTGGAGGCGCGAACGGGAACGTCCCACGCGGAAGTCACCTGGAACGTCTTCGGTACGGCGGACCCCGTGGCGAAGAATGTCATCCTGTTCGTTGCCGATGGCCTGTCCAACGCTCACCGCGTTGCCGCGCGCGTGCTTGCGAAGGGTATTCGAGAAGGCCGCTATGGCAGCGAGCTTGCCATCGACGACATGCCGCATATGGCACTCGTTTCGACGGCGGGAACCGATTCGATCATCACGGACAGCGCCAATTCGGCTTCATCCTACACCACCGGGCATAAGTCGTGTGTCAATGCGCTAGGCGTCTATTGCTCCCGCACCAAGAAGGACCGCGAGCACCCAAGCGTCGAGACCATTGCCTCAATCGCACGGCGCACCCAAGGCAAAGCCATTGGCATCGTGACCAACACGGAGATCCAGGACGCAACGCCAGCCTCCATGGTCGCCCATACGCGCCGCCGCGCCGATTACGACGGCATCACGGCGATGCTTTTCGACGCCGCGCCCGAGGTGATCCTGGGCGGTGGCAGCGATGGGTTTGTACCGACCCCGCGTGGCCGACGCCGCGACAATGTCGATTATCTGGCAAAGTTCAAGGCTGCGGGCTATCGCCTCGCTGCAACCGCCGACGGTATGATGGCGACGGCGAAGGATCCGGCAACGAAGAAGCTGCTTGGGCTTTTTCATCCGCGCAATCTGGACGGCGCGCTGGATCGTCGCTTCCTGAAGAAAGGAACGGTTGGCGCCTATCCCGAGCAGCCGGACCTTGTCGAGCAACTCGATGCGGCGCTGGCCGTGCTGGAGCGGAGCGAGAACGGCTTCGTTCTCATGATCGAGTCCGGCCTCATCGACAAATATTCGCATGTGCTCGACTGGGAACGTGCGGTCTACGACACGATCATGCTCGACAACGCGGTGGCGCGGGCGAAGGCATGGGCAGAACCGCGCAATGACACGCTGATCGTTGTGGTGCCGGATCATGCGCATCCGGTTTCGATCATCGGCACCTACGACGACGCCCGTCCCGGCGACACTTTGCGCGACAAGCTTGCAGTCTATAATGAGGCTGGCTTCCCCAACTACCCGTCCCCTGATGAAAGCGGCTATCCGCCCAACATTGATGTCTCACGCCGCCTTGCGTTCGTCTTCTCGGCCTACCCCGATACCTGTGATGCCGGCCGACCGTTTCTCGGCAACCCCAACAAGCCAGGCGACGAAAAAGTGTGCGGACTTCCCGGCGCGGCAAAGCGGTTCGGAAACCTTCCTTTCACGGCGACGAGCGGCGTTCATAGTGCCGAGGACGTGATCCTGACGGCAACGGGGCCCGGGGCAGACCTCTTCCGCGGCCGGATCGACAACACACGCGTCTTCCGGGTGATGGCGACGGCACTCGGCCTTGCGCCACCGAGCAAGGTGGGCGCCGTCGCCGATAAATGACATTGTTCGGCCCCACTTCGATATGTAATGTTATGTTGTTACGTGACGCATAGCCGGAAGGGGTTCCCCATGCTGAAGCGCAGTCTCATTGCGTTGGCCTTGATTGGATTTGCCACGCCGACCGAGGCCCAGGAGCCGCGGCGCCAACTCGGGGCACATTCCCATGGCGAGGGACGGCTCGCGATCGCTATCGAGGGCAAGCAGGTCGAGATGGAGCTCGAGACACCGGCGAGCGACATTCTGGGTTTCGAGCATGCGCCCACGACGGCCGCCCAGAAAAAGGCGCTGGCGGACGCGAAGAAGCGCTTAGGCAAGCTTGCGGGGTTGTTTGCCCTGACGCCCGCGGCTGGCTGCAAGCTCGGCGCAGCGAAAGTCGACGTCTTGGGAGCGGCGGCGGGCGAGGGCAAGGCCCATGACCATGAGCACGACCACGCGCATGAGGAAAAGGCAGGCCAAGCCAAAGCCGACGATCATGATCACGATCACGGCGCACACTCGGAGTTCAAGGTGACGTACACCATCGAATGCGCGACGCCGGGTAAGCTCGGCACCGTTGCGTTCGATTATTTCAAGGCATTCAAGGGCGCTCAGAAACTTGACGTCACTGTGATTGGCCCCAAGGGGCAATCGAGCTATGTCGTCACGCGTGAGAAGCCGGTGCTCGATCTCTCCGGCGTTTCTTGACGCGGTCGCGGGGTGACGGAGTGAGTTCGGCTGTCTTGCTCGATGTGGAGGGCGTCCATTTCCGTTGGACCGATCGCTCCAGATTTGCGCTCGACGTGCCCCGGTTGACGCTTGCGGCAGGGGAAAAGCTGCTCCTCATGGGGCCATCCGGTGCGGGGAAATCGACGCTGCTTGCGCTTATCGCTGGCATCGCCGCGCCTCAGGCCGGCGCCGTGCGCGTGCTGGGCGAGGACATCGCGCAACTCGGCGCGTCGCGACGGGACCGCTTCCGCGCGGAGCACATGGGCGTCATCTTCCAGATGTTCAATTTACTGCCGTATGGCTCTGCCGTGGACAACGTGTTGCTGCCGCTGAGCTTTGCTCCAGGGCGGCGGGCGCGCGTGGGATCTTCGTCGGCGCAAGTGCAAGAGGCGTGGCGACTGCTCGCACGCCTGGGCTTATCGGATGATGCGATCGGCCGGAGGCGGGCGGCAGATCTCAGTGTCGGCCAGCAACAACGCGTCGCGGCGGCGCGGGCGTTGATCGGACGGCCGGAACTGCTGATCGCCGATGAGCCGACCTCGGCGCTCGATCCTCGATCCCGGGACCAGTTTCTCGATCTCGTGCTTGCCGAGATCGCCGGCAGCAGCACGAGCCTGCTGATGGTCAGCCACGACCCGGGATTGGCGCCGCGCTTCGATCGCGTTCTTCAATTAGCTGACGTCATCAGGCCCGAGAAGGAGCCGGCTCGCTCGGATGCCGTCGCATGATTGTCCTGCGGCTTGCGCTCAAATCGCTGATGAACCGCTGGCTCACGGCCCTTCTGACGGTCGCCGCGATCGCGCTCAGCGTCATGCTGCTGCTCGGCGTCGAGAAGGTTCGCGTCGGGGCACGGCAAAGCTTCGCAGATACCATCTCGGGCACGGATCTGATCGTCGGCGCGCGTACGGGCAGCCTGCAATTGCTGCTCTATTCCGTATTCCGCATCGGCAACGCCACGAACAACATCACCTGGGCGAGTTTCGACGAGATCAGCCGTCAGCCGGAGGTGGCATGGGCGGTGCCGCTATCGCTCGGCGATAGTCATCGCGGTTTTCGCGTGTTGGGCACCACGCCGGATTATTTCAAGCACTACCGATACCGCCGCACGCACGACCTCGTGTTTGCCTCGGGCAAGCCGTTCTCGGATCTGTTTGATGCGGTTGTGGGAGCGGAGGTTGCGGAGGCGTTGGGCTACAAGGTGGGCGACAAGATCGTCGTCGCGCACGGTCTCGGCTCGGTGTCGTTCGTGGAGCATGACGATAAGCCGTTCCGTGTCTCCGGCGTGCTAGAGCGAACCGGGACACCGGTCGATCGCACGGTGCACGTGAGCCTCGAAGCGATAGAGGCGATCCATGTCGACTGGCAGGGCGGCGGCCAGATTCCAGGCCAATCCACGTCGGCGGACGAGGTGCGCAAGCTCGATCTGAAGCCGAAGGCGATCACCGCGGCGCTGATCGGGCTCAAGTCCAAGCTCGCGACATTCCGGCTGCAGCGCGCCATCAACGACTATCCACGCGAGGCGCTGGTCGCGATCATTCCCGGCGCGGCGCTGCAGGAGCTTTGGGGGCTTGTCGGAGTGGCCGAGACGGCTCTTTCTGCGGTGTCGTGGATGGTCGTCCTGACGGCCCTGCTTGGTCTTGCGACGATGATCCTCACCACGCTCAACGAGCGACGGCGTGAGATGGCGATCCTGCGCTCGGTCGGCGCTCGGCCGGTAACGGTTTTGGGGCTGCTGTCGGCCGAGGCCGGGCTCTTGACGCTTGCCGGTGTTCTGCTTGGCACGGCGCTCACATATCTCAGCCTGCTTGTCGCCCGCCCGCTCATAGATCGGCTTTACGGCTTGCATCTCGCCATCGATCCGCCGACATGGGGCGAGATCTCAACGCTGGTCCTGATCGTTGTCGCTGGCCTCATTGCGGGGCTATTGCCCGCGCTCAGGGCTTATCGTCTGTCTCTGGCGGACGGAATGACGGTGCGGACGTGACGGAGGTGTGGGGTGGACATGCGATTGCGACTGGCGCGAACGGCCGCCGCGGTAATCATCGCCGGAACCCTTGCGGGCTTATCCGGAGCCAGCGCCGCGGACGATCCAAAAACGTTGAAGTGGGCCGATCTCGTTCCGGCGGCGACAGCGCCCAAGGCCGGCGGCCTGAAGTCGTTCCTCGCCAATCGGCCGGCAGCCTCATCGCCCGACCATACGAGCATTCCGGAAGGCCGATGGCTTGCCCCCGGTACGCAACCTCAGACGGCGATGCCGGCGCCCGTCGTGGAGGCGCTCGACGGCCAGCGCATCAAGATCGGGGGTTACGTCGTGCCGCTCGACTTCGATGCGACCAAGGTGAAGGAATTTCTGCTGGTGCCCTTCGTCGGCGCGTGCATCCACGTGCCGCCACCGCCAGCAAACCAGATCGTCTACGTGAAAAGCGAGAGTGGCTTCGACGTCAAAGGTTCGTTCGATCCCGTTTGGGTAACCGGCAAGCTCAAGGCCACCCAAACCTTCACCGGACTTGCCGAGACTGGATACTCGCTCGAAGCGGAGAAGGTTGAGGTTCGGGCGCAGTGAGGTCGACCGTGTTCAGTATCGGCCATAAACGTCATCTCCGCGAAGACCGAGGTCCACGAGCCGCAAACGCACCACCCAGCGGCGCTGGCGGGCGAAGGTATGACGGCAAGCGCGACAGAGCCGTACGATCTCCGCGGATGACCAGTAGTGTCGCGGAGTACCGGAGGAGGCGATCAGTCCTTCGCACGCTCGACGTATTCGCCCTCGGCCGTGGAGACGACGACGCGTGTGCCGGATTCGATGTGCGGCGGAACCATCACGCGCGCGCCGTTCTCCAGCTTCGCCGGCTTGTAGGACGACGACGCCGTTTGCCCCTTCACGACCGGGTCAGCTTCAACGATCGTCAACGTGACGCGCTGTGGCAGTTCAATCGAGACAGGCACGCCCTCGAATAGCTGCACCTCGCAGATCATGCCCTCCTGCAACCACTGGGCGCTGTCCCCGAGCAAATCCTTCGAGATAGAGATCTGCTCGTATGTTTCGGGCTCCATGAAATTGTAGCCCATGTCGTCTTCATAGAGATAATTGAAGGTTTTCTGGTCGAGGAACGCGCGCTCGACCGACTCCGTCGTCCGGTAGCTCTTGACGATCTTCACGCCATCCGAAATGCGGCGCATATCGATGTGCGTTGTCGGCGTGCCCTTGCCGGGACGGATGCTCTCGGCTTTCAGAACGGTGCACAGCTCCCCGTCGATATCCAGCACGTTGCCTTTGCGCACCTCGCTAGCAATGACCTTGACCACGAGCGGTTCTCCGTTCGGTTGTCTGAACCGGCCCAATGCCGGTAGACCCCTCGCGTCTCGGCTTGAGACGGGGGCCCCTTGAACTCTCGGCGGCGTTCTTACCCGCTTTGCTCTCCCTGGAAAAGGGAGGACGGGTTAACCGGTCTGCAAACCGTTCAGGCGGTTTGCGGACCAACTTCGAGCATGGCCAGCGATTCGACGAGCCCGTCCAGGTCGTCGACGTTGGCGCAATGCAGCCCTCGGAAGCCGAACGGGATGTCCGCGTCCCGGACATCTGCCGTGCGGCATGTCACCAGTTTGCCCAACGTCTTGCCCGCTTCCGCCTCGTCGATCACGAAGTCGGAGCCGACCGACGCCGGCGACCAGATCACGAGGACGGCTCCCGCTCTCTCGATCAGCTCGCTGATGCGACTGCGGAAGCGCTCGCCACCCAGAAGATTGCGGTCCCACATAACGGGGACCCGCCGCGCACGCAACGTCTCGACCAGCGCAGCCGCCACGGGTGCATCGTCGCGCGCATAGGCTACAAAGACAAACGGATCGTCTGTCCGGGACCTTTGTGACGACGGAAGTGCCGGAATTTGCAGGCGCGCGGCGCGCGGGCGGGACAGGGATGCGGCGCGCTTCAACGCTGTCTTGCGGCGCAAGGTTCGGGCGCGGGCAGGTCTCACGGGCTTGGCCATAGCTCGCTCATCGATCTGGCTGGCAGGTGGTTCGCTGGTCGATCGGTGGTTGGGCCGAACGCGTCAGGCAACCGGCTTCTCATCGTAGCGCTCGAACAGCAGGTTCAGAGCTTCGAGGCCGAGCTCCTGAATGGTCTTGTCGGTCGCCTCGGAAATTCGGATCAGAACTTCCTTCGCGACTGGGTTCATGTAGATCGCGACCGGCTTGAGACCCTGGCGTCCCTTGCCGATCGGCGTTGGCGGCGGCTCCGGCTGCGGTGTTCGCCGGGCGCGCGTTTTGCCGGATGCCGCGAGCATTGCTTCCTTGCGACGGGCGGGCGCGCTGGCGGAGGTGGGTGCGGCGCGCTCCTTCCGGGGACGGCTCTCAGTCTCCTTCTTGCTTTTGCGTGCCATGCGTTATCTCCGGGATTTGCCGCGGGCGAGGCCCGCCTGCGTACGCTTCAGATACCGATAGATCGCCTCGAAATGTTTCGCCGCAGGGCCTTTTGGCTCGTGTTCCAGAATGCCAAGCCCCTTGTCCAATGCGCGTTCGTAAGCTGGCAGATCGGGGAGTGCGGTCGCGACCACGGGGACGCCGAACTTGCGGGCCAAAGCACGGACGGCTGTCATCTCCGACTTGTCGTTCTCGCGGAGACCGTTGACCAGAATGACGCACTTCGGCAGCGCCTTGGCGGCACCCAGCAGCTCAAGCGTATCCTCGAGGGAGAACCGATCCAGCACAGCCGCACGCGTTGGGAGGATGACGAGATCGGCCGCGGCGGCCGCAAAGATCATGGCCTTGTCGGCGACGGGCGGCGTGTCGATCACCACGAGATCGCTGCCCTCGCGCCGCGCCACCTCGATCATGTTGCCGAGACTTCCCGATGAGCCATGGACGATGACCGGCTCGTGCTCGTGCGTGCGCGATTCCCTCAGCTCCGACCACTTCTCGGCTGACTTCTGCGGATCGAGATCGATGACCGTCGCAACCTGCCCCTTGAGCATGGCGAGAATGGCGAGATTGACCGACACGAAGGTTTTGCCGACCCCGCCCTTCTGCGCGGTGACGCACCAGATATCCATTGAACCCGCTCCGGTCGCAATATGAGGAACACTGAATTGATAGCTGCTATCAATTATCGTGTCGTTGATATTTTTTTAAGGGCAGCTCCGAACGGGTGCAAGCGAATGATTCGCAGAGGCGAGCCGAATACTGCCCCGTGACGGCCTTTTCCGTGTGCGCTAGACACGATCCATTGCGCCGACGGAGGGCACATCGTGGCCGAAAATGAGACACCGTTCTGGCATCCTTCGCGTCACGCTGATCGGCGGGCGGGGCTGCTGCTGCGTGGGCGCGTCAAGGCGGCCATCCGGCGATGGTTCGAGGATGAGGGCTTCATCGAGGTCGAGACCGCATGCCTTCAGGTCTCGCCAGGGAACGAGGCGCATCTGCATGCTTTTCGGACTGACTGGCGTGACGAAGCGGGCGCGACGCAGCCGTTTTACCTGCACACCAGCCCCGAGTTTGCCTGCAAGAAGCTGCTGGCGGCAGGAGAAAAGCGCATCTTCACCTTCGCGCCGGTGTTTCGGAACGGCGAGCGCAGCGCATTGCATTCGCCCGAGTTCACGATGCTCGAATGGTATCGCGCGGGCGAGCCGTATGCCCAGCTCATGGACGACTGCGCAGCGATCCTGCGCATAACGGCTGAGACCGCAGGGCGGGACCGCTGGTCGTTCCGCGATCGCTCGTCATGTGTGACGCGGGTGCCGGAACGGATAAGTGTCGACGATCTTTTTCAAAGGTACGCGGGCATTCGGCTCATCGCTGACACATTGCCCAATGGGGGCGCGGATCGCGATGCCTTGGCGCGAGAGGCGCGTCGGATCGGCGTGCGCGTCGCGGATGATGACACGTGGTCCGATCTCTTTTCGCGCATTCTCGTGGAGCGGATCGAGCCGGCCATCGGAGTCGAGCCCGATGCGGCCCCGGTGATTGTCGATGCCTACCCGACGCACGAAGCGGCGCTCGCGAGGCCGTCGCCCGACGATCCGCGCGTTGCCGAGAGGTTCGAGCTTTATGCGTGCGGCGTCGAGCTGGCCAACGCTTTCGGAGAACTGGTCGATCCGGCCGAGCAACGACGGCGTCTCGAGGCCGAGATGGACGAGAAGGAGCGTGTTTACGGTGAACGCTACCCGATCGATGAGGATTTTCTGGCGGCGCTGGCCATGATGCCTCCCGCTTCGGGCTGCGCCATGGGCTTCGATCGGTTGGTCATGCTGGCGGCGGGTGCCTCGCGGCTCGACCAGGTGCTCTGGACGCCGGTGGCCGATCCGGGCAAAAGGGGGGCGTGAAAGAACGCCAAAAACATCTGAGATCGCTTGCGGATCTCGCGGGCGCTGGTCTCGTGGAGAGCGGGCGCGACCAAGCACTCGAGGCTGTTGGCGAACGCTATGCCGTTGCCATTACCCCAGCAATGGCCGCTCTGATCGACGGCAACAATCCCTCCGACCCCATTGCGCGCCAGTTCGTGCCGGATGCGCGTGAACTCGACGAGATGCCCGAGGAGCGCGCGGACCCGATCGGCGATCATGTGCACGAGAAGGTGCCAGGGCTCGTGCATCGCTATCCGGATCGCGTGCTGCTGAAGGTGACGCATGCGTGCCCGGTCTACTGTCGCTTCTGCTTCCGCCGCGAGATGGTTGGGCCTGGCGGCCCGCCGCCGATGACTGGCAAGAGGCTGGCGGAGGCCGCGGACTATATCCGCGGCCGGCCGGAAATCTTCGAGGTCATCCTGACGGGCGGCGATCCTCTCGTGCTTGCGGCTCGGCGCATTCGGGACATCACGGCGGCGCTCGACGCGGTGCCGCATGTGCAGGTTCTGCGGTGGCATACGCGCGTGCCAGTGGTTGATCCGACCCGCATCGACGAGGAGATGATCGCGGCGCTCTGTGCCACGGACAAGACCGTCTACGTGGGCATTCACGCCAACCATCCGCGGGAGCTGACGCACGAGGCGGAAGCGGCCATAGCGCGCTTGAGGCAGGCGGGAGTGGTATTGGTCAGCCAGACTGTCTTGTTGAGAGGCGTCAACGACAATGCGTCAACGCTCGCTGAGCTGTTTCGGCGGTTCGTTGCCCTGGGTGTGCGGCCCTACTATCTCCATCATGCCGATCTGGCGCCGGGCACGAGCCATTTTCGATTGAGCGTTGCCGAGGGCCAATCGCTCATGCGCGCTCTGCGTGGGCGCATCACCGGTCTCGCGCTGCCGACGTATGTGCTGGATATTCCGGGCGGCTACGGCAAGGTGCCGATCGGTCCGACGTATGTCGATCCGGAAACCGGGACTGTTACGGATCCTGCAGGCCGCACGCACGACTATACGTGAGGCGCCGTTCGTTTGCGGATGTCAGTATCAATCCTTCGGAAAATCGAGGCCCATCTCGCGATAGTGCTCGGGATTGTTCTCCCAGCCTTCGGCGACCTTGACGTGGATGAAGAGATGGACCGTGCGCTCGAATAATTTCATCAACTCCTTGCGCGACGCCATCGAGATCTGCTTCACGGCGCGACCGCCTTCGCCGAGGACGATGCGGCGTTGGCTATCGCGTTCGACGAAGACCGTCTGCTCGATGCGCACCGAGCCATCCTTGCGTTCCTCCCAGCCCGTCGTCTCGACAGTGGTCTGGTAGGGCAATTCCTCGTGCAGATACTCGTAGATTTTCTCGCGAGTGATCTCGGCGGCCGTCGTGCGTTCGGTGGCGTCAGTGATCTCGTCTTCGGGGTAGTGCCAAGGGCCGGCTGGCATGGTTCCGCCAAGCCAAGCTTTCAGGTCGTCGACGCCGCTGCCGTTCAGTGCGGACACCATGAACGTCCGCTCGAAAGGAAGCTTCTCATTCATGGCCGCCGCGAGGCCAAGAAGAGCCTCCTTCTTCAGTTTGTCGACCTTGTTGAGTACGAGAACAGTGGTCGCGACAAGCGGTTTCAGCACCTTGACGAGGCGGTCGACGCTATCGTCGATGCCTTTGAGGGCATCGATAATCAACACGACGACGTCAGCATCGGCGGCCGTGTTCGTTGCGGCGCCGACCATGGCGCGGTCCAGACGACGGCGCGGCGCAAAGATGCCGGGCGTATCGATGAAGACGATCTGGCTTTTCTCCACCATCGCGATGCCGCGAATGGGAACCCGGGTGGTCTGCACTTTGCGGCTGACAATGGACACTTTCGTGCCGACCAAGGCGTTGAGCAGCGTTGACTTGCCGGCGTTCGGGGCGCCGACCAGCGCGACGAATCCGCATCGTCGTCCGTCGTCCTCGGCCTTATCGATGTCAGGGGCGCTTTCCGATGCCTCGTCGCGGTCAGTCATTGTTCTGATTTCCTCGGAGTACGCCTTCGCGCGTCAGCATAGCGGAGGCCGCTGCTTGCTCGGCGGCGCGTTTGTTGGCGCCCGTACCGCGCGCGGGCTTCCTGCCGTCGATCGAGACCTCGGTGGTGAAGACGGGGGCGTGATCGGGGCCTTTCCGATCGATCTCGACGTAGCGAGGCAGCGATAGTCCCTGGCCCTGAGCCCACTCCTGCAGCATGGATTTCGAATCGGCCACGGTTTCGGGCAGGCCCTCGAGGAGGGGGTCCCACAGGTGTCGCACCACATCGCGCGCGACGGAAAATCCTGCCTCCAGGAAGATCGCGGCAAGTAGAGCCTCGGTGGCATCGGCGAGGATCGTGTCCTTGTCGCGTCCACCACTATCATCTTCGGCGGAAGAAAGGAGCAGCAACGGACCGAGGTTCAGGTGACGTGCGATGCGCGCGCACGTTTCCTTGCGAACGAGACGATTGAAGCGGCGCGCTAGCGCACCCTCGCTCGCTTTCGGATCGCGTTCGAGCAGCAACTCGGCTATCGTCAGGCCGAGCACGCGATCTCCCACGAACTCCAGCCGCTCATTGTCCTCGCCACGCGACTGATCGCTTCGCGTGGACGCATGCGTCAGCGCCTTGTCGAGCAGGGCGCGGGATTTGAATCGATACCCGAGGGCCGTCTCCAGCCCCTTGATGTTGCGGCGCGCCAAAATTGGTCTCCTGCCCAGTAAGAGAGCGCGGACACCATTCGCGATCGCGCTCCGCCCCTCAAACTTTACGAATAGACTCCAGATTAACTGAGTCCGCGGGCGGAGGAATGGAGCGGCAAGCGTCAACGCACAATCTTGAATATTCGCGACCAACGGATGTCGAATGGCCACGTCCAAGGTGTCAGCAATTGGAAGCGCCCCGGCTCATCGACTGCGGCGGAGAAGAAGATGATGTCCGCCCGTCCGACAAGGTTCTCAAAGGGCACATAGCCAACGCCATAGCGGTGCGGCGGCACGCGGCTATCCGTCGAGTTGTCCCGGTTGTCGCCCATCATAAAGTAGTTGCCAGGCGGCACTTTATACGGACCGACATTGTCGTAATCGCCATCGGGCCGTTGATCCAGGACGTTATATGTCACCCCGTTCGGGAGGGTTTCCTCGTAGCGCGGCGTCCGGCGTTCCTGCCCGGATTCGTCGATGTGCACGAAATCGTCGACACGCCGGCGTTTCACCTCGTGGCCGTTGATGAAAACGATGCCTCCACGCACAACGATCTCGTCGCCGGGGAGTCCGATCACACGTTTGATGTAGTCGGTCGAATTGTCACGCGGCAGCTTGAAGACGACGACGTCGCCCCGCTTGGGCTCGCTGGCAAACGCGCGGCCGGTGAAAACGTTCAAGCCAAAGGGAAACGAGTAGCGACTGTAACCATAGGCGAGCTTCGAGACGAAAAGGTAGTCGCCGATCAGCAGTGTGGACTGCATTGAGCCGGACGGAATATTGAAGGGTTGGTAGAAGAAGACGCGAACCACGAAAGCAATGATGAGGGCGTGCAGGAAGATCTTTCCGATCTCGCCCCAGCTTTCCTGCTTCGTCGCTTTCCCCTTATCCGAACCGGATTTCGTCTTCATGCGACTTTCCGCTGTTGGGGCGACCGCCCCTTGACGGCCCACTCAATCTTGCCGACGTGTTTACGGTGTTTCAGTGGGGCGTGCAAACCGGACATTCCGCATCGGCCGCGACATAGGGGGATAAGAGTGCCGAACCCTTGATGGGCAGGCTTTACTCACGTGGATCGAGCTTCAGCGGACGGGCCGAGATGATGACGATGGCCTGGGCCATGGGAAAGTCGTCGGTGATCGTCAGATCGATACGGGCCTCGTGACCAACAGGCGTCAGGTCGCCGAGAATGGCAGCAGCGCCTCCCGTCAGCACGAGCGTCGGTCGACCGGATGGTAAATTGACAACCCCCATGTCGCGCCAGAACACCCCGTTTCGGAGTCCGGTGCCCAGAGCCTTCGAGCAGGCCTCCTTGGCGGCGAAGCGCTTGGCGTAAGAGGCCGCGCGATTGCGTCGGCGGTCCGATTTGCGGCGTTCGGTCTCAGTGAAGACGCGCTCGACGAAGCGATCACCGAAGCGCGCGAGCGTCGCCTCGATGCGCCGAATGTCGATGATGTCGTTGCCGATGCCGAGAATCATGGTGCTGGTCGGTTTCAGGCCGTAAGGGTGCTGTCTGCGTCAACGCGTGCTTCGTTCATCAGTCGCCGCATGTGGCGAATTGCAGCGCCGAGGCCGTCGAAGATCGCTTCACCAATCAGGAAATGACCGATGTTGAGCTCGACGACCTCAGGTATGCGCGCGATGGGGCCAACGGTGTTGAAGGTCAGTCCATGGCCGGCGTGCACCTCGAGACCTGCAGCTTGAGCAAGGCGTGCTCCCTCGGCGAGCCGCACGGTTTCGCGCGCGATCCCCTTGCTGTCGTTTTCGAGCGCACATTCACAGTATTTTCCAGTGTGCAACTCGACGATGTCGGCCCTGAGACGGGCGGCTGCCTCGATGGCGGCCGGATCAGGCTCGATGAATAGCGAAACGCGAATGCCCGCATCGCGCAGGGATGCGACGAACCGTTGCAGATGGTTTCTCCCGCCAACGACGTCGAGGCCGCCTTCGGTTGTGCGCTCCTCGCGCTTTTCAGGAACGAGACAGCACGCGTTCGGAACGTGTGCGAGCGCAATAGCAAGCATTTCGTCAGTGGCCGCCATTTCGAAATTGAGCGGTCGCGTGAGCTCGTCTTTGAGGCGGTGGATGTCGGTGTCCGAGATATGCCGGCGGTCCTCGCGCAAGTGTGCGGTGATGCCGTCCGCGCCCGCTTCTATGGCGAGATGCGCCGCCCGCAATGGGTCCGGATGTCTGCCACCGCGCGCATTCCGAATGGTCGCCACATGGTCAATATTGACACCAAGGCGGAGGTAGTTGCCAGCCATAGACACAGTCTCCATCGAAACGTCGGGCGCCTTCGATGGGCATCGGACTCGAAGGACGGGTCGGAACATCATCCCTGATCGCGAACACCCCATCGCGAGAAGGGCACTGTGGACATTACCATAGCGTAGATCGCGGCGCCCGCCAGCAGACCGAGGGGAATGGCCCCAATGGCGAGGGGGCAGAAGACTTGCCAGACCATGCGCCCCGCGGACCCTGCGGCTTCAGGCGCGGCGATTGCGCCAACCCCGGCAAGGGTGAGCCAGAGTTCTCGTATCGTGACAGCGTGCGAGCCGCCCGTGAGTGTCGCCCCGAGATGGTAGGATGCCAGCCACATCAAGGGCCACGTCAGCGGGCTTCCGACAAACGTGCCGGCTACGGCCGCGCCGACGCTGGCGCGCAAGAGGCAGGCCGCGGCACCGGCAAAAAGCACCTGAAAGCCGAGAATCGGCTGGAACGCGGTGAAAACCCCGATCGCGATCCCGAGCGCGATGGTGTGACGAGAGGCGTTGAGCCTGCTCAGGCGTAAGCTGGCGTACCGCATGGAACGGCGCCATGAGCGTCGCGGCCAAACGGCGACTCGCAGCCGGTCGAGCACAGGCTCCGGCGTGCGGCGGCCAAGCAGCATGGAGTGATCATCCCTCTCGACGCATGCACGCGACGCACGACGCAGAGAACATTACCATAAATTCGGACTAATCGAACGATCGTTCCACTTGGCTTACAACCGCTCTTGCTTTCAGACCGTTAATGATCCGGTTGAGGTGCCCAAGATTCCACACCTCGACCTCGATGAGCATTTCGGTGAAATCCGTTCCGCGCCGGAGCATACGCAAGTTGTCGATGTTTCCGTCTTCGTCGCCGATCACCTGGGCAATCTGGGCCAGCGTGCCGGGCTCGTTCAGTACCGTGACGACAATACGCGCGGGGAACCGATCGGGGTTACCTTCGTCGATGTCCCACGTCACGTCGATCCATCGGGCGTGCTCGTGCTCCTTGAGGCGTGGCGAGTGGATCTGGAAGATGCGTACCCCCTGGCCCGGCAGCAGCACGCCGACGACCCGGTCTCCGGGCACGGCGCCGCCTTCCTCGAAGCTGACCGGCACATCATTTCTGATGCCTCGGATCGGGACGACCGGTTCGTTGCCCGCGGCGCCATTCGCGGGGCCGTCGACAACCAGAACCTCGGAATCGCGGTCCACCTGCACGTGAGGATCGACGATGGTATGCGTCTCTTTTCCAGGCCAGCGGAATTTCAGGCCCATGACCTTGCCGAGATTGAACCAGCCGTCATCGCCGCCGACGCGTTCGGCAGGCTTACGGATTTGAGGCGCAGCTTTTGTCGTCTCGACCAGCGCGTCGGGCGCAACCGCGCGCACGGCGTCCGCTAGCGTCAGCTCGCTGCGGCCAATCGCGGAGAGAGCGTCGTCCACACTGCGCAGCGCAAGACGCGGCAGGGCTTTGCGAAGGCGCTCGTCGCTATAGTCCTGCCCGATCTTGGCCAGCGCCGAGACGAGAAGCCGACGGCCGAGTTCCGCATATTGGCGGCGGAGTGCGTCACGAGCCGCCCGGCGGATCGCCGACCGTGCTTTTCCGGTAACCGCAATCTGCTCCCATGCCGCCGGCGGCACCTGCCCCGGAGAGGTAACGACAAGCACTTCGTCGCCATTGCGAAGCTCTGTCGTGAGTGGCATCGGCCGGCCGTTGACGTGTGCACCGACGCAATGATTGCCGACATCCGTATGCACGCCATAGGCAAAGTCGATCGGGGTCGCGCCACGTGGAAGTGCGATCAGGCGCCCCTTCGGCGTGAAACAGAAAACCTGATCCTGGAAAAGCTCGAGCTTGGTGTGCTCCAGAAATTCTTCCGGATTGTCGCCTTGCAGCAGCGTGTCGACGAGATGGCGCAGCCACTGGTAGGGGCTCGATTCCTGGGCCTTGATGATCCCCCCCTGCGACCCATTGAGCCGCCCCGCAGGCGCCTCCGCGAAGGCCGGCGAATCCAGGACGTTGTCCTTGTAAAGCGCGTGAGCCGCAACGCCATGCTCGGCGACGCGGTGCATGGCGGTCGTGCGCACCTGCAACTCGACGCGCTGATGGCGCGGGCCAACCACGGTCGTGTGAATCGACTGGTAACCGTTTTGCTTCGGCGTCGAAATGTAGTCCTTGAAGCGACCGGGGACGGCGCGCCACGTGGTGTGAACGGTGCCGACCACGCGATAGCAGTCCTCCATGGACCCGACGATGACGCGAAAACCGTAGATGTCCGAAAGCTGCTCCAGCGAGATCTGGCGGTTCTCCATCTTGCGCCAGATGGAATAGGGTTTCTTCTCCCGGCCAGACACGTCAGCCGTGACGCCGGCCTCCGCGAGCTTTGACGCCAACCCACTCGAGATTTCGTCGACGAGGCCCTTATTGCGCGCCCGGAGTGTCGCCAGCCGATCGGTGACGGCCTTGTACGCTTCCGAATGGAGCCAGCGGAATGCCAAGTCCTCGAGTTCCTCGCGGACGGCCTGCATGCCCATGCGGCCAGCAAGCGGGGCATAGATTTCAAGCGTTTCTTCGCTGTTGCGCCGACGACTCTCCGGATTCTTATGTTGGAGCGTGCGCATATTGTGGAGACGGTCCGCGAGCTTCACCATCAGCACGCGGATGTCTGAGGAAATGGCAATCAGAAGCTTGCGGAAGTTCTCGGCCTGCTCGGCCTTGCGCGACACAAGGTCGAGACGCTTGATCTTCGTCAGCCCGTCGACGAGTGCGCCGATCTCGGAGCCGAAAAGCTGGTCGATCTCGGCGCGGGTCGCCTCGGTGTCCTCGATGACGTCGTGCAGCAGTGCTGTCGCGATGGTGGCGTCGTCGAGCTTCATCTCGGTGAGAATGCCCGCCACTTCGAGCGGGTGCGAGAAGTAGAGCTCGCCAGACGCCCGCTTCTGGGTGCCGTGCTGGCGCATCGCGTAGACGTAGGCGCGGTTGATCAGCGCCTCATCGGCCGTCGGGTCGTAACGTAGGACACGCTCGACCAGCTCGTACTGGCGCATCATCGCATGTCACTCCCCGATGGTCCCGGCGAGTGATGTGATGATCCATGCCCTCCAGTTCGTGATTTGCGTGCCGGACCGAAGGGCGCATGGCAGGGCAGCGACATCAAACCATCGCCTCGGAGATCAACGCGAAAAGGGTATTGCCATGCTCGTTGCGCTGGTTCGTTCAGCGGCTGCGGCCACCGCCGCCGCCTCCACCGCCGGAGCCCGATGCCGAGGGCTCGGACGGCGTCATGCTCTCCATGGCGCGGAGGAGCTGTTCTTCGGTCATCGTGATCTGATCGACGATCATATCGGACGACTGATCGTCGCGGCCGAGCGTCGGGCGGCGATCCGTGGTGAGGAGCGGCGCCGAGCCAGCCTCGGGTTCATCGACCTCGACGTTCTTCTGGATCGAATGAATGAGGCTCTCGCGAATGTCTTCCGACGCGACGGTCACGTCTGCGATTTCGCGAAGCGCCAGGACCGGGTTCTTGTCGTTCTCTGGCTCCACGGTCAGCGCCGAGCCATTGGTAATGGCACGGGCGCGATGGGCCGCGAGCAGAACCAGCTCGAAGCGATTGGAGACCTTGTCGACGCAATCCTCGACTGTGACGCGAGCCATGTGCTCTCCTGTTCGTATGCTGGCGGCGCTAGGTTAACGCCGCGACGCGCTCGTCGCGACCGCTGCGGGCTAGGGCCCGTGAACAGAGTCGATCGCGCGGCGCTGACGATTGTGCAAGGATCGTTTATTGCACGAAAGGACCGGGCCGGCAAGTCGGCCGGCCGCTATTTGTTCCCGCACGCCTCAAGCGCCCGTTCCGCAAAGCGTCAGACCCTCGGTAGGGCCTACTGAGCGACCTTCATGGCAACGATGCCAGAAAGGATCAAAGCCGCCGCAACAGTGCGCATCGGCGACAAGGCCTCGCCAAGAAAGAACACGCCGACCATGAACGCTCCGACGGCGCCAATACCCATCCACACCATATAGGCCGTGCCGAGCGGCAGGCTGCGCATAGCGATCGCCAGCAGGGCAAAAGAGGCGAACATTGCGGTGATGGTGACGATCGACGGGGTGAGCCGCGTGAAGCCGTCGGACTGCTTCATTGCTGCCGCCCACACGATTTCGAGGAGCCCCGCAAAAAGCAGATAGACCCAAGCCATGATGAACTCCGTGCTCGGGCCGTCCCGAAGTGCTGTGCCAGATCGGTGAGGTCGTCCTCAACCCCAAATTTAGTCGACTGTCCGGCCGGAGCAAGAGGCAAAGGCGTGGAAATACGTCATATGCGGCGTCGCACCACCGAGGCTGGCAAAACCTCGAGATGCCTCAGCTATAGGCGGCCGCGGCGGTCTCCGATGCGGAGGGCGTGCGCTCGTCGGCGATCAGGGGCTCGTTCGACAGTGCTTTTTGCGGCGGTGCGAACTGACCGGCGCGCGCGGCGAGAATTTGATTTTGCCAATAGTCGTCGAACCGGTTGAGCCGGAGCTTCGTCTTGTAACCCTCGATCTTGCGTAGATCGGCATCGGACAGCACAGCGCTCTCCGTCAGCTTGGCGACTTGTCCATCGATGACGTCGCGACGATTGTCGAGGGCGTCGTTGAGATCGAATAAGGATTGAGGGGCGTATAGGGGCAGAGATTCAACCATGCGCTTGAACACGGTGTCCGAGATGACAGCGTGCTGTGGCATCTTGCGCGGGCGGTACTTGTAAAGATGACTGAAGGACTGCTGGACCTGTCCTAGCGGGTCCGGGTCGACCACCAGCGGATTGCTTGTCTGGCGCTCCCAGTACTCGGCTTTGTCGGCTTTCCACGCCTTGAGATAGGCACCCCAGCTTTCATCCACACCGGCCAGGGCTTCAATGTCCGCGTATCCGCTGGAAATTCGACGGAGCAGGAAGTCCAGCGTGATGTCCGAGAGGCGATCGGTTGCCCAGCCGCCGCCGATGTTGGCGTGATCGCCGGCAAACCACACCTCGACGATGCGCTCGGGCCGGTTCGGGTCGGGGTCCATCAGCGTCGGCTCGAAGCTGTCCCGCTGCTCATCGAGGGCCACCATATGATAGGCCTGCTTGACGTTCTCCGGGACTGTCAGGTCCTTGAATAGATTGATCTGTTGCAGATTGACGTTGCCGATCGTCTTGGCGACTCCGAACGAGCCAACTGTATCGAAGCAGCCGAGCACGTCGATGTTCGGCGCCAGCTTCTGCCGCGATGACCACAAGGTCCGGTGCGTGCCGAACAGCTTGATCGTCCAGACCGTCTTGGGAATGCCCCGAGCATAGAGCGCGCGCGCGAGCAGGCGGGCGATGGCAGCACCGCGGCTGAACCCGACGATGAAGAGCCGATCGCCCTCCCTGTAAGCGCGCACGAGATCGAGATAGGCTCTTTCGAGAACATCGTCGGCACCTCGGCCGGTCGCCATGCCGATCATCTGATGCAGAGGATCGTCGTCGTACTTGTTGCCGACGCCAGCGTAATAGAGGCCGATCTGCCGGTTATCGTACCGTTTGCAGAGTGACGCATCAAATAGGCGGCCGGGCTCGAACATGCCCTCGCTGTCGGCCTTGAGCATCAGAAACAGCTTGAAGACGTTGGTCGGCGCAGCGAAGCCGTTGTCGATCATGTCTGGCGTGTTGTTGGTACCGTCGACGCAGATCACGATGTTCTTCGGCTGGCGTCCGGTCCATGCGGACGAGTTGCGCAAGAGCGAATAGGCAAGCGGCAAGCCGACGAGGATTGTCTCCCACTTGAAGATCCAGCCAGCATAGCCGCTGGTCAAAGCGGACCAGAGCGAGTTCGGCTCGGGGCCACCCATCTGAAAGGCATTGCGGACGGGCGACGCGCCGATGTCCGCTTGCCACAGGACTGCCAGCGCGACGCCGATACCGGCGAGGATCAGAAAGAGCAGAAAATTGTAAAGCTTCGGAGGCAGCCGCTTGACACTCGGCGTATGCCGGCCCAGCCGGAAAGCGAGGAACATCAGTCCGAGCTGCGATAGCAGGAACACCAGTATCTTGCCGGAACTGGGCATGGGCGCGATGCCGCTCGCGAGGCTCGGAAAGATCCCGGAAATGTTGATCGCCAGCAGCAGGCCGAACGAGAGCAGGAACCAGAAGGTAAACCGGCGGCGGTAAGTGAGCCCTACGATGCCGACGGGCAGGGCATAAAGCGCCAGAGTCCAGAGCGTGCTGGCAACGCTCGTGACGATCAGTCGGAAGTCAGCGGAAAGCTGCTCCAGATAGGCCTTGAACAGCGGGTGAGCGACTTCCGTGACGAAGACCCAGGGATCCTCGCCGACCCTGTGCCAGACCGAGCTTCGGGGTGCGGCTTCCGGCGCGGACAGAATTTCGGTTGCCCGCGCCAGAAGCTCTTGGGTCGTGGGTGGCGGCGGTCCGCCCATGAAACCCAGGTGCCGGGCCAGAATCGCGTCGTCGGAGGGGAGCGCATAGACGACGAACAGGAACGTCGTGACGAGAAGCAAGATCAGCGGCGCGAGTACGGAGCCCTTGCGTACGGTGAGTGTGACCGTCTCGGAATCGCTCGATGCTATCGATGACACGCCCTTACTCCCCCACCACGAAGCGTTGCTGCGCGCCCCGTCCCCGAGCGCGGCAGGAGATTAGCTTCCGGTGGGCGAGACGAAAGACGTCCTAAGCAACTTGTGCCGGCATTGTGCTCACTCGGCCACATTCCCGGGTCGGCCGATTGGCTTGCGGCTTGCGTCTGGAGCCAGTGCGGCATGGCGTCTGGTTTGTCCACTTCCCCAGCTTCCCGTCCCCTGCAATCATAAGGGCACAACCTTGCTGATCACGAACGCCGGGAGAGCGCCCTGATGACCAACTGCATTCACGATCACGGCCGATGGGGAAAAGGGGATCAGCTCGGCGCCGGGCATTTCCTCACGCCCGAGCGCACGCTTGCCGCGCTGCGCATGGTGAAGGACGGTGCGATCGTGGACATGAGCCATGTGATTGAAATTGGCGCGCCGCGTATGGCTCCCAATCAGTCGCCGTATCACATCCAGGCCGGGCCGACGTCCGCGGGCTCCATCCGGCGGCGGCGCGCGATGGGGGCCAAGAACGATGCCGGGTCCAATCTCGAGCGTATCGAGATGACCACCCACGTCGGCACCCACATCGACGCGCTTGGCCATTTCTCGAAGGGTGACATGCTCTACGGTGGTTACAGCGCCACCGATACCGTCGATGATTTCGGCCTGAACAACCTTGGCATCGAGAACATGCCCCCGATCGTGACGCGCGGCATTCTGCTCGACGTCTCGCGCTTCGATGGCGGTGATTACCTGGAAAGCGGCCGTGCCGTGAAGGTTGCGGACCTCGAAAAGGCGCTCGCCGATGCGAAACTGAAAATCCAACCCGGCGATGTCGTGTGCATCAATACCGGGTGGGGCCGCTTCTTCATGAAGGATAATGATAAATATCTGCATGGCGAGCCGGGCATCGACAAGGATGCAGCGCGCTGGCTCACGGGCCAGGATTGCGTCGCCATCGCCGCCGACAATATGGCACTCGAGGTGCTGCCGGGCACCAATCACCCGGAAGAGATCATGCCAGTGCACCAGCATTGCCTTGCCGAGGCCGGTGTGCACATCATCGAAAACCTGGTGATGGACGGGCTGATCCAGCGAGATGTTCGGCAATTCTGCTTCATGCTCTCGGCGGTCAAGTTGAAGGGTGCGACGGGTTGCCCGGTCCGGCCGATCGCGATCGTTTGACGGACCCTCAGGCTCTTCGCGGTGAGGGGTGCGTTCGCCCCTCAGTAGACTGCGTCGCGGCATGTAACGCTAGGTTCGACAGAAACCCAAAAAGAGGGCGTTGCTCGCCGCGTCAGGTCTCTATATAAGGGCACACTCACGAACACGGGGTGTGCGGGTGAGCGCGCGCGAGTGTGCGCTTGATGGGGTTTCGCTAAACCCTACCCCGCCCGAGGTTTCGAGGCCCTGCGCGAGAAACGCGGCTTTGGGCCTTTTCGTTTTTGGAGACGACCATCATGACTGATACGCGGGTCATCAAGGCGGAAGGGCGTCCGTCGAACGGCAAGAGCGGAGCGCGCGCCGTCAGGCGTGAAGGACGCGTTCCTGCCGTGATCTATGGCGGCGATGCAACCGACCAGGAGACGATCTCGCTCGATGCGAACGAGCTCGGCAAGACGATCGCCCGTGGGCGCTTCCTCGCCAGCGTCTTCGAGGTCGAGGTCAATGGCCGGGTAACGAAAGCGATCCCGCGCGACGTACAACTCGACCCGGTGCGCGATACGCCCCTGCACGTCGATTTCCAGCGCATCGGCGCCGACAACAGGGTGCGGCTCCGCGTCCCCGTGCGCTTCTACAACGATTTGCTATCGCCGGGCCTCAAGCGTGGTGGCGTCTTGAACGTCGTACGCCGTGACGTCGAGGTGTGGGCACCAGCCGACCGCGTGCCCGAGGTTTTCGAGATCAATCTCGAGGGCCTCGAGATCGGTCGCTCGATCCATATTTCCTCGGTTCAACTGCCGGAAGGCGTTACTCCGACCATTCTGGGGCGTGATTTCACGATCGCGACCATCGCCGGATCGTCGGCCAAGGGCGACTCCGACGATACGCCGGCGGCTGCAGGCGGTGAGGCGCCCGCGGCAGGTGCCGCTGCGCCCGCTGACGCCAAGGCCAAAAAGTAAGAGGCAAGGCTCGCCGGCGGATCTCCGTTGCGTCGGGGCCATTGAGGGCTCCCCATGAAGCTGTTCGTCGGTCTCGGCAATCCGGGCGGCAAGTACGCGCGCAACCGGCACAACGTCGGTTTCATGGCGGTCGAGCGGATTGCGGCCGAGCATGGTGCAGGTCCCTGGCGGAAGAAATTCCAGGGCCAGGTGGCCGAAGCTGTGATCGCGGGCGAGAAGGTTCTGCTGCTCAAGCCCGATACGTACATGAACGAAAGCGGCCGCGCCGTGGGCGAGGCTGCACGCTTTCTGAAGGTGCCGATCGGCGACGTGATCGTGCTCTATGACGAGATCGATCTGGCGCCGGGTAAGCTCAAGGTGAAGGTCGGGGGCGGCAATGCAGGTCACAACGGCCTGCGCTCCATCTCGGCTCATCTCGAGAACGACTATATCCGCGTGCGCATCGGGGTCGGGCATCCCGGGCACAAGGACCTCGTTGCACATTACGTGTTGAACGACTTCGCCAAGGCCGATCAGGTCTGGCTCGAACCGCTGCTCGACGCCATCGCCAGATCCGCGCCCCGGCTCGCGGCCGGCAACAACGAGCGATTTCTGACGGACGTCGCGTTGGCGCTGGGCGGCGAGTCGTCGAAGGCCGAGACGAACGAGAAGACGCCGAAACCCGAGCGCGCCGTGGAGCATGCGTCGGTCGCCCCGCGCAAGAGCAGCGGCGGCCATCCGGCCGGCGAGCGCGCGGGGAAGCGGCAATCGGCGCTGGCCGAGAATCTGCGGAAATGGATGGAAGGGAGGAGGAAGGGCAATAGCGAGTAGGCAGTAGGCAGCGGGGACGCGGTTCGAATGCCCCTGTTGCCTACTGCCTATTGCCTACTGCCCCGAGCGATCATGGGCTTCAAATGCGGCATCGTCGGTTTGCCCAACGTCGGCAAATCGACCCTCTTCAACGCGCTGACGCAAACTGCGGCAGCCGAGGCGGCCAACTACCCATTCTGCACGATCGAGCCGAACGTGGGCGAGGTCGGCGTGCCGGACTCGCGCCTCGACAAGCTCGCCGAGATCGGCAAGTCAGCGACCATTCTGCCGACCCGCCTGACGTTCGTGGACATTGCGGGGCTGGTGCGTGGCGCGTCCAAGGGAGAAGGGCTCGGCAATCAGTTTCTCGGGCACATCCGAGAGGTTGACGCGGTCGCCTACGTTCTGCGCTGCTTCGAGGACCCCGACATCACGCACGTGGAGAACCGGATCGACCCGGTCGCCGATGCGGAGACCGTCGAGACCGAACTGATGCTGGCCGATCTCGAAAGCCTCGAGAAACGGCGCACCAACATCGAGAAGAAGGCCAAATCCGGCGACAAGGATGCGAAAGCGCAAGTCGCGCTGATGGACAAGGTGTTGGTTCTGCTGCGCGAGGGCAAGCCCGCGCGGCATGCCGCGGTGACGCCCGACGAGGAGCCAGCGTTCAATGCGCTGCAGCTTCTGACGGCCAAGCCCGTGCTTTATGTCTGCAATGTCGACGAGGCGTCGGCCGGGGCAGGCAACGCCCTTTCCGAGAAGGTGTTTGAGCGCGCGGCCTCTGAAGGCGCCGGCGCGGTCGTCATTTCGGCTAAGATCGAGGCTGAGCTTGCCAGTCTGCCCGAGGATGAGCGGCAGGCCTTCCTCGCCGATCTCGGACTGGAAGAGCCGGGGCTCAATCGCCTGATCCGCGAAGGCTACAAGCTGTTGGGGTTGGTGACGTACTTCACGGTCGGGCCAAAGGAGGCTCGGGCGTGGACGATCACCAAGGGCACCAAGGCCCCGCAGGCGGCGGGCGTGATCCACACGGACTTCGAGAAGGGCTTCATTCGCGCCGAAACGATCGCCTATGACGATTACGTGCGCCTCAATGGCGAGGCAGGCGCACGCGAAGGCGGCAAGATGCGCCTCGAAGGCAAGGAGTACGTCGTCGCCGACGGTGACGTGATGCACTTCCGCTTCGCCAACTGAGCTTCCTCGGTGAGACAGAATATTGCCATTGTGGGAAAGCATGAAGCCGCCGGCTGGATGCGGCCTGAAAGCCGTATTTGAGCGTGGCGGCGGTTCCCATTAGAGCAGCCTCAAGTCGGGTAGAGCCAAACCGCCAGCCGCTGGATTTGCGGCTGCTACCTCGCCGCCACCACTTCTCTTGGGATTCTCTCTTGGAGAGATAGCCTCATCTCCCCTCCCCTTGTCGGGGAGGGGAATGTGCCTGGCCGGTAGCGAAGCCGAATAAACGCCTTCCACGAGTAGACCCTCGTCCATCTCAAGTGGACACCCTAGCGCGCGGTAAGCCGGAGGCTCACACGATCATCTTGCACGCGTCGCCGTCACGTAGCACATGCCCGGCGGTCGGGCCCGCGAAGTGGGTGCCAATGACCAGTACGCGCGTGCCGGCCAACTCGTCGAGCAGGCGACGCCGCGTTGCCTCACCCTCGGCCCGATCGAAATCCGCCGTCGAGCACCAGTCGGGCCGCGCAAACTGGCACGGATGATGCGCGAAGTCGCCGGTGATCAGCGCCGTTTCACCCTTCGATTCGATCATCACGCTGCAATGCCCGGGCGAATGGCCGTAGCTTGGCACGAATCGCACTTCCGGGCAGAGTCGGTGATCGGCTTCGACAAGCTCGTGTAGCCCGGCATCGACGATCGGCTTCACGCTGTCCTCGAACACGGTCAGCATGTGCTCCGCCGTGCGCTGCGTCGACCAGTGCTCGAACTCCTTGCGTCCGAAAATGTAGCGTGCCTTCGGGAAGGTCGGCACCCATTTGCCATCGACGAGCTTCGTGTTCCAGCCAACATGATCGACGTGCAGATGGGTGCACATCACCACGTCGATCTTCTCCTCAGGATAGCCCGCCTCAGCGATGTCGGCGAGAAAACGGCCCTGGCGCTCATTCCAGGTCGGCACGCGCCGCCCCTGCTTGTCGTTGCCGAGGCAGGTGTCGACCATGATCGTCAGCGTGGGTGTCTCGACGATGAGCGCGTGAATGCTCATCTTGAGCTTCCCCATCTCATCGGCGAAATGCGGAATCAGCCACGAGATGGGCCGCACGGCTTCCGGACTGGCATCCGGCAGGATGAAGCGACTGCCGCCCGTCGTCTCCAGCTCTACGACCTTGGTGACGGTGACGTCACCGATCTTCCAGCGCATGCGGGCCTCCCTCGTTCGCGTTCGGAAAGGCTAGGCATTTCCGAGCTGAATGGAAACAGGCGATCCGACGGGCAAACCTCGGTAGCTGGCAGACGAATGGCAGCCGGCCACTCAATCGACCCATGCCTGGCACTCGATCTCCACCTTCATGCGTGGGTCGACCAACCCCTTCACCTCGACCAGCGTCGACGCCGGCCGATGCTCGCCGAAGTACGCCTCGCGGCGTGGATTGATCAGAGGGCGCTCCTTGATGTCGGTCATGAAAACTTGAACCTTCACGACATGCTCGGGGCCTGCACCCACCGCCTTGAGACATTTGTCGAGCGTATCCATCGCAACATCGAACTGCTCGACGACGCTGTCAGCGATTGACTGATCGGCGCGCGCGCCCGTAATGCCCGAAACCCAAACATTCGGGCCGGCGCGCGTGACGTGGCAATAGTGGCTGACGGGTGCCCGCAGACCCGGCACAAGAACGCGCTGAATAGAAGACATGGCTCGGCTCCATTTGAATAATGAAAGCCTGAGCCTAGGCCACTCAGAGCCAGCCGGAAAGCTCTCGCCGCACGACCGCCTCGATCACCCGAATGCCCTCGTCGCTGTCGTTGAGGGCCGGAATGTAAGCGAAGTGCTCGCCGCCGTGCTTCATAAAGATGCCGCGGTTCTCGACATCGAGCTCCTCGGTCGTTTCGAGGCAATCCGCTGTGAACCCTGGCGCGACGAGAGCCAGCCGCTTCACACCGGACATGGCAAGGCGCTGCACGGTCGCGTCGGTGTAGGGTTGCAGCCAGGGATCATTGCCGAACCGCGACTGGAACGACGTGATCCAGCGATCCTCCGGCACCCCCAACGCCTCACGTACGAGACGTGAGGTCTTCTGGCACTGGCAATGGTAGGGATCGCCCGCCTCGAAATATTTCTGCGGCATGCCGTGAAAGGTTGCGATGATGGTCTCTGGCTCGAACGTGAGCTTGGCAAGACCTGTGCGGACCGACGTCGCGATGGCGTCCACGTATACCGGATCGTCATGCCAGGGCGGCGCGACTCGCACGGCAGGCTGCCAGCGCATCGTCATGAGATGGCGAAACGCCTCGTCGGCAGCCGTTGCAGTAGTGGGGGCCGCATACTGCGGATAGAGCGGCACCAGCAGGATGCGATCGCAACCAGCCGCGAACAGCGCATCGATCCCGGAGGCTGTCGAAGGACTGGCGTATCGCATCGCCCAGTCGACTACCATATTGGGCGCGTCCGCGGCGAGAGCGCGACCAACCTTTTCCGCTTGTGATCGCGTAATCGTTTTCAGCGGGCCTTCGTCGCGTTCATTATTCCAAATCGCGGCGTAATCGCGCCCCTTCACACCCGGCCGGACCGTAAGAATGATAAGATTAAGGATTGGCCACCACTTCCAGGTCGGCACTTCGATCACGCGCCGATCGGACAGGAACTGCTTGAGATAGCGACGCATCGACCAATAGTCTGTGGCGTCCGGCGTACCCAGGTTTAGCAACAAGACGCCCACGCGACCGTGGGCGACAACCGGGTGGTTGGGGTCCCGGCTCGGATGCCCGAGCTTTTCGGAAAAGTCCTGCATACCACCGACATATAGCGCCCCGCATTCGCTTTTGGAATGCGGGGCTTCTCGTATCTGGTCGTCTCGTTGATCGATATCAAGCGCCGATGCGGCGGCGGGCCACATCGAGATAATGGCGGCCGCGCTCGGCCAGTGGCGCTAGGTCAACGCGCGAGAAAGCATCGCCGAGCGAGCTACCGAATTGCCCCAACCGATCCGCCACGTCGGACCGGCGAAGCGCCTTCATCTCTCGCGAAAACGCTCGATCCATCGACCGCGCGGCGCGTTCGATCCGCTTATCGATGCGATTATTCGACGTCCTGCGCGAGTGAACGGCCATCGCCACGGCAGCCCCTACAGTAAGTGCTGCGCCTGCTGCCAGTACTGGATTACGCTCGATGAAACCGACGACTGCCTCCGAAACCGACGGACCGTCGCCGTTACCCGAGTGGCGGCCAGTCTGACCGTTCTCGGAGCGTGCCGGGACGAGAGTCGCCGAATGGTCCTCATCGTGTAGCCGGTCTCTTTCGGCGCTCTGCTGCATGGGGATGGCTCCGTTTGTCTTGCCTCTGTCGGCATTCAAACGCGCGGCCGCCGAGACCCGTTCCCGATCTTCGCTCCCGGCCCGGGCAAAGAGACCTTACGCGAGTGTGCGCAGCAACTCGGCAAAGAGCCTACAGCGCGGCACGAGGGACGAGACTAGCAAATGCTCCTCGAACGTGTGTGCACCAGCTCCGTCGACGCCGAGACCGTCCAGCGTCGCAACGCCCAGGGCGCCCGTGAAGTTGCCGTCGCTACCTCCGCCGAACGAGCCATGCTTCAACTCGAAGCCGATCTCGGCCGCCAGTCCATGCGCCTTTTCGAAAAGCGCCAGCGTTTCGCGATGCGGCTGCCAGAGCGGCCGCATCGGGCCTCGCTCCACCACCACGCGGATGCCGTCGTTTTCCGCTTCGAGCGCCTTCATCCGCTCGTAGGCCTCATCGAAAATTTCCTGCGTCGGTGCCACGGCCAACACTTGGATCCGGCACTCGATCGGCATCACGTTGACGAACGTGCCACCCTCGATCGTCCCCACCGAGAACGTCATGCCGCGCTCGAAGTCGGTCATGCCTTCGATGCGCTCGACGAGTTGTGCCGTCGCCCGGATGGCGCTGCGACCGAGCCGGTTGTTGGCGCCGGCGTGAGCCGGCCGCCCGTGCACCGTGACCCGGAAGCGCTGGAAGGCAAATCGGCCCGTCACGATCACGCCGCTCTTGCACGGCTCGGTCACGAGAACATATTTGTGCCGTTTGGCTTCCGCCTCGATCGTCTCGCGCGAAGAAGGGCTTCCGACCTCCTCGTCCGGTACCAGCAGGTACGACACCGGCAGGCGCGTCTTGATCCCCGCCCGACGCAATACGTCCAGCGCGTGCATCGCAATTCTGGCACCGCCTTTCATGTCGTAGATGCCGGGGCCGTAGTATCGGTCCCCATCGCGACGGAGCGATAGCCGCCCCTCGAGGGTCCCCGGCATGTGCACCGTGTCGAGGTGTGACAGGATCAAGATGCCCGCCGAGTTCGTCGGCTCCGCCCCGTCGAGACGTCCGATCACGATATCTCCAAACCCGTCCTTGCCGGGCGCGCGCTCGATGGTGGCGCCAAGCCTTACGAGTTCGGTCGCGGCGAGGTCCATCATGCGATTGACGCCCGCGACGTTGCTCGTCGGGCTTTCACAACGCACCCACGGTAACAGGCCCTCAATGATCTCGTCGGCGTCGAACAGAGTAGGACTCAGCACGATCTCGATCTCCCTGGGGATGGGGCGCGAGGGAGTTTGACCCCCTGAACGCCGCTCGCTACGCTATCGGCGAGTTGTGGATGGTACCGATTCGATGTACGTCCGCATTCGGGCCGAGGACACTGTGCATGACCCTATACGCCACGGCCGGCGACGCATTATCGCCGCTGAGCTTCGCATGAACGTTTCGCACCAATCGAACCGGCAAAGCATTTGCCACGACGTGTCCGGGTAAGACGCAAAGAATATTGTCTCTCAATTCAGGATCGCGATCCACGTGCACAACGACACGCCCTTGAACCCGGCACGTTGGTCCAAACTGGCATCGTGCGCCCCAGGTGCTGCGCTTCTCGCTATCGTCGTCGTGGGAGTCGCGCCGCGAACGGCGCCATTCATGCTGTTGCTGCTCGGCACAGTGACCATAGGCTCAGCGCTTACGGTTGCTCGTCCGCTCTCCTGGCGCCCCATTCCTGATCTGGTGGTCGTCCTGGCGGTGTTCGGCGCCTACATCGCCTTGAATGCCCTATGGTCAGTAGCGCCAATGACGGGTCTCGGTCGCGCCCTGATATTCGCGCTCGTCGTCGGCATGGGATTAGCCGTTGCGCGAGCACTTCCAATGTTGACGGACGAGGATGCGGCCCGGCTCCAGTGGGCTGTCTTCTGCGGTATCGCCGTTATGGCGCTCTTTCTCGCTTTTGAGGTTTACTGCGGCCAGCCCGTTCGCCGATGGGTCGTCTCTTTCATCCCGCCGCTCCGCCCTTCTCCGAAGCATATGGCGGTAGCCGATGGATGGGTGACACGCATCAACCTCTACACGCTCAATCGGAATATCGCTGTTCTCAATCTGATGCTATGGCCGGCTCTGCTCCTGCTCCGCGCTTATCTGCCCAAGACCAAGGCCCTGCTTGTCGGCTGCGCCTTGCTCGCCCTAACGGCTGTCGCGTCCTTCGCCTCTGAGCACGAAACTTCAATGATCGCCCTGGTGGTGAGTTGTTTGGTGCTCGCTGGTATGGTCATCGCTGCATCTGTCACGCGCGTGCTCGTCATTGCCGCGTGGGTGGCTGCAACTCTGCTGGTCGTGCCAGCCGCGAATATCGCCCATGATGCAGGGCTGCACCGGGCCGGCTGGCTACCGCAATCGGCGCGCAATCGTGTCATCCTATGGAATGTCACAGCCGATCGGATGCAGCAGTCTCCTATCCTCGGGATCGGTATCGAGTCGACCAAGCCTCTCGATCAGGAGTCGGCAGCCGAAGCGCCACGCGAGCCCGGCGACGGCTATTCACAGCGGACGGGCCGACACGCGCACAATATCTTTATGCAAACGTGGTATGAACTCGGCGCCGTTGGCGCCTTGCTTCTCCTGATCGCGGGCTTTGCCACTCTGCGCGCTATGAGTCGCCTACCTTTGGCGGATCAGCCGTATGCCTTCGCCAGCTTTGCCTCGACCATAGTTCTCGCATCCTTCACGTGGGGAATGTGGCAACCGTGGTTCATGTGTGCATTCGGCCTGTGGGGCGTGCTTTTGCTCACCGGCTTGGACGCCGCACGCCGGTTTCCCGCCCGATGAAGCACGCTCGGTCGAGCATGCCGGCCGGGACCACAGCAGCATCAGAGGCAAGCTGGTAGCAGTCACCCCATAGCAACGCGCCTCAAACCTTTGGCGCAATTTCCGAGACGAATCGATCGATCTGCTCGCGCGTTGCTTCGAGCGTTGGCGCTGCCCGGACGCGCACAATCGTCTCGCCGAAACCCAGGTCTCGGAGGCGTTTGAGGTCGTCCACGATTTGATCGACAGTTCCCGTCGCGGGCTCCCGCTCATCGTGCTGGTTGCGCTTCGGGTCGCCGATATTGAGGAACACCTTGAACACCAGCTTCACGGTGCCGTAATCGCGACCGTTCTCCGCGCACAAAGCCTTCAGCCGATCGAGCTGCCCCTTGACCCGCTCGGGGCCGAGTGCCGTCGCGAGCCATCCGTCGCCATGGCGCGCGACGCGCCGAAGCGCCGGGTCCGCGACCCCGCCGATCAGCACCGGCGGATGCGGCCGCTGCACGGAACCTGGCGATGAATAGACGGGTTCGAACTTGTAGATCTCGCCGTCGTATCCGACCTCGCCACCGCGGGACATCGCCTTGAAGATTTCGATCGACTCGTCCGTGGCCTTGCCCCGTCGCTTGAAATCCCGAAAGCCGAGGATCTCGAACTCCTCCTCGAGCCAGCCGACGCCAGCGCCCAGCATTACCCGTCCCCCGGACATTTGGTCGATGGTAATGAGCTGGCGCGCCTGCAGCACCGGATTGCGATAAGCCATGACCAGGACCGCCGTGCCGAGGCGCACGCGCTTGGTAGCGCCCGCGAGCACACCCAGGATCGCGATCGGCTCGAGCAAGGGATCATCGAGCTTCGATGGAAAGTCGCCCTCTTTTGCGTAGGGATATTTCGATGCAAACGACACGGGGAAAGCGACATGGTCAGCAACCCAGACCGACGAGAAGCCCATGTCTTCCGCCAGTTGGGCGAGCGTCATGATCGGCCCCGGCGTGGCCAGCCGACCGTAAATGCCGACATCGAGCCCAAAGGTTGAAAGATCCGCCATCTGCCGTCGTCCTCCGTCGAGACGTCCCGTCCGCCATCACCGGCGGAGCTACTCTGTGAGCAACTTGACGAGCGAGAAAGCGCCTCTCAACTCGCCGAGCCTGTAGCCCGTTGCCTTGTCGTCCGGATAGTAACGCACGAGTTCCGCCTTCACGTCAGGCTTGATTTCCGAGCCGTGGCAATTGAGGCAGATCTCACCCGTCGAGATGCCGCTCATATAGCGGAAGAGCTTGTCGCCCTCAGGCGTCTCGATCTCGTCGAATCGCTCGAGTGTGTTCGGGTCAGCGCCTGCTGCCGCCTTCTCCTGGAAGTCGGCCAGGACGTCCCGTTCCCAGGTCCCGGGCGCATTCTCCGGGTTGCGCAGCTTGAACGACGTCCGCATCACCTCGAAGCCCGAGCTATCGGTGAACTCGGTCGATATATCCGGCGCGATTGTCTGGCAAAGCGACACGGCATTGGCCGCGCCGTCGCTCTTGATGGCCGCCGCGAGCTCGCCTTTCATGCGCTCCTTGAAGCGGCGCACGGTCTGTCGGGCGGCCTCGACGAGCTTGTCGACATCGGTCTTGACCGGCCGGTCGATCGCACCAGTCTCCTTTATCGTGCTCGTCTCGCCGGCCGGTGGCGGAGATGCGCCACTCCCGGAGCTTCCCTGCGCTATGGCCAGTGCTGGTCCCACCAGCAGCAAAATCGCCGCGATCGTGGCCTGGCGCTTCCGTCCCCTCGACATCGCCCCCCCGTTTACATTCAGGGCCAATTCTCAACGCGCTGCCGTTGGTCCGCCCATGGACCCGTCCCTCAGTAGCGCGTTGATAAATCGCGAAAAATGATCCGAGACTGTCTCCAATCGCGAGGTTGGATGACGTCGTTGCTATTGCTGCTTTTGTCGGATCATCTAGACGCAGACACGACCCAAGCGCCAGTCTTTCATGCACCGTTATCGGTCAAGATGCGCGGGGAACGTTTAGCTCGCTCCGGAAACTTGAGCTTTCGTCGGCTGATGCGGAGCAGCCGCCAGTGATACGGCAGCCTCCCATCCGGCCTTCAGCTCCTGCTCGACCGATTTAGGACGGGTCGCAAAGAGACGGGATGCCATCGGGACTGCAATGGCCCGGATGAGCTCCTGACGCTTTCGGCAGGCCGTGGCGACACGCTTGCCATGCGTCGCCTGCGCTGGGCTTGCCTTCTCGGCCGTGGAGCGCGCCGTGTCGGCCAGCACAGCGAAATCCTGGGCCTCCCCGAGCAACTGCGCTAGTGCCCTGGCAGCCTCGACGCGAACGCTCTGCATCTCCGGCCATACGGCGAGAACCAGCGACTGCTGACGCTGGTAGGTCTGCACGGCTTTTCGCAAATCGTGCACGTTCTCGTCAGTGGGCTCTGCCGTGAGCCTCGCCAGTGCTTCGCGCCCGACTCGCTGGCTGGTCCGCAATCCCGCTCCAACCGTTTCGCCGAACTCGCCTGCGACATCGATCGTCGCGAACCGATCTTTCGCTTTCTGGAGCGCCTTTACCGCTTGGCGGACCACGGTATCCGGTGACGCCAGCACTTCCGCGGCACCTTCGTCTCGAGGTGCGTGCAATTGCTTTGTCAGCCATGCAAACGCGTCGTCGAGCTTTTTGTCCTGACCTGTGAGGCTCGCGATCGTCCCCGCCATCACGTCTCGATCGCGGAGACCCGAGAGATTTCGGGCGATATCGCGAAGCGCCGTATTCTCCGCCCGGTACGGACCATCGCCCAGGCCGGAACGCACGCATTTGAGCAGCGCGCGCGTCCGTTTCATCGTCTTACGGGTTTCGTGCACCCAGACTGCGCGGTTGTCGCCGTCGTGCGGAGCATCGAGTACCTTGGCGATCTGCTCGACCCCGATACGACGAACACCTTCACATAACTCTTCTCTGAGCTTGAATCGATATGCCATGACCGCTCCAGAATCCGCGGAGCAATCTCTGCAGCATCTTTGTCACAATCAAGTGGGGCAGGCGCTGGATACTGGCGATCGGTCTCGCAAATCTATGATGCGCGGCAGGTAGATACACGTACTGCCTGAATCACGACGCTAGGTGCTCGTTCGCTTGGTATCTGCCCAGGCGAGCCACTGACGAACCCGATCTTCGGGGTCAGGGTGCGTAAAGAAATCGGTAATCACAGCAACACTATCCGCGCCTGCCTCGACGACGCCTCCGGCCCGCTCCGGGGTAATTCCGCCGATGCAGCAGAGCGGCATGGCACCGATCTTCTTCTTCCACGCGGTGATGCGATCGAGACCTTGCGGCCCCCATTTCATCGCCTTGAGCTTGGTCTCGTAAATTGGGCCGAGCGCCACATAATCGGGTTTGGCGGCCAATGCGATATCCAACTCCTCGAGACTGTGCGTCGAAATACCGAGGCGCATACCGGCCTTCTTGATCGCGGCAACATCAGCCTCTGCAAGGTCCTCCTGCCCGAGATGCAGAAAATCCGCCCCGAGCGAGATTGCCTCGCGCCAATAGTCGTTCACGATAAGGTCGCAGCCGTGCCGCTTGCAGATCTCGAGGCTACCCGCGATCTGCCGGCTGACCTCGGTCTCCGAGGCGTCCTTGAGACGAAGCTGAACCGTCTGCACGCCCAAGGGAACGATGCGCTCCATCCAGGCCAGATCGGGCACGATTGGATAGAACACGTCGAGAAGTGGTCGCATTGGATCAGGCCTTGGGCTCGAATGAGAAAAACGGCGTTCCCGCGACCGGCGTCGACGGCGCCGCCATGTCGCGTGCTTCCATCAGGCCCGCCTCATAGGCGAGACGCCCGGCCTCGACGCCCAGCGAGAAGGCCCGCGCCATCCCGATCGGGTCGTTGGCCTTTGCGACCGCCGTATTGAGCAGCACCGCATCGTAGCCCATCTCCATCGCCTGCGCGGCATGGCTCGGCGCCCCCATTCCCGCGTCGACCACCAGCGGCACGCCGGGGAAATAGTTACGCATTGTCCTCAGGGCGTAGGGGTTGGCGAGACCGCGCCCCGTGCCGATTGGCGCGCCCCACGGCATCAGAACCTCGCAACCGGCAGCCAGCAGGCGCTCGGCGGCACCGAGATCCTCAGTCGTGTATGGGAAGACCTTGAACCCATCCCGCATCAGGACGCTCGCCGCCTCGACGAGGCCGAACAGATCTGGCTGCAGCGTGTCGTCGTTAGCGATGACCTCGAGCTTGATCCAATCCGTATCGAACAACTCCCGCGCCATCTGCGCCGTCGTGATCGCCTCTTTCGGCGTGCGGCAACCCGCCGTGTTCGGCAGAACGCGGACGCCAAGGCTGCGGATCATCTCCCAGAAGCGCTCGCCGCTCTTTCCGCGCGCGGCCTCGCGGCGCAGAGACACGGTCACGACGTCGATACGCGCCGCTCCGATGGCATCGACCAAGATCTGCGGCGACGGATACTGTGCCGTCCCGAGCAGCATCCGCGACTTGAGCGCCACACCATAGGGCGCAAACTGACCAATAGTGCTTCGGGCTTCTGTTTCCGTATCTAACATTGCTTCTGACCTTTCAGCGCGATCGCTCCGCGCGTCGCGCACACCGAACCTTGAGCCTACCCCCGACATGCGCGATGAGAAAGGCTATCCGCTCGAACGTTTTGTAGCAGGTAGGGCCGTTCAGCCGCCTTGTCTCGGCGCCACGATCTCCACCTCGTCTCCGGCAGCAAGGCTCACGTCGCTCCGCGCCCGCTCCGACACGAACTCTCCATTGAGCGCCGTGGCAACCTTCTGGCCGCCATAGCCAAGCTCCTCGAGCAGCCCGGCAAGGGACCGGGCGTCACTGTCCCGCGCCTCGCCATTGATCACCAGGCGCCTGGTCTTGCTCTTCTCGTCAACTGTCGCGGACACGCCATGCGTCTCCCTGAAGCCATTGTTACCTTCAAGATAAGGGCAGTTGGGGCTTCGATCAAAGCCATGTGCGCAAAGATTGCAGGCGTTGGCTCGTCGCGGACGAGCTGACAGCCTTACCGGACGTGGAGGTGTGCCTTTGCGCGAGCCTTGGCGAAATCTTCAATTTCAGCCTAGCATCCCGTCAGAACAGCCTGGAGGAACCGCCCATGTCATCTCAATCGTATGCGTTCGCCGGCGTCGCCGGCTACGTTGGTAAACCGGATGCGCCTGGCAAGGTCGGCATCTTCAGACGCCCCGCAGACGGCGGCGAATGGACCCACGTCCTTCCCGACGTCGAGACCTACGTTGTGATGGTCCACCCGGCAAAGGCTGGGCTGGTGTTGGCGGGCACCGTGGGCGGGGTCCAGATCTCGACCGATCATGGCGCCACTTTCAAGCCCGCCGACTTTCCGGACAAGATCCAGATCTGGTCGTTCCTCGTGGACCGGCGTAACCCGAGCCGCATCCTCGCCGGCGCATCGCCTGTCAATTTCTACGAGAGCGTGGATATGGGGCAGACCTGGAAGGCACTCCCCGACAGCGGCATCGAGGAGCGCGAGAAGGAGTGCGCTTTCCGACATCGCGCCATGCGCATGGTCCAGCACCCGACGAAACCAGATACCGTTTACGCCGCGCTCGAGGTCAATGGGGTTGTCCGCTCCGACGATTTCGGCCGCACCTGGACGGATTGCTCGGAGCATCTGATCGAGCTCTCGAAGCAGCCGCATCTGAAGAGCGCCATCCTGACCAAGAATCAGGCCGAGGGTATGCTCGACGGCCACGCCATCACCATCAGTCCGGCGGATCCGGACGCGGTCGTTCTGGCCTGCCGCATGGGATTGTTCCGGTCCACGGATCAGGGCAAGACGTGGCAGGACATGGAGATGAAGCGCTTCTCGCCGATCACCTATGGCCGCGACGTGAAAGTCGCCCCGAACGACCCGAAGCGCATGTATGCGGCCTTGTCGGTCGCGGCCGCGAGCCACGATGGCCTCGTTGTTCGCTCCGACGATGCGGGCAAGACGTGGCAGCGCTTTGACAAGGTCCAGGTGCACGGCACCATCATGTCCGTGGCCGTCAACAATCACAATCCGGACGAGGTGCTTGTCGGCGCTCGTTACGAAGGCGAGGTCTTTGCCACGCGCGACGGCGGCGGAACATGGTCCGCGACGCCCATCCCCGGCCCAGTAAAGGACATTTACTGCCTCGCTGTAGGCTAGCCAAAGCTGACATTGCACAAGGCGCTTGGGCTCAAGCGCCTTGTGCATTCGAGCGCAGCACGCCGCTAGGTGTGCGCCCGATGCGAAATCTCCGGCTTCGCCGTCAAAGCCTTGAGATCACTGATTTCAACGACTTCCTGTACGCATGCGGCTCGCCCCAAGCTTGGCCTCATCGTCGCGAATCACGTACGGTTCCGCGGTCTTTGCCAACAGCGGTTACAGGGGTGCGATGGCGCGGTTTCTGGCGATTTCGAACAGAAAGGGCGGCGTCGGCAAGTCGACTGTAGCCGTCATGCTGGCTCATGCTTCGGCCGCCTGGGGCAAGAAGCGCGTTCTCGTCGTCGACCTCGACACGCAGTGCAACGCCTCCCTCATGTTGATCGGCGGCGAAGGCTGGGACAAGGCGCGCCGCGCCGGACGCACCATCTCCGACTATTTCTTCGATCGCTTCGACAAGGTCGCCGAGGACGAGTCCCATTATGTCGCCGCCAATATCGGCGACGTTGCACATCCGCGCGCTGCCTCTGGCCGCGTTTCTCTCCTGCCCGGTTCGTTGATGCTTGAGGACGTTCAGGGCGAGCTCTACTTGAAGCAGGCTAAGCGCGGTTCCAATCCTGACAAAGTTGCCCAGGACGTGCGCCATCGCATGATGCGGCTGATCAAGCATTTCGGCCACGATTTCGATTATGTGATCCTCGATTGCCCGCCCGGGCTGTCCTTCGCTGCGCTCGCCGCCATCGACCTCGCCGATCAGGTCGTTGTGCCGTTCCGTCCGGATTACGTGTCGCAGTTCGCGCTCGACCGCGTGGCGCTGCTGATCGAGCGCGTCGAAAGCGCAGAGCAACTGGCCTCGGTGCCCTTTGTCGATCGTCGTTATATTTGCCTGCCCAACTACGTCACGGGTAAAGGCCGCGAGCGACTGCTGATCGATCAGATCGCGCTGGATCACCCGCTGCTCAAATCACGCGTACCGATGCTCGACAGCGTCGCGCGCGCGTTCGACTGGGAAGAGTCAAAAAAAACCATGGCCGAGAAGTACGGAGACGCACTGCCGCACTTACGGGCATTACATGACGAGGTATTCGGCGCAGCGACATGGCTGGCGAAAGCGGGGTGAGCGGCAGCCACAGGACGAAAGGTTGAGTCAAGGCATGGCAAGGACCACGAGGTTCCTCCAGGGAGCCGCAAAGGATGCCTTCTTGAAGCGCGTCATCGCAGCCGAGCCCGGCCTCGATGAGGCGACGCGGGAACGCCTGACCGAGATGCTGCAATCAGCCATCGCCCTGATCAGCCAGCGGTATGCCGTCGTGCCAGCCCGACCACCGGAGCAGGATGACGCGGACCCTAGGGAAAGCACGTCAGCTCAGCCCAAAGTCGAAGCGGTGGAGGCTGTGGAAACCGTTGCGTCCCCCGAGGAACCGTTCGATCCTTACTCGCCGAACGTCATCGTGGTATTCCGCACCCGTGGTCGCGACGCAGCGCTTGCAGAGCTGCATTCCATCGAGGACGTCGATTGCCTTCGCCTGCTTGCGCGCGAGCAACAACTCGGTATCGCCGCTGATCTCGCCGATCCATCGGCAATCCGCCAGGCGATCGTCGCGGCGGCCGAGCGCCGCGTCGCCAATCGACGAGCTGCGGCGAGTTGATTGGAACTCTCAATCGCCGAGCGCCACGCCTTCACGCCGCGGATCGGCAGCGCCCTCGTAGGTTCCATCCTCGCGCCGAACGATGATCTGCGTTCCTGACGTCGACACATCGACCGAAATGCTGTGCCCATACGGCTTGAGATCGAGTGCCGTCCGCAAAACACCGAGCGCTCCCGTTGGCTGAAAGAGGCCGGTTATGCCGCCGACGGCTGCCTGCTCGATCTCGAAGACTGTCCCGCGGCTTCCGAAATTCGGCAGCGCAACCGCAGCCGCCGCATCGAGCTTCCAGTCGATCACACCGACGATGGTCTTCAGCACATAGGGAATGATCCGCGCGCCGCCCGCCGATCCCGTAACGAGGCGCGGATGACCGTCCGGGCCGAGCACAATAGTCGGCGACATCGAGCTACGCGGACGCTTGCCCGGCTCGACCCTGTTGGCAACCGTCCGCCCATCTTGCGAGGGACGGAATGAGAAATCGGTGAGCTCGTTGTTGAGAAGGAAGCCGGCTGCCCAGCGACCCGAGCCGAACGCAGACTCGATCGTCGTCGTCATCGCGAGCGCATTACCGTCGCCGTCGATGATCGAGATGTGGCTCGTTCCCGATGCCTCCTGAGTCGCATCGCTACCCAGCACCTGCTGCTCCGAGCCGGGAGGGCGACCAGGATGGGCCGCTGCCATCGGCCGAAAGGGCGAGATCAAACGCCGGCGCTCGGTAAGATACTCGGGCGACAGAAAACCAGTTGGTATCTCAACGAATGCGGGATCGGCGAGATACCAGTTGCGATCGGCAAACGCGAGCTTCAGCGCCTCGCCGATCAGGTGCAGCGGTGCTGGTGCCATCGCCGCATCCGGACCCCGCCCCAGATCGAAGTCCGCCAACAGGCCGAGCGCCTGCCCCATCGTGTGTGCGCCTGACGAAGGCGGCCCCATCGAGCACACCTGATGCCGGCGATAGGCGACACACACGGGGGGCCGTTCGATCACCTCGTATTTGGCAAGATCCTCGCGCGACAGGCTCCCGGCGTGCGTCCCTGTTGCAGCAGCGGCGACGATCTCATTCGCGATCGCTCCAGAGTAAAACGCTTTCGCGCCTTCGGTCGCGATTCGCCGCAGCGTCCGCGCATAATCGAGGTTGGCCAGCTTGAAGCCCACAGGCCAAGGCCTGTTCCTGGCATCAAAGAAATAGGCGAGTGACTTCGTGTCGAAACTCGAGGGAGCATCGGCCCTAAGTAATTGATGGAGACGTGGCGACACGGGAAAACCGCGCTCGGCCAGCGCGATCGCCGGCTGAAAGAGATCGGCCCATGGCAGCTTCCCGTGCAGCTTGTGCACGTGTTCGAGCAGACGAACGGTTCCAGGCACGCCGATCGATAGCGATGAATTCACCGCCGTCCGAAAGGACATCGGTCGCCCTTTGATCAGGAATCGCTCGGGCGTTGCCGTGGCAGGCGCCGTCTCGCGGCCGTCGAACGTAACCATTTGGTTCGTCTTTGCGTCCCAGTAGACCAGGAACGCACCTCCACCGAGTCCCGACGACTGCGGCTCAACCAGCCCCAACACAAGTTGCACGGCAATGGCGGCATCGACGGCGGAGCCGCCCTTTCGCAGAACCTCGCGACCCGCTTCCGCGGCCAGCGGATTGGCCGCAGCGACCATGTGATGGCGTGCCCGGGCGGCCGGCCTTGCGCTCCAACCGCTCTGAGCTTCCGGTGCGAGGCCAAACTGCGCCGCGGCTGGATTCGACTGACACAACAGCAAGATCGAAGCCACGAGCAGCAGGCAGACCGACAGGACGCTCCTGCTTGGCCAACCCTTCGCGCCGTCCGAAAAGCTCATGCCTCGATGCGGGCCGGCAGTTCGTGGAAGCCGCGAATGAAGTTCGCGTAAAGCGGACGCGGCGGTTCCATGACGGTGATATCGAGATCGCGCTTCAGAATCTCCTCCATCTTCCCCACCCTCACGAACAGGTGCCCTGCCTCGGAGCAGTGTAAAGATCGCGTGCCACCGCACCGTTGTCCGGTGTCGGCAGATTGAGAAACAGTCTAGGTCGCGCCACCCCGATTGGCCATGCTTTGCGTGCCACAGTAAGGAGCTCAGAACCGGTATCCGTAGCGGACACCGATGCTGTCGAGACCTTCGTTGAAATCCTGCGTGTAGCCATTCGAGACATGCTCGAAATAGACTGAAATCGACTGATGACCGTCGAAACGCCATCCCACTTCCGCCGGGAAGTGAAACAGAAGCCGGCTACCGAGCGCTTTTCGATCGGCGTATTGCGGCTCGATCTCGCCGTCATGCACCGCGGCACCAATGCCGAGCGCGAGGAAGATGCCCGAGGGCGCCTCCACTTCCCAACGCGCATCAACGTAGAGTTTGGACGTAGCGCCCCGCGTGTTGATGGTGGCGCCCGCGGCCGGACGGATCGCTCCCCATGGCAAAACAAGATGCGGACCGAACAATGCCTCGATATTCACATCGAATGAGCGGTCTTCGAGTTGAAACCCGCTCCAGAGGTTCGGCACGTCGTGGTAGAGACCGCCGATCTTGAGCTCCCGGATCAACCCGTCGGCGTTCGCGGGATCGATCAGGGTCGGCAGCAACAGCCAAAGCCCGCAGACACAGAGCCATAACCCCAGTCTGCGCCGCATACCTGATCCCCCCGGAGCCAGCTCCACCACGGCATCGATGCGCCCATTCGCGCACCGCCTCAAATGAACTCGGCTCCAGGCAGCGCTTCCACCGCATAGTTTCAGCGCGAGTGTGGCCGCCTCAGCACAATGGCGACGGCATCAACCGTCGCCATTGACCGGTACTTGGGCTCTCGATCTCAGCGGCTGATGTTGCGCCTGCGCACCGGTACGCCGAACTCCTGATGGCAAACGTCTGCGAGAACGGCGACACCCTCGCGGATCTGCGCTTCACTCGGATTGGCAAAGCACAGCCTCAGGCGCGACTTGGCATAGCTCTCGCCCAACGCCCACTCCGGCCCCGGATTGAGGGCGACGCCTGCCTTGCCAGCAGCCTGGAACAGCTTCGCGGTGTCGACTTCGTCCGGCAGCTTGATCCAGAGGAAGATGCCGCCCTGGGGCTTGTCGAACTCGGCCGCTGTCCCGAACTCTGCGCTGAGTGCCTCGACAAGGACGTCAGCCTTTTTCTTGAGACGCTTGCGCAGATCCTTCACGTGTTGCTCGAAATGCATGTTGGCGTATTCGGCCATCACCATCTGCTCGAGCGCGCCAGAGCCGGCGTCCGTCTTCAGGCCGAGAATGTTGCCCATCAGCGGCCAGCTTGCGATCAGATAGCCAAGGCGCAGGGCCGGCGCGATCGACTTCGAGAACGAGCCGATGTGAATGACCTGATTGTTGCCCGCACCCGCAAGACCGCGGAGCGCGGTTGGCCGCTGGCCGCTCCACGTCAGATCCGAATAGCACTCGTCCTCGAAGATCGGCACGCCGTGCTTCGCCGAGAGTGCGAGGATCTCGCGACGCCGCCCCTCGCTCATGACGGTGGCGGTGGGGTTCTGCACCGTCGGGATCGTGTAGATGTACTTGGGCTTCACGCCCTTTGCCTTGCAGTCGTCGAGAGCGTTGGAAAGCGCGCTGACGCTCATGCCGTCATCGTCGAGTGGCACGCTCACGATGTTGGCCTTGGCGCGCTTCAGGCGCGTGATCGCACCGCCATAGTTCGCCTGCTCGATGATCGCCGTATCGCCGGGCGCAATCAGAAGCTGGTTGACGAGATCCATGCCTTGCAGTGAGCCCGACGTGATCAGCACGTCGTCCGGCGTGCAATCGATACCCGCGTCGGCCTTGAGCTTCTTCACGAGGAACTCGCGAAGCGGCAGATAGCCCTGCGGACCGCTTCGCAGCCCGTAGGTTGCGAGCGTTCGGCCTTCGCGGGCGAGCACGGCGTCCGCCGCCGCTCTCAGATCATCGACCGGAATGCTGTCCGCGTCATTATGGCCGCCGACGAAATTATACTTGGGAAAGCCATTGTATTTGACCGCGGCGGGCGGCAGGTCGCTGCGAAGAAGACCGGTGAAGTCGAACGAAGCGGCGGGCATTGAGCGTTCCTCGTAGGCAGTTTGCTTGACTGCAAACTCTTCGCCCATCCGCGCCCACTTGTCACGCCAGGCGTTGTCCCGCCCGAAGTCGACCGCCGAGTGCGGTCTCAGCCATCGAGATCCCATCCGCCATCAGAGAGACGGCAGGCGATCCCTTCTGCGCTCTTTGAGCGGCTCGCGTCATTGAGGGTGACGACGATGTGGCGGCAGACACGGCCGAGGGAATCCTTGAACGTCTGGGTGGGTTGGACCAACCCTGACAGCCGGCCGCCGTGGCGATACCAGACATAGGTCGATCCGTCGCCAACCTCGGTTAACGCGACCGTAACGGCCTCGAGTGCCGCTGCCTCGTCTCTCGCGTCGAAGAGGGGACGCACCTGAACACCGGGCTCCGGGACGAGGGACCGCTGAGCCGCTTTGCCGCTCGGGGCACACGTCTGACCCGACGTGGCGCTATCATCGGCACGAACGGTCGGGGGCAGCAGCGCCAGCACCGCTAGAATGGCCGCCAGTCCGACAATCGGATGCCACGGCGAGAGACGCATCGAATGCATGATCGAACTCGATACTCGAAGCCGGCTCAGGATTGAGCAAAACCGGAAAGAACGCTATCCGTTCAGTCAGTTTCACCTCAGAAGACTTAAGGCTTGGTTGAAGTATAGTGCGGCTCGACGCCGGGTGCACGAATGCAACGGCCGGCTACGAGGAACGTCGATGAACGAAAAGACCGCCAGCTCCGAGCCGCCCGTCGATCCAAGCGCCGACTTTACGGCTGCTGATGAGCCTTTCGCCGTGTTCGAGCGCTGGTTTGCCGAGGCCAAGCAAAAGGAGCCGAACGACCCGAATGCCATGGCCGTGGCGACCGTCGACCCCGATGGCCTGCCGAATGTGCGCATGACGCTGCTCAAGGGCCTCGACGCGCCTTCGGCTGGGCCGGATCGCGGTTTTGTCTTCTACACGAACCTCGAAAGCGCCAAAGGTCGCGAGCTTCTCGCCTCCGGCAAGGCGGCGCTTCTCTTCCATTGGAAAAGTCTTCACCGCCAGGTGCGTGTACGCGGCACCATCAAGCTCGTGGCTGATGCCGAAGCCGATGCTTATTTCGCCAGCCGTGCGCGCGGTTCGCGTCTTGGCGCCTGGGCGTCGGCTCAGTCGCGGCCACTTGAAAGCCGCTTTGCCCTCGAAAAGGCCGTCGCACTGGTCACTGCCAGATACCCCATTGGCGAGATTCCACGCCCGCCCTACTGGTCGGGATTCCGGATCACGCCGCTGCAGATCGAGCTATGGCAGGATCGTCCCTTCCGTCTGCATGACCGCATCGACTTCCGGCGCAGCGCCCCGACCGAGCCCTGGACGAAGACACGCCTCTACCCGTGACCGGCTCGCCTAGGTCAGCGCAGGCGCCGACGCATCAGCAACTCATCCGTGCCGTCGGCAACAAGATCCGCGAGCCGGGCCGCATGCTCGAACCCTTCCCGCTCATAGAAAGCGCGCGCCCGCGCATTGCTGCCCGTCACGCAAAGCCAGAGATTGCGAGCGTTCGGAGGCGCTTCCGCTGCCATCCAGTCGAGCAGCGCCTTGCCGAGCCCTCTGCCTTGCCAACCGGGCAGTAAGCCAAGGAATTGCAGATATGGGCCGAGCAGCCACGGCTCGCGAACAACTACTGCGCCAGCCAGCTTGCCGTCTATCTCGATCGCGAACTTCGCGCATCCCGGCTCTGCGCCTCCCAGAAATGCAGCTAGGCCATGTGGTGAGACG
Source organism: Hyphomicrobiaceae bacterium (assembly GCA_050250755.1). GTDB lineage: Bacteria > Pseudomonadota > Alphaproteobacteria > Rhizobiales > Hyphomicrobiaceae. The sequence goes on from JBFWOB010000007.1 coordinate 79,788, forward strand.
CTATAGCCGAGCCATGGCTCCATCGCCGCAAACGACGCCCCCAGCGTCGTCGCGGCGCCCTCCGACATCGGCTTCAGCGATGCCCCGGACGCGTGCCCGATGAGCGTCAAGTCATAGCGCTCAGCGCGGTACGCCATTCTCTTTCGGTGATCGGGCACGATGCACCTCCGTGTGGAAGGCGAACAGCCGATCGTACTTGTCGGTGTCGCCGGGCTTGGCGTCGTAGCAGGTCGGAGCGACTTCGGGTCGCCCCGCCGCCAGCAACTCGGACACGGTCACGAATTGATAGCCCTTGGCGCGCAGCTTCGGGATGACGAGCGGCAGTGCCTCCGACGTGTGGTGGCCGCGCCCATTGGCGTGCATCAGCACGATCGATCCCGGCCGCACGTGCCGCATCACCGCCGCCGCGATGGCCTTGGCGGATTGCCCAGGCGAAGGGTCACCTGTCGAAACGTCCCATTGGATCGCGTGCAGCCCGTTCTCGGCTGTCGCGGCAAGAGCGGCCGGATTGCAGGCGCCATATGGGAAACGGAAAAGACGGATGCGCGGCGCACCGGGCAGAACACCACCGGCCACACACTGACGTTGCGCCAACCGCGCGCGCACGGCCTCATAGGCGGCTTGCGGACCGATCAACTCGCTCGCGAGCGCCTGACCGGACAAGCCACGCACATTGCGATGCGCCCAGCCGTGACTGCCAATCTCAAACCGCCCATCCGCCATCAACTGCTGCGAGCGCTCATCGTGCGTGAGCAGCCACTTTCCTCCGGCAAAAAATGTGGCGCGGATGTTGTTGGCTCTTAGATAATCAACGATGGCACCATCGTAACCCGCGATCTCGCCCGGCTGCTCGCAGAGGTCGAACGTGAGCGCGATCAGCTTCTTGCCCGGCGGCAACACGACCCGCCGGATGGAGCCGTGCAGAGCTGGCGCAATTGGCTTGAAGGGCTGCAACGCCACCTTCGGAATGCGCTGCGCGTGACCGGGCGCACCGTGCCGCGGCGGCTTCTCATCCGGTCGCGAGGCAAGCGCATCGGCCGCCCAGCATTGTTCGAGTAAGGTCTGCGCCCGGCTTGGAGCCGCGGCCAGCGCGCAGGTCCCGAACGCAATAGCCGCCGCCAGCGGCCAAAGACAACTTGGCAGCCGTAGACCGGGCCGCCGACGCACAAATTTCATTGAGACCATCGCATCCTCGTAGGACACTTAGTTTCCCGCACACCGCAAATCCGGAGCCGCGCAGCACATGATCGACTGGACCGGCCGTAGAGCCGAGACCCCAGAGCTATCCATCAGCTACGTGCGCGCCGGCCGGGGCGAGCCTGTCATCTTCCTGCACGGCTGGCCGGAATGGAAACGCTCCTGGCTTCACAATCTGCCGGCGCTCTCCGAGCATTTCGACTGCATAGCACCTGATTTCAGGGGCTTCGGTGCGACAGTTTTGAAAACATCGCGCTCTGAAAGCGGCACGCCACCCCAGCTCCTCGCCAAGGATCTTCGCGACTTCATCGATCTCCTGGGGCTCGAGAAAATATCGATTGTCAGCCATGATGTCGGCTCGTTCGTCGCCCAGCAGTTCGCGCTGGCTTGGCCGGAGCGCGTGGGCCGGCTGTTCTTTTTCAACTGCGCCTATCCCGGCATCGGCCAGCGATGGGGCGATTGGCAGCTCTTCCCCGAGACCTAGTATCAGCAGTTCCACCAGAAGGATTTCGCGGCGGCGCTCGTCGGCTCGTCGCGCGAGGCCTGCCGGACCTATTTTCGACACTTCCTCACACATTGGACGCACCAGAAGCACGCCTTCGACGACCACCTCGAGGAGTGGGTCGACAATTTCATGTCGAATGGCAACATCCAGGGCGGTTTCGATTGGTACGTCGGCGTGTCGCGTTTCCGCCGCCGCATGATGCAGGAGGGCTCATTGACCATCCCTGCGATCGCGGCGCCCACCTATTTCCTATGGGGCGCCCACGATCCCGTGCTTCGCTTCGAGTTCACGGACAAGCTCGGCGAGTACTTTACACACCACACGCTCGAAAAAGCCGATGACGCGGGCCATTTCGTCCACTTCGAGGGGCCGGAGCTCGCGAATGCGCGGATGCGGGCCTTCCTATCCGGCGAGATCGGATAAACGCGACGCCTCACACGAACCGATGATCCTGCACGCGAAAGGCGGCGGTCTTGCCCGTGTGCTCGAGATCAATGAGGTGGGGCATCGCTGAGACAAGCGCAGCCTCGTTGGCAAACACGGCCTCGGCGAGTCCCGCGACGGGAAGGGCCATCTCCGGGATCTTGCTGTTGGGTGCGGCCGCCTGTTCGATCAGGCGATGGCTGACGTAACCCACAACGCCCGGAAGGCGCATCGCGCCGGCCTCCAACCGCTCCGACCAAGCGTGATCGGGTGCGCCCGTGCAGATGAGAAGTATGCGAGCAAAATCGCCCTCGTCAGGAGCAGCACGGACGGCGCGCGGCTCGGTGACCAAACGAGAAACTGCCCCGATGAAATGCTCGGAATCGATATTGCACTCTGCAATTCGAGGCGACGTATAGGCAATCGTTCGGGATTCAATATCGTCGAACCACAGCTCGGGCACCCCATCGATGTCGAGCTGCCGCGCATACGCATTGGTACCCGGCCCGTCGAACGGATGATGCTGCACATAGCGCCGAGTCGCCGGCAATTCGGCCGTCATTGTGCCATGCGGATGCAGCCAATGCCGCCGGAACTGCTCGACCGAAATATCCGGCCGGCGGCGAATGAGACTGATGGCGGCGATCATGGGCAGACCCGCGGAGTTTTGAATATGCCCTAATCAACGCATACCGAGGGAAACGTGTCGAGCGCTGGGCGTCTTCAAAGATCCCTGCTGCGCAGCAATCGATCGTACTCAGCGTGCGTCCCGATCCAAACCCAGCGAAATCCATCCGGCACCTCGATACCGAGCGCGCGATGATCGCGCCCGATCCGAACGGACCAGCGCTTCCCAACTTTCTTCAAGTGCAATGACGGGTGATGAGGATCGCTCTCGAGCAGCTCGTAGGACCGATCGGCGAGAGCGCGAATGTGCTCGGGCAACTGCCGATACGCAGACCAAAAGCGATGACTTGCGTAGTGAGGCACACTCCACTCCCCCCAGGTTCTCCCGGGGAAAGCTTATCGCATACGCTTGAGCTTGCGAGCGTCGTATTCTGCCGCCGCCTCTTCAAACAGGAAATCCAGCTTTCCCGCTTTAACGTCGCGTTCGATCTGATCATCCCACAGCCGCGCTTGCAGTTCCTCGAACCAGTCGCGGAACTGCGCCAGCTCCTCGGGCGAGAGCTGCTCGACGGCTTTGGTTATGTCTTCGAGCTTGGTCATAGGAGTCAAAGTTGCAAAGAAGCATTCCCGAAGTTGCGTTTGTGCGATTGCATGTTGCGTCATTCGCAACTCGCACGCAAGTATGAGTTGCATAAGATGCAACATCTGCATCCAAGTTTCGCTGGTATGCAATCATAGGTAGTTTTTGTGCATACATAGCGATATGCAAAGCATATCTGGTGATATGCAAAATTGCATCTGAGCAACTTTTCGAAGCAATGAGTATGATTGGTCGGCAGCAGCTCGCACCTACATCCCCGGCCGTCCCGTTTTCCTCGGGCGTCCGCGGCGTTTGCCTTTGTCGAAGGTCGAACCGCCATCGATTTCGCGGGTCCGCGTGGGCATCGCTGGCGCCTTTGGCTTCTCGGGAGCAGCGCCGCCGACAGGCACTTCGGTCCGTCCCACCGTCATCTCATCCAACGTCGGCTTGCGAATGCGGCTCCCAGCACCCGACGCGCCCGGCGGCCGGCTCCCCGTAGGGGAGTCGCCGGGCGCCACGAAAGAAGTGAGAACATTCCCCGCCGCTCCATACTTCCGTTGGCCCTCGTAGGCGCCGGCACGATCCTCGACGTCGCTCTGCCGCGCGAGCGGATCGTCCGCAACGGCCAGCTCTGTCTCGCGCAGACGCTTGATCTCATCCCGCAACCGCGCGGCAATCTCGAATTCGAGGTCGGCCGCCGCTTCCTTCATGCGCCGTTCCATATCTTCGATGACGGCGGCGAGATTGTTGCCGATCAGCGCCCCACCCTCGGCGAGTCCGGTGTCGACCGTGACGTGATCCTGTTCGTAGATCGACGCCATCACGTCGCCGATCGTCTTGCGGATGCTCTCAGGCGTGATGCCGTTGGCCGCGTTCCACGCAAGCTGCTTCTCGCGCCGCCGGTCGGTCTCGGCGATGGCCCGTTCCATCGAGCCGGTGATCGCATCGGCGTAAAGAATGACCCGGCCGTCGACATTCCGTGCCGCCCGCCCGATCGTCTGGATCAGCGACGTCTCCGATCTCAGGAAGCCCTCTTTGTCCGCATCCAAAATCGCGACCAGCGCGCACTCCGGAATGTCGAGGCCCTCGCGGAGCAGGTTGATGCCGATCAGCACGTCGAAGGCGCCAAGCCGTAAGTCCCGGATGATCTCGATCCGCTCCAGCGTCTCGATGTCCGAGTGCATGTACCGGACACGGATGCCGTTATCGTGCAGGTACTCGGTCAGGTCTTCGGCCATGCGCTTGGTCAAGGTCGTGACCAGCGTGCGGTAGCCCTTGCGCGCAACCTGCCTGACTTCATCCAGGAGATCGTCCACTTGGCTGCGCGCGGACCGGACCTCCACTACCGGATCAACCAGCCCTGTCGGCCGGATGACCTGCTCGACGAACGCTCCGCCCGATTGCTCCATCTCCCATCCGCCGGGCGTTGCGGATACGTACACCGACTGCGGACGCATCGCGTCCCACTCTTCGAAGCGGAGCGGACGATTGTCCATGCAGGACGGCAGTCGGAAACCATACTCGGCAAGCGTCGCCTTGCGCCGGTAGTCGCCCCGGAACATGCCGCCGATCTGAGGTACGGTGACGTGGCTCTCGTCGGTGAAGACCAGCGCGTTATCGGGCAGATACTCGAACAGCGTCGGCGGTGGATCGCCGGGATTGCGGCCTGTCAGGTAGCGCGAGTAGTTCTCGATGCCCGCGCATGAGCCGGTCGCTTCCATCATTTCCATGTCGAAGACGGTGCGCTGCTCGAGTCTCTGCGCCTCCAGCAGCTTACCGGACGCATAAAGCTCATCGAGCCGCTGTTTCAGCTCCGACTTGATCGACTTGATGGCCTGCTGCAGCGTGGGCTTCGGCGTTACGTAGTGCGAGTTGGCGTAGACCTTGACCAGCTTGAGGTCGTCGGTCTTCTGCCCGGTCAGCGGATCGAACTCGGTGATCGATTCGATCTCGTCGCCGAACAGCGAGAACCGCCACGCGCGATCCTCCAAATGGGCCGGGAACAGCTCGACCGTATCGCCGCGTGCCCGGAACGTGCCGCGATGGAAGTTGCCGTCGTTGCGCCGATAGTGCAGCGCGACGAGATCCGCCAGGAGTTGGTCGCGCGAGATCCGCTCGCCAACCTGCACCGGAAATGTCATCGCAGTGTATGTTTCGACAGAGCCGATACCGTAGATGCAGGATACCGAGGCGACGATTATCACGTCATCGCGTTCAAGCAGAGAGCGCGTCGCGGCGTGGCGCATGCGGTCGATCTGCTCGTTGATGGACGCTTCCTTCTCGATATAGGTGTCCGTGCGCGGGACGTACGCCTCCGGCTGATAATAATCGTAGTACGAGACAAAGTACTCGACCGCATTGTTCGGAAAGAACGACTTGAACTCGCCGTAGAGCTGCGCCGCCAGCGTCTTGTTCGGGGCTAGGATCAGCGCGGGACGCTGTGTCTCCGCAATGACATGCGCCATGGTGAACGTCTTGCCGGACCCGGTCACGCCCAGCAGCACCTGGTTCCGATCGAGTTGGCTCACGCCCTCGACCAGTTCCTTGATGGCCTGCGGCTGGTCTCCTCGCGGCTGAAAGTCCGAAACGATCTCGAACTGGACGCCACCCTCGGACTTCTCGGGCCGTGGTGGGCGGTGCGGCGTGAACTCGGGCAGCGTGCCGGCAACCAGAGGATGGGTCGCCATCATCGGCTGACGCGCAATGAGCTCCTTGGCTCGATCCGAACGCTCCTCGGGTCGCGCGAGCAGGGCATTGAGCCCGGCCGACGGTGAAAAGTCCTCCGGTCGTGGCTTGACCTGCCGCAAAGCCGGGAGCTGCCTCGCAGCCTTTTGCTTGGCGAGCGTTTCCGCGAGCAGTTGCGCCGTTTCATCGCCGAAGGCTTCGCTCGCCTCGAAGGTGGCTTGCGGAGCTTCGCCGAAGCCTGCCGGTGGAGCGGTCTTCGCCCGGCGCGCCCTTCCAGCCGCCGGTGCCGGCGTGCCGGCTTCCGTCTCGACCGGCGGTGCCGTTGGCTTGCCGCTTCGCCCGCGCGATGGCCGCGCCTTGGGCGTCGTATCCTTTGGTGTCCGAGCCATGGGCGGAATATGGCGCAGGTCGCCCTCAGGCGGAAGTGCCAGACCTTACAAACCGAGCCAGACCTTACCAAAAAGCAATCGCAAATCGCGCCCAGATCCCCTTGCCGCGGTCGTTTCCGCCCACCAAGTCAATTCATGTATTGGGTCGCCGCTCTGACACGCGGTCGTCGCGTGTCCTGTCGGCAAAGTGGCAGGGTCGACCGATGATCATTCGCGAAATCATCCAGGCCAAAGGCTCTCACGTCATCTCGATGTGGCCGGAGCACACGCTCGGCGAAGCGATTCGGCGTTGTGACGAGAGCAATGTGTCGTCCATCGTGATCACAAGTCACGCGGGTCACACGATCGGCATCCTGACGGACCGGCTGGCTTTGAAAGGGCTCGCCCGGTACGGCGCGGCAGCGATGAACCGGCTCGTGACCGAATTCATGCTCAGCCCCGCGCCTACATGCGGATTGGGCGACAGTGTCACGGAGATCATGCACCGCATGACCTACGATCGTTTCCGTCATGCGGTCGTCGTCGAGAACGGCACCGTTGTCGGTATTGTCAGTATCGGCGATCTCGTGAAGGCCAAGCTGCGCGACGCCGACCTGGAAAGCCGCATTTTGCGCGAGCGTGCGCTGAGCCGTCTTGCCGCAGAGTAGAAATCACGACGCACGTCTAATTTTGCGACGATTCGCCACCCCTTCGGGCGCGAAGCACCACAAACGGACCAAGCTCCATGAAGCGACTTGCATCCAAGCTTTCAATTGGCACTGCGGCCCTTTTGATTTCGGCCGGTCTGGCCTTCGCGCAGGCTCCGCAGGCGCCCGCGCCCGCGACGCCAAAAGCCCCGCCGGCGGCGGCGCCCAAGGCTCCCGCGGCGACGACGTCCAAGGGCGTGCCTAAGAAGGCATCGACGCCCGAAGGCATCGAGTGCTCCAAGCAGGCCGACGAAAAGAAGCTGCATGGTAAGGAGCGCAAGTCGTTCCGCGCCAAGTGCATCCGCGATCTGAAGAAGGCTGCGGCACCGGCCAAGAAAAACTAAGCCGACGGTCATCAGAAAGAGTCAGACCCGCGCAAAGCGGACCTCAGACTGCCAAGAAAGGCCTCGCCTCGAGCGGGGCCTTTTTTGATTCGCTTGAATCATGATCTGTGTGCAGAACTCTCGACATCCTAGCTCGACACGGCCGACCTCTAGGGGGCGCGGTCTCTTCGCAGCGGAGGGCGGCCACGACATCCGCATTGAGCCGGGCCACAAAGCGTCGCGAGTGTGTCTTATCTTAAAGACGAGTTGTTAACGGCCTGATGTGGTGCGCCTCCAGCCGACGCCTCCAAGTTGATGTGTCGGTTGACGCCTTGAAGGAACTGCGACAACGCTGACACCCAGGCCTTTGGTGCCGATCATCGAACCTGGCTGACAGCATCCCGCGGACAATCCGGCGAGAGGCTATCGGGTGAGATGAGAGATTCGGATTGTGCCGCCGATGTCAGATTCCCTCTGAGATCGAGAGTCGGTGAAGGGGGCGAAAGGCTGATGCGCCTTTTGGAGGCAGGAGCGGGCGTCCATCGGTTGCGACCTTACCTGCCGACGATTGGGGTGTTCCTGCTGCTCGTAGGGCTAGCCATCATTTTCGCACGTATGGCGCGTGTGGAAGTGATGACGAGAGCCGCATCGACTTTCAAACTCGAAGTACGAAGCGCCAGCGACGCGATGCTGGACGTCATGCGAACCTACGAGCAATCGCTCAGAGCGGGGAGCGGCTTGGTCGATGCCGCGACGCCGGTTACGAAACGAGACTGGTCCATTTTCGTACGGTCGTTAGCCCTGCCGCAGAATTTCCCCGGGGGCCAAGGCATCGGTTATGCGCGCCTGCTGCGCCCGCCCGAGATCGCAGACTTCGAGGCGGAGCAAAAACGCACCGTTGATCCGACATACAAGGTCCATCCTGTCGGCGCGCGGAGCGCTTATGGAGCGGTCGTTTATCTGGAACCTGACGATTGGCGAAACAAGCGCGCGCTCGGCTTCGATATGTTCTCGGAGCCTGGCCGACGCGCCGCAATGGAGAGGGCACGCGACACTGGTGCACCAGCCTTGTCACAGCGCGTGATACTTCTGCAGAACGCGCCCGGGGACGCCCAACCTGGCACGCTGCTTTATATGCCGTTCTATACCGGTGGCGGCATCCCGGCGACGCTCCAGGAACGTCGCGAGCGTATCGCGGGATGGGTCTACGGCGCCTTCCGCATGAACGACTTCTTCTCGCAGGCGCTGGCCCGTCAGGCGCCGGGTGTGCTGGAGCAGGTGCGGATCGAGATTTTCGACGGCGAGACGGCAACCCCGGAAGCGCTGCTCTACGACAGTCATGGCAGCGAGTCGCAAGGCGTCAATGACAGGCGCCGGGACCGATCGCACGCTCGGTTCGTCGAGACGTTCAACATGAATGCTTCTGGCGCGAAATGGACCCTGCGCGCGACCTCGCGTCCGACGTTCGAGCGTCGCATCGATCTCAGCGGGCCTTGGCAGGTTCTCGGCGTCGGCGTTCTGTGCAGCCTGTTTCTCACGGGGCTTTCCGGTTTGCTCGACTATTCGCGGAACCGTTACGCTTCGGCCGAACGTCGTTTGATGGCGGAAATCGGAGAGCGCGAGAGAGCGGAGCAGGAGGCGCGGATTGCCAACCAGGAACTCATCCATCGGGTAAAGAATATCTTGGCGATCGTGACGGCAATAGCCTCTCAGACGGGCCGTTACGCTGCGACGATCGACGATTTCAACGCATCGTTCCGCAAGCGTCTTGCGGGCCTCGCAAGGGTGCAGGATCTGTTGCGGCCGAATGCGGCGCACACTCCCGATCTCGAGACCTTCGTGTGTGATCTGTTGGCGCCATTCATCGGCCAGAACGATGCCGCGCTCACGGTCGACGGGCCAGCCGTTAAAGTCGGACATAACGAGGCGACGCTGCTGAGCCTGGTGTTCAATGAACTGGCGACGAACGCAACGAAGTACGGAGCGTGGTCCGCCCCGGGCGGCAAGGTCGACATTTCCTGGCAATTTGCCGACGAGAAACCGGGGGACCAGATCGTTCTTGTTTGGCAGGAAAGCGGTGGTCCGCGTGTCGACGGGATCAGCGAGTCCGGGTTTGGCTCGAGCGTGATGCGCGTCGTGGTCGAGCGAGGACTACGCGGCAAGATCGAGACGGAGGTCAGAGGGGGAGGCATCCGCCAAACGATTTCCATGCCGCGGGTACCGCCCAAGACAGAAGTGACATCGACTGTCATTTCGTCCGATGGATCGCCGCCGCATTGAAGCGCTGCTGCCATGATCGGTGGGCCTCTGGCGGAGATGTTGTCATCGCCAAAGGTCGATCTCTTCGATGGTTCACGGCGAAGAACTGCTGACGCTGAGGCTTGGGGCGCAATCGACGACGTCGCGTTTGCCCGAGCTATCGGAGGATTGGACCTTGAGATTGCTGAGAAGCTCGACGACGGTCGAGTTGTGCTTGATATCATAGGACGCTTCATTCGGCGACCGGTCACCAGCAGGCGGCCCCCCTTGTCCCTTCTCCACGTCGTTGATCGGGCTCAGCACGATGATTTGGGTATTGGGAAAGCTGCGTGCGGCGCGCGCTGCCATAAGCTGCAGTTGTCGTCTGGGAAGCCCCGCCACGCTGGCTATCACGACGGATGCCGGCTGGGTTTCGCCATCGGTCATTCCGCCCAGCGAGAGAGCAGTCAATCCCGTGGCGCGTCCAATGGCGCGTGTGGTCTGACGCGTGTCGGCCTCGATCACGCGGGCGAGAAACTTCGTCGCCATGATATCCACGTTTCCTCGTGCCGGGACGACCACGACTGACGCGCTCTCTTCGTTGCGCTCGATCGGCAACGCCAGGGTGGGGTCCAACTCGGCTGCGTCGGCCAAAGTGCTGTCGAGCGCCTTGAATTGCTGTTCGGTCAGTCGACCTGCTTTCGCATCATGGGCGGCAAGCACCAACGCAGGCAGAACAAGGCGATCGGTCGCCTGGGCTGGGCTCGTTTCCTCGATGGCGGTTTCGATTTGATCGGCAGCAGCGAGCGTGTCCGAGGATAGGAGGCGGTGATAGAGCTCTTCCTCGGGTTCGAGTGCCGGCTCGTCGCCCAGCAGGACGCTGACAAACGACAAGCCGGGCACGTAACGCCCGAGAACGACGAGTGCCATGGTCAATGGTGCTGCAAGGAGGAGCCCGACAGCGCCCCAGACCAGGGTCCAAAAACTCGCGGCTGCAATCATCGCGAACGGCGAAAGTCCGACGCGACGGCCGAGCACGAGCGGGTCGACGATGTTGCCCATGACGATTTCGGTCAAGACGAAGAACGCTGCCGTGAAAATGGCGAGCGACCAGCCTGGATCGACGCCAGCAGCCAGAATGACGGGCGGCACGGCAGCAATATAGGGTCCGATGAAGGGCACGAACCGCATCAACCCGGCGAGAACGCCCCACACGATCGCGCCCGGCAATCCTGCGATCCAGAGCACGAGACCGATCAGGAGCCCGTAGCCTGCACTCATGACAGCTTGCGCAAGGAAGAGACGAGAGAGCCGTTTGCCGGCTTCGCTCATTGCGCTGGTTGTTTCGCTGAGATTGTCGGTACCGAAGATCCGCACGATTCGGTCGCGCATATCCTGATGCTGCAACAACAGGAAAATGGTGAACAGCACGAGAAGCGCAAATTTGGCGATCGGTTCCGACAGGTCGGAAAGGTGATCGAGCGCCGACTTTCCCTCACCATTCTTAATTTGACTGACGACGACCGGGCCGCCGCTGGGGCTCGATGGCTGAGCATCCGACCCAGGTTTCGACATTTCCTGGCTGACTGTTTCGGTCAATCTGTCGATCGTATCGACAGCCCGCTTCAATATTCCGTCTTCGCGGCCAATAGAAGATACGGCGCGAACTTTGGTGACGATGTTTTCGCGATAGTCGCCCATACGCGATGTCATCGAAAGTAATTCGACGCTGAGCAAAGTGCCGGCGGAGATAAGAAGAAAGAAGATAATTGCAACGACGCCGGCGACCGACACGCTACGCGGCAACCCCCAGGCCGCGAGGCGCCGGACCACGGGGGCCAGGATGAAAGAAATAATGATCGCGCCGGCAAGGGGGATCAGGACAGTCTGCCCGACGATGAGCATCGCGATAACAAGCGCTGCGACGATCAAAGCTGCAGCAAGCTGGCGGATCGACTCGGACAGTAGCGGCATCGGTGTTCCCTCCACGCCACGCGATGCGGGGCCCGATGACAACGTTTCAAGGTAAATGCCGTTCCAACCGTCTGAATTTTTGGTCCGATGCGGGAACAATTGCGTGTTTTCCGCCGTTCACCGCAACGCACCGATACTGGATGAAGGAGCAGGTGAAATGGGTAATCTTCTTTACTACGCTATTGTGTTTCTCGTGGTCGCGCTGGTCGCTGCGTTTCTCGGTTTCGGCGGCGTCGCGGGAACGGCTATGGAAGGCGCACGCATTCTTTTCTGGGTCGCAATCGTTCTCTTCGTCATTTCGGTGATCGCTGGCTTTATCAGGCGAGCTTAGACGCCAACGACGTAAGGGGCGGCGAAAGGGCTCGCGCCGAGTTGACCAAGCCCCGTCGATGATTGCGAAGCGGATGGAACCAACGGCGAACCAATAGGTTTTGAAGACGCAGGGTTCGCAAATACAACAACAGGCGGAGAAGAGCATGGCGACGACAAGAGAGAGCTACGCCAACCAGACCAGCGACGTCGAGCAGCGCGTACGAGCAGCCGGAGCGCAGATCGGCGACAAGGCATCAGAACTGGCGGCAAAGGCAGGCGATCAGTTCGAGCAAGTCAAGCATTCGGCGGAAGAGACGGCACGCAACATGGCCGAGCAGGGCCGCGAGGCGGGCGAGCGTGTTCAGCAGGTCGCCGGCAACATGAAGACGGCAGTAGACAAATCCGTGCGGGAACAGCCCATGGCGACGCTTGCCGTCGCCGCCGCGCTTGGCTTCGTTCTCGGAGCGCTCTGGAAATCGTAATAGCTGGGTTCGGGCCGTAACCGTTCGGGAAAGGGGAGTCTTATGCTGCAATCGCTATTCAGGCGCGCAGAGGCGACGGTCGACAACGCGATCGCCAGCGTGCTTGCGCGGGCGCTCGTAGCAATCCCTTTCCTGGTTGCGGCCGGGTTCGGCACGGCGGCGCTGGCGATTTACGTTTACGATAATCTGGGGTTGGCCACGGGCAATCTCGTCCTGGCAATCGTGTTCTGCGTCCTCGGATTGATCACGGCAGCCTTTGTTGCTGCCCGATCCCGTTCCCCGTCGGGCTCCGAGCAGCGGGCCGAAGATGGCGAGCCAGAGCGAAGCGACGGTCAGGCGGGGTCAAAGCCTCTCCTTGATTCGATCGACCAGGATGTGATGGCAGCAGTCGCTTCTGCCGCTGCACCACTTGCGATTCCGATCGTTTTGCGGACTGTGATGCGTAATCTCCCGCTGATTGCAGCCATCGCGGCGGCCGGCTTCATTCTTTCCCGAAACGGCGACGGTGAGGGCAAGCCTCACACTGACGCCCCTATGCAACCTGCTGAATAAGTGTGCCAGAATGGGATGTGCTCGCTCACGATCAAGCGACGGAACATCCCTGGGCAACACGCGTTTGGTAGCGATGTGCCGCCCCTGAGAGGGGAGCAGAACTGGATTCGGGGATGGACCATGAATAACGAGGTGGGCGGTTTTGCAGCGGCCAACAGCGCGGGGCGGCGGGATCTCATGCATCAGAAGGACGATAAAGCCGTGGAATCAGAGGCGGCAAATAAAGCAACTCCAAACGAGGACGGTCACGTGCTGCTTCCGCGAGAAGCTCAAGGACGAATTGGTCAGCACCTTCGCAGGGTCTACGGGGAAATCCTGTCGGAGCCGTTGCCGGATAAGTTCGCCCAGTTGCTAGACAATCTTGCCAAGACGGAGCGATCTGAATGACTGGCTCGTCCGACGCTACGAGCCTGCAGACGGAACTTGCTCAGCTTGTTCCCAATCTGCGGGCTTTTGCACGGTCGTTGTGCGGCAATGCAGATCAGGCCGATGATCTCGTGCAGGAAACCCTCGTCAAGGCGTGGCGTAGCCGCGCTTCCTTCGCCGAAGGATCAAACCTCAAGGCGTGGCTCTTCACGATCTTGCGCAACACGTTCCTGTCCGAGCGCCGCAAACGCAAATTCGAAGTCCACGACACGGATGGAAAGCTGGCGATGCAACTTAGCGTCAAAGGCGAGCAATCCGGCCACATGGATCTTATGGACTTCGCGAAGGCCTTTGCCACGCTTCCCGCGGAGCAGCGCGAGGCCCTTATTCTCGTAGGTGCAGAAGGCTTCGCCTACGAAGACGCAGCTTTGATGTGCGGTTGCGCCGTGGGAACCATCAAAAGCAGGGTTAACAGGGCCCGCGTGAAGCTTTCGGAGATGCTCGGAGTTAACGAGGTCGATGAGGCTGTTGTCGGCGAACCGATCGATCACGGCCCGCGCATGAACGCCGGCTAGGGCCGGAACTGGCCCGGGGCGCGAGAGGCGCCATGAGGGCCCATAAACCGTCGCATGATCGACGGATGAGAAGGCATGGCCTACAGTTTTTGCTCACAGAGAGGGAACCGGCGCCCTGGAACGAGCGTTTTGGGTCCCAGCTATCAGCTGCACGTGGGGAGTTGCACTGCATGAATACGTCGATCGCGGACCTCGTGGCGCCGCAGCTTCCATCATTGCGTCTCTTTGCAAGAGCTTTGACGGGATCGCAGGAGCGTGGCGATTCCTACGTCGTCGCCATGCTCGAGTCACTCGTTGCCGATCATCGGCTGTTCCGCTCGGATCTCGCTCCGAAGCTATCGACATACCGGACGTTTCTCAAAATCTGGGACACGCTCCCGATGAACCGCAAGGCTGAGGCGCCTGAAGCGAGTCCGGAATCCGTCGCAGACCGTCGGATCGAGACATTGACGCCCAGGCCGCGCCAAGCGTTCCTGTTGGCTGCGCTCGAGGACTTCTCGACCAAGGACATTGCCCAGATTCTCGACGCTAGCGAAAGCGAAGTACGGAAGCTCGTGGACGAGGCCGGACACGAGATTGCGGAGCAAATCTCGGCGCGCGTATTGATCATCGAGGACGAACCGCTGATCGGTCTGGACCTCGAGACGATCGTCACCGAGATCGGGCATGAGGTCGTGGGCATCGCGCCGACCCGCAGCGAGGCTGTCGCCACGGCAAAGCGAACGCATCCGGGTCTCGTGCTCGCCGACGTCCAACTCGCGGACGGCAGCTCGGGTATCGATGCCGTCAACGATATTCTGGCCGATATAAGCGTGCCAGTGATTTTCATCACCGCTTACCCCGAGCGTCTGCTCACGGGCGAGCGCGCCGAACCGACATTCCTGATCACGAAACCGTTCCGCCCCGAAATGGTGAAGGCGGTTATGAGTCAGGCGCTGTTCTTCGATATTCGCGCAGGTCAGGACCCGTTGGGCGATGCCGCAGCTTAGAAGGCTGGCGTTGCAGGCAGGACTCGTCCGTTTACCCATTTACGATGGGTGACGCGCCACGGCTGAAACAAAACGGCCGTTGGGCAAGTTGTTGCTCAGCGGAAGAACTTGGAACCTGCGATCGTCGGCGCTTCTGTCGGCGTGGTTGGGCAGAAGCACTGGGGCGCTGCATGTGAGCAGTCGAATCCAGATCGAACATTTGGTCGGCGGTGCGATGCTCGCATCGTCCACTGACTGCGTAAACCTCATCGCGACAGACGGTACCGTCGAATACATCAACAAGTGCGGGCTCACATTGCTTGAGCTCGAAGGCTGTGACGCCCCCATCGGTAAGCCGTGGGTTGCTTTGTGGCCTGAGAACGCGAGAGGCTTGGTGGAAGGCGCGCTGGTGGCGTCACGTCGGGGCGAGGTCGCGCGGTTCACCGAGGCCTGCACAACCGCCCGGGGCATCGTGAAGTGGTGGGACGTTGCGGTGAGCCCGGTTCGTGACGCGACGGGCGTCATCCAACGGCACCTCTGCGTCTCGCGCGATGTAACTCAACAGAAGGCCATTGAGCACTCTCTTCTCGCCAGCGAGCAAAGGCTCCGAGCGCTTGCCGATAACATGGCCCAACTCGTGTGGATGGCCGATGCGAGTGGAAAAGTATTCTGGTTCAATAAGCGCTGGACCGACTACACGGGCGCAACCAGCCAGGAGATGAAAGGCAACGGCTGGCGGAAGGTCCACCATCCCGAGTTCGTGAAACACGTGGTTGAGCGTGTCAATTACGCCTTCAAGCATTGCGAAATGTGGGAGGACGAGCTTCCCCTTAGAGCGGCCGACGGTAGCTACCGGTGGTTCTTGTCACGCGCGGTGCCGGTTCGCGATGCGCAAGGCCGCGTCGTGCTTTGGTGCGCGACGCACACCGATGTGACCGAGCAGCGCTCGCTCAGTCAGCGCTTGCGCCAGCTTGCCCGGGTGATCGAGCTTTCACATGAGGCGATCCTGGTTTGGAGCCCCGAGGACGGCATCGTTCTATGGAACAAGGGATGCGAGGAGCTCTACGGATTCCGCCGTAGCGAAGCTATGGACAAGCGGACACACACGCTGCTTCGAACGCATCATCCGCGCGGGCTCAACACATTCGAGCTGGAGCTCATGCGGAACGGCGAATGGAGCGGTGAACTCATGCACCGGGCCAAGGACGGCTCGGAGGTTTGGGTCGACAGTCGCCAAGAGCTGATCCGGGCTGGCGGTCGCAATCTCGTGCTGGAGACCAATCGCGACATAACGGACCGGCGTAAGGCGGATGCTATTCGCGACCTCCTGGTGGCCGAACTTGACCACCGGGTAAAGAATATGCTCGCGATCGTGCAGTCGCTAGCGTCGCAAACCGCGCGCACCCAGCCGGATATGGCCTCTTTCACGGCGAGTTTCACAGGGCGACTGCAGTCGCTCGCGTCGGCGCAAGCGATATTGTCCGATGCCCAGTGGGCGGGTGCGGATCTGAACGAGCTCATTGATTCGCAGCTCGCCATAACCGTCGGTTCGAGCGATCAGACGTTCGTCACTGGGCACAAGGTATTTCTGCCGCCGCAGACGGCGTTGCAGCTCACTCTTATTCTGCACGAGCTCGCGACGAACGCGTATCGGCATGGGGCGCTCTCATCGCGTCGCGGCCGGGTGGATATCACGTGGCAAGTCGAAGGTGGAAAAGTCGAGCTTGTCTGGCGCGAGAGCGGCGGCCCGCAGGTGTCACGACCCAGTGCGAGTGGCTTCGGCCGGAAGCTGATCGAGCGCACGGGCCAACTTCCCTATCTGAAGTCGCAGCTCGAATTCTTGCCTGCCGGCGTGCAATGCAAAATTTGGGTCGACATCCCGGCCCCAGGCGAGGGTGAGTTGCCGTACTTCAACCCGAAACCGCGGCCGGCTGATATTCATTCGGCGAAGCCACACGCCCCGAACGGCGCATGGCGGACGCTGCGCCGCATCCTGGTGATCGAGGACGATCCGCTGGACGCATTGCGCATCGAGGAAGCGCTGGGAGACGCGGGATACCTCGTCGTTGGGCCGATCCACACGTCGGAGGCCATCGGGCTGGCGCTGCGGGAGCTGGCGTTCGACGCGGCAATCATCGACGCGGAGATCGGCTCCGTGGATCTGGGTGATGTCCTCGAAACGCTGAACGCCAATAAGCGCCCCGCCATGTTGATCGGGGGAGCGATGCCGGAAGGCGGCACGCCGCGCGGGATTCCCCGGCCGCTCACGCCGAGCCATGTCGTCGAGGGAATCGCGGCCCTCTTGAGAACAGGTAGCGCCCCTGTTGATCGCCAGCATTTGAGCAAGTGAAGTCCGCTTGGCGGCTGACCGGCGGTGCACGCTTGGCGAGGACGCGCCGCGCCAACCGGCTGGGTAATGTAGCATGCGCTTCGGTTGCGCGGCGTTGCGTCGGGCGCGAATTTGTCCGACTGTTGGCCGTCTTCGTTCCGCCCTCCAATCACCATCCAAGGAGCGTCTCGTGTCTCTCTCGAGTGCCGAAATTCGCCGTGCTGTCCTAGCTCAGGAGAAGGACGTCAGCGCGCTGTTCGACGAGCTTCGAGAGGGCAGTCTCGATCCCATCGGTCCGGGCGTGACGCGCGACACGTTCGGTGCGGGCGAGCAATTCGCCTATCGCGTGATCGAGGCGCAAGCACAGGCGCTCGGGCTCGAGCGGCGCTACGATCACGCCGCAAATCTGTTCATGACGCTGCCGGGGCGTGATCGGAGCCGGCCGCGCATCACGATGGGTTCGCATCTCGACTCCGTCGGCAATGGTGGCAATTTCGACGGCGCGGCAGGCGTGATCGCAGGTCTGGTCGCGACGCGGGCGCTCAAATCGCTTGGGATCGAGCCGGCTTGCGATGTGATGACGATTGCGACGCGGGCCGAAGAGAGCGTCTGGTTCGAGGTGTCGTATATCGGATCGCGATCGGCGTTCGGTGTGCTGCCGGATGGCGCACTGGAAGCGCGACGGCGGGATACGGGCCGAACGCTCGCCGAGCACATGGCTGAATGTGGCGCCGACATCGAAGCCGTGCGGCGCGGGGTGGCCTCGTTGACAGCGAAAGACATCGCGGCGTGGGTCGAGGTGCATATCGAGCAGGCGCCGCAACTTGTCGAGGCGGGTATCTCAACGGCGATCGGCACCGGCGTGCCGGGCAATTTCCGGTATCCTGGAATTGTGATCCATGGCGAGTGGGCCCACGTCGGCCTGCCGCGCCGGTTCCGGCATGACGCGGTGCTGGCAGCGAGCGACTTTGCGCTTGGGTTGGACGAGATCTGGAAGGCAGCCGATGCGGCAGGTCGGCCGATGGCGTTTACGATCGGGCGTTTTTTTACCGATGCCCAGGAGCACGCGCTAACGAAGGTTGCGGGGCAAATGACGTTGAGCCTCGACGTGCGTGCCTACGACCGTGCGCATCTCGCCAACCTCGAGGCGCAAGTCCTGGCCTTGGCGAAGGCAATCGAAGTGAACCGTGGGGTGAAGTTTGATCTGGGGCAGCGGGCGTCGGCGGACGTGGCGCCTTCTGACCCGACACTGATGCAGGCTCTCACACAGGCGGCACATGAGATTGGCATTCCAACGATGCCGCTTGCGAGCCCGGCATCGCACGACACCGCGACGTTTACCGTCGCGGGTGTTCCATCCTGTATGCTGTTTGTGCGCAATCAGAACGGCAGCCATAATCCTCACGAGGCGATGGAAATTGCCGATTTCCTCGATACCGCATCGGTGTTGACGCAATGGCTGGTCGGAGCGGTTGCGGAGTAAGCAGGTCCTACGCCGGAGTGAGATGATGGCGGCCGAAGCCAGAGGAATCGTCGAGCCTTACCGGGAGGTCGCCGCAGCGATCATCGTCGGGACATGCGGACGGCTGCTGCTTCAACAGCGCGACGATATTCCGGGTCTGCTCTACGGCGGGCTGGTCGGGCTGTTCGGCGGGCACAAGGAGGGGATCGAAACGCCGATCGAAACGGTCCAGCGCGAGATCGAGGAGGAGACGGGCCTCGCTTTCGATGCTGAGCGGTTCGAGCCATTGGTTGACTTTTCGGTGACTTATCCGGCGGGAGGTGGCGTGCAGGGCGCATACTATGTGCTGCGCAATGTGCCACTGGCGGATGTCGTCATTACGGAAGGCTCGCCCTTCGTGATTGCGCAGAGCGAGTTGCCGGCGATCCTGGGGCGCATGACGCCGTCAGCCTGCTACGTGGCGCGGCTGTTCATGATGCTGCCGAAGTGATGATCGAAAGCCGCAGCCGCATCGAGCCGCGGCTTTCCTTTTGATCGCGTGACGTCCTTACACGAGTTCCGGCACGAGGATTGGCTCGGGAGCAGACTTGCCAAGAACCATGTCCGCACCCTTCTCGGCGATCATCATCGTTGAGGCATTGAGGTTGGCGGAGACCATGGCGGGCATGATCGAGGCATCGATGACGCGCAGGGCCTCCATGCCGCGCACCCGCAACTCGTCATCCACGACGGCGGTTGCGTCACTCGCCGGGCCCATGCGGCAGGTCCCCATCAAATGGTATGTGGTCGAGCCCCACTGGCGGGCAGCAGCAAGCAACTCATCGTCTGTCTGAACGTCGGCGCCTGGGTATATCTCGCTGTCGAGGTAGGGCAGCATCGGCGTCGTGTGAATGAGGCGCCGGGCGAACTTCATCGCAGCGACGGTGACGCGTTGATCCGTTTCCTCGGCGAGATAGTTGGGTTGGATCGCAGGCTTCGCGAAGGGATCGGCCGAGCGTGCACGCACGTAACCACGGCTGACGGGCCGATGCTGCCAGGCCGCGACCGTGATGCCGGGAAAATCGTCGAGGAGACCGTGGCGGCCCTGCTTGTAGCTGGCTGGCGTGAACAGGAATTGCAGATCGTTGGGACGCGTCGCCTCGTCTGAATGCCAAAAGCCGTAGACCATGGACGGGCTGAGCGACAGGATACTGTCTCCTCCGGTAAAGTATTTCACGATCTCGCCGACAAGGTGCAGTCCCTTTGAACGCTGATTCAAGGTTTCGATGCCTTTGACGCGCATCCCGAAGCGCGGTGCATAATGGTCGGCCAGGTTCTCGCCGACGCCGGTAAGTTCGTGGCGGACGTCGATGCCAAGCGAGCGCAGCATGGGGCCGGAACCGATGCCGGAGAGCTGCAGCAGTTGAGGGGAGTTGACGGCACCGCCCGAGACGATGACCTCGCGGCGCGCGCGGACCTCCTGCACCGGGCCTTGGCGGCCGCCTTTGGCATAGGTCACACCGACAGCGCGCTTGCCTTCCAGTATCAAGCCGGTTGCGTGCGCGTTCGTGCGAATATCGAGGTTTCGGCGCGATCGTGCGGGGTTGAGGAACGCACGGGCGGTGGACATGCGACGGTTCCGGTACGCCGTGCGCTGCACGTACGAGATGCCTTCCTGCCGCTCGCCGTTGTAGTCGGGATTGCGTGGAATGCCGAGTTCCGCCGCGCCTTTCAGAAACAGCTCGCAAAGTGGATGCGTGGCGCCGAGATCGGTGACCGTGAGTGTACCGGTCCGCCCGCGAAAGGTGTCATCGCCATTTCCGATGCGCTTCTCGGTGCGCTGGAAGTAGGGGAGCACGTCGTTGTAACCCCAGCCGCGATTGCCCCGTTGCGCCCAGCCATCGAAATCCATGCGCTGGCCGCGATTGTAGATGTGGCCGTTGATGGATGAGGAGCCGCCGAGTGTCTTGCCGCGTGGCACCGGGATTGGCCGCCCGTTCGTACCCACACTCGGCTCGGATTCGTACATCCAGTTGACGCTCGGCATGGTCAGCGTGTGAATGAAACCTGCCGGTATGTGGATGAAGGGATGCCAGTCGCGCGGCCCCGCTTCGAGAATGCAGACTGTATGCGCGCCGTCCGCTGTGAGGCGATTGGCCAATATACATCCGGCCGAGCCAGCGCCCACGATCACATAGTCGAACGTGTCTGCCATTGTCGTCTCCCGACAGCGTTGCTCCCGCGGCGTCGAATTGCGCCATTGAACGAATAGTGGCGCGCAGAGCACGTTTGGACAATGCTCGGCGGGCGGCGCGAGGCCAGAGCGGCGGGATACGGCCGTAATCGCCAGATGGCGGCGTCAAGATCAAGACCGCGGAATTGGCTCGGAGGCGACGAGATCGCATGGCTGGAACCATCAGGATCGGCATCGGGGGATGGACGTTCGAGCCCTGGCGCGGCGTGTTCTATCCGAAAGGGCTCACGCAGAAGAAGGAGTTGCACTTCGCATCGCGTGCGCTCAACTCGATCGAGATCAACGGCACTTATTATTCCACCTTCAAAGAAACGAGCTGGTGCAACTGGCGCGACGAGACGCCGGACGATTTCGTTTTCGCCGTTAAGGCGTCGCGCTATGTGACCAATCGCAAGGACCTCACGACGGCAGGCGAGTCCATGGATCGGTTCATGGCCCAAGGCTTGACGGCACTCGGTCCCAAACTCGGGCCGATCAACTGGCAATTCATGGGGACGAAGAAATTCAATGCCGACGAGATGGCGGGGTTCCTGAAGCTGTTGCCGCGCGAGCGGGATGGTGTCGCGATGCGCCATGCCATCGAGCCACGGCACGAGAGCTTTAAGACCGAGGCGTTTTACGATTTGGTGCGCAAGCATGACGTTGCCGTCGTGCTCGATCTCGGCGGCGAGTTTCCGGAAATCGAGGTTGAGAGCGGTGATTTCGCCTTTGCACGATTCATGGCGACGTCTGAAACTGAGGAGAACGGGGTCACCGCGTCCGAGCTGAAAGCACTCGCAAAGCGCGTCAAAGCGTGGGCGAAGTCAAAGGACGTTTTTGCCTATTTCATCTCCGGCGCGAAGGTGCGCAATCCGGCCGCAGCACGCGCTCTGATGGCGGAAACGGGCGTGAAGCGCGATTGACGCCTCTTGGCATTAGCGCTTCCGCGACACGCAATCGATGCCGTTCCATTTTTGTCGCTTGCTGCAGCCGGGGATCGACTCTGCCCATGCCGCGGCAGCAGGAAGTTTTGCTTCATCGGGCCGCCTTGGCTTCTGCTCAGGCAGCAGGATGGTCAGTTCGGAAGGCGCCGTAGTGGCTTGCCATTCTCCGCCGGATTGCGTGACGATGATCTCCAGCATCAGACCTTTGCGCAAGGGCGGCGACCAGCCTTGGCCGTCTTCATGGAACCGGTAGAACGGCGACACGAAACGGATGTGGTGGGCCGGACCGGACGCGTCGGGCGTGTGATAGACACATTTGGGCGGGCGAGCTTCGACATACCCATCGCGAGGGCCGGAATCGGCTTCACGCGGGGAGAGATCGAAGGGGTTTCGCTTCTCTCCCGCCATGGTGTAGGCGGCGAAGAATGCGTCCCGGCTTGCGAGCCAGGACTGATCGAGGAGACGTCGAGCGGCGTCTATGGCCGGAGCGATATCCGACCCCGCCTTCAGGCAGTCATGCCATGAAACTTCAGCGCTGGTCGGCTTTTCCGGCGCAACGGCCTTGCGCGATGTCTGAGCCTGGACGCTGCTGCAACCAATCACGAGGCCGATCGCCAGCGTGAGCGCTGCAACCGTGGTTCCGGGCACCTTGCCTTGAGAGCGCATGTGTTCCTGACCGTGGCAGCCAATGCTGTCTGCCTCAATCACGGGCGGTGGCACTCGGGTCAACGATGCGCTGCAGTCATGGCAAACGCGGAGGCGCAGCAGAGCGGGAATCGCAGCAGCCGAGCGGGTTCGGGGATGGATCGCGAGGACGAGCCCACGCCTGTCCGGTTGAACATGCGAGACGTTCCACCCATGCTCATGCGGGAGGCTCGACCAAAGTCCGGACCCTATACGCCGCTTCAGCTCCGCGCGCCAACGCCTTGCTTTGGCGTCATCCCCGCGCAGGCTGGGATGACGGTCTGTTGAGTGGTGCCCTGCTGTCATCAACGAAGCTGGCGAGTTTTTGAAACCTCGCCGAAATAAAGCTTTATCTCATAAACGAGAGAGCTGAACCGGCGTGCGATAAGCCTCGGGATGACAGTGGAGGGTTCAGCGCGGGAATGGCTCGAGGCCGGGCTTGGCGCCTTCGGGGAGCGCGGTGCGGGCGACGTTCAGCACCATGGCGATGAGAGTGTAATAGCCATTGACCGCCGTGAGGTCGATCACGCCTTTCTCGCCGAAAAGCTTCAGGGCGCGCGCGTACGTCTCGTCTGAGACGCATTTGTTCCGGTGCAATTCGGTTGCGAAGTCGTAAACGGTCTCCTCGTCGATCGACATGCCGATCGGGCGGCGGCCGTCAGCGATCGCATCGGCGATCTCGGCGCGAAGGCCGCCCTTCTCGGCGAGGGGCCGATGCGCATGCCACTCGTAGCTCTGGCCCCACTGGCGAGCGGTGACGATGATGGCCAGTTCGTTGAGGCGTGGCGGCAGCGTGCTCTTGAAGCGCAGATAGTCGCCCATGGCCTTGGCCCGCAGCATCACTTCAGGGCTTCTCAGCATGGCCGCAAAGGGGCCGCGCACGGCATAGCCACGGCCCTCGGCGAAGGTCTGGGCGGCCGCTTTCTGCTCGTCTGTCATCTGGTCGGCCGGAATGACCGGCATGCGCTCACGCGACATCGGTTGTTTTGCTCCCTGTGGAAATCGTTATCGGTACTCAGGCTTGCGCTTTTCGAGGAATGCCGCAACGCCTTCGTTGAAGTCGGCGCTGGCCCGGACCGTGTCGCCGAGTTTCTGATCCAGCGCCTCGCGCGATTGGGCGTGGTCGGCGATGGTCGACGAGATCTGCGTCTTGACGGCTTGCACGGCAGCGGGACTGTTGGCGGCAATGGCGGCGGCCTTGCCGAGCGCCCAATCGAGCAGCTCGGGCGCAGGTACGACCTCGTTCACGAGGGCCAGTCGCGCGGCGGTTTGCGCATCGACAAGACGGCCGGTGAGGATCAGGTCCATGGCGTGGACGTAGCCGATCTGCTGGATCAGCTTCACGGTGGCGCCGCCGAACGGGTAGATGGCAAACCGCACTTCGGGCAGTCCGAAACGGGCGTGAGGTGCGGCGGCGCGAATGTCGGTCGCGAGCAGCAGCTCGACGCCGCCACCAGCGCAGTCTCCGTTGACGGCGGCGATGATGGGCTTTGGGAAGACGCTCGTCTTCAGAAGAGAACGGTTGATCATGGCGGCCAGCTCGGGGCTCGCGGTCAGGTCGCCCCCAATGTCGGCGCCGGCACAGAAGCCCTTTTCGCCGGCTCCCGTGATGACGACCGCGCGGCAGGCGTCGTCGGTGGCGAGGCGGTCCCACAGGGCTGCGAGCTCGGCCAGCATGGCGCGCGACATGGCGTTGCGCTTGGCCTGATTGTCGATCGTGACGAGCACGACGTGTGGCGTGGCCTGGCGGACAAGAAGCGGCATGTCGGGCTCTCCCCTCGGGCGCCGCGTGTGCGGCCCCGGCAGGGGTAGACACGGACGGGCGCGTTTCGGTATCTAGTCGGCCTCATCTTTAGCGGCGGAGCCGGCGATGCGACAGCCTACTTTGGGCCGCCGCGCAGTCGCATGGGGCAGGACCCTACGGACCGCCGCATCTGGACATCAGACCTATGCAATCGCCCTTTAGCCGTACCTATTTCGAGCTGCTTGCCGAGCAGGCGTCGCGTACGCCGGACGCTACGGTGGCGATCGCCGACGGCAAGGTCGTGAGCTACGCCGAGCTTCATCGGATGGCGTCACGTGTGGCGGGCGCTCTGAAGGCGCGCGGCGTGGGGCGCGGCGATGCGGTCGGCATTCTGATCAACAACCGGATCGAGTGGCTCGAGGTTCTGTTCGGCGCAGCCGCGCTCGGAGCGACCGTGGTGCCTCTTTCGACGTGGTCCAAGGGGCCGGAGCTCGACTTCCTCTTGGCCGACAGCGGGATCAAATGCCTGTTCCTGATCGAGCGGCTCGGAGGGCAGGATTTTGCAGGCGATATTGCGGAGTTGAGAGCATCCGGGCGGCATCCGGCATTGGAACGTGTCGTGCTGGTCGATGGCTCGCCGCGCGATGGCTTCGAAAGTTATGCCGACTATCGCAATGGCGATGCGCTCGACGCATTGCCGCCGGGCGAGGGCGTAAGCGCAACGGACACGGTCGTGGTGCTCTATACGTCGGGATCGAGCAGTCGGCCGAAGTCGGTGCCGCTCCAGCATTTCGCGGCGGTCGAGAACGGGTTCAATATCGGGGAACGGCAGGGGCTGGTGCCAGGCGACCGGGTGCTGGTCTCGATTCCGCTGTTCTGGTCCTACGGCGCGGTGAATGCCCTGCCGGCGACCCTCTCACACGGTGCGACGCTGGTGTTGCAAGGGCGGTTCGAACCCGGCGAGGCGCTTGATTTGATCGAGACGCACGGATGCACTGCGCTCTACACACTCCCGGCGATGACGAATGCCCTGGTGGCGCATCCAGACTTTTCACGAAAAAGGACGCGCACACTGCGGACCGGTGTCACGATCGGCGCGCCGCAGGATGTGCTCAAGGCGGCCGAGGTGCTGGGGGCGGCGGGCATCTGCAACATCTACGGTTCGACCGAGGTTTATGGCAATTGCTGCGTTACCTCGAGTACGTGGCCGCTTGAGGAGCGCGCGCATTGCCAAGGCATGCCGCTGCCGGGCGTCACAGTGCGCATTCGGGACCTCGAGGCGGGTACGCTGGTCGGTATCGGCGATGTCGGTGGCGTTGAGATCAAAGGCTATCTGATGCCCGGCTATCGCGGCGACAGCGCGAGGCACAATGCGGACGTCATAACGGACGACGGTTGGTTCCGGACGGGCGATATCGGACACCTCGACGAGAACGGACGCTTCCATTTTGCCGGGCGCTCGTCCGAGATGATCAAGCGGTCAGGGATCAATGTTTCGCCGGCGGAAGTGGAAGAGGCGCTGCAGCAGCATCCGGCCGTTGGAATCGCAGGCGTGACGGGTCTCGCGGATGCGCACAAGGGCGAGGCAATCGTGGCCTATGTCGTGCCGAAGCCCGGAGTCGCGATCGAGGTGTCTGCTCTTGTCGCGCACTGCAAGGAACGCTTGTCGGGATACAAGGTGCCAGACATCGTTCGGCTCGCGAATGAGCTGCCGCTGACGCCAACAGGCAAGTTGATGCGACGCGAGCTTAAGGCAATGGCAGAAAAAGACGAGGCTTGAGTGCAGGATACGCGGTTCGTGCGCAATCGTTATGGTCAATGGTTGCGCCGCGTTGCAACATAGGGCATGCCTGCAGACCAATCCCGACAACTTCAGGAGTAACTGATCCATGCGCGCTCTTCGTTGCCACACTCTCGGCGATCTCGGTTCGCTCAGCGTGGACGAAGTTGCGAGCCCGGATGTGGGGCCTGGTCAGGTACGCATCGGCGTGAAGGCGGCCGGTGTCAATTTCCCCGACATCCTGATGTGCGAAGGCAAGTATCAGGTGAAGCCACCGGTGCCGTTTATTCCGGGCCTCGAGGTGGCAGGCGTTGTGAAAGACGTTGGCGCGGGCGTCAGTCACGTGAAGCCCGGTGACCGGGTTTTGGCATTCGCGCGTCTCGCGGGTGGCTTTGCGGAAGAGATCGTGCTGCCGGGCGGGATCGTCACGCCGATCCCCGACAGGATGGATTTCGAGACTGCCGCAGCTTTTACGATCGCCTACGGCACGGCGATGTTTGCGCTCGACTATCGCGGTCACCTGAAGGCGGGCGAGACGCTGGTGGTGTTGGGCGCGACGGGTGGTGTCGGGTTGGCGGCGATCGAGTGCGGCAAGCTGCTGGGCGCGCGTGTTATCGCAGCCGCTGGCGGTGCCGAAAAGCTCAAGCTGGCGAAAGAGTACGGTGCCGACGAGGTGGTCGACTATCGCGCAGAGAACCTTCGGGACCGGTTGAGGGAATTGACGGACGGCAAAGGTGTCGACGTCGTGTTCGATCCAGTGGGCGGCGCTTATTTCGACTCGTGCGTGCGGGCGATTGGATGGGAAGGCCGCATGCTGGTAGTCGGCTTTGCGTCGGGCGAGATTCCGAAGCCTGCGGCAAACCTGATCCTCGTGAAGAACTTCTCGGTCATCGGCGTCGTGTTCGGCGAGCATAGCCACCGATACCCGGACCAATCGCGCGCAATGCTCACGCGGTTGCTCGGCGCATGGGACGAAGGACGGCTCAAACCCAAGGTCTGGAAGGTGTTGCCGCTTGAGAAGGCGACCGATGCGTTTGCCGAAATCACGGCGCGGCGCGTGCAGGGTAAGATGATCTTGACGATCTGACGCGCAGGCGCAGCTTGGCTGCACAACCGTTTCGCGGGCTGGAACGAAAAAGCCCGCGGCCGGGGGACAGGCCGCGGGCTAAAAGCGTGACGCCACTATGGGGGGATAGGTGGGACGGCGCCACGTTTCGGACACGCCTATAAGAGCCCATCTGTGGCAAATATGCAAGAGGAGTTCTAAAAAAATAATTTATGAAGTGTTGCATTGGCCATTTATGCTTGACGAATCGAAATTAACTCTTTTTTAGAAATGCGTGCTGGGTAGCCGGGCACAGTCAGCCAACTCATTGATTCTCGGCAAAAAAGATTTCTATCGCTCAACGGCGCAACGTCTCTATGAGGGAGGCGATGCCGGAGAATCCAGCAACCGCCTGTCCTAAAATGACACTACGGCAATGGAGCGTACGCAGAGGAAACGGTCTCTGCGAACGCCCTGAGCTTACTGCGGAGGCGTCAATCCGGGCTCATCCTCGGCCGGCAAATGGGCGAAGAGGCCTTCCACCATATCGTTGGTGACGTCTTCCAGCCGCGAAGGACTCCAGCGCGGCGCCTTGTCCTTGTCGACCAGCAGGGCGCGGACCCCTTCCGGGAACTCGCCGCGTTCGAAGAGATGAGTGCACAGGCGGAACTCGACGTTGAGTGCGGCCTCGAGAGAACCAAGGGCGGGGGCCGCTCGCAGAGCAGCCAAAGTGGCTTTCAAAGCGATCGGTGATTTCGTGAGCAAATCGGCTCTCGTTTTCATCGCCCACGCATTCGTCGTGGTTTGCAGCTCCGACAGGATCGCCTCGACGGTCGGTTGCCCGAAGTAACGGTCGATGTCCGGCTTCAGCGCCATCAGCGGTGACGTGGGGATCGGGTCGGCCTCCGCAATCTCATCGATGAGATCGAAAACGGACGCGGCTTTCGGATCGGACAGCGCCGTGACGAGGGCTTCGCGCTTCTGATGCGGGATGCGGACGTCCGCGAAGCCGGTTTGAATGGCATCGGAGCCGTTCATCCGGGCACCAGTCATGCCGAGATAGATGCCGAGTTGGCCGATCGCATGGCCGAGCAGCCACGTGCCGCCGACGTCAGGGATGAGACCGATGCCGGTCTCGGGCATGGCAAGCATCGAACGGTCGGTGACGATGCGGCCGCCCCCTTGCACGTGGGCTGATAGCCCGATCCCGCCACCCATGACGATACCGTCCATCATCGCGACGAT
This sequence comes from Hyphomicrobiaceae bacterium, assembly GCA_050250755.1. Lineage (GTDB taxonomy): Bacteria > Pseudomonadota > Alphaproteobacteria > Rhizobiales > Hyphomicrobiaceae. The sequence continues at coordinate 108,115 of JBFWOB010000007.1, forward strand.
CGGCTTCGGGTAGCGGTGAATGAGGGCGTTGAGGCGGTACTCCTCGCGCCAGAAGGTGCGGGCGAGGCCTGATCCTTCGGCTCGGCTTTCATAGAGCGTGAGGACGTCACCTCCGGCGCAGAAGGCCCGATCGCCGGCTCCATCGAGGATCACGAGTTGAACGGGCGGATCGTCTTTCCAGGCGAGGAGGCTGGTCCAGATTTCCCGTACCATGCCGAGTGTGAGTGCGTTCAGGGCCTTCGGGCGGTTGAGGGTGATGCGACCGGCGCGCCCCTCGATGCGGATCAGGACCTCGGACTCGGGGGTGCTCATGGGCTTCTCTCGACTGCTCGCGGGGTTTCTGAGAGGGCGGGTGCCGATCGGCAGTTTCGCCGACGCGTTGGTTCGGGTCTATCACGCTCTGCGGCGAAGCAAAAAGGGCGATCCCGACGGGACCGCCCTCGCAATTCGATCTGATGGCTGTCGGTGCGTGGCTCAGTGGCCGCCGCCCGCTGCCGCACCTCCACCGATGACGTAGATGCAGATGAACAGGAACAGCCACACCACGTCGACGAAATGCCAGTACCAAGCTGCGGCCTCGAAGCCGAAGTGCTGCTGGGGTGTGAAGTGGCCCTTCAGCGCTCGGAACAGGCAGACCGCCAGGAAGATCGTACCGATGATGACGTGCGCCCCGTGGAAGCCCGTCGCCATGAAGAAGGTTGCGCCGTAGATGTGGCCGGAGAAGTTGAAGGCTGCGTGGCCATATTCGTAGGCCTGCAGGAGCGTGAAGAACAGGCCGAGGATGACGGTGAGCAGGAGACCCTGCACCAGTCCCTTGCGGTTGTTCTCGAGGAGGGCGTGGTGCGCCCAGGTGACCGTCGTGCCGGAAAGCAGCAAGATCAGCGTGTTGACGAGCGGGAGACCCCATGGATTGAAGGTGTGGGAAAAGTTCTCGCTCGGCTTTGGCGGCCAATGCCCACCGGTCAGGGCGTTCCGCTGCACCATGCCGATAAGATCGGTGCCTTCGATGACGCTACCGTCGGGCTGTGTGACGGGCAGCGGGAAAACGCTCGCTGGAAACAACGAAACGTCGAAATAGGCCCAGAACCACGCCACGAAGAACATCACCTCGGAGGCGATGAACATGATCATGCCGTAGCGGAGGTGCAGCCTCACGACCGGTGTGTGGTCGCCGCGGATGGCCTCCTTGATAACGTCGCGCCACCACATGACCATCGTGAAGAGGACGCCGAACACGCCCACCGCGAAAACCCACGGGCCGCGCGCGCCGAGCAGCGTTGCCGCTTCGCTGGCGTGCGTCTTCATCCAGACGATGGCCCCTACGGCCAGGACAAAGGCGAACAGGGAGCCGACCGCAGGCCATGGGCTTGGGTCGACGAGATGGTAGTCGTGGTGCTTGGCATGGGTGTCGGCCATCTCGGGTCTCCTCGTCCCCCTCATTGCTCGCAGGTCGCTTCGGCTTGGCCGAACAACCCATCATTCGGTCACTCGTTGTGGCATCGATGATCCGCTTGGCAATGATCCATGCGGTTGATGCCGGTCAACTCTAGCTGTGTGGTGAAGATTTCGCAGGCGTACTACCTGGAACGGGTGCAGACGGAGTCACCGCCGCGCTCGTCTGCGGGTTGGCCACGGGATAGAAGGTGTAGGATAGCGTAATGTTGTGGATGTGCGCGCCGTCGGGATCTTTGACGATAGCGGGATCGACGAAGAAGCTCACGGGCATGTCCATCGTCTCGCCGGGCTCGAGCCGCTGCTCGGTGAAACAGAAGCATTGAACCTTGTTGAAGAAGCCGCCGATCTGCTCAGGCGTGACGTTGAAAGTTGCGCTGCCGACCACCGGCACCTTGGCGTGATTGGTGGCGCGATAGAACGCCAGTGCGTTCTCGCCGATGCGGAGTTTCATGGTGTTGACGACTGGAACGAAGTCCCAATCGAGCCCCGGCGCAACATTGGAATCGAAGCGGATCGTCACCTCGCGGTCGAGCACCTCGTGCGATGGCGCTTCGGCGCGCTGCGTTGTGCCGCCAAAACCGGTGACCTGACAGAAGAGCCGATAAAGGGGAACGGAGGCATAGGCCAAGCCCACCATGCCGACCGCGATGGTCGCGCAGATCACGGCGACCTTCATATTCGAATCGAACCGGCCGCTGGGAGAAGTCATTTGGGGGCCTGCTGCGTTGGGACATCCACGACGGGGGGGCTCGAGCCGAAGTCATTCCTGCGGACGGCGTTCGGCCCAAGACGCACAATGGTCGCTACGTAGAAGATGATGACGAGCGCACCGAGCGCGAGGCCGATCGCTAACGAGCGCAGCCGCTGGCGGCGCTTGCGTTCATCATCTCCCAACGTAGCCACAAGCATTCCTTTCGTGCCTCAGGCCAGCAAATGTCGAATTGAATGCTCGACCAGGAGCACGGCGAACAGGAGGAACAGGTAGAGGATCGAGAAGCCGAAGAGACGCTTCGCGGCCTTGTCGCAGGGCGGGCCTTCGCCCTCTCGCCATACGGCGATCGCCAACGCCATGAAGATCCCTCCAAGCACGACCGACGCGATACCGTAGGCGACGCCACCGAGGCCGGTAAAAACGGGCACACAGGCCAACGGCGCAAGCAGCGCGCTGTAGATCACGATCTGCTTCCGTGTCTCCCGGTCTCCGGCGACGACGGGAAGCATTGGAACGCCGGCCTTCTGGTAGTCGTCGGTGCGGAACAGAGCCAGCGCCCAGAAATGCGGTGGGGTCCACATGAAGATGATGAGGAACAGGATCACGCTATCAAGGCTGACGCCACCGGTCACGGCCGCCCAGCCGATCATTGGCGGGAAGGCGCCGGCAGCGCCGCCGATCACGATATTCTGCGGCGTCGTCCGCTTGAGCCACATCGTGTAGATCACGATGTAGAAGGCGATGGTGATAGCGAGGAGTGCGCTTGCAACCCAGCTCACGGTAATGCCGAGCGTGAGCACCGATAGACATGAGAGGACAAGCCCGAAGGTCAACGCTTCGTCGGGCGAGACGCGGCCCTGCGGCACCGGCCGAGAGCGCGTCCGCTGCATGACGGCATCGATGTCGGCATCCCACCACATGTTCAGCGCGCCCGAGGCGCCGGCGCCGACGGCGATGGCGAGTAGGGCGATCGTACCGAGGATCGGATGGATCGAACCCGGGGCGGCGACCATGCCCGTGATGGCCGTGAACACGACGAGCGACATGACGCGAGGCTTCAGGAGCGCCACAAAGTCACGGACGTCGCCCCCGAGTACCGGTGCGCGTGTTTCGTCGGAGCTAAACCCTATCTCGGCCATGATCTCTTGCGGTGCCTCTCGGCTTACGGTGACGAGCGAGCGACCGTGTGTGGCCGCTCGCCGGATTTGCTGGGGTCTCGGGCGCTCGCCCGCGCTCCTTTAGTGCTGGTGCTCACCCGCATCGATACGCGGCAGCGTCTCGAAGGAATGGAACGGAGGCGGCGAAGACAGGGTCCACTCGAGCGTGGTTGCAGACTCGCCCCACGGGTTGTCAGGCGCCTTCACTTTACGCGAGAAGGCCAGGATCACGCCGAAGAAGAAGACCAGCGTCGCAAAGGCCGTAATATACGATCCATACGACGAGACATGGTTCCAGTGCGCGAAGGCATCCGGATAGTCGACATAGCGGCGCGGCATGCCGGCAAGGCCAAGGAAGTGCTGCGGGAAGAACAGGATGTTGGCGCCGATGAAGGTGAGCCAGAAGTGAATCTTGCCGATGGTCTCGGAGTACATGTAGCCGAACATCTTCGGGAACCAGTAGTACCAGCCCGCGAAGATGCCGAACACGGCGCCGAGCGACAGCACGTAATGGAAGTGGGCGACGACGTAATAAGTGTCGTGTAGCGCGCGGTCGACGCCAGCGTTGGCCAGCATGACACCAGTGACGCCGCCGACGGTGAACAGGAAGATGAAGCCAAGGGCCCACATCATCGGCACCGTGAAGCGGACCGAGCCACCCCACATCGTCGCGATCCACGAGAAGACCTTAACACCCGTCGGCACCGCGATGACCATCGTCGCGAAAACGAAGTAGGCTTGCGAGTTCACGCCCATGCCGGACGTGTACATGTGATGCGCCCAGACGACGAAGCCCACGACGCCGATGGCAACCATGGCGTAGGCCATCCCGAGGTAACCGAAGATGGGCTTCCGCGAGAACGTCGACACGATGTGGCTGACGATGCCGAAGGCCGGCAAAATCATGATGTAGACTTCGGGGTGACCAAAGAACCAGAACAGATGCTGGTAAAGGACTGGGTCACCGCCACCTGAGGCCGCGAAGAACGTCGTGCCAAAGTTGCGGTCCGTCAGCAGCATCGTGATGGCGCCCGCGAGGACGGGCAGCGAGAGCAGAAGCAGGAACGCGGTGACGAGCACGCCCCAGGCGAACAAGGGCATCTTGTGGAGCGTCATGCCCGGCGCACGCATGTTGAAAATGGTGGTGATGAAATTGATCGCGCCAAGGATCGACGATGCGCCTGCCAAGTGGAGCGACAGGATCACAAAGTCGACGGACGGTCCAGGGTGGCCGACGGTCGAGAGCGGCGCGTAGACGGTCCATCCCGTACCAGAGCCGCAGCCGGACATATCGGAAGGAACGACGCAGGTGCCGGCGCCTTCCATGAACAACGAGATGAGCAGCAAGCCGAGCGCAGCCGGCAGCAGCCAGAAGGAAATGTTGTTCATCCGCGGGAAGGCCATGTCGGGAGCACCGATCATGAGCGGAACAAACCAGTTGCCAAAGCCGCCGATCATTCCCGGCATGACCATGAAGAACACCATGATCAGGCCGTGACCGGTCACGAAGGCATTGAAGAGATGCGAGCTGGCGAAATACTGCATCCCCGGCTCAGCGAGCTCGAGGCGCATCATAACCGACAAGAAGCCACCGATGATCCCCGCCACCATGGAGAAGATCAGATACATCGTGCCGATGTCTTTGTGGTTGGTGGAGAACAGCCAACGACTCATGCCGTAGGGATGATGGTCGTCGTGTCCGGCGTGCGCGCTGCTGGCCATCTTCTTCCGCCTCGTATTGAGTAGCCTTACCGGCTTGCCTGCACTCGTCGGGCTGCTGCGTTGAAAACAGCAGCCGCTCTTATCATTGTTACTTCTGCGCGACCGATTGCGTGGTCGTCGCGGGAGACTGGTCAGCAACCTTCAATTTGGATTGCTCGATGGCTACCTGCTCGATCAGCGCGCGCGCGGGGCCACGCTTACGGTCCTTCATCAGGGCTGCCCACTGATCGAACACCTCCTGCTTCACGACGCGGATCGCGATCGGCATGAAAGCGTGGTCCTTGCCGCACAGCTCGGAGCATTGGCCGTAGTAGACGCCTTCATCGCGCGCGCGGAACCACGTGGCGGTGGTGCGGCCGGGAACCGCGTCGGACTTTACGCCGAAAGAGGGAACGGCCCAGCTATGGATGACGTCACTGGCGGTGATCAGCACCAGCACGGCTTTACCAACGGGAACGATCGTCTCGTTGTCAACGGCCAGCAGCCGGGGCGCGCTGATGCCCTTTTTGATCTGCTCCTGGCGCTCGTTGTCGTTGAGCATGATCGAGGTGAAATTGAACCCGCCCTGATCCGGGTAGGCATACGTCCAGTTCCACTGGTTGCCGGTCGCTTTCAGCGTCACGTCCGCATTCGGATACGTGTACTGCGCGAACAGGAGCTTGAACGACGGGATGGCGATGGCGACCAGAATGAAGACGGGAATAATGGTCCAGGCAACCTCGAGGCCCGTATGGTGCGTGGTTTTGGAGGGGGTCGGGTTAGCCCTCTCGTTGAACCGGAAAATCACGATCATCAGGAGAATGAGAACGAAAACCGCGATGGAGATGATGATGATGTTCACCCCATCGTGAAAGGAGTGAATCCGGTCGGCAATCTCGGTGACGGACTGCTGCATGCCGATTTGCCAATCGGAAGGCTGCCCCTTGCCCGCCAATGCCGGCGCTGCAGCGAGCGACATGCCGGCAGCGGCGCCGATCAGTGAGCTTTGCAACGCGTTCTTCAGCCGTCTCATCATCCCGCCGTCCTCGACCTGCCGTCTGCCTCGCTCGGCATGCCGTTGCCGGCCTGCTGAGTTGTTAATATGCGTCGGGGTCCACGACCCACTGCCTGTCCGGCAAAGCGATGCGGTTTGCGCCCGCAGCAATGCTCGCGGCTGGAATGCCACGCTGCCTACTTTTTCGCAACGTATCACCGGCCTCAGCGACGATATATCCAACGTCGCAGCCGCTCCACGCCCAGCCCGCGCTAGAACCGCCATTTTGCCTCGTGAAACGAGTTCAACGGGACCCCGCCAAGGCGATGGATTCACCCGCACTCTGCCCGGCAAGTGAGCACATCGCGACAAGATGACTCAAGCGAACCACGCTGCGGCATATTGCTCGGTGAAGCCGTCGCTTGAGCCCCATGGCGACCGCTTTCAGGCGGGAATACCACGTGGACTTTCGGGATTCAGTCGAACTTCGGCCCCAATCGTGCCTTGGTTTGACCGCGGAGGTGTGGTCCCCGCTTCGGCAAGAAAGTGCTCGGGTGACCGCGCGGATGTGGCTCCGCAGCTCGGGTTGCGCGGAGTGGCCATACAAAAAGCGATCCAGGGCGCCAGGGAGCCAGAACGTGGGCGAGACGACCGAACGTATGTCGCGTGCCGGTGAAATCGGGGCGGTGGGCGTCTGTTGTGCATGGCTGGCCCGAAGCGCCTGGGTCGTGCGCGGCGTCGCTCTGTTGGCGGGTCTGCTCGTAGTGCCAACGCTCGGAATGGCACAGACCGGTACCGTCAAGGCGCAGCACGGCGACTGGCAGGTTGTCTGCAAATCGCCCCCTCCAGGCTCCCGCAACGAGGTGTGCGCGCTCGTACAGAGCGTAACGGCGGAGGACCGCAACAACGTTGGCTTGACGGTTTACTTCCAGGCCTTCTCGAATGGAAAGCGCGTGCTCCGCGTTTTCGCCCCCCTTGGCGTGCTGTTGCCGCCGGGCCTTGGGCTGAAGATCGATGATCGCGACGTGGGCAATGCGCCCTTTCTCCGCTGTCAGAACTTCGCCTGCTACGCGCAGGTTGTAGCCGAGGACAAACTCGTCGATCAATTGAAGTCGGGCAAGACGGCTGTCTTCATCATCTTCCAGACGGAAGAGGCCGGCATCGGCATTCCGATTTCGCTTAGCGGGTTTGCGCAGGCTCTCGCGGAGTTGAAGTAGAACACCCGGCAAGACGCTCCTATATGAATTCTGCGCGGGACGGATATGCTGCCGTCACGACGCGGGTTGTCGTTGTCTTCGACATGCGCAGGCGCTTCGTTGGCCGATACATCTGGCTCCAACGCCTTATGGAGTCCCCTCGTCGTCGCGATCGCACTCGCGCTTTTGCCATCATGTCGAGCTAGGCTCTGGTGGTGGTAGGTCGACTACGGGTCGGGAGTACGGCATGACACCGGGAGCGCCTCGTCCATTCGAGCCGATCACGGAAACCTTCACCGAGCGCCGCATGCGGCGGCTCAATTCTTTCCCGCAGCCGTACAGGAAATACATCGCTGGTCTGACCTCGTGTGCGCCCGCCGTCGAGGACTTGGCAGATTCATATCCCGCCCTGTTGTTTGCGCTGGCCACCGGCTACAGCAATGTTCGCCGGCGACAGGCCGCGTTCGAAGCCGTGGTCGGCGGTGAATCGCTGAAGCTGGCGGCGGGAATACTCGAGCTGCCGCTGTGGCTGCGGCGACTTCCGGCACAGGCGTTCGCTCAGCCGCTCCCGCTGCTGCCGAGCGATGAGGAGTTCACGGTTGCCGCCGCGAACCGCGTTCCGGGCCATCCACGCGACGCGGCTATATGGTTCGATCGCCTGATTGTGAGCCATCGCCTCGTCGGACGTGATTTCGCCCTTTGGTGCCTGCGAGAGCCGCGCATGCTGCCGCCGCACACGAGCGACGAAGACATGCAATGGCTGTTGGCGTGGGCCTGGGCGAGCCTCAATCCGGCGTTCGAAGGGCATCGGCTGCTGCGCGGTGTCTGGACTCCCGCGATCGGCTGGAAACGCGCCCGTGACGAGGTGGTCATCTGGCGTAAACGGATCGATCTGGTTGGCGCGCTGGCGGGTGATATGCGAGACCCGTGGTTTCAGAACGCGAACCTGTCCGGGTTCGAGATCGTGGCGCTGAGCACGGTCGAGGATTTCGTGTGCGAGAGCGTCGCCATGGAGAACTGCCTCGACCAATATGCAGCCCATCTGGCCTACGGCCGCGTTCGCATCTTCAGCGTCCGTCGCGATGGGCGACCCATTGCCGATGTCGAGGTGACGCTGAAGCCAAACGACGTCGCTACGCCGTGCATCTCGCAAGTCAGAGGCCCCCGTAACCGGCGGGCAGCACCGGCCGTGTGGCAGGCGGTGCATGCGTGGCTGGCGGCACAATCATTCAAGCCGATCGATGTCTCGTCCACATCGGCGCAGGCGACACGGGAGGCGTTCCGCCGCTTCTGGCACCCGTATGTCGATGCCGCCGAGAACGCGGGGCTGCCGCCGCATGTGCTTTCGCGCGTCCTCGGACGGGATGCTCGCCGTGCCAAGGCGAACGCCCTTGCTCCGACTGCAGCAGCACAAATGGTCGAGCAGGAGGTGCGCGTCGTCGGGCGCATGACGACGCCCGAGCGAGGTGTCGTCGCTCAACCGACCCAGGCGCGGCGAGCCCGGGCCGGCGGCTGATCCGACCCACCCGGAGCTGCTTCTCACGCCGACGCGAACTTGGCGTCGATGGCTTTGGTAAAGCCAAAGCCCAGGCCCGGCGTGGTGGGGACGGCCATCTCACCGTTTTCCGGCACCGGCGGAGCCTCGAACAGGTTGCGGCACCACGGCATGTACTCGACGATTTCGCCATTGGGGACGGCGGCGATCAGGTGGACGTGCACTTCCGGGATAAGATGGGAAACGACCGGGATGTTATGTGCCTCGGCCATGCCGGCGACTTTCGTCCACTGGGTGATACCGCCGACGCGGACGAGATCGATCATGGCGATGTCGACGGAGCGGCGTTCCAGCATCTGGCGGAACGGCTCGATGCCCCAGACGTATTCGCCGCCTGCAATCGGGGTCTTGAGAGCCGCGGTGACGGTGGCGAGGCTCTGGAAGTCGTCCGCGCGCGTGACGTCCTCGAGCCAGTGCAGGCGGTATTCCTCGACGCGCGACCCGATGTCGACCGCCTGATAGGTGGTCCAGCGTTGGTTGATGTCGCACATGAGCTGGATGTCGGGACCAATCGCCTCGCGCAGCACCTTGATGCGATTGACCTCGATCGCGGGAGTGGTATGGCCGGGGAGCGCGAGCTGGGTCTTCATCGCCTTCCAGCCGCGCTCGACGAGCTTGCGGCCCGCTCGCTCGACCTCTTCGAGGGTGAACTGGCGCATGAGGGCGCCCGAGGCGTAGGCCGGCACCTTGTCGCGGTGTCCGCCGAGCAGCTTTGAGATGGGCTTGCCGAGGTGCTTGCCTTTGATATCCCAGAGCGCCGTATCGAGCGCGGAAAGAGCCAGCGTGAACAGACCTTGCGGACCGGCACTCGACGCAGACTCGCGGAGCTTGCCGGCGATGCGCTCCGTGGCAAGCGCATCCATGCCGATCATCAGGGCACCGAGATCGTCCACCGCCTGCTTCAGGGTGCGCGTCATCGTTGCGCCGAAGAACGTAACGCCGATGCCTTCGGTGCCGTCCGCGGTGATGACCTTGACCAGCACGAAGGGGCGCGTGGCGCCCTTGACCTGAGGCCCGTCGGCGAGCGGCTCGTCGGCGGGGAGCTCGACAATCTGAGACAGGACTCGGGTGATCTTCATCTGCGGCGCTCCTCGGCACTCGGTTCCGTTGCGTGGCGGCATGGTCGCCAGGGAAAGGGAGGCTCGTCAATCTCCACCGCTTGCCCTCCTGCCGGCGTGCCATGTTTGACCTCGCTCAAACGATGCGCTCGTGCCGCTTGCTCCTGGCGCGTCACCGGCTAGTCTCGGCGCGATCAGAGATCCCGAGAGAGGAAACGAGGACTTCATGGACTTCGAGATCGAGAAGCCGCTCGCCGAGCTTCGCGACAAGGTCGCGGCATTTGTGCGCGAGAAGATCATCCCGTTCGAGAAGGATCCGCGCTGGAGCGACCACGGCATTCCGGAGGACATGCGGCGCGACCTGAACCAGGCCGCCAAGGAGGCCGGTCTGCTGGGGATCAACTCGCCGGAGGATTTCGGCGGCAAGGGATTCTCTCATTTCGAGCAGGCGGTCGTATTCGAGGCGGCGGGCTACTCGATCCTGGGGCCGATCGCCCTGCATTTCCATGCACCGGACGAGGGCAACATTCATCTGCTCGACGTAGTGGCGACACCCGCGCAGAGGCAGAAATATCTGGCGCGGCTGGCAACGGGTGAGGTGCGCTCCTGTTTCGCCATGACAGAGCCGGATGGCGGGGCAGGGTCGGATCCGCTGCTTCTGAAGACGACCGCGAAGCCGGATGGCAACGGGTTCGTCATCAACGGTCGCAAGACGTTGATCACCGGGGCGGAGGGCGCCGCATTCGCCATCATCATGGCGCGGACGGGCGACGGTCCCGCCGACTGCACGATGTTCTTCACTGAGTTGCCGAACCCGGCGTTCAAGATCAATCGCGTTCTCGGCACCATGGACTCGAGCTTCATGGGCGGTCATGCGGTGATCGACATCGAGAACTTGCGGGTGTCGGGCGAGGACATTCTCGGCGAGATCGGCAAGGGCTTCCAATACGCCCAGGTGCGGCTGGCGCCGGCGCGGCTGACACACTGCATGCGATGGCTCGGCTCGGCGGTGCGCGCGCATGACATCGCAACCGAGTATGCGCGACACCGCAAGTCGTTCGGGAAAACCCTCGGCGAGCATCAGGGCGTGTCGTTCATGCTGGCCGACAACGCCATGGACATCCATTTGTCGCGGCTCGCCATCTGGCATTGCGCGTGGCTGCTCGACCAGGGCGACAAGGCGTCAACGGCCTCCTCGATGGCCAAGGTGATCTGCTCGGAGGCGATTTTCCGTGTTGTCGACCGCTCGATGCAGATTCTCGGCGGCATGGGAGTGACCGACGATACGATGGTGCAGCGGATTTTCCGCGACGTGCGCGCCTTCCGTATCTACGACGGTCCGAGCGAGGTGCATCGCCATTCGCTGGGTCGGCGCATCGTTCGCGGCGAACGCAAACCGGCGCACTGACGGCCTCGCATGCACGATGAAAGATCCCTCGTGGCCAGCGCGCGGCGAGGGATCAATCTCCTTCTAATTCCTTGCGGCGGGCCTCGGCTCTCAGCCTGGCTTCGCGGCGTGCGACGTAGACGGCCGAGCAGAAGATGATGCCCGCGCCGGCCCACGTCCAGAAATCGATCAGTTCGCCAAACATGAGGAAGCCGAGCGCCACTGTGAAGGGCAGGCGCGAGAACTCGAACGTGAGCACGAGCGAGGCGTCGGCGGCGCGAAAGCCGCGCATCAGGCAGACGTGACCAAGCACGCCGGTCAAGCCAACGACAGTGATCGGCAGGAGCAGCTCCCATGTCGGCCATGTCCAGACGAACAGCGCCGGGATCAGCGACAGCGGCGTCATGATGAGGGTCGTCAGGAACACGATCTTGTCGGGGTCATCGCGTCCGGCAAGTTGCTTCAACAGCACCGCCATGACGCCGCCCGACAGCGCAGAGAACAGGGCAAAACCCTGGCCGAGACCGAGCGCTGACATGCCGGGTCGGAGCATGATCATTGCACCGACGAAGCCAACCGCGAGCGCGGTGATGCGTCGGGCCCGCACTTTCTCACCCAGGAAAACAACGGCGGCGAGCGTCCCGAAGAGTGGCGAGAGAAAGCCGATGGCCGTCAGCTCGCCGAGCGGAATGAGCGAGATGGCAACGAACCACGCCGTCATGGAAAAGAGGCTGACGAGCGCGCGGATAGCGTAGAGCTCCGGCGCCTTCGAATGAACGAGAGACATGCCGCGCCAAGCAAGGAGTGGCAGCAGCAGGATGAGCGCGGAGAGGAAGCGGAAGAAGGCCACCTGAAGCGGGTGGTATCCGAGCGCCATGCAATAGCGTGACGAAGCTGCGAGGCCCGCAAACATCGCCATTGCAAGCGTCACCCAGAAGATGCCGCTCGCAACGTCGTTGCGCGGCGCCACGAGCTTCTCCACGGAGCTCCCTCCCGGTTTTTCGGCCCCGGGGTTGACGGTGGCTCCCCGGCGATTCTCAACTGATGACACGTATGCCTCTCCATTCGATGTGCGTCGATGACGAATCGCGGGCGCGTCCAAAGCGAGGGGCTTTCGGCCGAGCATGTGACCGGGCCAAGGCGGCAGTTGCCTGCTAGGGGCATGCGAGGCATGCAGCGGTGGAGATGGAGGCGCCGTTTCAGAAACTCACGCCTGTGGAGGCGGGCCCTCGCGGGCGGTGGGATTCTTACAATCGCGGGATGAGCGCCGGTGCTTCGATCGCCGCGCGCCGATGTGCAGTGACGGTCGAGCCACGCGTGGGTGCCCGCCTTTGCGGGCATGACGATGGGGGCTGGGCGGTGGGAGCGCGAAACGCGGCTTTCGTATGATTCACCGCGATTGCCTGCCTCACCAAAAACGTCCCACGTTCGTCACCTCCGCGAAGGCGGGAGCCTACGGGCGGTGGGGTTCGTGCTGACGCAACGATCGCAGGCACCTCGGTCGCGGATCTCGCTTGCACGATATGCCGTGACCATTGAGGCGGGCGTGGGTGCCCGCCTTTGCGAGCATGACGATGGGGGTGGGCGATGCGAGCGCGAAACGCGGCTTTCGTATGATCCACCGCGATTGCCTGCCTCACCCAAAACGCCCCCACGTTCGTCACCCCCGCGAAGGCGGGGGCCTACGAGCGGTTCGGGATCGTACTGACGTGGCGATGATTGCAGGCGCTTAGGTCGGTGGGTTCATGATCGCGGGGCGCGCGATGATAGCAGTGACGGTCGAGCCACGCGTGGGTGCCCGCCTTTGCGGGCATGACGGAATGGGGGGCGTCGCTTGCCGGGGCGTGGGTGTAATGTCATCCGGGGGCGGCCAAGAGGCTTTCGTGTCCTGACGGATCATGGTCGAATGGGCTTACGGTGTGGGAGGCTGTGCGAACCGGTGTTTGGAGATCTGTCGACATGGCGACGCGCGAGACGAGCGGATCAAGAGCGGGAGCCATCGGCCGGATCGAGGCCTATGTGGACGATGGGCGTTTCGAAGCCGAACTGGCGAAACGCGTAGCGGTTCGTACGGAAAGCCAGAAATTCCCAGAGGCTTCGGCGATCGCCGAATGTCACCGCTATCTCGAAGAAGAGATGAAGCCGGCATTCGCCGCCATGGGTTTCACGTCGCGGATCTACGAAAATCCCATCAAAGGCCAGGGGCCTATTCTGCTCGCAACTCGGATCGAGGACGCGAGCCTTCCGACCGTGCTCGGCTACGGTCACGGTGATGTCGTGCGTGGCATGGATGAGCAGTGGACCAAGGGCGAGGGGCCGTGGATCACGGCGCGCGATGGCGACCGGCTTTACGGGCGGGGGACTGCCGACAACAAGGGGCAGCACACGGTCAACATGGCCGCGCTGAAGGCGGTGATGGATGAGCGCGGTGGCAAGCTCGGCTTCAACGCAAAGTTCATGATCGAAACCGGCGAGGAAGCAGGCTCGAAGGGCCTGAAGCAGCTCGTCAAAGCAAACGCCGCGGACTTCGCCGCCGATGTGCTGATCGCGTCGGACGGGCCGCGCGTTCGCCAGGATCGACCGACGCTCTCGCTCGGCTGCCGTGGCGCGATGAACTTCGATCTTGTTTGCGATCTGCGCGAGGGCGGGCATCATTCGGGGAACTGGGGTGGACTGATCGCGAACCCGGGCTTCCTGCTGGCGCATGCACTTGCGTCGATTGTGGGACCGAAGGGCGAGCTTCTGGTCGAGGCGCTGAAGGCGCCTCCAGCGTCGGACGCCGTGAAAGACGTGCTGGCCGACGTCGAAATCGACGGTGGCGCGGAAGGGCCGCAGGTCGACGAGTGGTGGGGCGAGCCGGGCATGCGGCCGGCAGAGCGCGTCTATGCCGCGAATACGTTCAACATTCTCGCTTTCACGACGGGAACGCCGGGGCGGCCGGTCAACGCCATTCCACCGAAGGCAGTTGCCAATTGCCAGCTCCGGTTTGTGGCTGGTACCGAGACGAGCCGGATCATTCCTGCCATCGAGAAGCATCTGGCGGAGAAGGGGTACGACCTCATCAAGGTGTTACCACCGCCCGAGATTAACGACGGCACGTTCGGGGCATCGCGCATAGAGCCAGACCATCCGTGGGCGATGTTCGTGCGTGGTTCGATCCAGCGCTCGTCGAACGCCAAGCCCGCAGTGATTCCATCGACCGGCGGGTCGATCTGCAATGACATCTTCACTGATGACCTCGGCATGCCGGCGATCTGGATTCCACATTCCTACGCGTCGTGCTCGCAGCACTGGCCGGACGAGCACATCCTGATGCCGGTGATGCGCAGCGCGGCCGGGCTGATGGCCGGCCTCTACTGGGATATTGGAGCAGGCGCTGGCGTGCCGCACCGCGAACGCTGACGAGAAAAGGTTGGCTCATATGACAAAACGACAGGCCTCCGAGCCCTGCGATCTTTCAGCCGTCGAGGCGCGGCGCCTGATCGGCATGAAGAAGTTGTCGCCAGTCGAGCTCCTGGAAAGCTGCCTCAAGCGAACGGCGGAAACGAATGCGGCTGTGAATGCCGTTGTCGCCCAGGACGAGGCATTGGCGCGGGACACCGCCAAGCGCCAGGAGGCCGAGGTGATGGCCTGGCATCCGCTCGGACTGCTGCACGGCTTGCCGGTGGGAATCAAGGATCTCGAGCCGGTGCAGGGGCTGCGCTCGACGTGGGGGTCGCTGATCTTCAAGGATCACGTGCCGGCGGCAGACGGCAGTAACGTTGCGAATGTGCGCATGGCAGGCGCCAACATCTTCACCAAAACCAACACGCCAGAGTTCGGCGCCGGAGCGAACACGCGCAACCGCGTTTACGGCGCGACGGGTAATCCGTTCAATCCCGCTCTCACAGCGGCCGGATCCTCTGGCGGCTCGGCGGTGGCGCTGGCGGTCGGGCAGATGCCGCTGGCAACGGGCTCGGACTATGGCGGATCGCTCCGGACACCGGCCGCTTACAGCGGAATCGTCGGTTTTCGGCCGTCGGTCGGTGTGGTGCCGTCCCCGGACCGGGCGGCGGGCCTCGTTCCATGGGGCGTGCTCGGACCGATGGGGCGGAGCGTTGAGGATGCCTACCTTCTGCTCCGGGCGCAGGTGGACGAGAACGTCAACGATCCGTTCTCGACTGGCATACTCGACCTGCCCGATGAGCTGGTCGCAGCGGATCTCGCGAGCCTTCGCATTGCGATCACGCCGGACTTCGGCCAAGCCCCGGTGGCGAAAGCGATACGCGCAGTATTCGCCGATCGCATGAAACGGCTCACCTCGTGGGCCGGAGATGTCGAGGAAGCGCACCCCGACTACTCGGGGCTCCACGAGATATTCGAGATTCATCGCGGCGTCGCATTCGCAACGCTGCATCAGGAGAAACTCGCCAAACATCGCGACCTGCTCGATCGGAACGTGATCGATAACACGGAGCGCGGCCTGGCATTGACGATGGCTGAGATCGGCCGCGGGTTCGTCGAGCAGCATGCGCTGACGAAGCGGGTCAACGCATTCTTTGACGACTGGGATGTGCTGATCGCGCCGACGGCCGCCGTCTCACCGTTTCCACACACGCAACTTTTCGTCGAGGAGATCGACGGGGAGAAAATGCCGACCTACATGCGCTGGCTGGCGCTGGCGTACGCCCCGACGATGGCGCTCTGCTGTGCATGCTCGATCCCGTGCGGCCGCGACGACAAGGGGCTGCCATTCGGCGTGCAGGTGATCGGGCCGCGTGGTTCGGATTTGCATGTGCTGCAGGTGGCGGCGGCGCTCGAAGCAGCGTTTTCGGGTAATGCGGAGACAGCGCGTCCGGTGCCGGACGTTGCGGAGCTTGCCGCGACAGGGAAGGGGGCGTAACGCCTGCGCCATGACGCAGAGCATCACGGGCATCGGCATTGTCATCCAAGCGGCGCATTTCGCCGCGGACAAGCATCGCGACCAACGGCGCAAGGGCGTGCGGAATACGCCTTACATCAATCATCCACTTGAGGTCGCTGACCGGCTCAACCGTGTCGGCGGTATCGACGATCCGGTCGTCCTGGCGGCGGCGATCCTGCATGATACCATCGAGGACACCAAAACCACGCGTGCCGAGCTGGCGGACGTGTTTGGGAACGATATTGCGGCGCTCGTGGCCGAGCTGACGGATCAGCCGGGCTTGATGTGGCAACAGCGAAAGCGCCAGGAAATTGACCATGCGCCTCATCTCTCGTATCGCGCGAAGATGATCAAGATCGCCGACAAGACGTGCAACGTGTCCGACACGATAACAAATCCGCCCGGGGAGTGGACATTGTCCCGCCGCCGCGACTACCTCGAATTTGCGGAGCTGGTTGCGGACGGATGCCGGGGCGTCAATGATGCGCTCGACGATGAGTTCGATCGGGTCATGGCCGAGGCGCGTGCGAAGATCGGTTAGGCGTTCGGGCGACGAAGCGTGAGGGAGCGGAGGCGACCCATGGCACCGCAGGACGGCAAGTTGGCAGGCATCAAAAATAAAATCTCACCGGAAGATGTCGCCGACGCTCAGGCGAAAGCGCCAACCGGAAAAGCAGCTCGGCGTCTCTTCCGGGAGGGTGCCTACACCGGGTTCACGCATGGCTTTGCGCCGGGCTTCGTGCAGGGCAATCTCGCCGTTCTGCCGAAGGATCTGGCTGCCGATTTTCTGCGGTTCTGCCAGCTCAATCCGAAACCGTGCCCGCTGATCGGGATGTCGCCCGCACCCGGTGATCCGTCGATGCCGGAACTGGGCACCGATTTGGATATCCGCACCGATGTTCCGATGTACCGCGTCTGGCGCAAGGGCGAGCTCGTGGCCGAGGTGGCGGACATTTGCGATTTCTGGCGCGACGATCTCGTCGCGTTCGCGCTCGGCTGCTCGTTCTCGTTCGAGGAAGCGCTGGTGGAGGACGGCCTCGAGCTCAGGCATCAGACGTGCGGTGTCAACGTGCCAATGTTCCGGACGAGCATCGCCTGCCAGCCATCTGGGCCGTTCCGCGGGCCGATGGTCGTCTCGATGCGCCCGTTCAAGCCGGCCGATGCGATCCGCGCGGTGCAGATCACGTCGCGCTTTCCGGCCGTGCATGGCGCGCCGGTGCACATCGGCCTGCCCGAGATGATCGGTATCCGCGACATCAACCGGCCCGACTATGGCGACGCTGTCGACATACGGCCCGACGAGCTTCCCGTCTTCTGGGCTTGCGGCGTCACTCCTCAGGCGGTGATCGCGGCGATCGCGCCGGAACTCGCGATCACGCACGCCCCCGGTGCGATGCTGGTGACGGACGTCCGCAACAGTCGGCTCGCCGCACTCTGACGGCCATCCGGCGGTTCCAGGCGTGCGCCTATTCGTTCGCGTCGTCGCTCTCTTCCTCGCTCGGGCGAGTGAGTTCCTTCAGCTTGGCGAACACGCGGGCGTCCTCGGCGCTGTCGATGGGCGGACGCTCGTCCTCGGCGGGAGCCTGCGCATCCTCGACGTCCGGTTGATCACCACGGCCCGGGATCGTCTCGCTCGCGGGCAGCAATGTGCCTGCGGGCGCCATGCCGGGCGCGCTCGGCAGGGCCTGCCCTGCGGGAACGCGCTTCGAGGCTTTCTTGACCTCGGCGTCGAGATCGATTTGCGAGCACAGGCCCAAGGTGACCGGGTCCTGCGGCTGTAGATTCGCCGAATTCCAGTGGGTGCGCTCGCGGATCGCGGCGATGGTCGGCTTGGTGGTGCCGACGAGGCGCATGATCTGGCTGTCCTTCAGCTCGGGATGGTTGCGCAGCAGCCAGAGCACCGCATTCGGGCGGTCATGGCGGCGCGAGACCGGTGTATAGCGCGGGCCCTTCTTGGTTTTGACGACCGGCATCTCGTACTTCGGCTCGGCGAGGCGCAGGCGATAGCTCGGGTTCCGCTCGGCGCGCGCAATTTCCTCGCGCGTGAGCTGCCCGGACGAGATCGGGTCCTGGCCCTTGATGCCTTGCGCCACATCACCGTCGGCGATGCCTTTCACCTCGAGATTGTGCAGCCCGCAAAGCTCGGCAATCTGATCGAAGGAGAGTGAGGTATTCTCGACCAGCCAAACGGCAGTTGCCTTGGGCATCAATGGTTTACGATCGCTCATTGGCACATATCCTTCGACGACCGCCGTTCGTTCAACGGCTCGCCCGACGGTCGATCACGCATTGGGGGATGCCCTGTCATATAGCGATCGGACGCCGCGACGGCAACATCCGAAGCGCTCGGTCGCGCCGGCAATTTCGAGCGCCTCGCTGACATGCGGGATGCGTGGGCGGAAGCCGTCGGCGCATGGCAGCGACATTGCACCGCGCTTGTTGCACTGCGGAATAACGATGTATTCGAATAGCTTGCGACAAAGATCGAACGGGAACGGAGCATTTTTATGCCGGACCCACGCGACGGGAGCACGACGCCGGCATGACGCTTCATCAGAAGACGACCCATTATTTCGAGGACCTTGAACTCGGCATGGAGGCAAGCTTCGCCAAGACCGTGAGCGAGGCCGATATTATCGCCTTCGCCGAGGTCACTGGCGATCACAATCCCGTGCATCTCGATGAGGCCTATGCCGCGCAGACGATGTTCAAGACGCGCATTGCCCACGGTATGCTGACGGCAGGCTGCATCTCGGCCGTGTGTGGCATGCAACTCCCGGGTCCCGGCGCCGTCTACATCTCGCAGACGCTCAATTTTCGCGGCCCCGTGAAGATCGGCGATCGCGTCGTATCCACGGTCAAGCTGGCCGAGTTGATGCCCGCCAAGCGCCGCGCCCGGTTCGACTGCACCTGTACCGTCGACGGCAAGCTTGTGCTCGAGGGCGAAGCGATCCTCATGGTGCCGAAGCGGCCGCAAGTGGCGGCTTGATCCAGCGTCATCTTTATTGTCGCCGGCGGCTGCCTTCGACATCCCGATTGTCATCCTCGCGCTTGTCGCGAGGACCCATTTTCCCGCTTGCTCGTTCGGAAGAGGCGATGCGCGGTGCTTCCCGCAGCGGCGGCGCCCAGCATCTCGATTATCATCCTCGCTCTGCACAAGGATTGGTTCCTGCGCTCCCTTTCGAGGCGCCGCGCGGCCGCACGCGCAGCATCGCCTACCGTGGCGATAGTCCGCCGCGCGCGTTGCCCGATGGGTCCTCGCGACAAGCGCGAGGATGACATCTGAGGTCTCGGAGTAGCATCGTTGGTCCGGCAGCGCCGCGCGCTCCGGATTTGTGATTTGTGCGTTGGGTACGGGCGGAGGACGCCGTCCAGCCACCGTTTTAGATTGTTTGAGGCAGCCTCGCGGCGCCCTCCCCAGCATTTTCGCGATGGCAACGCTCTCCCTGGGCTTGATCCCCGGCTCGCGACTGCCTTCGCCCGGCTTACGCCGTGTGGCGGTTCGCAAGCCCGCTCCAGCGCTTAATTCGCCTTCAGCGAGCGGGCTTGCGAACATAACGCCACACGTACGCATAGGCTTGGCTGATGTCCTTTCGATCGCGAAGCTCGTGCGGAGTTCCGATCGGGCGCTGACGAGCTTCGTGATCGGGACATCAGCTGGCGATCACCTCTCCAGAGGCCGGATACTGCCTCCTGCCCTCACTCTCGGCACGCCTCGCGAAAGCGACCCGCGTGAACAGGATGCGGCGGAGTATGAGGGCCGGGCAGGAGGGTGGGGATAAGTTTGAGACAGCTTCGCCACGGTCAGGAACTTCTGTGGTGAATGAAAAAGGTAGCGCCCAGCCATTCATTGCAAGGCAGAATTCTTTCGCAATGTGCTCCAAGTTGGTGGATGCTCCTTCGATTGAGTGAGACGGGGGAAGCGTTGTGCAGTGTTCTTTAGCGACCGCGGAAGGCGTTTATGAATGTATAAAGTGGGCCAATGAATGGATCGGGTTTGTCCGGCCTATTGTCGAGTTTGGAATGGCGCTCCTAGGTGTTGGAAGTATTGTTTCGCTTGGAGTTCTTATATGGTTTCTAAAAAAAGGGCGTCGAGATATTGAACGTCATGCGGACACAGAGGCCGCTCTTAGGTTGGCAGCGAAAGAAGCATCAGACGCCAGAGAGAAGGCTGAAGAGCGTGAGTACCGATCTTCGATTAATCTCAAGCTTGCGCTCGATAAAATTTCAGGACTTGAAGCTCCGTACGAACGGCAGCTTGATGCTCTCCGTGCCGAAAATTTGCGTTTTGAGCGTAAGTTCGAGCTTCTGAGGGAAATCAGCAAAGGCGATGGCGCGGAGTTCTGGTCTCTCCAGGCTAGCTCTACCTCGATACCCGATCATTACACGGCGGCGCTTCGAAGTAGCATTCCGATCCTTTTGTTTGCCAACCAGAAGGGCGGCGTCGGAAAGACAACTTTAAGTACGAATATCGCGGCGTACTTTTCCTGTAGGGGCGAGAAAGTGCTTCTGGTCGATCTTGATTATCAAGGGTCTGCGACTGGGTTGCTTTTAGCGCAGGCCCGACAGCGGCCGCAAGAATTTCCGTCAATGGTAGATATGCTGTTCGCTACAGAATTGGACCAAAGCTGGCACAAAACCTCTATTCAAGCCGCCGCTAATAATTTGGATTATATATCGTGCTGGTATAGCTTCGAGAAGCTAGAGCGGCATCTCGAGTACGCATGGGTGTTGGGAGATTCCACCGATGACGTCCGATACCGCCTGGCGCGAGCATTGCTTTCGCGTCAGATACAAACAACATACCACCGAGTAATTATTGATGCGCCACCGCGAATGACTACGGGATTTATCAACGGCTTTTGCGCTGCTACGCATCTCTTCGTTCCTACAGTTGTCGATAGCGTGTCGGCCGGAGCAGTTGGAACATTCGCGTCTCGCTTCAATACGTTGAGCAAGACAGCCAACACAGTTGTGAATTTTAGTGGGGTTATTGGAACTATGACGCCGCGGCGCATCCTGGCCGGTCAAGCGCTGGGCGTCGTTGGAACAATCAACGCCAATGTTCGCAAAGCGCTGGGGATTCAAGCCGACTACTTCATGCGTGAAGCTGTGATGGCGAGGTCAGCTGTGATAGGGTCGGCTGCAACGGACGGAATAGCCTATCTATGTGCTGGTTCTGATGTGCGCGCTATGTTTGATGCGATAGGCCAATCCATAGCCGAACGTGCCCCTTTGCGGAGAGCTCCGGATGAACGCACAACAGTTGGCAGCCGGTCTTAGGACGCTCGATCCTTTGCTTCAAGTACTGCTTGGGAGGGGAGAACTTCAATCTGTCCGTCGGTTCGCCGACGCGGTGGAGGCTGGCGGCAAAAAGTCCGTGACAGCCGTTGTCGCAAAGATAGGAAAGCAGATTGGTCACAAGGGGGATGGAGCAACCAGTTCGATTGCGGCACCCTTCAACACCCTTGCCAATGCATTGTCTGCGACCGGAGCTTCTGGCGTTGCAAAGGAATTTGCGCTCGTCGCTTCGCTGCTGAACAAGATGAGCGGACTTGACGCTGAAGGCGTCTTTGCTGTTGTGTCGGGGGCTTTAGCGCCGCCCGATAAGAAGACGCGGCTTAAGAGGTTGCCCGTGCCTGCAATAGATGCGCGAGCGACCGCGGATAGATTGTTGGCTGCCACGTCAGACAACGATGCATTCGACAAGTTATTAGATGAGCTGAGTGTTCATTCCAAGCCAACTCTTGAAGATATTGCCAAGAGGTATTTGGGCTACGAGCGTGCATTTCGGTCAAAAGCTGATGTTATTAAGTCGATCCGATCCCGGCAGTTGCAGGACGCAATTCAGGAGAGCAAAGATCGTCGAATTTCCAAAATCGCCGTGTGACTTGGGGAAAAACGCCGTCATCCCCCCTCACTCCTCCGTGTCCTCCCCCTTCCCCTCCTACCCCCATCCTGTACTCTCCCCTACCGCTGCCCAGCAGCAGTCAACGTGTGGAGGTACGGATCATGAGCGACAAGGGGTATACCCCACCCAAGGTCTGGACTTGGGACAAGGAGAATGGCGGGCGGTTCGCGAACATCAACCGTCCGATCGCAGGGCCGACGCACGAGAAGGTGCTGTCGGTCGGCAAGCATCCCCTGCAACTCTATTCGCAGGGCACGCCCAACGGCGTGAAGGTCACGGTCATGCTCGAAGAGCTGCTGGCCACGGGGCACAAAGGCGCCGAGTACGACGCCTGGCTGATCCGCATCGGTGAAGGCGACCAGTTCGGCTCGGGCTTCGTCGAGGTGAACCCTAACTCGAAGATCCCGGCACTGCTCGACCGATCGAACCCGGAGAAGCCCGTCCGCGTGTTCGAGTCGGGCGCGATCCTGCTGCATCTGGCGGAGAAGTTCGGGGCGTTCCTACCGAAGGACCCAGCCAAGCGCACGGAAGCGCTCAA
Source organism: Hyphomicrobiaceae bacterium (assembly GCA_050250755.1). Taxonomy (GTDB): domain Bacteria; phylum Pseudomonadota; class Alphaproteobacteria; order Rhizobiales; family Hyphomicrobiaceae. Next base: position 130,682 of record JBFWOB010000007.1, read on the forward strand.
CTGGCTGTTCTGGCAGATGGGCAGCGCGCCTTATCTCGGTGGCGGATTTGGCCATTTCTATGCCTATGCGCCCGAGAAGTGGGAGTATCCGATCAACCGCTTCGCGATGGAGGTGAAGCGCCAGCTCGACGTGCTCGACCGGCATCTCGCCGACAATGCCTATATGGCGGGGGACGAGTACTCGATTGCCGATATCGCGATCTGGCCGTGGTACGGCGCGCTGGTAAAGGGCGTGCTTTACGGCGAGTCCGCCACGTTCCTGGATGCGGCCAGCTACAAGCACGTGAACCGCTGGACGAACGAGATTGCCCAGCGGCCGGCCGTGAAGCGCGGACGCATGGTCAACCGCACGGCCGGCGATCCGTCGAGCCAGCTCCACGAGCGTCACGACGCCAGCGATTTCGAGACCAAGACGCAGGACAAGCTGGCGAAGTAGGCACCGCCGCATCGAGTTCCCGGATCGGCGCGCAGCGCGTGCCGATCCGGGATCTTCCCTCGCATCGAGATGTGTGAAGTCTGCGAATCCGTGCTCACCTCTGGCGCGCTTGGGCGGTGACGCGAAAATTACATGCTGAAGGGATAGGCCGCGCGAGATATTTGTGCGGGCGCAGCCTTGCTGTAGGGTCCGTGTTGCCCTTTTGACAACAACCAACGGCCCCCATGCACGTCATCCACGGCTACGACCATCTTCCCGCTCAACTGCGCGGCGCGGCGCTGGCGATCGGTAATTTCGACGGCGTTCACCGCGGACATCAGGCGCTGATCGCGAGGGCGCGGGAGCGGGCCGCGGAGTCGGTCCGGCCGGGCGCGTCGCATCTGGCAGCCGCCATGGTGTTCGAGCCGCATCCCCGCGAGTACTTCCATCCCGAGCGACAGCATTTTCGCATCACGTCGCTGGAGCGGAAGCTCAAGCTGTTCGAGCATTACGGCCTCGACATGACAGTGGTGGTACCATTCGGCGAGCACGTCGCGAACCTCGTCCCGCAGGCGTTCGTCGAGCAGGTCCTGGTGGCGGGGATCGGCGTCCGGCACGTGGTGGTCGGCTACGATTTCTTCTTCGGGAAAGGGCGCGGCGGCAGCGCGGCCGACTTGCAGCGGTTCGGCGAGCAGCTCGGTTTCGGCGTGAGCGTCGTGCCGCCCGTCGCCGAGGGGGGCGAGGTGTTCTCGTCGTCGGCCATCCGTGCGGAGATCGCGCAGGGCGACGTGGGTGGCGCGGCGTCCATGATGGGTCACTGGTGGACGGTCAGCGGCGAAGTGGTCGGTGGCGCCAAGCTCGGCACCGGCATGGGTTTCCCAACCGCCAACGTCCTGCTGCCGAGAACGACGCCGCTGGCCTATGGCATCTACGCCGTGTTCGTCGATACGCCGTACGGGCGACGCCAGGGAGCGGCCTATCTGGGCACACGGCCAACATTCGATAACGGCCCGCCGGTGCTGGAGGTGTTCCTGTTCGATTTCGACGGCGATCTCTACGGGCGGCAGATCGAGGTGTCGTTCGTAGCCTTTATTCGCCCCGACCGTCGCTTCGATGGCATGGAAGCGCTGATGGTCCAGATGGATCAGGACTGCAACAAGGCGCGGGAGATCCTCGCCGCCGCGCCCCAGCTCTCGTAGCCACGTCTCGCCATTTCATCGGCCCGCTCAGCGGGGTTGGGTTGTCGTCGTCTGCGACATGCGCTGCCGGGATGTCGCCGGGCCGCTCCGGAGCTCAATGTCGAGCGTGCGATCGGCGAACGTGTTGTTCAGGTCGTCGTGGATGCGCAGCACGATCTTATACGCCCCGTCGGGGAACTTCAGATGGTTGACCGTCAGGTCGCCGTAGACCTCCGTCAGCGGTGCGGGACCCGCCGCAGAGCGAGCCAGCGGCAGTTGCCAGGCATTGTCGTGAGCTGCGACGGTCTTGCCTTGCGCATCGCGGATCAGAATGTCCACCGACATGGAGGCACGGACGTTCCCCTTCTCGAAGCGGGTCATGAGATTGGTCGGCTCGAAGTAGATATGGAATGGCGTACCCGGCGCGATCACGTTCGAACGAGCCTGGAATTTCCCGAACCCCGTGGCCGCATTCTGCGCAAGCGCGATGCGCTGGATGGCGATGCCGCTAGCCGTCGTATCGTCGATGAGCGCGGATGCAGTTTGTGTGCCGGCGGCGCTTTGCTTGGAGGCGAGATCCAACCGGACAGCGAAGTTGCCCGTGGCTGTCGAGATGGTGGAGAGGACCAGGAAGCCTGCTGCGAGGAGGATGCTGAATTTGTTTTCCATAACGCGTACTCCGATGGGCCGTGCGCGGCACTCAGTCCGTTGACGACACTGATATGTCGAAATCGAACGATGTTCAATATCGGATCGATGCGGTTCGGATCACAATTTCGTGATTTATGGATCTGGCCATATCGAAAATGAGAATAGAGACGCGGCAATACCCCTGAAACGATAGGGGCCGGCAACTTGCCTTGACGATCACCAAAAGATCGGAGAGCCGCAAAAAACGTACGATTCCAACGCGACTAAGAGGCGACGAGTTCCCAGACTGCGGTGTTCTTGATCTCGGCGTCTTCCAACTCCCGGGTCACGGGAACCCGGTGTTCGGCAAGCTTCTTGAAACGGTTGCGGGGAAAGTAGCTGCGGCCAGGATCGCCGATCAGCACGCGTGCTCCTCGACCTGCCGCTGTCGAGATGAAGGCAAGCACGCGATCAGCCAGTTCGCGCTCGTAGAACAGATCGCCGACCAGAAGCACGGAGAATTGCGCGTCGGGGGCTGCGGCCAGCAGGTCATCCGCTGTTGTGCTGATGGCGCACGCATTCGCCTCGCCATTAAGCACGCATGCGACCAGCGCGACCGCGTCGATATCGGCTGCCAGAACGGATTGTGCGCCTGCCTTCATGGCAGCGATGGCAGTCAGACCGGAACCTGCGCCGAGGTCCAGCACCTGCTTGCAGGCGACGAGATGCGGGTGATCGAGAAGGTGGCGCGCGAGCGCCTGACCGCCGGCCCAGGCAAACGCCCAGTACGGCGGCGGCACGCTCATCTCGCCGAGTTCTTCTTCTGTCTTGCTCCAGATCGGGAGTGATTCTTCGGCCAGATGCAGACGGATTTCGGGCACCAATGGCGGTGTCAGAAGTCGGGTATTGGCGCGGATGAAGGCGGGCCAGTCGCGGCCGGGGGGAAGGCTATCGGTCATGGAGTGGCTTTGGTGCGGGGTGCGCGAGGCGTCCCGCGACGACGCGGCCGGCAATGCCAGATGCGGCCCAGCTCCGCGTCGTCGTCGTCCAGCGCCGGCGTCAGCGGGGCGTCATAGCGGGCGACCTCGACGAAGCCGCGAGCGGGGCAGCGGGCAGTGAGGCGGTCGCCGATGATGACGGGCAGGCCCGCGGCCAGAACGCGCTCGAGGAAGGCGCCGACACGAACCGCGAGCTCCGGCTCGTAGACGAGATCGGAGATGAGGATCATATCCACCGAAGGGATCTCGCCCAGGCAGTCCTCGGTCGATATGTCGATGGCAGCGGCGACGCCGTTTGCCTCGGCGTTGAGAGCGATGGCTGCGGCCGCCAATGGATCGACATCGACGGCGAACACATGGGCGGCGCCGGCCTTGATGGCGGCGATCGAAGCAATGCCGGAACCCGCGCCAATATCTGCAATGCGCAGACCCTCAATGAGCGTGGGGGTATCGAGAATGTGGCGTGCCATGGCTTGCCCACCGGGCCAGGCGAAGGCCCAATAGGGCGGATAGACCGGAAGCTCGGGATGGCTTTCGTTGAAATCGCGGACCTCCCGGAAAATCAGGTGGGGATCGTGCGCGAGATGCAGGTCGATCTCCGGCACGAGCGCGGCTCGTCGCATGGCCGACTGCGATTGCACGAACGACGTGACGAACGCGGTCATGGGTGTGCCGCGCGGTCGTTATTCATTTGAGGCTCGCGGGATCGAATCCAGCCATGCGGCAAACCTCGGCCCACTGGGCTTTCGTGACGGGTTGCACGGATAGCCGCATGGACGTGACGAGGCTCATGTCGGCCAGCTTCCCATTGTTCTTCACGTCCACCAAAGTTACTGGCTTCGGCAGATCGGCGACCGCGATCACGTCGACACATTCCCATGTGCCGGTGGTGTCGTCGGGGTCAGGATGGGCCAGTGCCGAAACGCGCGCGATTCCGACGATCTCCTTGCCGATGTTGGAATGATAGAAGAACGCGAGATCGCCGAGCTTCATGGCGCGCATATTGTTGCGCGCGAGAAAGTTTCGCACGCCGGTCCAAGGTTCGCCGGTCTTGCCTTTTTTCTTCAAGTCTTCCCACGAGAATGCGTCCGGCTCGGACTTCATCAGCCAATAGCCCGTCGAGACGATGGGGGCTGGCGATTTGCGTTCTGGTGCGGCCTTTGTGGCGGCCCCGGACGTCAGCTTGGCCGCAGTCTTCGTGGTACGCTTGCTGGCGGGCTTGGCGTTTGCCGTCTGGGACGATTTCGGTTTCGGGCTGGGAGCGCGTTTTGCCGGCATGTCAGAACATCGACCCTGCTTCAGGATGCTGTCCTTTGCCCTCTACCACCTGCCAAGCCACGTCGGCAAATCTTCTGCTGGAGAGGGCGCGCTTCGGGCGCGGGCGCTTCGATAGTGGAAGTGGCTTTTCACGCCGAGCGGTACACATTGATAGTCAGGCTGCTGAAGTCACTCTGGAGCGAGCCAGATCCAGTCGGCGCGAGGACCATCGGGCCCATGGGGGCTGGTCGCCTGCTCTTTTTCAACCCTCGTCATCGGCGGAGCTGTGGGCAGCATGGAAATCGTGACAACGTCGGTTGCGCCTCGTTTCCTGAGGCGTTCCGGCAAGCCTCCATTGTAAATCACATGGAAATCGCCAACCACAATGACCAGGACTTCTTGAGGGTGGCTGCGGATATATTCGGTCGCTGTCCATGCCATCGTGTCATCCCAGGCGGACTGAGCCATGAAATAATTCTCGATCTTGTCCGATTCGCTGATTTCACGCGGCATAGCGGCTTTGAAGCGCTGGAAATAAAGATCATTGCCGCGCCCTTCGATCGCAAAATCCTTCGGAAGCTGTTTCCGATCCTCGGCGTTTAATACCTTGAGGCCCTGATTTGCTATCTGCGTCGTCACACGGCGGGCGACGTTGAGAGCAATCGTATTCTGCGCGGCAGCGGGAAAGAGTATCTGGTCACGATAATGATCCAGAGAGCCTTTCCAACTTACTGCGCGCAAGAACTCTGTTTCATTCGTGCGTCCTCGCCGGAAATCATCAAGATGCGACTGGTCGGGCCGGTCGAGAAATTCCATGCCAACGCTCACTGCCAATCCGCGCGAACGAAGTTCCGACATGACCATCAATTGATAAGCCTGATGAAGATCATTGCGATGTCGCTCGCCAAGGACAACGATTGTGCCGGGTTTCACATCTGCCAGGCAAGCCGACACAGTCGACGCGTTCAGCGTGGTGCCGGAGAGGATTATCGGGCTCGAACGAGAGGCGGCATAGGAAGAAGTTCCCGTGAATAGTACCAGAGCAAATAGCCAGTAGAGAAACATCGATTGGAGTCCCAAATTGCGAGACGGCGATACGGACGTCCGCCTCTGTCCCGACTAGATGTGACGCCCCATCCGCTCGCTCATTCCGCCTCAGCTTACCGTCGCGATCAGCCGTTCCAGCGTCTCGAGCGTCGATCGGTCGAGATGGCCGTCCACACGGGCGGGGCGAAAGTGGCGTTGAAATGCGATCAGAACCTGCTGCGAGCTGAGGTCGAGGGTGCCTGTTTCCTCGATACCGTAGCCGTAGGTGCGGAGCAGAGCTTGCGCGACGGCGACGTCGTCGTGACATGCACCGAGCCCGAGGCCGACATCGTTGTCATTGACGGCCGCAGGCGGCACCCAACGGCCAACGCCCGACAGCCATAGCCGCTTCCAATCGAACTTCTCGCCAGGATCGATCTTGCGAGCGGGCGCGACATCGGAGTGGGCGAGAACGCGCTCGGGGCGGATCGCCCAGCGTCTCACCACGTCGGCTGCGAGCGCGATAACCGCAGCCATCTGGGCGTCGGTGAAATCCGGGTAGCCCTCATCGTGTCCGGGATTGTGAATCTCGAACCCGATCGAGCGCGAGTTGATGTCAGTGTCGCCGGCCCACACTGATACGCCCGCGTGCCAGGCGCGCATGACCTCCGGCACCATCTGGGTGATGCGACCGTCGATGTCGATGACGTAGTGACACGACACCCTCGCCTCATGGCGCGACAGCCAATCGATAGCGCGTTCGCAAGACTTCATGCCGGTGTAATGCAACAACAGCATATCTGGACCGTTGCAGCCCCGACGCGGCTCCCGGCACGGAGACGGGTGCGTCTCGGCGACGAGCGCGGAGTCGCGGGGCATCACAAGCCCTTCTCCCGCGCGATCGTCTCGTAGGCGACGTTGATCGCGGCGAGCGTGCGCTCCGCGATAGCGACAAACTCCGCTGGAACGCCGCGCCCGATCAGGCGGTCGGGATGATGCTCGGCAACGAGCTTGCGATATCGGCTCTTGATCTCGCTGGCGGTCGCGGATGGCGTCAGCCCAAGCGTGGTGTAAGGATCGGCCTCGGCGGTGACGAAAAGCGATCGAACCCACGCCAGCTCGCTGTCACTAACGCCGATCAGGCGTGCGACGTCGGCAAGATATTTGTCTTCGCGCTCGTGCAGGATGCCATCCGCCGCCGCGATCACGAAAAGCCCTTCCAGCACGTCGAGCCGCAGTTGAGGGTCGTCGATCAATAGCCGCCCGATCTGGCGCGCGTAGTAGTCGTATCCAGCCGTATCCTGCTTTGCGAGGTCGAAGACATGGCGGACATTCGCTTCATCGTTTGCCGGGAATGTGCAGACGCGCCGGAACGCCTCGACCTCATCGCAAGTCACCAGACCGTCCGATTTTGCCATCTTGGCCGACAGTGCGATGATGGCGATCGTGAAGGCGACGCCAGTCGATTGATCGACGTGCTCGCGCGTCTCGATTCCAAGCGCGCGCAGAAATGGGGTAATGCTTTCGAAACGCACGGCGGCGGCGGCCGCGCTGGAGAGTGTTTGCCAAATCGTCATGGCGCGAAACTACCGCAAACAGCAGCTTCCGGTCCATGTCATCGCGCTGTTTCGCCGCTATAGATCCTCGCGTGGCCACATGAATTTGTGCGAGGACGGGATGTGGCCGATTTTTGCCATTCTGCTGCCTCATAGGCGTCATTGCGCCGTTGACTCGAGCGGTGCTGGATGACGGGGGCTGAGACGTCGAGATGGATTTTATCGAGCCGGACTCGTTCCGCGTGATGGGCTGGGAATTGATCGTCGGAGCGCTGGTGTTGATCGCGCTTGCGAGCGTCGCCGTAGCCGGGTCCGAGCAATCGGTATTCGGTGTCTGGCAGCATCCCGAGAACGGCAGCCGGATCGCCGTTTATCCCTGTCAATATGGGCGGCTGTGCATCAAAATCGTGGCTATCGGCGACGGGCAGGCGGCCGACGACAAGAATGAGGATCCCGACCTCAGATCGAGGCCGATCATTGGCCTGACGATCATGACGGGCGCTGAGCGCACACCCGATGGACGCTGGGCTGGTCGGCTCTACAATCGCAAGGATGGAACATACTACGACGGTTATCTGGCGCCCGCTGGAACCGACAAACTCAAGCTGACGGGCTGTGCCATCGTCGTATTGTGCCGATCTCTGATCTGGCATCGTGTGCCAAAGCCCGCGCCGTCGTGAGGCTGTACCCGCCGCCCATTGAGCGGCGCAGGTCACTCAGCTCTCGACGGCTGCCCCCTCCAGCGCCTCCGTCGCAACAAGCCATGCCTCTTCGGCTTCCGCGAGCTCTTTGGCCTTCAAGCCACGTTCGTGAACCAGTTTTTGAGCCTTGGCCGCGTCACGGGTGTAGAGCTCGGGATCACCGAGTGATGTGTCGAGGCGCGCGATCTCGGCCGAAAGCTTCTCCATCCGCTTTTCGGCCGACTGCACGTCTCTGCGGAGCGGTGCGAGTTGGGCGCGCCTCTCTGCGGCGTCGCGGCGCTGATCGGCGCGAGAGAATCTGGCTTCGGCGATGCGATCGTCGGATGGCTTCGTGCGGGTCTTACCGCCGCGCTCGGCCAGCAACTCGGCGCGGTAGTCTTCCATGTCGCCCTCGTAGGGACGCACGGTGCCGTTCTTGACGATCCAAAGCCGGTCGGCCGAAGCGTCGATCAGATGCCGATCGTGACTGATGAGGATCACCGCGCCTTCGTACTCGTTCAGCGCATGCACCAGCGCCTCGCGACTATCCACGTCGAGATGGTTCGTAGGCTCGTCGAGGATCAGGATGTGGGGCGCGTAAAACGCCGTCATGGCCATCAACAGGCGGGCTTTCTCGCCGCCGGATAGGTTCTTGGCCTTGGTATCGGCCTTGGCGGCGCCGAAGCCCCATGTGCCAAGCTTTGCGCGCCGCTCGGCCTCGGTGGCGGCGGGCATCAGGCGCGTGACCTGGTCGAACGGCGTCCACTCCGGCGCCAGATCGTCTAGTTGGTGCTGCGCGAAATACCCCACCTCGAGCTTGTGTGATCGGCGCATGGTGCCGTCCAGCGCCGCGAGCCGACCGGCGATTAGCTTCGCGAACGTCGATTTGCCATTGCCGTTCTGGCCGAGCAGCGCGATCCGGTCGTCCTGGTCGATACGCAGGTCCAAGCGCGAGAGCACTGGTGCATCCGGCGCGTAGCCGACGCTCGCGCGTTCGAGCTGGAAAATGGGGCTCGCGAGCAGCTTCTCCGGACCCGGCAGCCTGAACGGGACCGCACGCTCGTCGACCTCGGCGGCGATCGGCTGCATCCGGGCGAGAGCCTTGACGCGGCTCTGGGCCTGCGCCGCTTTCGAGGCCTTCGCCTTGAAGCGCGTGATGAACGCTTCGAGATGGCGCCGCTGCTCGTCCTGCTTTTTCTGCAATTTCAGGTCGAGGCGCTGCTTCTCGCGACGTGTCTCCTCGAACGTATCGTAGCCGCCGGAGTAAAGCGTGAGCTTGCCGCGATCGAGGTGGACGATCGAGCCGACCGCGCGATTGAGCAGGTCGCGGTCGTGGCTGACCATGATCACAGTATGCGGATAGGCTTTGAGGTAGGCTTCGAGCCAGAGCGTGCCTTCGAGGTCGAGATAGTTGGTCGGTTCATCCAGCAGCAGCACTTCGGGCTCGAGAAACAGAATCGAAGCGAGGGCGACGCGCATGCGCCAGCCGCCGGAGTATTCGCGGCAGGACCGGCGCTGAGCGTCCTCGTCGAAGCCGAGACCTGCGAGGATCTGTGCCGCGCGTGCGGGCGCCGCGTGCGCATCGATATCGATCAGGCGCTCATGGATGGCGGCGATTCGCGCAGCATCGGTCGCCGTGTCAGCTTCTGTGAGGAGACCGGCTCGCTCCGTATCGGCAGCGAGCACCCAGTCGATCAGGCTGTCGTCGCCGCCCGGTGCCTCCTGCGCGACGTACCCGATCCGCGCGCCCCTGGCCGTGCTGATAGACCCATCATCCGGTGTGATCTCGCCGACGATCAGACGGATGAGGGTTGATTTGCCCGCGCCATTGCGGCCGACAAGGCCCACCTTGTGGCCAGTCGGGATGGCAACGGTCGCGCCTTCGAGGATGGGCTTGCCCTCGATGCGGTATGTGAGCTCATTGATGTGCAGCATGGCGGGCCGGAGATAGCGGCTCGCGCCACCGATGTCACGCGCAGGTAGGAAGCGGCATCAATTCGGCGCTAGTTGCGGCCGTCACCGAAGTCGTTGAAGCGCGCCCAGAACTCCTCGCGATCGCACTGATTGCGGAGGTTGAGGCTGTTCATTGACCGGCCATTGTCGCGAATGCAACGGCCCTCGCGATCCATGGTGGAGGTGCGCTGGCGCTGCTCGTAGCGATCGCGGTCGTACGACTTGCGGCTATACCGCCGATCCTGAGCCGAAGCCTGAAGGGCCGGCAACAGGGTGAGCGAGAACGCGAGGGCGGCGACGATCGTGCGCATTTAATTTCTCCGATTGCGCCCCGGGATTAGCATCTACCTTTCGTTGCGTCGAGATCCCTGGGTCCATCACATTTGGGGGTGCAGACGCGTCAACGCAAGCCTTTGTAGAGAAAGGCACATCGCTTTCCGTGAGGTGTGTCGCTCACAATGCACGGTTTCTGATCGCCATTGTTGTGCGCAACTGGGCTGACCCTGCACGCTCGGGTGAATATAGTAGCGTTCATGAGCACCGAACCCAAGACATCATCCGCCGCCGTCATCACTGTGCCGGACGGCGAAGCTCTTCCCGTCGCCAAGGGCAGCCACGTCTACCTGGTGGACGGGTCTGGCTATATCTTCCGTGCCTTCCACGCCTTGCCGCCGTTGACGCGTCCGTCGGACGGTTTGCCGGTTGGTGCGGTGCACGGGTTTTGCGCCATGCTCTGGAAACTGATGCAGGATGCGAAGGCGGGGCGCGGGCCGACCCATATTGCGGTGATTTTCGACGCCAGCCGCGAGAACTTCCGCAATGATATCTACAAGGATTACAAGGCGCACCGTCCGCCGGCGCCTGAAGAGCTGATCCCGCAGTTTCCGTTGATCCGCGGCGCGGTGAAAGCCTTCAACATCGCTTGCATCGAGCAGGACGGCTACGAAGCCGACGATCTCATTGCGACTTACGCCAAGTTTGCGGTCGCCAAGGGTGGCGACGTCACGATCGTCTCGTCCGACAAGGATCTTATGCAACTCATCCAGCCGGGCGTGGTCATGCTCGACACGATGAAGAACAAGACGATCGGGCGCGAGGAGGTGATCGAGAAGTTCGGGGTGGAGCCGTCGCTCGTGGTCGACGTGCAGTCGCTTGCGGGTGATTCGATCGACAACGTGCCTGGCGTGCCGGGCATCGGCGTGAAGACGGCGGCGGAGCTGATCAAGGAATATGGCGATCTGGATTCGCTGCTGGCGCGTGCGGGCGAGATCAAGCAGCCGAAGCGCCGCGAGAAGCTGATCGAGTTCGCGGACCAAGCGCGCATCTCCCGCGAGCTGGTGCGCTTGAAGGATGACGTACCGACCTCGGTCGAGATCGAGCGGATCGGCCTGCAGGAGCCTCGAGCGGAACCGCTGCTCGCGTTCTTGCGCGAGATGGAATTCAACACGCTGACAAAGCGCATCGCGGAGGCGTTGGGCGTCGAGGTGCCACCCCCGCTGGAGCGATCCGTGGGTGCGAGCCTCGCTACGCGCGAGGTCAAGGCGCCGGTGGCACGGTCGGGCGCCCGTTCGGCGAGCAACGGAGACGGTGGTCAATCTGCCCCGGGCGTCACGGCAGGCGATGCCTTTGCGGGGGTGATCGCTTTCTCACGTGGCGCCGCGCGCGAACCTAAGATCGACCGCACAAAATACGAAACGGTGCGCGATCTCGGCCAGCTCGAGGCATGGGTCGCGGAGGCTGTCGAGCGCGGTCGCGTCGCGTTCGACACCGAGACGACCAGCCTCGATGCCATGCGGGCCGATCTGGTCGGTGTGTCTCTTGCGACCGCGCCCGGACGCGCCTGCTACGTTCCAATTGGACACACGGGCGGCGACAGCGATCTTTTTGGCGGCGGGGGATTGCTGCCTGGACAGATCCCGATTCGGGACGCACTCGCCGTCCTGAAACCGCTGCTCGAAGATCCGTCGACGCTCAAGATCGGCCAGAACATCAAGTATGATGCGCTTGTCATGCGCCGCTACGGCATCCGGGTCGGTCCCTACGACGACACGCAGCTCATGTCGTACGCGCTCGACGGCGGGCGCAGCGCTCACGGCATGGATGCGCTCGCCGAGCGGCACCTCGGGCACGTTTGCATCACGTTCAACGATGTCATCGCGCATGCGCCGGGCGCCAAGAAGGGCCAGAAGACGTTCGCCGGCGTACCGATCGACAAGGCAACCGAGTACGCGGCCGAGGACGCCGACATCACATTCCGGCTGTGGATGGCGCTCAAGCCCCGCCTCGCCGCGGAGCGTATGACGACCGTCTACGAAAGGCTGGAGCGCCCGCTCGTCGACGTGATCGTCGATATGGAGAACGCCGGCATCAAGGTGGACCGGGCGATCCTCTCGCGCCTTTCATCGAGTTTCGCGCAGGGCATCGCACGCCTCGACGAGGAAGTTCAGGCGCTCGCCGGATACAAGTTCAATCTCGGCTCGCCAAGGCAACTTGGCGAACTACTGTTCGACAAGCTTAAGCTTCCAGGCGGTAAGCGAACGAAAAGCGGGCAGTGGGAGACGCGCGCCGGCCTGCTCGACGATCTGGCTGCGAACGAGGAATTGCCCGAAGACGCGCGGCGGCTCATCAACACGATGCTCGAGTGGCGCCAGCTTACCAAGCTCAAGTCCACCTATACGGACTCGCTGCCCGGACACATCGATGACTCCGGCCGCATTCATACTTGTTACGCGCTGGCCGCCACAACGACAGGGCGGCTCGCATCGGCCGAGCCGAACCTTCAGAACATTCCGATACGAACGAAGGAAGGGCGCGAGATCCGCACGGCGTTCGTTGCGGATAGAGGTGCGAAGCTCATTTCAGCCGATTACTCGCAAATCGAGCTTCGAGTCTTGGCACACATCGCTGACATTCCGCAGCTCAAGCAGGCCTTTGCCGATGGCCTCGACATTCATGCCATGACGGCATCGGAGATGTTCGGTGTGCCGGTGGCAGGAATGCCGAGCGACGTGCGGCGACGGGCCAAGGCGATCAACTTCGGTATCATCTACGGCATCTCCGCGTTCGGGCTGGCAGCGCAGCTCGGCATCTCGAAGCAGGAGGCGGGTGAGTACATCACGACGTACTTCAAGCGCTTTCCAGGCATTCGCGACTACATGGATCGCACCAAGAAGTTCGCGCACGACAACGGTTATGTGGAGACGGTGTTCGGGCGGCGCGTGCATTACCCCGAGATCAACACGAAGAACCCGTCCATGCGCGGGTTCCTCGAACGCGCCGCCATCAACGCGCCGATCCAAGGCTCCGCTGCCGACATCATTCGCCGCGCCATGATCCGCATGCCGGCCGCACTTCGCGATGCGGGTCTCGATGCAACAACCATGCTGCTGCAAGTGCACGACGAACTCGTTTTCGAGGCGAAGGAGGCCGAGGTCGAGAAGGCGCTGACCGTCGTTGCGTCCGTGATGGAGAAAGCCCCCGAGCCCGCCGTGCAGTTCTCTGTGCCGATTCACGTCGACGCCAAGGCCGCGGAGAATTGGGAGGCGGCGCATTAGGGTAAGCCCCACGGCAGCGCTGCGATTTCGCCCGTTCGGTTAAGCGTTCAGCGGATGGTCGGCTCGACAGAAGCAGATGTGATCTCGCATCCTTGACCTGCCATCGCGATCTTGACCCATCCCCGACGGCCGGACCAGAATTCGAAAGTATTCATCGACCGAGGCGGCCATGACACATGATCCGGGGACCGAGCTGACGCCCGCGGAGGAGGGGGACTTGCGCCGTCTGGCCGGCTTGATGGTGCCGGCGAGTGAAGAGTATGGCGTGCCGGGTGCCGATGACGATGTGATCTTCGCAGACATCGTTCGCTCCCTCGGGCGCGACCGGCCCGCTGTCATCCAAGCGCTGGCCATGCTGCGCGACCTGTCTGCTGGCCCCTTCACCGATCTCGATGCGACCACCGCCGAGGCAACCGCAATGGCGTTTCTGCAGCGCAAAGGCGTGCCGATCACGGCGCTCGGACGCGCGGTTCTGCAGTGCTATTACCGCGACGACCGGGTGTTCACCGCGCTTGGATTGGAGCCGCGGGCGCCGTTCCCGAAAGGCCATGTTCTGGAGCCGACCGACTGGGCGCTTCTCGATACCGTGCGCAGCCGTCCGCGCATGTGGCGTGACCTTGACGGCAGGGCGCGCTGAGATGACGACCGCAGCCCCGCACGACGCGCCACGTCCGACCGACGAGATCGTCGACGTGCTTATTATCGGCTCCGGCGCATCTGGCGCAGCGGTGGCCTGGAGCCTTGCCGATACCCGGATGCGCATCCTCTGTCTCGAGCAGGGCGATTGGATCAAACCGACCGAATTCCCGACCAACGGCCGCGACTGGGAAGCGCGTCGCTTCGCCGATTTCGACATCAGCCCCAACCGCCGCGGCCGCGAGACCGACTACCCCGTCAACGACGACAACTCGCCGATGAAGGTCGCCAATTTCAATGGCGTTGGCGGTGGAACGGTCCTCTACACAGCGCATTTTCCGCGCATGCACCCGTCCGACTTCCGCGTGCACTCCCTCGACGGCGTCGCGGATGACTGGCCGATCGACTATTGGACGCTCGAGCCCTATTTCGCGGAGAACGACCGGATCATGGGCGTCGCTGGTCTGGCGGGCGACCCGTCCTATCCGCTCCATCAGCCGACCATGCCACCCGTTCCCCTCGGCAAGACCGGGACGCGTTACGCGGAAGCCCTGAACAAACTCGGCTGGCACTGGTGGCCGTCCGACATCGCGATCGCCACGACGGAGTACGAAGGCCGCGCGCGGTGCATCAATCTCGGCCATTGCACGCCGGGATGTGCGCAGGGCGCCAAGGCGAGCGTCGACATCACCTACTGGCCTCATGCGCTTCGCGCTGGCGTCGAGTTGCGTACCCGTTGCCGCGTTCGCAAGATCACCACCAATGAGCACGGCATGGCCTCGGGCGCGGTCTATTACGACCCGAACGGTGTCGAGCGCTTCCAGCCGGCCGAGGTCGTCATCGTGGCCGCCAACGGCATTGGCACGCCCCGCCTGCTCTTGAATTCGGCATCGTCGCGTTTTCCCAACGGGCTTGCCAATTCATCGGGCCTCGTAGGTCGCAACCTGATGGTGCACCCTTGGCCGCAGGTCTACGGCTACATCGATGAGCAGGTCGATGGCGATCGCGCTCCGATGACTGTGATGTGGTCGAAGGAGTTCTACGAGACCGATCGCTCACGTGGTTTCGTCAGGGGATACACGCTGCAATTCGCGCGAGGCACTGGCCCGGTGAACGAGGCGTTCACCAGCATGACCGCCGGACGTCTGCCCTGGGGAAAGGAACACCATCGCGTCTATCGCACGCTCTTCTACAAGAGCCTTCGGGTCGGCATCGCCTGCGAGGATCTGCCCGAGGAGCACAACCGCGTGACGCTCGATCCCCAGCTCAAGGACAGCCATGGCATCCCAGCTCCCCGGATCGACTACACCGTTGGCGAGAACACGCGCCGGATGATGGAGCACGGCATTGCGCGCTCGGTGGAGATGCTCGAGGCAGCCGGGGCGACGCAGATTCATCTGCCGACTCCGGGCGTGCTGAACAGCCCTGGACACCTACTCGGCACGGCACGCATGGGCACCAACCCCGAGCGCTCCGTTGTGAATGAATGGGGACGCTCGCACGACGTGAAGAACCTTTTCATCGTCGATGGCAGTATTTGGGTGACGTCAGGCGGCGTGAACCCCACGTCCACGATCCAGGCGCTCGCGCTCTACATCGCCGATACGATCAAGCAGCGTGTCGCAACGCTGTTCGATTGATCGCGGAAAGCGGCGCACATTGGGCCACTACCAAACGCGGTTCGGAAAGTAGCGCAGCAACAGTTCCTCATAGCGCCCGTTCGCGCGAATCCGAGCCAGCGCCGAGTTGATCAGCCCCTTGAGCTGTCGATCCTTCTTCGAAACGACGATGCCCACGCCATCCCCGAAATACTTAGGCTCGTAGAACGGGCCCCCTTTCAGCTCGCAACACCCACGCGACAGGGTTCCGTTGATCCAGAACGTAAGTGCGATTCCGTCACCGAAAGAGACGTCCACACCGCCGCCTGTTCGCACCGCATCCCAGGCGAGCTCGGCACTCTCGAATGGCACAATCGCGCTATTGGGGAAGAACGTGCGCGCGTAGGCCTCATGCGCGCTGCCCCTCACGACACCGATTCGCTTCCCACGGAGGCCTTCTGGCGTGGCCGCGATTTGAGATCCCTCGCGCCGGCCGACGAAACGGGCTGGCGTGAAGTAGTAGCGATCCGTCACGTCGAATTCTTTGAGAAGCGCCGGGGTAATTGCATGCGACGCCACGAGGGCATCGGTCTCGCCGCGCCGCAGCGCTGGCAGAAGCTCGTCCCAGTTTCGCACCTGGATATCGCAGGCCGCCGACACTTCCAGGCAAATCGCCCGCGCGATGTCCACGTTGAAGCCCGTCAGCACGCCTTCTTCGTCGTAGTATTGAAACGGCGGATAGTCGCTATCGGTCAGGAAACGGATCGCCACCCGGCGCGGCTCGGAGGTCGGGTCGCTAGGCGCCGCGCCGACTTGGGGTCCCGCTTGGGCTACAACTTGGGCGGGCAATACTCCGATCAGCCACCAGTTTATCAGCCAGAGGATGCTTGCACCCTTGGCAATGGCATTTAGTCTCACTTTAAGCATTGATGGCGTTCGACGGTCGGTTGACGGCACGCGCGCCCCTTGATGTTGGCGGGCCGTCATGGGGACGATGGCCCGCGCGTAAATGTTGACCAAGCCGGTTGTCACGGGGGGCGGCTGATGTCAATACGCCGACGCGGCGTACAAGGGGAAACGCATTTTGTGGTGCGTAATTCCCCGATCATGTGGGGATCAGGGCATCGTACCACGATCGATCCAGCGCTTACCGAGGCCATTCACGGGCTCTTTCAGCGCCGGCCGGATCTGTCCGCAGGTGGTCCTGCGCCGCCCTGGTTGCTGCCTGTGATGGCGCTGATTCTCGCGGTCTTCAGCTTTGGGCTGGTGCTCGAGCCTCTGGGAACCTGGGGTGGGCTCGGGGTCCTTCTGCTCGTGCCGCTGGTGGGCAACACCGCGCTGCGTTTCCTGGCGGCGATCGAGGTGCTCCGGAGACCACCCGGTCCACGTCACAAGCGCGGCATGCCTCGAACGCCCGATCATCTGCTGCCCACCTACACCGTGCTTGTGCCGATGTACGACGAGCCTGAGGTCTTGCCGGCGCTCGTCGACAGTCTCGCCCGGCTCGACTATCCGCGCGATCGCCTCGACCTCGTTCTGGTCCTCGAAGCGCGCGACGCGACCACACGTGCAGCGCTCGCAAAGCTGAGATTGCCGCCCAACATGCGGGTCGTACTCGTTCCGAAGGGCGGTCCGAAAACAAAACCGAAGGCTCTCAATTACGCGCTCTCGTCGGCCCAAAGCGATCTGATCGTGGTCTTCGATGCCGAGGATAGGCCCGAGGCCGATCAGCTACGGATCGCGGCTCGGGCATTCGCAGAGGGTGGTCCGGATCTCGCCTGCGTCCAGGCGCGCCTCAACGTCTACAACCCAGGCGAGAGCTTTTGGTCGCGCGGTATTATGGCGCAAACGCCATTAGAACTGAATCTCTGACATCCCCATATCTGGGGGTATGTCTGAAGAACTTCCGAGATCCCGTGGTGATCGTTACGCCTTGGTTGCGTTGAAGCGAAAGCGCGCGGCTATTGCCGGCGAGATCGTCCAGTTAGAGCGCCAGCTCCGCCACCGCAAGGATATGCTGATTCACGTCGACGCCACGTTGAAGCTTCTCGACCCATCAGTAGAAGTCGACACCATCCCCAACAAGAGACCACCTCAGAGGATCAACCTATTCCGGCATGGAGAGCTGGGGAGGATGATCATTGACGCTCTAAGACGAGCGGGAGGTGAAGCAAGTCTGCATGACATCGTGACGTCGCTTCTGGGTGCCGGAGGTCACGGCGAAGAAGCGAGAAAGACAGTCGCGCCAAGAGTGCGGGGGAATCTCGCGTACCTCACACGGCAGGGGAAAGTCGCGAAAGTCGGTGACGGGCGCGAGGCCATATGGAAACTGGCCTAGATCATTGAAACGCAAGATCATGTGTCCAACTGGACACAATGAAGCCGGTCGAATCATGCGACTCATGAGCCAGAGGCCAGCGCGAAGCTGACCTCTGGAGGCGTGGTCGAGTGGCTTAAGACAGATGACTCCAAATCATCCGGGGCCGCCCTGATAAGTTGCCCCCGGGGGTTCGAATCCCTCCGCCTCCGCCACCCAATCATCTAGGGCTCGTCCGAAAGGACGGGCCCTTTGTCGTTTCTAGTCTCAAGCCTAGCTTGATTCTAGCATCCGAAAAATGGCGCACAGGTTGTTAGTCGACCGCCAACACGACTGCCCGGTCTTCAACAGGATGCTGTGGACAGGCCAGCGTCAGCATGACCATGCCGTGATTCGGGCTATTAGACAATGTAAGAACAATGTAAGTGCATTGTCTTATGCCGAAGACTAAATCGGGCGATCGGAAGGTAGGCTTCACGATTACCTTGTCGCCTCAAGCACTAAGCATGATTGAGCAGCTTATCGGTGTCGGCCTCTACGGCACGAACCAAGTGGAAGTCGTTCGATCCCTCGTGAACGACAGGCTTGAGGATTTGATCGCCAAAGGTGTGATCCTTCGGCCCAAGTTATCCCCGCCCTCAGAAAGCGATTGATAATGGCTTCAACAGCCGAACTGGCGCCCTCCACCAGCGCCAAAACGCCAGTCCAAATGGCGACCGGTTGTCGTTCGGATGAGTGATACCTAAATACGCCGTGTGCGTATGAGACCGGGAGAACCAAATGGGCGTTGATCCGAAAGCGATTGAAGTCGGGAATTGCTACGTCACGAATATGAAGCAAGTGCGCCGGGTGACGGATATTACCGATGACGGCAAGGTGCACTATGATGCGCGCGGTCGAAAATCGTCAGATCCATGGGGGCCCGGCAGCACCAAGGCGAATCCCCCGAGTATAGAGAAGTTCGCCGACGACGTAGACCGCAAGGTTCGCTGTGATTACGACGCGGATACCGGTGGCCCTAACTAGGCGATCTTATGGCGCTGCCAGTAACCGCAGAAGTCGATCGACTTCTTGCGGCCGAGCGCATTATCGACCACGCGCTTGACCTGGTCGCCATTGGCGACACGGCGATTGTCCTCGCGCCAAGCGGCCTCTTGCGCATAGCGGATCAGATAATCACCCGCGATGTGGTGATGGTGGCCCATCTCGCCGCGGCGAAGGCGAGCGAAGTAGGACTCCGCCCAATTCGTGCAGGCGCCGTCGAGGCTGTAGGCGGCTTGATGATCAATGCGCATCATCTCGTACTTGGAATGCAGCGCGTTCCATGACGGCGCTTCGTCGGCATGCAGGATAGTGCCCTTGGCGACCTTGCTCTTGATCCAGCCTACCGCCGCGCTCTCGGACTTGAACACACCCGGAAGCGTCTCGCCGCCCTTCTCGCGGACCACAACGACGACTTTCCGCTTGCCGGACTGGTTCTTGCCGAGACGGCGGTCCTTGCGGTTCTCGCGAAGATTCGCCGGCTTCACGTAGCCGCCGAAGTAGCCGCCATCCACTTCCGCCTCGGGACGATCGTCGCCGATCTGGCGCCCCTTCACGTCTTCGGCCATGGCCTCGCGCATCTTGTGGCAGAGCACGAAGGCCGTCTTGTAGGACAGGCCAAGGTCGCGGCTCATGGCCAGCGCGTTCTTGCCCTTCACTTCGTTGACGAAGATGGCGATGGCCGCGAGGTAGCCACGCAGCGGCAGCTTGTGGCTGGCAAAGAGCGTGCCCGACGTGATCGAGAAGTCCTTGCCGCAGTCCTTGCAGCGCCAGCGGGCGGCACCGGACGGGCGCCGGGCGAGATAGCAGGTCAGCGACCCGCAGTGAGAGCACACCGGCTCCCCGTTGTTATCGCCCCAGCGGATGTTCATCATGGCTTGCTCGGCCTGAGCGTCCGTCATGCGAAAGACCTCGGCCAGCGTCAGCGTCTTGGCTTGCTTCGAGAGAAGGAAGTGCTGGGCCACTGGAATTTCCCCGTATTTGAGGCTTATTCCTCAAATATAGGGATTGCATTCCTCACGTCAAGGGATTATTCCTCGTATATGAGGATTTTTCTTCGAGGCCACCATGGACAAGACCACGGAAGCCTACCAGGACAAGGCCAAGGGCATACTCCGAGCCGAGATCAAGCGGCGGAATATGAGCTATGAGCAGTTATCCAGAT
>JBFWOB010000008.1:0-147988 GCA_050250755.1 Hyphomicrobiaceae bacterium
GCATCCTGCCTCCAAGGCGATACTGGTTCGCCCGTACGCATCAACTTGCAGCGAGGCGCGATCGGCACGTCGAGAAGCGGCCTCGGCGGGCGACATCGCACTCATTTGCCCCGATTATGCTCCGAAGCCTTGAAGACCTTGTTAATCGGACGGAGCTTTCGACCGACGGCTGTAAATCTGCGACCCAACACGGCTACGCGCACTCTTCATGGGAACGTCTGGAAGGCGACATTCGTCTTCCCGCGGCAGCCTGGAGCGACGTTGCGCGCGCCGCATCGTTGAACTAGGTGTTAATGCTCCCTTCCCAACCGCAGGCTGCGTTCGAAACCTCGAGCCGCATGCCGCCTGCCCTATCGAAAGCTGCAGCGCATGACCGTCTTTCGTTCATTTCTGTTCGCGCCCGGAAATCATCCCCGCCGCGTCGAGAAGGCGCTCACGCTTGCGGCGGATGCCACCATTCTCGATCTCGAGGACGCCTGCCCGATTGCCGAGAAGATTGCGACCCGCGAGGTGGTGGTGCGGGCTTATCAGGGTCCGCGACGGTGCCTCGGCTACGTTCGCGTCAATGCCATGAGCACGGAGTGGGGTTACGGCGACATCGTTGCGGTCGTGCAGAAGGGGGTCGACGGCATCGTGTTGCCGAAGCTCGAAACGGTCGACGAAATGCGGGCTTGCGACTGGCTGGTCACCAACCTCGAGCGTGAGCGGGGACTGCCGCAAGGCTCGATCGACGTCATTCCGATTTTGGAGACGGCAAAAGGGCTGGCCAACATACGCGCCATTTGCACCGCTGGGACGCGGGTCAAGCGCCTCGCGTTCGGCGCGGGCGATTTTACGCTCGATATGAGCATGACCTGGACACGCGACGAGGCAGAGTTGCTGCCGTATCGCAGCGAGTGCGTTCTCGCCTCGCGGGCCGGTGGGATCGAGCCACCGCTCGATACCGTTTGGGTCGACATCAAGGACACGGAAGGTTTTCGTCGCTCGGTCGAAACCATCAAGGGCCTCGGCTTCCAAGGAAAGATGTGCATCTACCCGGACCAGGTGCCGATCGTTAACGAGATGCTGAGCCCGACAGAAGCCGAGGTGGCGTGGGCGCGGAAGGCGGTCGCCGCATTCGCCGAAGCCGAGAAGGCGGGCTCGGCTTCGATCCAGGTGGACGGCAAGTTCATCGATTACCCGATCGTTTACCGTGCCGAACGCGTGATCGCGATGGCCGAGAGGATTGCAGCCAGTCGAGGATAAGGCTGGCGCTGTTCGGGCGGGCGCGCAGTCGCCTACCTGTCGATCAAATGGCCTCGGTCGTCCCGAATCTCGGGGCCATCGACGCGGGCGCGGCCATCTCCGAACTCCGCGTCACGCGCCTTAAGGGCTGCCTTGAGGCCCTCGCCCTGCGCGACACGCCGGAACCGCTGGGTTCCCGGCGCGAGATGGGCGCGGCCGTCGTTTTCGGCGGCCATCCGCTGCAACGTACGCGCGCCCATCAACTCGAGGCCGAGATTGACGATGCGTTTGTTGGCGGCGAGCAGGTCCGGATCGATCAGCGCCATGCGCTTGGCGAGGCCATCGACCTCGTTCCGCAGGTGCTCCGGCGGCACGGCCTTCATGACAAGGCCAATCATCTGCGCCTCGCGGCCCGTAATCGTGTCGCCGGTCAGCAGAAGGCGCTTCGCCCATTGCGGGCCGCAGTTGTAGACCCACATCTGGTTCGGCAACGAGCCGAGATCGCGGGCTGGCGGGAAGCCGATGATCGCATCGTCGGCCGCGACGACCATGTCGGCGAGAAGCGCGATGTCCGTGCCGCCGGCGATGCAATAGCCGTGCACCTCTGCGATGACCGGCTTGTGCATGTCGAACAGGACCATGCGCAAACGCTGTCCGTATTCGAGGCGCCAGATATCGTCGTCGATGGTCGGGTTGTTGTAGATCCCGCCATTGCGATAGACGCGGCCTTCGGGACCGGCATTCGCTTGCGGCGCCGGAGCGGGAGTCAGGTCGTAGCCGGCGCAGAACGATTTGCCTGCGCCGCGGAGGATGACGCAGTGCACCGACTTATCGTTGTCGGCCTCCCACAGCGCGTCGTTGAACTCCTGCAGCAGGGCAATCGAGAGGGCGTTTCGCTTCTCCGGACGATTGAGCGTCAGGCGGGCGACGCCGTCTGCGACTTCGTAGAGGATATGCTGATAGGCGGACATGGGCGGCTCCCTTTCGTTGTTCTCGGCTGGCGGGAATGATGAGCGACGCCTGGAACGGGGTCAAAGCAAAGGGCCGCTGTGCCGCGACATTCGCTCACCAATCTGCTATCACGCGCCAAACGATCGACCCCAGAGCCAGATCGCGAGCACCATGACCGCCGTTCAACCCACCCGGACCGAGGCTGTTGGCCTTCCTCCGGCCAAGCCGCTTTTTTCGTACAGACCTTATTGGGCGCATCGGTTCGGCACGGCGCCGTATCTGCCGACAACGCGCGAGGAGATGGACGCACTCGGATGGGATGAGTGCGACATCATCCTGGTGACCGGCGACGCTTACGTCGATCATCCCAGTTTCGGGATGGCCATCGTCGGGCGGCTGCTGGAGGCGCAAGGCTTCCGCGTCGGCATTCTTTCGCAGCCGAATTGGCAAACGGCGGAACCTTTCAAGGCCCTCGGTAAGCCGGCTTTGTTCTTTGGCGTCACCGGCGGCAACATGGATTCGATGGTCAACCGCTACACGGCGGATCGCCGGGTTCGTCACAACGATGCCTACACTGCCGGTGGCGAAGGTGGGAAACGACCCGACCGCTCGGTGATCGTCTACGCGCACAGGTGTCGCGAGGCTTACAAGGACGCAGCCATCGTGGTTGGCGGCATCGAAGCATCGCTCCGGCGTATCGCACATTACGATTACTGGTCGGACAAGGTGCGGCGGTCGGTGTTGGTGGACTCGAAGGCCGATCTCCTGATCTACGGCAATGCCGAACGCGCGGTTGTCGAAGTGGCCCACCGGCTCGCCAAGGGCCAAGCGTTCGTGGATATGGACGACATCCGAGGCCTGGCGCTGATGAAGCGCGCCGTGCCTGGCGGTTGGGCCGAGCTGCATGCGGACGACATCGCCGATGCCGATGAAGGGGCGCGGATGACGCGCGACGGACGGACGGTAATCCGCATGCCGTCATTCGAGCAGGTCTCGGCCGATCCGGAAACCTACGCGCGCGCCAGCCGCGTGCTGCATCGCGAGTCGAACCCCGGCAATGCGCGGCCGCTCGTTCAACGACATGGCGACCGTGAGCTTTGGGTGACGCCGCCTCCGATTCCGCTCACAACCGAGGAAATGGACCGGGTGTACGAACTGCCCTATGCACGCGCGCCTCACCCCTCGTACGAAGATGCGAAGATCCCGGCCTGGGAGATGATCCGCTTCTCGGTGACGATCATGCGGGGTTGCTTTGGTGGCTGCACGTTCTGCTCGATCACAGAGCACGAAGGGCGCGTGATCCAAAACAGGTCCGAGAGTTCGGTTCTAAAGGAGATCGGAACGATCCGGGACAAAACGCCGGGCTTCACGGGCGTGATCTCCGACATCGGTGGGCCGACGGCGAATATGTATCGGATGGCGTGCAAGGATCCGAAGATCGAGGCCTCCTGCCGGCGGCAGTCGTGCGTTTATCCGGGCATCTGTCCGAACCTCAACACCAGCCACGAGGCGCTTATCTCGCTTTATCGCAAGGCGCGTGATCTGCCGGGAATCAAGAAGATCCACGTGGCCTCGGGCGTACGCTACGACTTGGCGGTGGAGAGCCCGACTTACGTCAAGGAGTTGGTCACCCATCACGTCGGCGGATATCTGAAGATCGCCCCGGAGCACGTGGAGGAAGGTCCGCTCTCGAAGATGATGAAGCCGGGCGTCGGCACCTACGAGCGCTTCCGTCAGCTTTTCGACGACGCCGCGCGCAAGGCCGGGAAAGAATACTTTCTCATTCCGTATTTCATCGCCGCGCATCCCGGCACGACCGACGAGGATATGCTGCAGCTTGCTCTGTGGCTGAAGAAGAACAAGTATCGCGCCGATCAGGTGCAGACGTTCCTGCCTTCGCCGATGGCGCTCGCAACTGCGATGTATCATTCCGGCAAAAATCCGCTGAAGGCCGTGCGTCGCGGGGGCTCAGAGGACGTGGAGACCGTTCGCGGGATCAGACAGCGGCGGCTGCACAAGGCGTTCCTGCGTTATCACGATCCAGAGAATTGGCCGCTATTGCGTGAGGCGCTCAAGGCGATGGGTCGGGCCGATCTGATCGGTCCGGGCAAGCATCAGCTCGTGCCGGTGCATCAACCGCTGGGAACCGGTTCAGCCGGGGGCGAAGGGCGCCGCACCGGCAAGAAGCACGGCTATCAGACGTTCACCACGAAAGGCCTGCCGATGGTGAAAGGGAAGCCGGGGGCGAAAGGGAAGATCGAAGCCCGACGTGGGTCCCCGCCTTCGCGGGGATGACGAAGGCATTGAGATGCCGGCGCAAACGATGCGTGCGCCTCCAAGGCGTGAGCGGGGCGTTTCGAAGAAGTAACCAATTTCAGCGTCATCCCCGCGAAGGCGGGGACCCACGAACGGTTGCGCCGAGGGAAACAACTGAGCGCACTGTCTTTACGAGGGAAATAGTAAATTCTATGGTTATGCGTTAAACTTCCACATTCGCAATAGCGGGCTATCTCACATTCGTGCGCCGCGCGAGCTCGGTTTCCCAGGCGAGGGCTTGGGAGACGATGCGGTCAAGGTCATCATGCTCGGGAATCCAGCCGAGCTGGTCGCGGATTTTCGCTGACGCGGCGACTATGGCGGCGGGATCACCCGGGCGGCGTGGAGAATAACGGATATCCATGCCTTTGCCTGAGACGCGCTTCACGGCGTCCAGCACCTCGAGTACCGAATACCCTTTGGAATAGCCGCAATTGAAGACATTGGCCTCGCCGCCCGATCGCAGGTGATTTAGGGCCGCGACATGGGCGCGAGCCAAATCTTTCACGTGGATGAAGTCGCGGATGCAGGTGCCGTCGCGGGTCGGATAGTCGGTGCCGAACACTTCCATGTGACCGCGTTTGCCGAGAGCTGTCTCGCAGGCGACCTTGATCAGGTGCGTGGCCTTGGGCGTGGACTG
The DNA here is from genome assembly GCA_050250755.1 of Hyphomicrobiaceae bacterium. Lineage (GTDB taxonomy): Bacteria > Pseudomonadota > Alphaproteobacteria > Rhizobiales > Hyphomicrobiaceae. Next base: position 5,132 of record JBFWOB010000008.1, read on the forward strand.
GCCTGACCGGCCCTTCGGGTCAGCGCCGGCGACGTTGAAATAGCGCAAAGCGACATAGCGGAAGTCGTGGGCGGCGGCCGTGTCGCGCAGCATGATCTCGGTCATCAACTTCGACCAGCCGTACGGCGACATGGGCTGCAGGTTGGCCGTCTCGGTGACAGGGTTTTCGGCCGGATTGCCATAGACGGCAGCGGTCGATGAGAAGATGAACTGCTTGACTCCGTTTGCGACCGCAGCGGCAATGAGCCCGCGCGACTTCACGGTGTTGTTCTCGTAGTACATGAGCGGGTTCGAGACCGATTCCGGCACGACGATCGAGCCGGCGAAGTGAATGATCGCCTCGATCTCGCGCTCCCGCAGTACGCGGTTGACGAGCTCGGTATCGCCGATGTCGCCGACGACCAAATCGGCCGGCTTGGCCACGGCCCACTCGAAACCCGTCGAGAGGTTGTCGAGCACGACGACGCTTTCGCCCGCATCAACGAGCTCCAGTACCATGTGGCTGCCGATGTAGCCCGCTCCGCCCGTCACGAGGATCGCCATACTCTTACTCCCGTCGCCCGCACGGTGCGGGCCTAGCATGATCGCGTCTGCGAAGTCTTAATCCGGGCTCCAATGATCTTGGCCTGCTTCGGGCCGTCCCAAAACGCGCCAGAGGCCGCGGCAACGACTGAAAAAATGCTCCATTTTCTCGCTCGTGCCCGGACAATTGTCGCGCTAGGCTTTCCAGCAGAGCCCCGCCGCGCCAACCAAGGCAAGACACGTGCCAGGGGCCGAACCCGCAGGAGACGCCTATGCAGCTCAAAGTCGAGCCGACCCGGCAAAGCGACTGTACGGATGCGGAGTGGCAGGCCCGAGTCGATCTGGCCGCCGCACATCGCCTCGCCTACATGCACGGTTTCAGCGAGGGCATCTTCAACCATCTGACGCTTGTCGTGCCCGGCCGCACGGACCGATACTACCAAATTCCGTTCGGCACACACTGGTGCGAGGTGCAGGCTTCGACCTTCATGGAAGTCGGCTTCGACGGACAAGTGAAGCGGGGCTCGGGCGACGTCGAGCGCTCAGCCTATGCGATTCATATGCCGATGCACCGGGCCAACTCGAAGCATTGCGCTGCCGTGTTCCATACGCACATGCCGTACACCAGCGCACTTACCCGGCTGGAAGACCCGCGGATCAAGGAAATCGGGCAGACCGAGGTCATCCTGATGAACAAGATCGCCTATGACGACAACTACGACGGGCCAGCATCGGACCCATCGGAAGGCGACCGGTTGGCAAAGATCCTCGGCGACAAGACGATCTTGTTCATGGCCAATCACGGCGTGACGACGGTCGGTGCCAGCGTCGCCGAGGCTTATGATCGCCTCTATTACATCGAGCGCGTGGCGCAGGTGCAGATCTTCGCGATGTGGACCGGCCAGCGCCTGAAGCAGATGCCACCGGAAATCGTCAACCGGACGGCGCGCAATAATGGCCAGGACACGCATAGTCAGGCGCAAATGCCGAAATACGATCCGCCGCCCGCGGTTCGTCATTTCGAGGCTCTGAAGCGGATCCTCGACCGCAAGGAGCCGGACTACAAGGATTAGTGTTTCCGGAGGCCCGCGGCTGAGCGGGTGCCGTCAAGACCAGGCATCTCGCTTTGCACCCCACCCCCCGCCCCCTCCACATCAACGGGAGGGGAGCCAAGCCAAGTCCGCTGTGCCACCGTATTCCACCTCACCCGCCCCCACCCTCCAATGTAGGGAGAGGGCGTTTTTCAGCCGACCATCCGAGCAGCTCATGACCGTCGAATCTCTCAAGCCGTTCCTCACGCCCCGCTCCATCGCCATCCTCGGTGCCTCGCAGGACCCGAACAAGGTCGGCGGGCGTCCACTGCATTATCTCAAACGCTACGGCTTTACGGGGCCGGTCTACCCGATCAATCCGGGCCGGCCAGAGGTACAGGGCCTCAAGAGCTATAAGAGTCTCGAAGAGTTGCCGGAGGTACCCGAGCTTGCGGTCTGCGTGGTAGCCGGTGATCAGGCGGTGACCGCGGTCGAGGACGCGGCGAAGCGCGGCGTGAAGGGGCTCATTTGCATTACCTCGGGATTTGGCGAGACATCCGATCCCGAGGGTGCAGTGAAGCAAAAGCGTATGGTCGACGCGGCGCGCGCGGCCGGTATGCGCATGGTCGGGCCGAACACGCAGGGCCTCGCGAACTTCGCCAACGGTTGCGTCGCCTCGTTCTCGACCATGTTCACGACGCTCGCATGCAAGGACGGGCCGATTGCCATGGTCAGCCAATCGGGGGCCATGAGCGCCATTCCGATCGGCCTGCTCGCTGAGAAGGGGCTCGGCGTCCGCTATTCGCTGGCAACGGGCAATGACGCGGACGTGTCGGTATTGGAGATGGCGTGCGCGGCCGCCGCCGATCCCGACATGAAGCTGCTGCTGCTCTATCTCGAAGGCATGCCGCATGCCGATAAACTCGCCGATCTCGCCGAGATCGCGCACAAGAATAACGTCATGGTCGTGGCTCTCAAGTCCGGCCGGACGGCAGCCGGTGCGCGTGCAGCCGCATCGCACACGGGCGCGCTCGCGAACGAGGACCGCGTTGTGGATGCGGCGCTGAAGCGCGTCGGCATCTGGCGGGCGCAGAATATCGCAGAGCTAGTATCCACCGCCGAGGTTTATCTCAAGGGCTGGAAACCGAAGGGGCGGCGGTTCGTGACGATCTCCGGCTCGGGCGCGACCGGTGTGATGTCAGCCGACCATGCGACAGAGGCGGGGCTGGAGGTGGTGAGCTTCGCGCCGGACACGCGCAAGACGCTCGACACGATCCTGCCGAGCTTTGCAAGCGCTGCCAATCCGATCGATCTCACAGCAGCGCTGCTGACGAACAACAGCCTGCTTGGGCAGATCCTGCCGGTGATCGCGGATGCAGATGCGGCCGATCTCTTCAAGGTCGATATGCCGGTCGCAGGGCCGGGATACGATATGCCGGGTTTCGCGAAGGACATTGCCAACTTCAGCAGCGCGACCGGACGGCCGGTTGTTGTCGCCGGTTGGCAGGGCGACATTCCGGCGACATTCAGGAATGCCGGCGTGCCCGTGTTCCCGCTGGAGGCTGAAGCCATCCAGGGGCTGGCTCAGCTCGTTGCGCACCATGAGCTGGTGGATCGTGCGAAGGTGCTGCCACGGCCGAGCTGGGACGGCTTCGACGCCGCGCGGACCCAGCGCAAAGAGGCGACGCTCAACGAAGCCGATAGCCTCGACACGCTTGCATCGGCGGCGCTTCCCGTCGTGCCGCATCACCTGTGCCGGACCGCTGCCGAAGCTGCTACCGCGTGGCGTAACCTCGGCGGGGCCGTCGCCGTGAAGGGCTGCTCGGCGGATCTGCCGCACAAGTCCGAGTATGGGCTGGTGCGCCTTGGCCTCGACAACGAGGATGCGATCAAGGAGGCGTTCCGCGACATGCAGCGTGCGGTCGACAAAGCCGGCGCGCAATTCGACGGCGTGATCGTGGCGCGCATGGTCAAGGGGCGCCGTGAGATGCTGATCGGAGCACATCGCGATCCGTTCTTTGGGCCGGTGATCGCGATCGGAGAGGGCGGCAAGTACGTCGAAGCGATGCCGGATGTGGCGCTTCTGCTGCCGCCGTTCACGAAAGATGATGTGCTGCGCGCGCTGGACGGTCTTCGGTGCGCTGCGGTTCTGAAGGGTGTCCGCGGCGAACTGCCGATGGATACGGATGCGTTTGCCGATGCCGCGGTGAAAGTGGCCGAGTTGATGCTTCGCGACCCGGGTATCGCCAGCCTGGACATGAACCCAGTGATGATCGGCGACAAGGGTTCGGGCGTGGCGCTCGTGGATGCGGTGGTGGTGAGGTATCAGGATTAGAGCCCGGGACCCCGATAACCGCTCATCGGCCTAACAGACGTCACGCTCGCGAAGGCGGGCTTGACGTTCATATTGCCTCGCCCGGTGGCCGCCAGCCGTAGACCCAGTCGTACCCTGCCATGACGCGCTCGCCGGACATGACGCGCATGGCGACGTTGCGGGCGATGGCGGCGGGGCCGCTCAAATGAAAGATCGTGCCGTTGCGACGGGCCGCGGCAACGACACGCCGGCTGCGGTCCGTGCGTGCGGTTGCGTAGGCAGCGAGCGCAGCAGGGATTTCGGCCTCATTTGAGAGTCCGACAAGGCATGCCGCAAGCGTGGCAGCGTCCTCCAGCGCGAGACTGCCGCCCTGGGCGAGAAACGGCAATGTGGGATGGGCGGCGTCTCCAAGCAGCGTGACGCATCCCTTCGACCAGTGCGGCAACGGCTCTGTTTCGAACAACGCCCAGCGCCGCCACGTGTGGCCTTTGCCAAGCGCCTCGGCGAAAGCCGGCGCGACGCGCAGCAGAGCGGCTTCGATCTCTTCAGAGGCGACGGGTTCTGACCAGCCGGTTGCGTGCCAAAGCTCGCTGCGCACAACGACGACGGCGATCTCGTGACCTGCGCGGACCGGGTAATGAACGACATGCGCGCCGGGCGAAAGCCAGACACCCGTTGCGGTGCTTGGAAGGATGATACGTGCGTCTGGGCCTGCCGGTGCCGGCACGACGGTTCGGGCCGCGGTTCTGCCTGAGAAGCGCGGCGCATTCGGAGCAAAGAGTTGCTCGCGAATGCGCGAGAAAACACCATCGGCACCCACAAGCAATGATCCAGTCAACGATCGATCATCGCGCGCCTGCAGGCGAACGTGGCCATGCTCGGCTACAAACGACGCAGCCTCGAAGCCGTGCATTATGGTGATCAGGGGCTCGCTGGACGCTTTCGCGACGAGAGCGGCCTGGAGGTCGTGGCGATGCACCTGCCAGTAAGGGGCGCCGTGACGCTCCGCGATCCAGTCACCGAGTGGCAGGCGCTGCAGGACGCGCGCGGTTGCGGCGTCTCGGACCGTGATCTCACGAGGGCGTCCGGCTACGGGCTCGAGGTGTGCTGCAACGCCCAGCCGAGCCAGAACACGCATGCCGTTCGGAGACAATTGGATGCCGGCGCCAGCTTCCGACCACTCGCTGCGCCGTTCGGCGACGATCGTGGGCCAGCCAATGCGGGCCAAGGCCAGTGCAGTGGCCAATCCGCCGATGCCACCTCCTGCGATCAGCGCGGGCGCCTTCTGCCCGTCTGCCATGGCCCCTCGCTGAGACTGGGCACAGAACCAGTCAAACGATGCTACTCGGCCTCGTCCAACAGGCCCTGCAGAGCAACGATGCAGCCCGGAGGATCAGACTCCGCAACCGAAAGATTGGACACGTGCTCATAGACGGTCGAGCAATAGGGGCAGAGGATCTCGTTTTCCGCGCCCATATCGAGATAAACATGCGGATGATCGTACGGCGGGCGGGCGCCCATGCAGTTCAGCTCGCGAACGCCGACCTTGATCCGATCGACGCCATCATCGTTGGCGAAATTCGGTACCACGCTGGTGGCCATGCCTCGCTCCCAAATCGGCGAATTCCATCGGCGCGCACCATAACGGCGGCCTACCCTGATTGACAGCCGTCATTTCGGTATGACAGTGAGCGCCATTCAGTCGCGGGGCTGCCCCGCCGTGCCGAGGACACGTTCCGAATGCCCCAGTTTCACTCAGACGGTGTCGACATCGCCTTTCTCGACGAAGGCCAGGGCGAGCCGATCTTGCTTATCCATGGCTTTGCGTCGAGCGCTCAGGTGAACTGGGTCGATACAGGATGGGTGCGTCACCTCATTCGCGAGGGGCGGCGCGTTATCGCGATGGACAATCGGGGCCACGGTCGGTCCGGCAAACCTCACGATCCCTCCGTTTACGGCAGCCCTACGATGGCGGAGGACGCATGGCGCCTGCTCGGCCATCTCGGCATCCCACGTGCGGATGTGATGGGATACTCGATGGGCGCGCGGATCACGGCATTTTTGGCGTTGGCGCACCCGGAAAGCGTGCGAAGTGCGATTTTTGCAGGCCTGGGTGGGAACATGGTTCGGCCGATGGCTGGGACCGGTCCGATCGCCGCAGCGCTCGAGGCGCCGAGCATCGATGACGTGACCAATGCCACGGCCCGGACATTCCGGGCCTTTGCCGAGCAGACCAAGAGCGACCTGAAGGCACTCGCCGCCTGCATCCGCTCGTCGCGTGATCCGTTGACGCCCGAGGCGCTCTCAACATTAACGTGCCCGGTGCTCGTGGCCGTGGGCAGCGATGATGTGATCGGCGGCAGCGCGGAGGCGCTGGCCAAGATCATTCCAGGCGCAGAGGCGTTCGTGATCGACGGGCGCGATCACATGAAGGCGGTAGGGGACCGTAGCTATAAAGATGCCGTGGCCGCATTCCTGTCTAGGCGGCCCTGAGCATCACTTTCGCGCGTCGCGTTGCATGTGGCCTCATAGGCTGGGTGCCGTTTGAGCACCCGCAAGGGGCGCAGTAGCGCTTCTGAGACATTCATCAACCTCGCCTTAACTGCAGACCGCGGATAGTCAGGACGGCGTATCGCCTTGTGCCGCGTCGGCGCCCGTCTTCGTAACACGGTATCCTGCGGACAAAGGGCGACCCACGTGAAGCTCACAGTGCACGGAAGCTGGTCAGCGGCCTGTGCGGCGGCGCTTATCATGGCGATGTCGGCACTCGTCGCTTGCGATGCTCGTGCACAAGGCGCGGAAGGCCCCAATCTCGGTCCGTGGCCAACCATCGCGCGCATAGCGCAGCCCATGATGCGGCCTCCGGTGGCGCCGCCATTCGGGACACGAGTGTCCGCACCTGTAGCGCCGATCCGTAGCATCGATTCGGAGGCCGACAACGACGATGCGCAATCGACTGCTTCTGCTGAACCGGACGCACTCACCGAACCCGTGGCCCCGGTGGACGGCCTACTGGAGCCTGCTGAACCACAGTCCGTAATCGATGGCGTAGATCTCGACGCGGACACGCGGTCCGAGGACGATCGCCAAGCCTTCGTGCCAAACGAGCCGCCAGCCGGCTATGATCCGAGCCAATTCACGATCGAGATTGAGCCATTACTCGATCACAGGCCAGCGCGGTTTGCGGACCTCGACCCTTATGCGCCGACAGGTATCCGCCTCGGATCGTTCGTGCTCTATCCCGAGGCCGAAATTGGCGTTACGGCCTTCAATAACGTGTTGCGGACCAGCACTAACCGGCAAAGTGACGTCGCGCTCGAGGTCCAACCGGCTGCGCGGCTCATATCCACGTGGAACGTGCACGCGCTCGAGCTTGGCGCGCGCGGACTCACCTCCTTTCACGATGAGTTGCCATCGGAAGACGACCGCGCCTGGGCGCTCGACGCGCGCGGGCGCCTCGACGTTACGCGGCGCACCAATCTCGAGGGCAGCCTCGGCCACGAAGTCACCCAAGAATCGCGCGGAACGATCAACTCGCGGGCCACGCCGGGTGGACGCTCTGACGTGACGACCGACCGTGCGGCCGTGGCCTTCAATCATCGATTCAACCGGCTTCGGGTGCAGCTTCGTGGCGCCGTGGCCGAGCGCGACTACTCGCCGGAGATCGAAAGCGACGGCACGCTGCTCAGCAACGACGACCGCGACAGCCGACAGCACGAAGTGGCGGTCAGGGCGACATGGGAGTTCAAGCCCGCGTTCTCGGTGTTCGGGGAGGTGGGTACGGACGGGCGAGACTATCGCTTAGCCAGCTTCAGCGACGGGCTACGGCGCGACTCGAGCGGCGAACGCTATCGCGCGGGCGTCTCACTCGGCAACGCGGGGGAGATCATCCGGGGCGAGGCGGCTGTCGGCTATCTGGAGCAGCGGTTCGAGGACGGCCACCTGCCGTCGGTGGCGGGCATGATCCTCGATGCGAACCTCGGTTGGCGGATGACGGGGCTGACATCGCTTATTCTCACGGCGCGGACCGATCTCGGGGAGTCGACGGTGGCAGGCTCGGGCGGTTCTTTAGCGCAATCGGCCGGGGCCGAGGTACGACACGCTTTCCGGCGCAACGTCGTCGGATCAGCGGGTGTGCGCATGACGCGTGCGAAGTACGCGGGCGTGGATCTGATCGAACAGGACGTTACGACATCGCTCGGTGTCGACTATTTTCTCTCCCGCGAGGTGTCGCTGTTCGGCCGCTATGCGCACATCGACTATTCCTCGACCGGCCCCGGCAACGACTATGCGGCCGACGAGGTGCGCTTCGGTGTGCGAGTCAGGCGGTAGTGGCGTGGCTTAACCGGCTCGGCCAGCAAGGCGCGGCACGATGAGCGGGAGCGGCACGACAACGTCCCCTCCAAAGATCGCGGTCTCGTTCTCGACCCGGACAGCGCCGGAGGCGACCAACTCCAGCGCCAATGGATAGATCCGATGCTCGGCCTCCAGCACGCGCGCAGCAAGGGTCTCGGCGGTGTCACCGGGCAGGACGGCGATGGCGGCCTGGGCAAGGATCGGCCCCGAATCCATTTCGGTTCGGACGAAATGCACGGTGCAGCCGACGATGAGCGCACCGGCATCGAGTGCGCGCTGATGCGTGTCGAGACCCGGAAATGACGGCAGAAGCGAGGGGTGTATGTTCATCAAGCGGTCGCGCCACCGATCGACGAAACCGCCGGTCAGGAGACGCATGAAGCCAGCAAGGCATACGATTTCGGCTCCGTGATCCAGCAGCGCCTGATGCAGGCGGGCCTCGAAGGCCATCCGGTTGGCGTACTGGCGATGGTCGATCGCCAGAGTGGGGATGCCCTGCTCTGCTGCCCAGGACAGGCCCAGCGCCTCGGGCCGGTTCGAGATGATGACCGCAGGCACGGCCGGAAATTCCGGCGCACGCATGGCGGCGACGAGCGACTGCATATTGGAGCCGCGGCCGGAGATGAGAATGGCGGTGCGCTTTTTCATAGCTTCACGCCATAGCACAAGAGCGGACGAAAAGAGGAGGCCGCGCGGCCTCCTGCGCAGATGATGGTGGATGGACAACGTGCGCTTTATATCGACGTACCATCCTCCCCTCATCGGGCTGGACGCGCCAATGTTTTTGCGCTTCACCCCATCTCACTGGCTATTGGGGTGACCGATCGATGCGTAAGAAGTCTCTCGCCGAAGCGGGTTCGTCCGCGACGACTCCGCATGAGAGCCCCGCCGATCGGTCGTTCCCGACCGGACCGTTGGCGGCGACATTGGCGGTGCAAACGCTGTCGACGGCGGCGGCTTACTCGATTCCGGCGGTTGCACCGGCCGTGGCCCATGACATCGGAGCAAATCCGGCGCTCGTGGGCTATTTCATCTCGGCAGTGTACGGCGTCGGCATCCTTTCGGCGCTCTTCTCACCACCGCTCATCGGCCGATACGGCGCGGTCATGGTCTCGCAGGCAGTGCTGGTCGCGACGGTCGCGATGCTAATGACCGCGGCGACCGGTACGCTTGCCGCGATCGCGATCAGCGCGATGCTGATGGGCCTCGCCTATGGCGCGACCGCGCCTGCCTCCACCCATCTTCTCGTGCCTCGCACGCCTCCGTCGCTGATGAACCTCGTGCTCTCGATGCGACAGATCGGCGTGCCGCTCGGAGGCATGTTGGCAAGTCTTGCCATGCCGCCGCTCACGCTCGCATTCGGGTGGCGGACGTCGCTCTTCGTGCAACTCGTGCCCGTCGTGCTTCTTGGGGTTTCGATGCACGTGCTCTGCCGCCAGTGGGATACAGCGACGCGAGCGGCCGCACCGGCAGCGCATCCGGGCCTCTTGGCGCCCTTGCGCCTGCTGATGAGCAGTTCAGCCCTGCGGCGGCTTTCGTTTGCGGCCTTCATCTACTCGGGGCTGCAGCTCTGTTTCATGGTGTTCATGACGACACAGCTCACGACAAAGGCCGGATTCGACCTCGTGCGGGCAGGCCAAACACTGGCCGCGTACCAGCTTGCCGGAGTGATCTCGCGGCCCATTTGGGGCTGGCTATCGGACAATGTGATGGGCGCCCGCTGGTGGCTCGGGTTGCAGGGGCTGGTAATGTGCGCGATGGCAGTGTTGGTCGGGACGTTCAGCGAAGACTGGGCGGGACCTCTCATCGTGCTCGTCAGCATGGTTGCTGGGGCCACCGCGTCGGGTTTCACGGGCATCGCGTATGGCGAATATGCGCGGCTTGGTGGCGAACGGCGGACCGAGGCGACGGGAGCAGGCGCTGCGTTCATGTTTTCGGGTGTGATGGTGCTGCCCTCGATCATGAGTTTGGTGGTGACGCTGACGGGCAGCTATGAGACGGTTTACACAACCATTGGCGTCCTGGCGCTCGTGGCGGGACTCGGCATGATCATCCGCTGGCGTGAGTAGCTATCGGCCGATGCCTTCCGGGGCGAATTTATGATAATGTCCGGACAGCGTGATTGATGTCCTGCGCGGCGCGCGCTCGCGGACGATGATTTCGGGAGATGATGCAGATGACCGGGATGGAAGCGCTGAAGCAGAAGGCGACGCGCGAAGCCGAGCATTTCGACGTGCTGATCGTCGGGGCGGGCATTTCCGGCGTGGCCGCCGGACGTCATCTCAACGAGCAGTGTCCTGATCTCGACTACATCATCCTCGAGACGCAGGAGAGCTACGGTGGAACGTGGCTGACGCACAAGTATCCCGGCATCCGCTCAGATAGCGATCTCCATACGTTCGGCTACAGCTTCAAGCCCTGGGTTGGCCCGCCGATCGCAACCGCCGACGAGATCCGCAAGTACATGGGCGAGGTGATCGAGGAGAACGATCTCGCCCGGCGCATTCGCTATCGTCACCGGATCGATGCTGCGTCCTGGTCCACACCCGACAAGCAATGGGTGCTCGACGTGACGCAGTTGGAGACCGGCGAGCAGCAGCAGTTCACCTGCAATTTCCTCTGGATGTGTCAGGGCTATTTCCGTCATTCCGAGGGCTACACGCCCGAATGGACGGGCATGAAAGATTTCAAGGGGACGATTGTCCATCCGCAGACGTGGGACCCGCAGTTCGACTACTCGGGGATGCGCGTCGTGGTGATCGGCTCGGGCGCGACCGCGGCAACTGTGGTTCCGAACATGATCGATAAGGCCGCTCACGTGACGATGCTTCAGCGGTCACCCACGTATTTCCGCACGGGACGCAACGCCATCGAGATCGCCGAAGAGTTGCGCAGACTGCAGATCGACGAGAGGTGGATCCACGAGATCGTACGCAAGAAGATCCTGTTCGAGCAGGCGCAGTTCACGAAGCGCACGTTCGAGGAGCCCGACAAGGTGCGACAGGAGCTGATCGAAAACGCCCGCTCCTATCTCGGCCCGGACTTCGACATGGAGACGCATTTCACGCCGAGCTACCGGCCATGGCAGCAACGGCTCGCCTTCATTCCGGACGCCGATCTTTTCAAGGCCATTGCCTCGGGCAAGGCGTCCGTCGTGACGGATCACATCGAACGCTTCGTCGAGAACGGCATCTTGCTGACGTCGGGAAAGGTGTTGGAGGCCGATCTCGTCGTCACAGCCACAGGCTTCAACATGAACGTGATGGGCGACATTGCCTTCGCGATCGACGGCAAATCTCTCGATTGGTCCGATACGGTCACCTATCGAGGCATGATGTTCACCGGCGTTCCGAATCTGGCGTGGGTGTTCGGCTATTTCCGGGCGAGTTGGACGTTGCGCTCCGACCTGATCGGCGATTTCGTGTGTAACATGCTGAACCACATGAAGGCGAAAGGCGTGCAGATGGTCACGCCGCAGTTGCGGGCTGAGGATCACAACATGCCGCTGCTGCCGTTCATATCGGAAGACAATTTCAATCCTCGGTACCTGACCAAAGCTTTGCCGATGCTGCCGAAACGCGGCGATAAACCCGAATGGATGCACAATCAGGACTACTGGGCGGAGAAAGACGAGATTCCGGCGACGAACCTCGACGATGACGCGTTCGCCTACGCGTAGAGCAAGTTCAAGTGAGATAGACTCGACTGTTCGTCGCGAGAATTACGTTGAGGCCACGAACGCCACCACTCCCCTCCCCGCCAAGGGGAGGGGAACGTGCCTGTCGCCACGCCGAATAGACTCGGTCCCACAAGGGACATCGCTCGTCCATCCCAAGTGAACTCGCTCTAAGGCGTTGACGTCGCCTTCTGCTACGCACCCGAACGTGGCCTTGTGCTCGCGTTCGGTCCGGATGGCGTGGGATGACTGGGAGGCGCGGCCCCCGTCAGCTCTTGCACTTTGCCGGCTCGAGAAACTCGAGGCTTTGCAGCGTTCCGCGCACGGCAAAGTCGCCGTAATCGATGAAGAGCCGGCGCGAAACACCATTCTCGAAATAGAGAAATGCAAGCTCGTAAGCCGGTACGGCGTCCTTCGTATTGCCACCTTCTTCGAAGTAGCTGATCGATACTGGCCAGCTTTTCAATCCGTCGAGACGGCCACCGTTCTTCGCCTCTGGCAGGTTACGGTTGTAGCCGACAGGCTTGGGGTGGCCGATGAACGAGGCGGTCGAGAAGACCTTCTCGCCCTTCTCAGAGCCGTCATAGAGATCGGCTACGAAGAACTGGGCTCCTTTGCGCGCGGCGGTCAACAGCGCTCTGGAATGCTGCACCGGGAAGAAAGTGTTGGCCTTCAGGCTCATCGCCTTGCGGGACGGCTTGGTGATCAGGACCTTGACCTCGCCGCCGGGGGCACTGCGTGCCGCGTCTCCGTCGGTCGTTTCCTCGAGGCGGGTGTCCTTATATTGGCTCGAATTGAAGCGGAACGCCTTCGCAACCGCATCCTCCCAGCTCGACGAGCGCATGTCGGTCAGCGAGGTTGCACCTTCCTGATTGGTCATACGCGTGACGAAGCGCATGCTCTGCGTATAGCCCTGGCAGGCCGAACCTGTGAGCTCGTAAACCATGCGGCCCGACAGCTCGGTAACGCCAGATCCTCCGCGCGAATCCGCCAACGCGATCTCGTAGGAGGCACGATGTGGCGCCAAGTCCTCCGGAGCCGCGGGCTGCGGCGCCACCTTCTGCGCCCACGAGGCGGTACACATACCGAAGCCCGCGAGCGCAGCCGCCGCCACGACCGGCGCCATGCGTGCGCCAGCCGAGCGAAACCATGACTTCAATGCTCCTTGAAGTGGAGGCATTCGACGCTCCCGAAGACTTATCCGCGCGAACAAGCCTGCCGCGCAATCCGAGCCAGGCCCTGTCTTGCAAGCATTGCCAAGGCGACCTGTCCGCCAGAAATGTTAAAGGAGATTATCGCAGTAAGCGACGGCGGAAAAGGGGCGCACATGACAGACACAATTGAGACGAAGCTCGCATCGCTCGGCCTGTCACTACCGGACGCCCCCGCGCCGGTAGCAAATTATGTACCAACATGCGAGGCGGGAGGGCTGCTTTTCATCTCCGGGCAGGTGTCGCGGCGCGGTGACGGACACGTACTCAAAGGAAAGCTCGGCGACGGGCTTGACACGGAAGCTGGGCGCGAGGCGGCAAAAGTATGCGCACTCAATATCTTAGCCCAAGCCCGCGCAGCCCTTGGCTCGCTCGACCGGATTGAGCGAGTGGTTAAGCTGACAGGGTTCGTCAATTCCGCGCCGACCTTCACCAACCAGCCCCAGGTGGTAAACGGGGCGTCAGACCTTCTGGTCGAGGTGCTGGGCGACAAGGGCCGGCATACCCGGTCCGCCGTCGGAGTCGCGGCACTCCCTGTCGACGCGGCGGTCGAGATCGAAGCAATCATAGCGATCAAGCTCGCCTGACCCAGCGACCGGAGCGAGGACGGCCTATGTTTGACCGGGCGACCTTCCTGCGGCCGATTGCGCACCGCGGACTGCACGATGCGGCGCGCGGTGTGATCGAAAACTCCGGCCCTGCGTTCGAGGCAGCGATCGCCCAAGGCTATGGCATCGAGTGCGATCTGCAGCCGGCCAGCGATGGCACCGCCATAGTCTTCCACGATCAAGCGCTGCAGCGGCTCATTGACGGGCCCGGGAACACAACCGACCACGCGCCGGACTCACTGGTCGCAATGCGCTACCGGGCTGATCCGTCAGCGCATATCCTGCGCCTCGCGGATCTTCTGGCGCTCGTCGGCGGGCGCGTGCCGATGCTGATCGAGGTCAAGACGTCGTGGTCGACACCGGACGGCCGGTTTATCGAGGCCATCGCGAACGACATTGCGGGCTACCAGGGACCATGCGCGATCATGTCATTCGATCCGGCGATTATCGCTGCTCTGAAACCGTTGCTGCCAAACGTGCCACGCGGGATCGTTTCAGGCATCTATACGCCCGAATGGTCGGATGGAAAGCTCGACACGGACCGCTCCTGGCGTCTGACGAACCTCATCGAAAGTGGCCCAGCATCACCCGACTTTTTTGCCTACCATGTGAAAGCGCTGCCGACGCCGGTGACACGCTTCCTGCGCGAGGGACTCCGTATTCCGCTATTTGCCTGGACCGTCCGCAGCACCGACGATCTGGCAATGGCGAAGACGTGGGCGGACGCACCGATTTTCGAATCCGTAGATCCGCGGATGTAAATCCTCCGATGTGACGATTTCGACCTTCCCATTAGGGTTGGCAGAGGGCGAAACGGCACTAATTGACGAAGCTTAGCCTGCTCGCTCCCAGCGAGGGGGTGCTGCGTGCGTTGTACTCACTTCCTCCTGCCACCCGCTGAGAGACAGCATCTGCATGGACGATCTCCTGACGCTTGCCGCCGACCCAGCCGCATGGGCCGCTCTCGTCACACTCATTGCCATGGAGGTTGTCCTCGGAATCGACAACCTCATTTTCATTGCGATCCTGACGAACAAGTTGCCCCCAGAATTCCGGGATCGGGCGCGCAAGGTCGGTATCGGCCTCGCCCTCATCATGCGTCTGCTGCTGCTGAGCACGGTCGCGTGGATGACCAAATTGACCAAGCCCGTCCTAACCATTCTGGGTCACGACTTCTCCTGGCGTGACATGATCCTGATCGCGGGCGGACTGTTCCTCGTTTGGAAGGCGACACGGGAAATCCATCATAAGGTCGATCCTCATTCCGCGGCGGAGACGTTGGATACGAAAGTCGTGAGCGTGGGTTTTATCGCGGCGCTCTGGCAGATCGTGCTGTTGGACATCGTATTCTCGGTCGACAGCATCATCACTGCCGTGGGCATGACAGAGCATATCGAGATCATGGTCATCGCCGTGGTCGTCGCCGTGCTCGCCATGCTGTTTGCGGCCGGGCCGCTGGCAAACTTCATCAATGCCAACCCGACCATCGTCATGCTTGCACTCGGCTTCTTGCTGATGATCGGTACCGCGCTCATCGCAGAGGGCTGGGGCGTGAAGGTCCCCAAAGGGTACATCTACGCTGCCATGGCATTCTCGGCGCTGGTGGAAGGATTGAACATGCTCGACCGGCGGGCGCAGAGGCGATCGAACTCAAAGGAGGAGGGGCGCAGCGATGATGCGCCGCAAAGCTGAGAACATCCCAGAATGCGCGGCTCTGTCATGAGCCGCGCCAGCGGGCGGGTCAGCGAATGATCTCGCCCGGGTAGACGCCCCAGAGGCGCTTTTGCTCGATGTATCCGCGATAGTCTCCGACCGAGACATAACACCATCGCGAGTCGCAGTTGCGAATGTTGGTGATGACGCCGGCTTCTAGAACGGCGACCGGTGCAGCACCTTCCCTGTCATCGGACAGCAATTGAACCTTTGTAGCGCCTCCCTTGATCTCCCAAGGCGTCACGAGAGCGGTACGGCGCCCCGAAACCAGCGATTGCAGAACCCAGCCTTCGGCACCCTCGCTATCTCGAACCTGACGCCAACCGTCGTACTCCCGGATGACCTCGACGGGCAGGCCCGCGCGCCTGTAGACCCAAAGCACCTTGTAATCCATGCCCGGCCCTTGGCGGGAATGCACCCGATCCGACTTCAGGCTCACGAAGCGTGGGATGGGCAGGCCACTGGCGCCGATTGCCTGATCTGCGCGGCTCGCGTCGGCCGAGCGCACCTGGGCAACCGCAGGCCACAACAACGCCGTGCCCAGAATCAGCACCAAAGCCGTTCCGTAGATGCTTCGGCCCAGATTGCGCCGAATTGCCATCGTCGCATTGCCCTCCCGCCGGGATCCGCGTCACGCGAATCTTTCGCGGGAATGTGTCCGATCCGCGGAACCGTGGCAATCGCGGTTGCTTACCGACAGCGCACGAGAATGGTGATTGACGACAGCATCTGTTACACACACTAAGACCAAGATCGACAACGCCCTTCAGCAGTGTGTCGAGGCCGGCTGCTCGTGCTGTCGCCTCGGCCCTCCACGCCGGATCGTCCCATGTCTCAGAGCGCCAAGCGACCCCTGGTCATCGTCACCCGGAAGCTCCCGGACGTGGTCGAAACGCGTATGCGCGAGTTGTTCGACGCGCGTCTGAACGTCGACGATCACCCCCTGACGCAAGCCGAGATGATATCCGCCGTTCAGTCGGCGGAGGTGCTGGTGCCGACCGTGACAGACCGGATCGACAAGGCCATTCTTTCGCAGGCGGGGCCCAATCTCAAGCTGATCGCCAATTTCGGCACGGGCGTCGACAACATCGATCTCGACACGGCACGCAATCGGGGAATCATGGTCACCAACACGCCCGGCGTGCTGACCGAGGATACCGCCGACATGACCATGGCGCTGATTCTCGCCGTGCCGCGCCGCCTCGCACACGGCGCGGCGTACCTGAAGGACCCCCGCAATCAGTGGGTCGGCTGGTCTCCAACCTGGATGCTGGGTCACAGGATCTGGGGCAAACGGCTCGGCATCATCGGCATGGGACGGATCGGCCAGGCCGTCGCCCGGCGTGCAAGGGCGTTCGGACTACAGATCCACTACCACAACCGCCGCCGACTGGACGAGGAGACCGAGCGGGATCTCGAGGCAACCTACTGGGAGAGCCTGGACCAGATGCTGGCGCGCATGGACATCATCTCGGTCAATTGCCCCCATACGCCCGCCACGTACCATCTGCTTTCGGCGCGTCGGCTCAAGCTGCTCAAGCCCTCCAGCTACATCGTGAATACGGCCCGGGGCGAGGTGATCGACGAGAACGAGCTTGCGCGCCTGATCGATGCTGGCGCCATTGCCGGCGCTGGTCTCGACGTGTTCGAGAATGAGCCAGCCATCAATCCGAAGCTGCTCGCCTCGGACCGCGTTATCGCGCTGCCACATCTCGGCTCGGCGACGATCGAGGGACGTGTCGACATGGGCGAAAAGGTGATCATCAACATCAAGACCTTCCTCGATGGTCATTCGCCGCCTGACCGCGTGCACGCTGCAATGTTTTGAGGATACGGATCGGTCATGACCTGGTCGATCATCGCAAGCGACGAGCACACCGGACGGGTTGGTATTGCCGTCACGACGTGTGCTTTTGCGGTGGGTGCGCGGGTGCCGCACATCAAGACGGGCGTGGGAGCGATTGCCACTCAGGCAACCACCAACCAGATGTTCGGCCCGCGCGGGCTCGCGTTCCTGTCTGCGGGCGCCTCGGCAGGCGATTGCGTTCGGCTGCTGCTGCAGGCTGACGAGGGCCGCGACCATCGGCAAATCCATGTGATGGACCGGGAAGGACGTTTCGCCGCGAACACCGGCGCGCAGTGCGTTCCGTGGTGTGGACACCTGATCGAGGATACGTTCTCGGTCGCCGGCAACATGCTGGCTGGCGAGGCCGTCATCCAAGCGACGGCTGCGACCTATGCCGCGAATACGGACATGCCGTTCGCGCGGCGGTTGATCGCAGCTCTCAAGGCTGGCGAAGCGGCCGGAGGCGATAAGCGCGGCCGCCAATCGGCAACGCTGTTGATTCATGACGACGAGGACCACGCGGCGCTCGACATCCGTGTCGACGATCATACCGACCCGCTGTCCGAGCTCGCGCGCCTCGAAGAGGTTGCTCGACAAGCTTTCGTCCATACGCGCCGATTTGGTCCGACGCGCGCCAATCCAGCAGGGCTGGTCGATCCGGTGGAGCGTCAAGACGCCATCGCCCGGTCGATTGCCGAGGGCTACGAGTAGCCGAGCGACGACGTCACGCTCGACGGGCGGCATCAGGTGCTCTATGCGCCTTCTATCGCCAGTTCCCCTCACTCTCGGTTTCGCGAGGCGTCATGCAGCCGACTGCCATCCTCTATCCGGTCTTCGTGCAGGTCGCTCTCACGGTAGGGCTGCTCGTCGTCTTGAATCGCGCGCGGTCGGCCTCGATGCGAGAGCGTGAGCAGAAGCTTACGGACGCAGATGTCGAGCTCGGCCAGAACGCCTCGTCGCCGGCGGCGATCAAGGCAAGCCGAAGCTATGCAAACCAATTCGAGTTGCCTGTGCTGTTCTACGCCGTGGTGGCGTTCGCGATGATTACCAGCGCCGTCGACTTCCTGATGGTCGTGCTGGCGTGGATTTTCGCGATCGCACGTCTCGCCCAGGCGGCGATCCACATTGGACCCAATGTCATCGCGTGGCGCGCGTCAGCCTTCATCGTTGGGCTGGTGGCGGTCATAGCGATGTGGGTGAAGCTCGCACTCCATATCCTCTGACCATCGAAAGGCTCACCTTGCCATGCGCCCGGGCGCCCGTATTTCTGCTGCCATCGAAGTGCTCGGCGAGGTTATTGACCGGCATCGACCCGTATCCATGGCGTTGGCCGACTGGGGGCGGGCGCATCGCTTTGCCGGATCGGGCGACCGAAGCGCGATCGGTAATCTGGTTTATGACGCGTTGCGCCGGCGGGCATCGCTCGCGTTCGCGATGGGAAGTGATTCCGCGCGCGCGATCGCTATAGGGGCGGCGCCGGAAGCGCTCGGCATCTCCGCCGATGATGTCATCAAGATGTGCACGGGCGAAGATCACGCGCCGGGATCGCTCGACGAACGGGAAACCGTGGGGTTGCATTCTCCGCCGTCCGGTGCCGAGCCGCATATCGTGGCGGATGTGCCGGAATGGTTGTGGCCTGAATTCGTGGCGCAATTCGGCGAGCGCGCTGTCGCCGAGGGACAAGCGCTGGCCAAGCGAGCGCCTGCCGACCTGCGCGTGAATACCTTGAAGTCGACGCGCGAGAGGGTGATGAAAGCGCTCGCGTCGTTCACACCAGAAGAGACGCCATTTTCACCACTCGGGGTACGTATTGCTGCGCCCGTGGGGCCGTCGCGGACTCCCAATCTGCAAGCGGAGGCCGCATTTCAAGCTGGCTGGTTCGAGGTGCAAGACGAAGGCAGCCAACTCGCGGCCATTCTCTCTGGAGCAGGCCCGCGAATGCAGGTGCTCGATCTGTGCGCAGGGGCTGGCGGCAAGACACTCGCTATGTCGGCGGCCATGCAGAACACGGGACAGATCTACGCGTACGATGACGACCGGGAGAGGCTGAAGGCGATCTTTGAACGCGTGAAGCGCGCGGCAACGCGCAACATCCAGGTGCTGCGAGCGCGCGACACGACGGCGCTGGCGGCCCTCGGCGACCGGTTCGACGTCGTGCTCGTCGATGCCCCTTGCACGGGGACGGGAGTCTGGCGACGACGTCCTGAAGCAAAGTGGCGCTTGAAACAAGCAAACCTTGACGCCCGCATGGCGGAGCAGGTTGCGGTGCTGGATAGCGGTGCGCGCCACGTCAAGCCGGGCGGGCGTCTCGTGTTAGTGACATGCTCGCTGCTGGCGCGGGAAAACACGGACCAGGTGCGCGCGTTCATCGAGCGTCACACGGATTTCAAGGTGGTTCCTTACGCTGAGACATGGAAAGCCGCGCTGGAAAGCGAGCCGCCGGTTTCGGCCGATGGCAGTACCGAGACTCTGCTTCTCACTCCCGCCAGCC
This sequence comes from Hyphomicrobiaceae bacterium, assembly GCA_050250755.1. Classification (GTDB taxonomy): domain Bacteria; phylum Pseudomonadota; class Alphaproteobacteria; order Rhizobiales; family Hyphomicrobiaceae. The sequence goes on from JBFWOB010000008.1 coordinate 24,900, forward strand.
ATGGGACTGACGGATTCTTCATTGCAGTGCTGGAGCGGTCGGCCGCCTGATCGCGGGGCCGTTCGGCGCGCGTTTCGCCAGTTCGTGGTGCGCCGATACCTTTCAAACGCAATTGGAGTCGCGTATCGCGATCACAAACTGTTACGGGCGACCGCGTGCGCTCAAATCGCATTTGACACCTTTCGAGAGCGATCTAAATGATCCGCCGCCGGGGCCGAGAGGGGCCCTTGCCGCAGGTCAACTCGCGGGCACTCTGAACCCCCGCAACTTTAGCCGCGGCTCATCCTTCGGGAGACCATTCGTCCATCATGGCCATCGCTTCCAAGCCGAAGCGTCCGCGCCGGACGCCACCCGCCCGCTCCTGCCTCGGCCCTGTCGCTGATCTCGAAAGCCATCTTCCCTCGGAGTGGTGGCGCAAGCTCTTCAACGCGCTCTACGTGAAGACGGACGGCGACGTGGTGGAGAATGCCGAGAATACGCGGCGTGAGGTGGATTTCATCGTGTCGGCCGCAGCAGTGCAGCCGCACAGCCACATCCTCGATTTGTGTTGCGGACAGGGCCGCCACTGCCTGGAACTCGCGCGTCGCGGCTTTCGCAATGTGACGGGTGTGGACCGTTCCCGCTATCTGGTGCGGCTCGCGCGCAAGCGGGCCCAGGCGGACGGCCTGCAGGTTGTCTTCAAGGAAGGTGACGCGCGCAATCCCCGGCTCAACGAGGCGAGCTTCGATTGCGTCGCCATCATGGGCAATTCGTTCGGCTACTTTTCGAATCCGAAAGACGACGAGAAGGTGCTGGCAACGGTCGGCAAGCTGCTCCGGCCGTCAGGCCAGGTCGTGCTCGACATCACTGATGGCGCGTACATGGCCGACCATTTCGAACGCCGCTCATGGGAATGGATCGACGAGCACCACTTCGTCTGCCGGGAACGCTCGATCAGCCAAGACAAGGAGCGGCTGATCAGCCGCGAGGTGATCGTCAATGACGAGACCGGCGTCATCGCCGATCAATTCTATGCCGAGCGGCTCTATACCCGAGCCGGCATCACGGCGCTGATGGAGCGGTGCGGATTCCGGAATGTCCGGCACCACGGTACGACCGAGGCGCTCTCGGATCGTGACCAGGACCTCGGCATGATGGCGCGGCGCCTGCTGATCAGCGCCGATGCGCCGCACCTGCCGGCCCGTCGCCCGCGCGGCAAGGTGCGCCAGATCGACCTGACAGTGCTGATGGGTGATCCCCGGCTCCCGGATACGGTCAAGCTCAATGGCCAGTTCAATGCGGAAGACCACGAGACGATCCGTCGGTTGAAGGACGCGCTTGCCGAGTTGCCGAACTACAAGGTTCGCTATCTGGACAATCACGCAACGCTCGATCGCGATTTGACAGAGCTGAAGACCGACCTCGTTCTCAACTTGTGCGACGAAGGGTTCAACAACGACCCGGCCAAGGAATTGCACGTACCGGCACTGATGGAGATGCTGGAGATTCCTTACACCGGCGGTGGGCCCGGTGCCCTGGCGATGTGCTATGATAAGGGACTGGTGCGGGCCGTCGCAGAGTCGCTCGACGTACCGGTTCCGCTGGAAACCTATATGCGCCCCGGAGATCAGGGCGCGACGCTGCCGTCAGTGTTCCCGGCACTCCTGAAGCCCAACACCGGCGACAGCTCGCAGGGCATCACCATGGATGCAGTGGTCGACAACGAACGCGCCCTGATCGACTACCTCGAGCGACTGAGATCCATGTTCCCAAAGCGGGGCGTACTCGTTCAGGAATACCTGACAGGCGCCGAATACTCGGTGGGACTCATCGGCAATCCGGATCAGGGACTGAGAGCGCTACCGATCCTCGAGGTCGACTTCTCGCGCCTGCAGGAAGGGTTGCCCAAAATTCTCGGCTATGAATCCAAATGGGAGCCGGAGAGCCCCTACTGGACGCAAGTGCGATATCACGAGGCCCACCTCGCGGATCATGTTCAGCAGCAGCTTATCGAAAGCTCCGCACGCCTCTTCGAACGGTTAGGGTGCCGGGACTACGCCAGATTCGATTTTAGAGCCGACGCCAAGGGCGAGATCAAGCTGCTCGAAGTCAATCCGAACCCGGGTTGGTGTTGGGACGGCAAGCTCAATCTGATGGCTGGCTTTCAGGGCATGCGCTACGCCGAGCTGCTGTCGCAGATTCTGCTGGCTGCGGAAGAGCGGCTTGGCATCCAGGCGAAACTGCAAGCGGCTGCCTCGGCTCACGCCCCGTCAGCGGCACGCATGTGATGGCAGACCATGGCAGAGCCGTCGCAGACGATCCGGCTTCGCGACGGCCGAGCCTTGGGATGGATCGCCTATGGTGATCCGAGAGGCCGGCCAGTGCTTGCCTTCCATGGGGCGCCGGCGTGCCGCTTGCTGTTCTCTCCGGCAGACGTGGCGGCTGCTCGGTTCGGCCTCAGAGTGATCGCACCCGACCGCCCGGGCTACGGCTTGTCAGATCCTCTGCCCGGTCGGACCCTTGACGATTGGGTCGACGACACAACGCAGCTCATGGATCGCCTGAGCATTGCGCGAGCGCCCATCATCGCCGTTTCCGGAGGTGGGCCCTATGCAGTCGCCTCGGCCGCGCGTCTTGGCCCGAGGATCACCGGCCTCGCCTTGGTGTCACCGCTCGGCGAAGTGTCGAGCAAGCCGGCTCGACGCCGAATGACGCGACTGCAGCGAGCCTTCTTCCGTCGGCTTTCGCGCCATCCTCTGCTGTTGCGGCAAACCACGGCCGCGGCGCGTTCGACATTCCTCGCTGCGCCGGACGCCTCCTACGCGACGGTGAAGGCCATGCTTTCGGATGTCGATCGCCACACGCTTTCCAATCCCCTGGTGCGGACCGTCATCCTGGACGTGACACGCGAGGCCCTTCGACCCGGCATCGAGGGGGCGGTCTCGGACATGCAGATTTATGGCCGCTCGTGGGGCGTCAGTTTCAGTAGCGTTCGCTGCCCATCCGTTCTGTGGCAAGGCAACGCCGATTTTATCGTACCGGCTCGCTTAGCATTTGCTCTCGGCGCATCGCTTCCCGGGTGTAGCGTGCGGCGGCTTGATGGCCAGGGCCATTTCTGGGTGTTGGAGCACGTGCAGGATGTGCTGGAGGCCGTGTCAGCGTTCCCATCCTGACGGTTCTGAATGGAGCCTCACACCGTTGGCCCGCCAATGAGGCCGAAGCGCTCTTTGATACGCGCGAAAAGGCCGTCGCGGACCGAGCGGTAGCTTTCCAGCACCTGATCACGGTTGCCCTGACCGATCATCAACGACGCGTCGAAGGTCGGCCAATACTCGACGTCGACGGCCATCGTCCGCGTCAGTTCGAGCGCCTGATGGTGAGCCTCGGGAGACAGCGTCACGATGAGATCGAAGGATGTGTCGTTCAACTCGGCAAGCGTATGGGGCTTGTGCGCCGAAAGATCGATGCCGATCTCGTCCATGACGGCGACCGCAAACGCGTCCATTTCGCCGGCACGCACGCCAGCCGATTCCACGTAAACTTGATGCCCGGCAAGATGGCGGAGGATGGCCGCTGCCATCGGGGAACGGATGGCGTTCATCGTGCACGCGAACAGCACCGATGCCGGCACCTTGCCCACGCGCATGAAAACTCATCCTTTCCAGTGCAGCGCGCAGATGAGCGTGAAAAGGCGCCGGGCGGTGTCGTGATCGACATCGACCTTCCCCTTCAGGCGCTCCATCAGGACTCGGCTTCCCTCGTCGTGAAGTCCGCGGCGGCCCATGTCGATCGCTTGAATCTTCGAAGGCGGGGCGGAGCGAATGGCTTGATAGTAGCTCTCGCAAACCATGAAGTAGTCCTTGATGATGCGCCTGAACGGGGTCAGCGAGAGCATGTGGGTAACGGGGTTTGTGTCTTCAGCACCTTGTTCACCGGTGATGTGGAGTACGAGACGATCCTCGGCCAACCCCAGATTGAGGCCATAAGGGCCATCATTGCGCCCTTCGACAGCAAAATGGTTACTGTCGAGGATGTCATATATGGCCACTTCGCGCTCGTGCGCCACGTGTGGGTTCGAGCGACGAATCGATCCTTGATCTAGCGTAATCGAGGCGATCCGATCCTTCGCGGAAGCCTCTGGCTTGCCAGCTTGGGGAGGTGGCGTTGCGCCGTCGTCGGGCGTCATGATCAGCTCTGTCGCTGGAGACGGATCTCAACGGATTTTCGATGTGCTTCAAGGCCTTCGGCGCGAGCCAGGGCCATGGCGGTCGGACCAAGGCTCGCGAACGCGCGCGCGTCGAGCGAGAGAAGCGATGTCCGCTTCATGAAATCGAGCACGCCTAGGCCGGACGAGAAGCGGGCACTGCGGGCCGTCGGAAGAACGTGATTGGACCCCGCCACGTAATCGCCGATGACCTCGGGCGTCAGTTTGCCGAGGAAGATGGCGCCTGCGTTGCGGATACGCCGGCTCAGGGCTTCGGGATCGGCGGTCGCGATCTCGAGGTGCTCTGCCGCGATGCGGTCTGCCAGTGGCGGGGCCTCGTCAAGCGAACGAAGCAGGATGACGGCACCAAACGTGCGCCAGCTCTCCCGCGCGATGGCCGCCCGCGGCAGCTCTTCGATCTGGCGCAGAACAGCCGCCTCGACCGAACGGGCCAAGTCCGCATCATCCGTCATCAGGATCGACTGCGCGGCCGTATCGTGCTCGGCTTGAGCCAGCAAATCGGCGGCAATCCATTCCGGATCGTTGTCGCGGTCGGCAATGATCAAGACCTCGGACGGGCCAGCGATCGAGTCGATACCGACCGTGCCGAAAACCTGACGCTTGGCGGCCGCGACGTACGCATTACCCGGACCGACGATCTTGGCCACCGGTGCAATGGTCTCGGTTCCGTAGGCGAGTGCCGCAACTGCCTGGGCACCGCCGATGCGGTACACCTCGTCAACGCCCGCCAAGCGGGCCGCAGCCAGGACGAGTGGATTGATCTCACCACCAGGGGCGGGAACCACCATGACGACCCGCTCGACGCCCGCAACCTTGGCGGGCACAGCGTTCATCAGCACCGAGCTCGGATAAGACGCGAGCCCCCCCGGCACATAGAGGCCGACCGATTGCACCGCCGTCCAACGATGGCCGAGCTCTGCGCCGAGGTCATCCTTCCAGCGCACTTCCAGCTCGGGCTTCTGTCGCTGATGGGCAACGAGAATGCGATCGCGCGCCACGGTAAGAGCGGCCACGACTTTTGCGTCGGCGGCGGCCATGGCAGCGTCGATCTCAGTGGATGTGACGCGGATGCCAAGGCGCGCGAGGTCTGCGCGATCGAAACGCGCGCTGAAGTCGAGGAGCGCGGCGTCACCGCGCGCCTTCACGTCTGCGAGGATCCCGCGCACGGCCTCGTTGACGTCCTGCGATGCCTCGCGCTTCTCGGTCAGGAAGCCGGCAAAGGCGCTTTCGAATGATGCGTCCGCCGTGCGCAGTCTTATAGGCATCGGATACTGCGCCTCCAGCGCGATACGTCGTCCAAACTACAGATCCTCAACCGGACTGCGCTGAGCCCGAGCCGTCGTCGAGCGGGTGATCCGGGCGAGCGCGCGCCGCCCATGCCGCGCCGAGATCCTTGAGTTCGGCCTCGAGGCACTCGACCTCAAGCTTCAGTGCCGCCTTGCCCGCGAACGTGAGCGTTATCGTCCCCGATGGATCGTCCGGCGCGCGCGGATCGAACGACACGGCAAGCAACACGAGCACGTCGGCCGGACGTTCGAGATCGATGCCCGTGAGGCGAGCACCCAGGACGCGCTCGAAACGCAGCGCCGTGCGCACCCGAGCGATCTCCGGCTTGGTACCGGCGCCGGCCGCCGGCTGATCCGCGAGCAAGCGCGCCCAGTCGAACCGGTTGAATACGCCCGCGAATCGCTTGTCGTGCGGCAGGAACGCCATATCGCCAACGCGCACAACGGCATCTTGGAGGTGGGCGGAAACGACGTTCAGATCGTCCTGGTCGAAGGCGATGAGCTTGAGCGTAGTCATAACCAGCTTTCGGGCCAATAACGGCTGTTGTTCCGAGCTTGTTCCGTTCCACTGATATATGCGGTGCAGCAGAGGTGCAACATCCTGTGCCGCATCAATTACGCCGGGAGGCCAACCAGACGCCTGCCAGAATGAGGGCAAAGCCGGCGAGATGGTAGGCTTCGATATGCTCGCCGAGGGCGGCGCCGGCAATAAGGGCACTGTAGAGCGGGATCAGATGCAGGAAGACGCCGGCGCGGCCGGCACCCAACATCTCGACACCCCGACTCCACGCGGCGTAGGCGAAGAGGCTCGGAAACAGAGACAAATAGGCGAGCGCCGTGAGGCTCCCTACCGTGACGTGGATTCTCGCTCCCGACAGATGCTCCAGAAGCCAGGCAGGCATACTGGCCAGGGCCGAGATGGTCGCGAGAATGAAGGTGAACGAGATCCAGTGCATGGTGCCGCACTTACGCAGCGATGCCGAATAGATAGCCCAAAGGCCCATGTTGAATAGGATGATCAGGTCGCCAACGTTGAAGCCCAGATCGCCGAGCGCCGTGATACGGCCACGGGTAATGATGGCGAGCACGCCAGCAAATGACGTCGCGATGCCGATCGCTTGCATCGCCCCAACCCGGTCCGAGAAGAGCAACCAGCCGGCCGCCACGATGAACACCGGTGCGACCGAGTTCAGGACCGAGACATTCAAGGCCGTGGTGTAGACGAGCCCGACATATTGCAACGTGCCGAAGATGGCGCCGCCGACGAGCGACAGCGCGACGAGCGTGGGCCACGTGCGACGGATCTCCGGCCAGTCACGGACGAGATGGGATCGCGCGAAGGGGGCGAGAACCAGGGCTGGCACGAGCCATCGGATGCAGCCGGTCGCGACAGGCGGGACTTCACCGACGATGGCTCGGCCCACGATATGATTGCCGGACCAGCAGAGCGCGGCAAAGGCCGCATAGAAGGCTGCAAGGAGAGGCTGTCGACCGCCCTGTAGCGACGTGGCCCTGGCGTCCGACATGCGTGCCTCGTCAGCCTGAGATCCGCTCGATAGCGGCCCCGCAGCGCGTCAGCTTTTCTTCGAGGCGCTCGAAACCCCGGTCGAGATGGTAAACGCGATTGACCGTCGTCTCCCCTTCGGCCATGAGCCCGGCAATCACCAGCGACACGGACGCGCGAAGATCTGTCGCCATGACGGGCGCGCCACGCAATGCTTTGACGCCTCGAACGGTAGCCGTGTCACCGTGAAGCTGAATATCGGCCCCGAGTCGCGCCAGTTCCTGCACGTGCATGAAGCGGTTCTCGAAAATCGTCTCGCGAATGACGCTGGTGCCGCGGGCGCGTGTGGTCAAGGCCATCAACTGCGCCTGAAGGTCCGTCGGGAAACCGGGGAAAGGTTGAGTTTCCACCGTGACGGGCTCAACGCCTGAACCATTGCGGCGAATACGGATGCCGTTGGCATGCTCCGTAATCTCGGCGCCGGTCTGAGCCAATGTGCCGAGCGCCGTCTCGAGCAGCGACATATTCGCGCCTTCCAGCAGAACATCACCACCGGTTGCTGCTACCGCGAACGCGAAAGTCCCGGTTTCGATCCGATCCGGCAGCACGGTGTGCACTGCGCCTTCGAGACGATCGCGGCCCTGGATGCGCAACGTCGAGCTGCCGATGCCTTCGATATGTGCGCCCATCTTGGCGAGACAGGCGGCGACGTCGCCGACCTCAGGCTCGCGCGCGGCATTCTCGATCACCGTCTCGCCTTTGGCGAGTGCAGCCGCGAGCAGCACGTTGTGCGTGGCACCGACCGAGACCTTCGGAAAGACGACGCGAGCCCCTCGTAGACCGCCACGCGGCGCTTTCGCGACCACATAGCCGGCGTCGATATCGATCTCTGCGCCGAGAGCCTTCAGGCCGGTGAGATGCAGATCGACGGGGCGCGTTCCGATGGCGCAACCTCCGGGCAGCGAAACGCGCGCCTGTCCCATGCGCCCGAGAATGGGCCCCAGAACCCAGAAGCTGGCGCGCATGCGCGAGACCATCTCATACGGCGCGGTGGTGTCGACGATGTCCCGCGCGGTGAAGTGGAACGTCTCGCCGAGATACGGCGCCGGGCCGGCGCGCTTGCCCTCGATCGAGTGATCCACGCCGTGGTTGCGGAGAATGCGCGCCAGAAGGTTCACGTCAGCCAAGTTCGGCACGTTCTTCAAGGTCAAGCGATCGGCCGTGAGCAGGCTGGCGATCATCAACGGCAACGCCGCATTCTTGGCACCCGAAATGGGAATCGTACCTTCGAGCTTGCGTCCGCCAGCGATCTTGATGCGATCCATCTCGGGCCTCCTGGTGCGTCGGTGCGGCGGCTAACGGCGAATCAACCGTTTCCATGCTCGTGTTGCTGTCGCAAATCGGCAGCACGGCGACAATAGCCGCGACACAACACCTCGCTCGGGGGAATACAGCGGCTCATAGCGACGGATCGTCTGGCGGCAGTGGAGATGCCGCGCGATCGTCCTCACGCGCTCGGGCCGCGACGGCACGAGTTCGTTGCTTTCGGCGATGCAAATTGCGCCGCAGTTCGGCGGCAAGGCGCGCCGCACGGCCCTTATCGGCCTTTATGTTTCCCTTGAGACGATCCTCATCGTCGTGGCTCATCGCATGGGGCTCCGCGCGCTCTCGGGACCAATTTGCTCGCCAGCTTCGCCAGTACGCTGGCGCGATCCCTCAACATCCTTTAGCACCGTCCGCGTCTCGGGCAATGGAGACGACATCCTCGAGAGAGATTCCCTGAGAAAGAGACGCTGATTCATGACCTGTCCATTGCCAGACATTGCCGCCAACGGTTGATGATGAAGGACAATCGCAGCACATCGATCGCGTGGGTCGCGACGGCGAGCGTGTTCGTGGCGCTGATTGCCATGGGTATCAAGTACCTAGCATACATGAAGACCGGCAGCGTGGCACTCTACTCGGACGCGCTCGAGGGCATCGTCAACGTGATGACGGGGATCCTGGCACTGGTGGCCGTCCGTATCAGTGCGCGACCGCCGGACCGCCATCACCAGTTCGGGCACCACAAGGCGGAATACTTCTCGGCGGTGGTCGAGGGCATGCTCATCCTGGTGGCGGCCGTCTTGATCCTGCGGGAAGCCTGGGGCGCATTCCAGGTGCCGCGCGCGCTGTCCGAGGCATGGCTGGGGCTCGCCATTTCCGGAGCTGCGACGGCCATCAATGCGGTATGGGCGACGTTTCTCATTCGTTGGGGCGGCAGAAAACGCTCTCCGGCGCTGGTTGCCGACGGGCATCACATCATGACCGACGTGGTGACGAGCGTTGGCGTGATTGTAGGCCTCATTCTCGCGCAGGCGACGGGGTGGCCGTTGCTCGACCCTCTGTTGGCGGCAGCCGTGGCGATCAACATTCTGTGGACTGGCTGGCGTTTGACGCAGTCCTCCATGTCGGGCCTCATGGACGAGGCGGTTGGCGCAGCAGAGCTCGATCGCATCCGGTCAGCTATCACCGAGGGTGCCTCGGGACTTGGGGCAATCGAGGTCCATGACCTCAGAACGCGAAATGCAGGACCGATCACATTCATTGAATTTCACCTGGTCGTGCCCGGGATGATGACCGTCGCCGAATCGCACCGCATCTGCGACCTGCTCGAGAGAGCGATCGGAGAGTCGATCGATGGAGCCGAGGTGCTGATCCACGTGGAGCCCGACGACGAGGCGGGAAGGCGGCGAGGGCGCATTGCGCTCTGATGCGGCGACGATGCCGAGGTGCCGCGCTGGCGGGTCTAGTAGCCCAATGCTAGGCAAGTTGTCAGGGCATGCATTCGGACCCAGGGGTGCACGTGGGACAGATCGCAAGCGGCAGCAAAATAAAAGGACCTGATCGACGTCCGCCGCTGACGCTCGACGTGGACAAGCGCGGACTGCTCTCGCGCATCGTGTCCGAGTGGATTTGGCCACGCTGGCGACCACTGACCGTGACCTTCGCGCTGATGGCGGCGCTCGCGGGGGTCAGCGCCTGTTATCCCGCGCTGGTGCGGTATGCCATCGATGGCACCAAAGAAGCACAGATCGAGCAGTTGTACTTCATCGCTGGCCTGATCGTGCTGGCAACCAGTGCGCGCGCCGTTCTCCTCTATCTTACGACCGTCGCCTCGAGCCGCATCGTGCTCGGCATCACCGTCGACATGCAGAAGGCCGCGATTGCGCACTTGCTGAAGTCCGACTACGCGCGGCTCACGCGGGACGCTCCTGGCGATTTGATCTCGCGTCTTACCAATGATGTCGATCGCATCCAGATGGCTCTGCAGGCAGCCCTCAACACCGCGGTGCGCGACGGCCTCATGATTATCGCGGTGGTTAGTTACATGCTGTGGTGCAGCCCGCTTCTGTCGCTCATCGTGCTGGCAGCCTATCCGTTTGCGGTCCTGCCGATCATGACGATCGGCAAGCGGCTCAAGCGGGTCGCCCGTGCGACACAGGAAGAACTGGCGAGCATGCTCTCGCTGCTCGCGGAAAAGCTTGGTGGGGCGCGCCTCATCAAGACGTTTCGGCTGGAAGAGTATGCAGCCGGCCGGATGATCGGTTCGTTCGAGCAGATCCTGAAGCTGCGCATGAAGGCGGTGCGCAATCGGGCACGGCTCGATCCGATGCTCGAGGCTTTGGCTGGGTTCGCGGTCGCAGGTGTCATTGCGCTTGCGACATGGCGCATCGCGACTGGCAGCTCGACCATCGGCGACTTCGTGGGGTTCATCATCGCGCTCGGGATGGCGGCGCAGCCGACGCGCGGCATTGGCAATTTGTCGGCGCGCGTTCAGGAAGGACTCGCGGCGGCTGAGCGGCTCTATGCAGTGCTCGACGAGCAGCCAACGATCATCGACAGATCAGGCGCCGCAGCACTTGTTGTTTCCGCGGGCGAGATCCAGTTCGAGGGCGTGTCGTTTGCGTACACCGGCAATCGCCAATCCCTGGCGGTGCGCGATTTCTCGCTGACGATCCCCGGCGGCAAAACGGTGGCGCTGGTGGGCCATTCCGGCTCCGGCAAATCGACCGTCCTTAATCTCGTGCCGCGCCTCTTCGATGTGGGCACGGGCGCCATTCGGATCGACGGCATGGATGTGCGCGATGTGACGCTCGACAGCCTTCGCGCGCAAATCGCCATCGTCAGTCAGGACGTGACACTGTTCGACGATACGATCCGGGCCAACATCGAGCTGGGGCGGCTCGGCGCCAGCGACGCGGCCATCGTGGCGGCGGCAACGGCGGCGGCGGCGCACGACTTCATTCTGGCTCAGCCGCAAGGCTATGACACAGTGATCGGTGACGGTGGCTCCCGATTATCGGGAGGTCAGAGGCAAAGGCTGGCGCTGGCGCGAGCGATCCTGAAGGATGCGCCCATCCTGCTATTGGACGAAGCGACAAGCGCCTTGGACACAGAGAGCGAACGCCTGGTTCAGAGCGCGCTCGCGCGCTTCACGAAAGGCCGCACAACGCTCGTCATTGCACATCGCCTTTCAACCGTACAACGGGCGGATCTGATCTGCGTGATGGAGAACGGACGTCTCGCGGAGCTCGGCACTCACGCGGAGCTGATGGCACGCAACGGGATCTATGCAAGGCTCGCCACGACGCAGCTCATGTCGGGGGAACCCCACCATGCGGCTCAGTAGGGGCGGGACCGACGCGATATGCAGCATTTGTGGATTGTGGCCAGTCTTGCGGCTGCGTTCTTTCAGGCCCTGCGCTACGCGGCGCTCAAGGAGCTGAACCGTCATCTCTCCGCATCCGTCGCGACCTATATGCGGATGCTGTTCGGGCTGCCGTTTCTTGTCGTCTATCTGATCGCTGTTCTGCAGATGCAGGGGATAGCGCTGCCGAAGACGAATGCAGTCTTTTGGATCTGCTGCAGCCTGACGGCCTTCCTGCAGTTCGCGATGACAATCCTGATGGTTTGGCTTTTCCAGAGCGGCAACTTTGCCGTTGGCATCATGATTCAGCGAGCAGACGTGATCCTGACTGCGATCATCGGCAGTCTCCTCTTTTCGGAAGTCATCAGCGGCCTGGGTTGGATCGCAATCGCCATAACGGTTTCCGGGGTGCTGGCAGCCTCGGCCGCGCGGATAGGCCCTTCGGCGTGGGGTTCGACTGGAGGGCTGGCCGACATTCTACTCGGGCCGCCGATGCGCCTCGGGTTCGGCAGCGCACTTTGCGCGGCTATCTCCTATCTCGCACTTCGTGAGGCCATCCTCACGCTCGATCCGGAAGCCGGCCCACTCGTAAACTCTGCAATGGCGGCGGTCGCGACGACGCTGGTCTCATTCATATTCATCGGAGCCTGGCTACTGGTGCGCGAACGGCAGGAGCTTGCGCGTCTGCGCCATTGGCCTTGGCTTGCACTGCTCGTCGGCTTCAGCAGCGCGGCGGGCTCCGTCGGGTGGTTCACGGCGTCAGCGCTCGCGAATGCGTCCTACGTTGCCGCCGTCGCGCAGGTGCAGATCGTTTTTGCGCTGCTTATTTCACGATACTGGTTTCGAGAAACGATCCGACCTTTGGAAGTGGCCGGCATTGCACTGATACTCGCGGGCGTTATTTTGTTCCGCGGGGCTTAAGAGCCCCGCCGGTCTAGCGCGCCTCGTGCTGCGTACTCAGCTCATCCGCGTCGACGAGGCGGGTTCGGCGCAGCGCGCCATTCTGCTCGAGAATGGGGTAGGCGACCGAGGCGATGTGCGCGGCAATGCGCTTCAGGTCGCGTGCAATATCGATATGCAGCGCACTCGTCTCGATGCTTTGCTTCAGTCCCTCCCGCAAGCGCCGCAGATGGTTGTCCGTCGCGGCCTGCTCCAAATCGCGCATGCGATCCTTCTCGGCCAACAAATGGCGCGCGGCCGAAACATCGCCAAGCATGAAGACGCTGGTCGCCAAATGCAGGTTTTCGATCAGGCATTGGTGCATATGCGTGATCTCGTCCAAACCTTCCTGTGAGAAACTCAGCCTTTGCTTGATCTTTTTGGCTGCAATTTCGCGAAGGCTTTTGTCGAGAATATCGCCGATATGCTCAAGGTTGATGGTGAAGGCGAGCATATCGGAGCAACGCCTGGCATCGGCATCGGTAAGGCCGCCCTGACGACTGATTTCAGTTAAATGCAGCTTCACGGCGTTGTGGAGACTATCGACCGTGTCATCCATCGCGGCCAGTTTGCCGAGAAGCTTGCGATCATCGTTCTGCAGAGCCTCCAGGAAGATCCGGAGCATTGCCTCCACGGTATCGACGATACGCAGCACCTCGCGCGCGGCGGCGGCCAGAGCGACGGTCGGGGCCTCCGTCGTATCCGAATTCAGATACTGAGGCCGCGATGGATCGGGCGCGCCGGATGGCGTCGGAACGAGCCGCGTGCACAGCTTCGCAAGCGGATCGAGCAGACCGATGAATATGATCGCCAGAGCCAGATTGAAGAGTGTGTGGAAGTTGGCGACCTGACGGGCGGGACTCGCCTCGAGCCCCGCGATGAACTGGGCAATCCACGGCAATAGCGGAATGGCCAAGAGGCAGCCGCTGCCGCGCATCAGGAGATTGCCCAGCGAGAGGCGCTTGGCCTCGACATTCGTGCTCGCGGCGAAATACTGCGGAATGATATTGCCGATATTGGCGCCCAGGACGAGCGCCAGCGCCGCCTCCGGCGAGACGATATGCTGAGCCGCCAGCGTCATCACCAATAGGACGACGGCGACGCTCGAGTACGCGGCCCACGTCATCAGCGCGGCCAAGACGATGTCGATAACCGGATCGCCGGACAGCATCGTAAAGAGATCGCGGAGTGCCGTCGCCTTTTCGACAGGCTCCACCGTTGCCACGATCAGGCTGAGAGAGAGCAAGATGAGACCGACGCCGATGGAGGCCCGGCCGAGATCACGCGTCCGCGTCTTGCCGCCTCTCTTGAACGCGATGAGGCCGACCAGCACAAATATCGGCGCGATGCTGGCGACGTTGAAGGTGAGCAACTGGACGATCAGAGTCGTACCGACGTTCGCTCCCAAGGTGACGGCCAATGCAGGGACGAGGGTCATGAAGCCGGCCGCGATAAAGCTGGTCGACATCAGGGCCGTTGCGGTGCTGCTTTGAAGCAGTGCGGTGATGCCGAGGCCGGCGAAAAACGCTTTGAAGCGGTTCTTCAGGCCGATAGCCAGGGCTTGGCGCAGATTGCCGCCGAAAGCGCGAACAATGCCGCTGTGGACCATATGCATGCCCCACAACAGCAGGGCTACAAATCCGGCCAAGTGCAACAATACGATTGTCGGGCCCGCTGTCACCTCATTCTACCTCGCTTCGATCGCTTCTCTCTCCGTATAATTACCAGATTAAAGGCTTCATCGGGTGGCGCACGCCGAAATGCGTGATCGACGACCGGCTCGCCTACCTGCCGCGCATTACCACGTCGATCTCCGAGTCAGCGAGGCCCGCTTCCCTCAGCACTTCCTCGGTATGCTCTCCCAGGGTGGCGACGAAGGGCTGCGCCTTCGCCGCGGACTGCGAAAGGCGGAACGGCGGATTAAGCGCTTTGAATGTGCCGCCCTTGTCATGAACCTCGGCGAACGCATCGCGATGCTCGAGTTGCGGATCGGCCATCACTTCCGGCACCGTGCGGTAATGCGAAGACGGAACAGTGAAGCGTTCCAGAACGGCGAGCACCTCGTTTGAGGTCAGCGTGCGGGACCACTTTTCGATCTCGTCTACGAAATCGGCCCAATTCGCACGACGGTCGAGATATTTCTCGAAGCGCGGATCCGCGACCAGATCAGGGCGGTCTGCAGCGTCGCTGAGACTTTGGAACGTGCGCTCACTCGCCACCGCAATGTGAACATAGCCGTCCTTGGTCGCGACCGGGCTGAAGATGTGGCGTTTCGGCGGTGGTGGTACAGGGTATTGGGCACCCTGTACCTCGTTGATCGTCAGCGACAGCATGCTCTCCAGCATGGACACATCGACGTGCTGGCCCTTGCCGGTGCTGTGGCGCTGATTGAGTGCCGCCAGGATGGCTCCGAAAGCATAGGTGCCGGTGAGAAAATCGGCAACGTAGATGCCGCAATTGTCTGGCTGCGTCCGCCCCGGCTGATAGGCCATGTGGGCCATATCGTAACCCGACGCGGCGTGGATGACGGGCGCATAGGCGGCGAGCTCGGCCGACGGACCGGTCTGGCCGTAACCGGAGATCGAGCCATAGATGAGACGCGGGTTGATCTCGGCGAGCTGCGGATAGGATATGCCGAGACGGCGTGTGACACCGGGGCGATAGTTCTCGACGAAAATGTCCGCGTCTGCCGCGAGCTGCCGGACGGCCTTCTGGGCCAGCGGATGCTTCAGATCGAGGAGAGCCGACCGCTTACCCGCGTTGAGTTGCCCATACGTCGATGACGCACCGTCGCGGAGCGGCGGGCGCGTGCGCATCATGTCGCCTTCAGGCCCTTCGATCTTGATCACGTCGGCGCCGAGGTCCGCGAGAAGCCGCGTGCAATGGGGACCAGCAATCGTGGTGGTGAGATCGACGACTTTCAGACCCTTCAATGCCTCGCGGTGCATGTTGCCTCCTGACCTGCGACACACGTGTTCAGCGTGACGATCCAATCTTCCGTGCCGGGGTGCAAGGGGCGAGCGCGAGTGATGTCGCTGGACCATGGCGTCATCCCGGCAGGTCGAGCAGCCCCAATCGCTCGCGACGCTGCCAGCGGACGATCATCAGCATAGCGACAATGCCAATGCCGGTCGCCAATCCGATCCAGATTCCGGTGCCGCCCATGCCAGCACCAAAAGCCAAGGCGGCTCCAAGCGGCAGGCCGATGCCCCAGTAGCCAGCGAGCGCGTAGAACATAGGCACGCGCGCATCATGCAGTCCGCGCAACATGCCCCCGCCGACCGCTTGGGCGCCATCTGCGATCTGGAATAACGCGGCGAAGAGCAGAAAGGTCGTGGCGAGGCTCAAGACTTCGGCGTTGGCCGGGGCGTGGATGTCGAGAAATGCCGAAATGAGGAGATTGGGCGCGAGCACCATCAATAGCGACATGGCGGCCATGAAGGCTGTTGCGAGCCAGAAGGCCGACCAGCCGGCGCGATGAATACCGTCTCGATCGTATCGACCAAAGGCGAGACCGACGCGCACGGTGGCGGCCTGGCCGATGCCAAGCGGCACCATGAACGTGAGCGAGGCGATGTTGATCGCGATGGTGTGTGCGGCCAACGCGCTCGTGCCGATCAGACCCATCAAAAAGACGGCGGCGTTGAAGATGGTGACTTCAAACAGAAGCATCGCAGCCATTGGCAGACCCAGCCTCCACAGCTCGCCAAGGCGCGGCCAGTCGGAGCGCCAAAGGTGGGCCACTACGCGAAAGCCGGCAAAGCGGCGGTCGATCTGCACGACGGCGATCATTGCGACGAGCATCAGACTGGACGCCAGCGTGGTCGATAACCCCGAGCCGGCGATGCCGATGGGGGCAAATCCGCAGTGGCCGAGCATCAGGCACCAGTTGCCCGCTGCGTTGGCGAGAACACCGAAGACGCCGATGATCAGCGCCCAGAACGGTCGCTCCAGCACGCTGATGAATGAGCGCAGAACGAGGTAACACCAGAACGGCAAGAGTGCCCATTGCAGCGCACGCACGTAGACGCCGGCAGCAGCGGCGAGCTCTGGCGCCTGGCCCATGGCGAGCAGTATGGCCTCACTCCACCAGAGCGCGATCCAGCAAGGCAGGACGAGCAAGACCGACGACCAGAGCCCCTGGCGGACCGTTCGAGCAACGTCCTCGTGCGCTTCAGAATCACGGCCAAGTGCGCGTGCCGTCAGAGGCGCGACCGCGTTGAGGAGACCGATGCCGAGAACCAGCGCGATGAAATAAAGATTCGCGCCGAGCGCACCCGCAGCCATCGTCTCGGGCCCGAGCTGACCCATCATGGCGACATCGGTGGCGCTCATGGCGATCTGCGCGAGATTGGTCGCGGCGATAGGCCATGCCAGGGCCGAGAGCGCGCCAAGCTCTTGCCACCAACCTTTGTCGGTAGCTTCCACCCGTGCGGTTTGGTTTGTCATGGGCGTGCGTGTAGCCGCGGCAGCAGCCGGTGTCCATGACGAGGCCCTTCGGGCGCACGGCTTAGCCGAAGTTCACCACGCAATCTTCGTAGGTGGGCAAGTTGGTAATGAAGCCGCCAGACTGAAGGCTTCGTGCCAGTCGATCGAAGCCCACGCGAGAGATGACGGTATCTGTCGCCCAGAGCCGGGCACTGCAGTAGCGCTCAAAAGCCGCAAGAAGATCGGCCGTGTCGACCTCAGGATAGAACTCGCCAACAGCATCCACCAGGCTTTGCATGTCAGTGCGGCCAAGCCATTCCTGCGTGAGAGCGACCGCCCGGGTCATGGCTGCGAGAGCATCGCGATTGCGGGCAATCGAGTCGCGCGTCGCGAGGAACGTCGTGTAGCAGGTTTCGCCGCGAGAGCTCGCCGCATAGACGATGCGACCGACGCCCGAGCGCACGGCACGTGCTGCAAACGGCTCGAACATTTGCGCGACGTCGAGACTGCCGTCGGCCAGGGCAGCGAGATTGTCGACCATCGTACGATCAGCGACGCGCGGGACGGTCGCCGGGTCAACATTCAGCTCGCGCAGGTCGTGCTGGAGGCACAACCACGGAGTCGGAACTTCGGACACTGAGGCGAAACGCAAGCGCGTCAGATCGGCAAGCGTGAAGGCATCGAGGCCAGGGCGTGCGACGAGATAGAACGGGTCTCGGCGAACAACCTCGCACAAGGCCATCAGCGGGGCACCGTTCGACTCGTCGCGGGCCTTCATGACTCGCATCGGGCCGCCCCAGCTCACGTCGATGCTGCCATCGAGAAGGCCACTCGCTGCCGCACCGGGCGATGGCGAGGACAACAGCTCGATCTCGACACCTTCGCGGGCGAAATGCCCAAGAGCGACAGTCGCATAGAAGGGTGCGTAGAAGACCGCTCGGAAATTCTCAGACAGTCTGATTCTGGGCATGGATGCTTATCCCGTGCTACGTGCGCCTGCGGAAGGCGCACTCCGTGAGAGTGTAGCCTGGATGGAGCCCACGTCACGGGCTCGCTTGGAGACCCCACGATGCAGCTTTTCTGGACCCCCGCTTCTCCGTTTACGCGCAAGGTGTGCGTCGCTGCGCGTGAGCTTGGACTTTGGGAGCAGATCGAGGTCAAACCGACCACCTGGACGCTGGACTGGGGCTATACCACGCCGCGTTTCACACCGGGTCTCGCGGAAGCGAACCCTGTGGCGCGCATCCCGACGCTCATTACCGACGAGGGTGTGGCACTCGGCGATTCAACCCTCATCTGCCTGCATTTGAACGAGGTGGCGGCGCCGCGCTCGCTCATTCCGTCCGACAAGGTCGCGCGACAGCGCATGTGGTCGTTGTACGCGATTGCTGACGGCGCGCTCGAGGCACAAATCGCCATGCGGGCGGAGTTTCTTCGTCCCGATGCGGCGCGCTCGGAGAGCTTCCTGGAGAAGCAACGGGTGCGTATCCGCCGTTGCTTCGATGCGCTCGAGCGGGACGTCGAACATTTGGACGGCGCCCTGAACCTTGGGCAAATCACGACCGGAATTGCCCTCAGCTATCAGGACTGGCGCGAGTGGCTCGAAGATTTCCGGCCCGGACGGCCTCGGCTCGCCGCATGGTACGGGCGGTTCGCCGAGCTACCCACAATGAAGGCTACGGAGCCCCGCGAGACGCCGACCGCATAGGGCGCGGCGGATGGCTCAGATCCGCACGACGCGAATGTTGTTCGTCGTTCCAGGCTTTCCGACCGGGAAGCCCGCGATGATGACAATCCGGTCGCCGGTCTGCCCGAAACCCTCCTCGACGGCGTGCGCCTTGGCCTTGTCGATCATGTCGTCGTAACTGGTGATCTCGCTCGAGACGGCGCTGTAATTTCCCCACAGCAACGCGAGCTGGCGGGCCGTCTTCTCCGTGGGCGATAGGCTGAGGATGGGCACCCGGGGCCGCTTTCGGGCCGTGCGGAACGCGGTGGTGCCACTTGCAGTATAGGCGACGATCGCCGAGGCGCCGATGGCATCTGCGATGTCGGCCGCGGCGGCGGCAACGGCATGCGGCGTCGTATGCTCCGGGGTCGGCTGCAACGCTTCGATAATCGAGCGGTACAGCTTGTGAGCCTCTGTATGCTCGATGATGCGACTCATCATCGACACGGCCTCGACCGGCCAGTCGCCGGATGCGGATTCTGCCGAGAGCATCACGGCGTCGGCGCTGTCGTAGATCGCAGTCGCCACGTCGGAGGCCTCGGCGCGCGTCGGCGATGGTGACTTGATCATGGATTCGAGCATCTGCGTCGCAACGACGACAGGCTTGCCGGCTTGGCGGCACAGACGCACCAATTCCTTCTGGCGCCCAGGCACATCCTCGGGAGGAATCTCAACGCCCAGATCGCCGCGGGCCACCATCACCGCATCGACAAGAGCTACGATGTCGTCCATCCGCCCGAGAGCCGCTGGCTTCTCGATCTTCGCCATCACGCCGGCCCGGCCCTTGATGAGCCCCTGTGCCTCGATGACGTCCGACGGACGCTGCACGAATGACAGCGCGACCCAATCCACCCCGAGATCCAGGCCGAATGCCAGGTCCTCGCGATCCTTTGGCGTCAGTGGAGAAATGGAGAGCTCGGTTTGCGGCAGGTTCACGCCCTTGCGGTCCGATAGAAGCCCGCCAACCACGATGCGAGCACGGATGCGTTCACGCTCGACGCCGACGCATTCGAGTTGCAGCTTGCCGTCGTCGATCATAATGCGGTGTCCCGGCATCATGTTCTCGAACACTTCGGGGTGTGGCAGCGCGACGGACTGTGCGTCGCCCGGTTCGCGATCGAGCCGAAACTCCAGTTCGTCGCCGGACTTGAGGACCACGGGCCCCGCTTTGAGCGTACCAATGCGGATCTTAGGGCCCTGCAAATCCTGCAAGATGCCGATGGGACAGCCTTTCTTCGCCTCGAGAGCCCGGATGATGTCCAATCTTTGCTTGTGGTCATCGCGCGTGCCATGGCTAAAATTCAGCCGGAACACGTCTGCTCCCGCATCGAACAACTTCTCGATCATCGCCGGATCAGAGCTGGCCGGACCCAGGGTGGCGATGATCTTGGCCTTGCGTTGACGGCGCATGGGGCCTCTCCCAGCTTGACATTGCGATGCACAACAAGCCCGTCGATAGCACGCCTCGCGGTATGGCCCAACGGGCGTTTCCCCGCGGGCCTCGCCATGATAGCCTCGCCCCAAGGAATACTGAGGAAATGCCTATCGTAGTGCGGCGGAACGCGATCCGCGGCGGAGGAGGCGAGCATGCAACTTCAGTCATTCGGCTATTTTGGTGTGCACTCTGCAAAACTCGATGATTGGGCAGAATTTGGTCCGCGCTTCCTGGGCCTTCAGCTTGTTGAACGAACGTCCACCACGCTCAAGTTCCGCATGGACGACAGAAAGCAGCGCATCCTGGTATCCTCAACAGATGACGAGGTGACGGCATTCGGCTTCGAGGTCGACGATGCCGATGCGCTGGAAGCGCTGGCGGGTCGGCTCGAATCGTCACAGGTGCAGGTGCGCCGCGTCAGTGGTGCCGAGGCCGAGCTGCGGGGCGTAAAGGGTGCCATTCGTTTTTCCGATCCCGTGGGCAATCCGATCGAAGCGTTCTACGGTCCAGAAATAGAAGCAGACCCCTTCAAGCCGGGGCGTTCTATTTCTGGTTTCCGCACCGGCGCACTCGGCATGGGGCATGCGGTGCTGCATGCGAAAAACGTCGAGACGCTCGTGCCGTTCTATCGCGACGTGCTGGGCTTCCATATCAGCGACTACATGCTGAAGCCGTTCACGGCATATTTCTTCCATATCAATCCGCGGCAGCACAGTCTCGCGCTCCTGCAGACCGGGCGTGAAGGCATCCACCACATCATGATGGAGGTGGGCATGCTGGACGATGTCGGACAGGCGCTCGATATTGCAACGGTCGAGAACCGGCTGGCGGTTACGCTGGGACGCCACACCAACGATCTGATGACTTCGTTCTACGCGCGTACGCCGGACGACTTCCTTATCGAATATGGCTGGGGTGGACGCGTGATCGAGCCGGACACGTGGATTCCCGCGGAGATGACGTACGGGGGCAGCCTCTGGGGGCACGATCCCGTGTCGGCGCCACCGGAATTGCGAGCGGCCCGTCACGCGGCGAAAACCCTGGCGGCAAAGGACGGCCTGCGCCAGCCCGTGCAAGTGACCGAGGGTAACTATCACGTCGGCTCGAACACCCAATGCGCGTGGTGGGACAGCGTCAAGCAGGGGTGAGGCTCGCGTCCTCGCTACCGACCGCGCGGCGCGAACGACGGGCTCGGGCGCCGCGGAAGGGGCGGGCCATCGGAGCTCGTTGCTTTGACGGGAGCGGCAACGCTCCCCGTGTCGATCGCCGTAGATGCAGGCTCGATCTCGAGAGGCCGCGACAATCGAGGATCGAGAACGGGCTCCGGTCGAGGCCAAGGCATTTCGTCGGCCCTGCCCGGCTTGGGCGGCAGACTCTCTCCTCGCTGCAGCACACGGTAAAGCGGAGTCGTCTGGTCGTTGCCGGTCCGCTGCCGGGCACCGGCTTCTCCAACCGGCGTGACCGACGAGACCACGGTCAGCCCACCCAAAATCTCGGTCATGACGGCATCGCCGACGTGGGTTGGCTTATCGCTGGACTCGCGGCGCGTCAGCAGAGAAACGACCGATGCCGGAATGGCAGGTCGCAGAATTTCCACCGTCACGTTTTGCTCGCCCTGGCCGCGAATTGTGACACGGCTGTTTTCGGCCTTGAGCCCTTTGCCATTGCCATCGGCCGTATCAGTTTGGCGCGAGGCGGCCGCGTCCTTCGAGGATGCTTTCTGGCCTGACCCGGACAACGGTGCCAGCTTCACCGTCGGAGGCGGGCGAACACGCGCTTGTTCCGCCTCGCTGCCCGCGAGTGGAATCATGCGTTCTTCCCAAGCCTGTGCTGCGGCACGTTTCAGCTCGCGCTCGACAAAATATCCGAGCTTCCGATACCCCGTACCTGTGAAATGGATGCCGTCCTGATCGCGAAGCAGCCGCGTTTTTCCGGCAAGATCCGGGCCGTTCGCGTTGTAGGTTCCGTCGGCATCGGCGAAGCTGGCGAAGATGTCAATGAAACGCACGCCGTTGACGAGAGCGCGGCTGCGAATGAGCTCGTTGATCATTTCAGCGTCCTCGTTGACGTCCTGGCGGCGCATCACCGGCAGGCCGATCCAGAAGACGCCGATCGCGTGCTTCCTGAGCGTGCGCATGACGAGATCCAATCGCCGCGCATACTCGGTTTTCCATTCGTCACTGCCGACTGGAATGCGTCGACTATTCGCGCGCCTCAGTGCTAGCCGATCGCCGGCCCCGAGGATCAGCACGACGATGTGCGGCGCCCCTTGCCCTAGAGATTGGTCGATTGATTTGGCTTCTTGATCGATATCGACTTTCAGCAGGCCACTGAGCCAGCGCTGCTTCTTGTCGAGTTCCAGGCGCGGCTCGTCGGCGATCTGATCAGCGACACCCTCGAGCAGACCCTGGGCCATGTCATCGCCCCAGATCTGCACCCGATAGCGATTGTTCTCGGGGAATGGATCGAGGGCGCTACCCGACTGTACGCCCTGGGCGACGGCCGGCGCGGTGGGAAATCCCACGCCAGCAATAAGCACCAGCAACAGGGCGAGCACGGTCTTCATGGCATCCGTCGTGGTGGCGAAAGCCCGCGCAATTTCGTCCAATCCGCGCTCTGGCACAAGACATGTGGCAAATGCGACAAACGCGGCCCCGGCAAAGCCGGAGACCGCGCCGTTATCAAAGGCATTCAGCCCGTTTGGGCGAGACGGGGACGCTTGCTCGGCGTGGTAGACGTCTCCGCTGTGTTGTTCGCCGCTGGCGATCCTGGCGGTGCTAGGATGCTGTCCCAGCTCTCCTGGAAGCGCCGAAGGTTGCGCCGTGCCATCTCGGCAAGCTCGTCGGCACCCTGCTGCTCGAAGACTTCCAGCGCGGGCACGAGGGTGCCGGCCGCCGCGAGCCAATGCCGGCGACGATCGACCCGCTCGCCGAGCCGAATCAACGCTGTTCCAAGATTCATCTGCGTGATCGCCCACTTCAGCGGCTCGGCTTCGCGCAGGAGTTCTTCGAGCGCAAGATTGTAGGCATCGATCGCTTCGTCGAGGAGCGTCGTGCCAGTGCCATCGCTGTCTCCCAGCGCGGCCAGGGCATTTCCGAGGTTCATTTGCGTCAGAGCCCACCGACGCGGCGCCCTGACCCTTGGCGTTGCCTCGATCGCCGCGCGGAATGCCCGCGTCGCTTCCTCGAGCTGCTGCCCCGATCCCGACTGCTCGCCGAGGCCAAGAAGTGCGAGGCCAAGGTTCATCTGAGCCTCGCCCCAGCGTTCGCTGTCGACCTCGCTGTCCATTTGCGAGAGCGCACCGCGATAGGCATCCGCGGCTTCACGAAGAAGCTCCATTCCGCCCGCGCGCTCCTCAATGGCAAGCAGCACGCTGCCGAGGCTGAGTTGCAGACTGACGGTATCCGCCGGCAACTTCTCGGCGATTGCCGACGCCGACGCATCGCGGAAAGCCTGGGCCGCATGCCGCAGGGTTTCGACGGAACCGTCGCGTTCGCCTTGCCGCGCCATGGCCTTGGCAAGCGAGAAACGCGCACGAATAAGGCCGCCTGGATCTCGTTCGCGTTCCAGAAGCTGGATGGCCTTCTGGAAGATGGCAATAGCGTCTTTGAGGCGATTTGCATTGGGGTCGCGCTCACCCGCCGTCAGCAGGGCCTCGCCGTGACCGAGGCATGCCTCGGCGAGCGACTTCGTATTGGTGGTTTTCTCCGCAGCCTGACGCACGAGGCTTCCATAGACCGAAATCGACTCGGAAAGCGCGGCAGCGTCATCCCGTTCACGCGCGTGCTGAAGAAGGGCGTCCGCTCTCTGAAGATTGTACCGCCACGCCGCTTCATCGTCGGCGCGTGGCAACGCAACCGCGGCCTCGGCAAAAAGCTCCGCGGCCTGCGCATGCTCTCCGCGCGCAGCAAGCATCTCGGCAAGACGAGCGGTGGCGCGCGCCTCCTCAGCCATTTGAATCCTGAGTGCGAGTGCTTCGTCCTGCAGACGCTCCTCTGTCCGGCGCCGTATTTCCCGCAAGTCGCGGCGGATAACCCGCAGGGTATCCATCGCCGTCTCGAAATTCCCTTCGGCGAGCGCCGTCGCAGCGGTTGCCTTCAGCCTGCGCGTGTCGGCATCTTCGTTGGTCGGGCGCATAAGCTGCGCACGGACGTCGGCGAGCCACTGAGCCGCGCTCTGCAACTTCGCGACGCGGCCCTCCGCGCCAACCGGCTGGCCGTCCACCATGGCAATCAGGCGATGAACGGATTTCTCGGAGATTCCGAATCTTTCCGCAATCTCGGCGAGGAAAGTGGTGCCCCCAGCCTGCTCGATTTGATTGGCGAACAACCTCGATATGCCAAGGCCCCCGAGTCCGCCCGCAGGCTGCGGCCGCGTACCGGACGGCAGGTGACCCTCCGCAAATTCGGCGATCGCCGGGCCCAGCCGCATCAATCTGCGGTCATCGTCGAGCAAATGCGAGAACGACCGATCCAGCAGGAATTGAACCACCTCCTCGCGCAGTGGGATTTCAGCTTGAATTCCCATCATACCGCCGGAGAATGCACCTGCCGTGCGTGCGCGAGAAACCATATCACTGGCAATGCGCCACGAGATGGTCTCACCGGTATGCACGGCCGAAGGCTTGCCAGATCGAACCGTCGCATTGATTTCTGCGATAAGCCCGGCCGACGGGCGGAGCTGTGCCACGATCCGCGCCGCGGCTCGAATATGCTGATCGAGATCCCGCTGCGCGAGCCCACGGGTTTCTGTACCGATCCAGATTTCCCTACCAATCGCCTCGACGATCACGCGGATTTCCCGCATGTCCTCGCGTTCGGCGATCCACGCCATGAATCCTGTTTGATCATTGATCGCTGCGTCAGAGATAGCCAAGTCACAGGCTGGTGCGGCAGCCAGTGCTGCGCCCCCGACGAGTTCGCTCAATGCCACGAAAAGCGACATTTGCATCCCCCTTGCACGTCAGTCCCGTTCACTGAGCGGAGCCGGCTCATAGAACTTCCCCGAACTGGCAGTAGATGATTCGCTGGCTTCAATTACGGCTAGAATCGCGCACACACGGCTCGCGGAGCAAGAAATCCACCGAAAGATGGCGAGAGCCGCCCTCCATGGCATGCCGAGCGCTGTGAACTCTGCCCGCCCGTCGTCCGCGCCACTTAGACCTTTGCGCCGAGGCGCCCCGAGCCCAGGGCCGGTGCCGCGTCTGGATCCAGCGGCCAGCGCGCGCGCGCTGCGAAATCAAGCGGGTCACCAGCTCCTGTGAGCGCCAGCCGTTCCGCTCCTGCCCAGGCCACCATTGCAGCATTATCAGTGCAGAGGGCGATTGGAGGCAGTGCCAATCGCCAGCCCTTCGTTTCCGCGAGAGTATTCAACGCAGCTCGTAGCCGGAGATTGGCGGCCACCCCGCCGGCCACCACCAGCACATGCCCATGCGGTGGCGGATCTCGCCGCGCATCGCACATCGCCATTGCGCGCTGGACGCGATCAACCACAGCGTTCGCGGCCGTTGCCTGGAAAGCGGCGGCAATGTCGGCGACATCGCGGTTGCTGAGCGGAGCAATGGCGCTGGCGGCGGTTCTGACTGCGGTCTTCAGGCCAGCGAACGAGAAGTTCGGCTGGGCGCGACCGATCATTGGCCGAGGTAAGAGGAAGCGCCGCTCGTCGCCCTCCCGAGCCGCCGCCTCCAGCGCGGGGCCGCCCGGAAAGCCGAGGCCCAACAACTTTGCGGTTTTGTCGAACGCTTCGCCCAACGCGTCGTCAATCGTTGTGCCAAGCCGCTCGTAACGCCCGATGTCCAACACGTCGATGAGCTGCGTATGGCCGCCTGAGACCAGCAGCAGCAGGTAGGGTGGCCTCAGGCCCTCGGTCAGCCCAACTGTCAACGCGTGCGCTTCGAGATGATTGACTGCAACGAGTGGCAGGCGATGCACCAGAGCGATCGCTTTCGCCGTGGTCAGTCCGACGATGAGGCCGCCGATCAGGCCGGGCCCAGCGGTCGCAGCAACGGCATCCAATTCGCTCCAACCCACCGCAGCTTCAGCCATGGCCGCACGAACGATGTCATCCAGGCACTCGGCATGGGCACGTGCGGCGATCTCCGGCACGACGCCCCCGTAGGCCCGATGCGCGTCCCATTGCGAACGGACGACGTTGGACAGGATGCGCCCGACCGTGCGGCCTTGATCGTCGCACGCGTGGGCGACCACGGCCGCGGCCGTCTCGTCGCAACTCGTTTCGATGCCCAGTACAAGGCGTTCCGTGGGCAGCGCCTGTTCCGCCTCTATTGTATGCGCGTTGGCCACGACGTCGCCTTCGGGATTTGCGCTCCGCCGGTGGAGCGAGCATAAGCTTCGACCGACCATAGAGGTGCGACCCAGTTGCACCGCCTATACTCCGGGAGAAAGAGTTTGCAAGTGAGGACGGCTCGTATCGGTACGCGAGGCTCGCCACTGGCACTTGCCCAAGCGCACGAGGTGCGCAGCCGGCTGATGGCGGCTCACGGGATGCCAGAAAGCGCGTTCGAAGTGGTTCCGATCAAGACGACGGGGGACCGCATCCAGAACCGCTCACTGGCAGAAGCGGGTGGAAAAGGTCTCTTCACTAAGGAAATCGAAGAGGCGCTTTTGAGCGGGGACGTCGA
Source organism: Hyphomicrobiaceae bacterium (assembly GCA_050250755.1). Lineage (GTDB taxonomy): Bacteria > Pseudomonadota > Alphaproteobacteria > Rhizobiales > Hyphomicrobiaceae. The sequence continues at coordinate 51,752 of JBFWOB010000008.1, forward strand.
TCTCGCCGTGCATTCCATGAAGGACATGCCGACCGTATTGCCCGACGGCCTGACGATGGCCGCGATCCTGCCCCGCGAGGATGTGCGGGATGCGTTTATATCATTGCGCTGGCCGTCCCTCTCGGCGCTTCCGCCGGGCGCGCGCATCGGCACGTCGTCGCTTCGGCGGGGTGCGCAGGTGCGCCAGCTACGCCCCGATCTCGAAGTGATCGAGTTTCGCGGCAACGTGCAGACGAGGTTGACGAAGCTGGCGCAAGGCGTGGCTGACGCGACGTTCCTGGCTTGCGCCGGCTTGCGGCGCCTCGGGCAAGAGGATCGCATCACGGAGCGGATCGCGGTCGACCAGATGCTGCCAGCCGTTTCGCAAGCGGCAATCGGTGTCGAGATCCGGGCGAACGATGCCGCGGCGGCGCATCTCGTCGCGCCCATCGACGATCGGCCCAGTGCACTCGCGGTCGACATGGAGCGGGCGTTTCTCGCGCGCCTCGAAGGGTCCTGCCGGACACCGATCGCGGCGCTCGCCCGCCTGGACGGGGACGAAATCATCTTCGCCGGCGAAATTCTCAGGCCTGACGGAAGCATTTCCTTAAAGGCGGAACGGCACGGCAGAGTCGACGACCGCCAAGCGCTGGCGATCGATGCGGCCGATGAGCTCAGGACGCGGGGTGGCCCCGACTTTTTTGCGTGCTGAGCTCATCCAGCGCCTGCGAGGGATCAATCATGCATGTTCTGGTCACGCGGCCGGAGCCGGACAGCATCAAGCTCATTGGGTTGCTGCAGAAGCGAGGCCACACCGCCCAGGCGGCACCGCTGTCATCATTTACGCCGTTGGCGCTCGACGTCGATGCGCTCGAGGGCGTCACCGGGCTGATCGCGACGAGCCGCAACGCGCTACGCGCGCTGGTGGGCTCGGACGCTCTTGCTACGGCCCGCAGCTTGACGGTGTTTGCGGTCGGTGCGGCAACGGCCGAGGAGGCGCGGCGCATGGGCTTTGCAAGGGTCGTCAAAGGCCCCGGCACCGCGTCCGAGCTCGGACCTCTCGTTGCCTCGCTGGTCGATCCGGCGGAGGATCTCTTGCTTCATCTCGCTGGCGAGCGGACGGCATACGATCTTGCTTCGGAACTCGGCCAACTCGGCGTGCGGGCCGAAAGTCGGGTCGTGTATCGGATGGAACCGGCAACGGCGCTTCCGCGACAGGTCGTTGAGGCGTTGCGAGGAGGTCACGTCGATGCCGTCGCGCTGATGTCTCCGGATGCGGCGACCGTCTGGGCGCGTCTCGTGGGGGTACAGGGTCTGGAGGCGGCCGTCCGCGAGGTGGTTCATCTATGCCTCTCTGAGGCCGTCGCTCGTCGCCTCGCAAAGATGGAAGGCATAACAGTCGAGCATGCGGCACGTCCCACCCTCGAAGAAATGCTTGCCCTCATTGATCTCGCTGCGGCAAATATAGGGGCATAGCGTTTACCCTTGGAAACTGCACGGCTTTCCCAGGCCGCTCGACTGACGCATGTGCACATGCGGCGCTCTCGAGCCGATGTTTCGCGTAAAGGCAGAGGATCAAGCCTCGATGACGGATAAGAAAGACGGCCCGGGCCAGAAGGAAGGGTCCGCCAAGGCCGGCGAACGCGCCGCCACCGATGTGAGTGCAAAGCGTCCGCATGCGACCATTGATCTGAAGGCGGTCGAAGTCCCGTCCGAGACGGCGAAGTCGGCGTCCGAAGCTCCGAAAGCCTCCGAGGCGGCGGAGCCAAAGGCACCGCAGGCGGCCATGCCGAAGGGACAAGCCGAAACAGCGCGCAAGGTGGCTGCAGCAGCGGCAGACAAGCGCGCTTCGGCAAATACAGCCGGAGCTACGACCTCTACCAGCGCGGCCGCTCCACCTCGCCCGTCTGCGGCCCCGAGGCCTGCTGCCGCTGCTGGGGCGAGCCCGCGAGCACCCGTTTCACCGGCCGCACCCCGCGCGTCCGGTGGCTTTTCGAGTCATCTCCTGGCGGGTGTTGTAGGTGCCGCGCTCGCACTTCTCGCCACGCCGCTGGTTGGACCTTCGCTGCGGCAATCCTTCGAGCAGATGGGGATCGCGCCTGCAGCCCCCGTACCACCAGCGGTGGCGCAGCGCCTTGCGGAGCTCGAAAAAAAGGTGGGGGCGCCGGCGGTCGCGCCAGACCCAGACAGAGATCGCGCCCTCGCGGCGGTGGCCGAGAACAGCAAGCAAATCGACGCCTTGAAGCAGCAGCTGGCTGCGATAGGGGATGTGCAATCGAACGCAGCGAAAGTCACGACCGAGCTTCAGGCACGGTTGGCAAAGGAACCGCCGGGCGCCGACGTCGCGACACGTCTGCAGGCGATGGAGCAAAGGCTTGGAGACCTCGCCGCCGTGGCGACCGCCGAGCCTGACCGTGCCGGGCGCATTCCTCAACTCGCACAGATGACCGGCCGCATGGCCGATCTTGAAACTGCGCTTTCGACGCGTGTTGGCGAAGTTCGCAAGAACGTCGGCCGCGAGATCGACGCGCGCCTTGCTCCGGTTGCTGAAGCGAGCGAAGCGGCGCGCTCTGTCGCTCAGCGCCTGGATCGCGAAATTGGAAGCTTGAAGACCGAGACGAACCGTCTGAGTTCCGGCCTCGACCAGGTCAAGAATGGCTCGGAGCGCCTGCAGCTTTCGCTCAAGGCTGCTCAAGACGAGACGGCGAAGGTCGCCATCGCGCTCGATGGCGTGCGCCGCGATCTCGATACGCGACTGGGGGCCATGGCCAAGCCCGCTGACGTGAGCGCCGCGGTCGCTCCGCTCGCCACGCAGCTCTCGAATCTCCAGCAGAACCTTACGTCCGTGGTGCAGAGCGAGAGCGAACGCAATGCAACTGCCGAGCGGATCGTCCTGTCGCTCGAACTCGGCAATCTGAAGCGCGCCATGGAGCGTGGACAGCCCTACAGCCGCGAGTTGGGCGAGGTCGCCAAGGTCTCCGGCTCGCGCATCGATTTGCGCCCGTTGGAGCCCTATCGCAACCAAGGCGTGCCGACGCTTGCCGAGTTGACGCGAGACTTCCGCCCCGTTGCCCACGCTATTCTCGATGCCGAAGCCGAGAAAGCCGACGGCACAGTAATGGATCGTCTTTTGTCCGGCGCGAAGAGCTTCGTGCGGGTACGCAAAACAACCCACGCGCGTGATGACAAGAGCCCCGAGGCGACGGTCGCGCGTATCGAGGATGCACTCGAGTCGGGCCGCCTCAGCGATGTGCTGACGGAAGCCAAGTCCCTCGACAACAAACCGGATATTGCCAAGCAGTGGATTGCCAAGGTGGAAGCACGCCAGACGGTGGATGCCGCGCTCAAGTCGATCGATGATGCGTTGAAGGCATCCCTCGGTGCCGGACCGGCTACGCCGGCAGCGCCCGCCGCCCAGAAGAAGGGCTGATCATGATCCGCATCGTTCTTTATCTTCTGGGCGTGGCGGCGATCGCGACCGGCATGTCCTGGCTTGCGGATCGACCGGGCAGCTTGCTGATCAACTGGGAAGGCTACGAGATCGAGACCAGCGTGTTTCGAGCTGTCGTGCTGCTTTCCCTGTTTCTGGCGTTCGTTATTTTCGCCTGGTCGCTGCTGCGGCAGATCTGGTCCAGCCCGGCGATGCTCGGCAACTTCTTCACGCGACGCCGCCAGGAGCGTGGCCTCGATGCGCTATCGGGCGGCATGATCGCCATTGGTGCCGGCGACCGCACTCTCGCGAGCCGATATGCGGTACAGGCGCGCAAGTCGCTGCCGAATGAGCCGTTGACACAGCTTCTGCGCGCCCAGGCTGCCCAACTTTCCGGGGACCGTGGCACGTCGCGGCGGATCTTCGAAGCAATGCTTGGACAGCCCGACACCGAGCAGCTCGGGCTTCGCGGCTTGTTTCTGGAGGCTCAGCAGGAGGGCGAGGAAGAGGCGGCGCGCCAGTTTGCCGAACGTGCCCTGCGGCTCAATCCGCGCCTTGGCTGGCCAATCGAAGCGCTGTTCGAGCTGCAATGCCGCGAGGGCCGGTGGGACGACGCGCTGGATACATTGGCCACCGCCAGGAAGTACGGCCATCTCGACAAGGCCGTGGCGGATCGCCGGCGCGCGGTGCTGCTGACGGCGCGTGCGCAAGAACTCGAAGATACGAACAGCGCCAAGGCATTGGAACTCGCCGTCGAGGCTCACAATCTGGCCCCGGATCTCATTCCAGCCGCGGCGATTGCCGGCCGACAACACGCGGCACGTGGCGCCACGGCAAAGGTCGCCAAAGTGATCGAGCGGACTTGGAAGCAGGCGCAACATCCGGAATTGGCGCTCGTCTATGCCTACGCGCGCCCCGGCGACAGTCCGCGCGATCGTCTGGAACGCATCAAACGGCTGGCACATCTGGCAGCGCACACGCCGGAGGCTCAGATCGCGCTCGCTACGGCAGCCGTCGAGGCTCGCGATTGGCGCGAGGCTCGACACGCGCTCGAGCCGCTGATGGAGGACGGCCTCACCCAACGGGTCTGCACGCTCATGGCGCGCATCGAGGGGGAGGAGAACAACGATGCAGGGCGCGTCCGCGAGTGGCTGAGCAGAGCCGCTGATGCGGGGCGTGACCCAGCTTGGACGGCCGATGGTGTCGTCTCGGAGCGTTGGGCGCCCATCTCGCCCGCGACCGGCGCGCTCGATGCGTTCCAATGGAAAGTGCCGCCCGAAACGACCGGCGACAGCGATGCCGCGCTTGCCCTGAAGAAGATCGAGGAACTCGTTCTGCTCGGCACGCGCCCGACCGACACTCCGCGGCCTGGGGAAGAGGCTGCCCGATCCATGAATGCGTCCGCCGGCATGTCAAGCGGACGATCCGTTGACCGGATTGAGAATACCGAGACGGCAGTTTCCGGTCTGCGCGTTCGCAAACCGGACACCGACCGGCCCATGACCGTTGAGGTCGAGCCCGTTAGCGAGAAGCCGGAGACGAAACTGAGCACCACGGCCACCGAAACCTCGGTTCCGATGCACGGGTTACGGCGGAGCACGTTCGGGACGAGCCGCGAAATGGCTAGCGACGCCATCGTCGCGACGCCGGCGGAGGGCGGCAAGACGGACGCCTGAACGGGATGATGCCGCTCACGCCGTGAGATGCTCGTCAGGTCAGAAGGAAGACACCAGCCGCCGGTCGTGGGCTTAATGGGCTCGCGACGAACTCGCAGCGTGTACGGTGGGAAGCGGGTGCTTTGGAAAAGCGTTGCGCAGATAGATGCTTGATTGACGACCCCAGAAACGCCAAAGCACATGGCCGGTCGTGCTCGCGGTCAGCCAGCTACCGCCTTCGTCCTTCTTCTCGAGTGTCCAACGCCAGCGACGGCCCGATAGCATGTCGACGCGGAGCCGCGCGTTGCCCTTGAGAGCGGCCTCGAACATTTCCCGAGCGATCTCGCCGTTTTCGAGTTCCTCGGCCCAGTTGTCAAAATAAAGGCTGTAGTGGCCGTCCTCGACGATCACGGCCATATCGAAGCCATCCGGACCAGAACTCTTCACCGAGAGACCGGAGGGATATCGCTTAATGGTCGCTCCCGCGCACTCGCGCGCGGCGCTTTCAAGGTCGCGAAGGAATAGATCTTCTTGTTTCGCAAGCATAGGGTTACAGCTCGCAGTTGCCCCCACGTCACATGTTGCTTGCATTTGATTCGCAAGATCAACCTCTGCGGGTAGCATGACCATCGTGACTGCACCGGTCAAGTTGCAACACCAAATAAATCGCCGTTCGGCGTTCGCCCTGCGGCGATAGTGGATCCACACCTGTGACCAAAAATGGACACCGGCGAGAGACGGTACGGCGCAAACACTTCCGATACCTTAATAACAAGAGGCGGGACGACAGATGTCAGCCCACCTCTTGCTTTAACTTCCAGAACAGAGACTTGGTTCCAGTCCGTTAAACTGGAATATTACGCGGCGACCTTGGTCGCCGCCGGCGCGAGAGCGATGTTTCCGTCTCGCACCGTCAAGGCAACCGTCGTTCCGTCTTTCACGTCGCCGGCGAGGATCATCTCGGCTAGAGCATCCTGCACATTCTTCTGGATGACCCTCTTCAGTGGGCGTGCGCCGTAGGCCGGATCGTACCCGCTGTTGGCAAGCCAAGTCCGTGCCGCATCATCCAAGGTGAGGGTGATCTTGCGATCTGCCAGCAGCTTCTGCAGTCGCGCGATCTGGATGTCGACGATACGACCCATCTCGTTCCTCTGCAGACGGTGGAAGATGATGATTTCGTCGAGCCGGTTGATGAACTCGGGACGGAACTTCGTCTTCACCTCCGCCAGCACCAATTCGCGAGCCTGGCTCATGTCCCCGCCATCCTTCACCGCGACGAGGTACTCGGCGCCGATGTTGGACGTCAGGATGATCAGCGTGTTCTTGAAGTCCACCGTGCGGCCTTGTCCGTCAGTCAAGCGACCATCGTCCAACACCTGCAGCAGCACGTTGAAGACATCAGGATGCGCCTTCTCGATCTCGTCGAACAGGATCACCTGATAAGGCCGCCGCCGGACCGCTTCGGTCAGTGCGCCTCCTTCCTCGTAGCCGACGTAGCCCGGAGGAGCGCCAATGAGGCGGGCGACGGCATGCTTCTCCATGTACTCGGACATGTCGATACGCACCATCGCGCTCTCATCGTCGAACAGAAACGCTGCCAACGCCTTGGTCAACTCCGTCTTGCCCACGCCGGTCGGCCCCAAGAACATGAACGAGCCGATCGGGCGGTTCGGGTCCTGCAGCCCCGCACGTGCCCGGCGAACAGCGGTCGAAACGGCCTTTACCGCCTCTTCCTGTCCGACGACGCGCCGCGCGATTGCCGCCTCCATGTGGAGCAGCTTTTCTTTCTCGCCTTCCAGCATCTTGTCGACCGGCACACCGGTCCACCGCGAGACGACACCCGCAATGTGATCCGGCGTGACGGCTTCCTCGACCATCACCGCCGATTTGCCGTCGTCGCTCTCCGTCTCCATGGCCGCGAGCTTCTTCTCGATCTCGGGGATTCGCCCGTAAGCCAGCTCACCGGCGCGCGCGAGATCGCCCCGACGCTGTGCCTGCGCCAGCTCCGTGCGAAGTCCGTCCAGCTCTTCCTTCAGCTTCTGCGCGTCGCCGAGACGGCCCTTCTCAGCCTCCCAGCGGCGCGTCATGGCCGCAGATTCTTCCTCGTGCTCCGCGATCGATTTCTCGAGCCGTTCCAAGCGATCCTTCGAGCCGGGGTCGCTCTCCTTTTTCAGGGCTTCGCGCTCGATCTTCATTTGCATCAGCTCACGATCGACGCGGTCGAGCTCCTCGGGCTTGGAATCGATCTCCATCTTCAGCCGCGACGCCGCCTCATCGACGAGGTCGATGGCCTTGTCCGGCAGGAAACGGTCCGTGATGTAGCGGTTCGACAGTGTCGCGGCCGCAACGAGCGCCGAGTCGGTGATGCGTACGCCGTGATGAAGCTCGTAGCGCTCCTTCAGGCCGCGCAGGATCGAGATCGTATCCTCAACGGTCGGCTCATTGACGAACACCGGCTGGAAGCGCCGCGCGAGTGCCGCATCCTTCTCGATGTGTTTGCGGTACTCGTCGAGCGTGGTCGCGCCGACGCAATGCAGCTCACCGCGCGCGAGCGCCGGCTTCAGCAGATTGCCTGCGTCCATCGAGCCTTCGGTCTTGCCAGCGCCGACGATCGTATGCAGCTCGTCGATGAACAGAATGATGCGACCCGCCTCGGCCGTCACCTCCTGCAGTACGGACTTCAATCGCTCCTCGAACTCGCCGCGATATTTGGCGCCAGCGATCAGCGCGCCCATATCGAGCGACAGGAGCTTTTTGTCCTTGAGGCTCTCCGGCACGTCACCCTTTATGATGCGCTGCGCCAACCCCTCGGCGATGGCCGTCTTGCCGACGCCCGGCTCACCGATGAGCACCGGATTGTTCTTGGTCCGCCGCGACAGGACCTGGATCGTGCGCCGGATTTCCTCGTCGCGCCCAATGACCGGATCGATTTTGCCCTGTGCCGCGGCCTCCGTGAGGTCACGGGCATAGCGCTTCAGCGCGTCGTAACCCTCCTCCGCGGAGGCGCTATCGGCTGTCCGTCCCTTACGCACGTCGTTGATCGCCTCGTTAAGAGCCTGCGCATTGACGCGCGCATCCTTGAGAGCCCGTGCCGCCTCGGACGAGCCCTCGACGGCAATAGCCAACAGCACCCGCTCGACGGTGACGAACTTGTCTCCCGCCTTGTCCGCAATCTTCTCGGCTTGATCGAGGATCCGCGCCAGTTCCTGGGAGAGATAGACCTGCCCAGCTCCGCCGCCTGAAACCTTGGCGCGCCTCTGCAACGCCCTCTCGACGGCCGCCAACGCGGCCTTCGCGTCGCCGCCCGACTTATCGATCAAACCGGCGGCCATGCCTTCCGGATCGTCCAGCAGCACCTTGAGCAGGTGCTCGGGCGTCAGTTGCTGATGGCCTTCGCGAAGTGCGAGGTTCTGGGCAGCCTGAATGAACCCCTTGGCCCGATCCGTGTATTTCTCGATGTTCATTATAATGTTCCTCCACCCGCCGCGACTGCCCCGAAGCGGCCCGTCCGGCTGTGATCCAAATCAATTCAGAACCCCCCGAAAGCGGGCTCCGAACCTTATTTAGGAAGGGATCACGCAGTCTGAAAGATGTCCGGCAACGAGTTGTGGGTCGCAGTCTGCGAAACGCCGCAGATGGGGCGCGGGTTCATAAGTTCCATTGCAGCACGGAGGCCCTGATTTGGCGGGCTTAAAGCATACCGAGCGAGCGTTTGCCGCGCGGGGGTGGAAAGGCTTTATCGAGTGCGGCCAGATCATCGGTATCGAGTGTCAGATTGGCCGCTGCTACGTTCTCGCTGACGTGACTGAGATTGGCGGCCTTGGGAATCGACACGACATGCGGGTGCCGCATTGTCCAGGCAATCGCAACGGCTGCCGGTGACACGCCACGTTTCCGTGCCACCGTACCGAGCGCCGGATTTCGTAGGATCGAACCTTGCCCTAGCGGCGAGTAGGCCATGATCATTTCGCCATGCGCCTTGCAGTCGGCAACAAGGTCGAAGTCGATCCCGCGCGAGCCTAGGTGGTAGAGCACCTGGTTCGAGGCACAATTACCGCCCCGTGGAACCTCCCGCAGCTCCTCCATGTCGTCCACGTCGAAGTTCGACACGCCCCAATGGCGGATCTTGCCGTCGGCTTTCAGCTTCTCGAAAGCGGCAACCGTCTCGGCCAGCGGATGCGATCCACGCCAGTGCAGCAGGTAGAGGTCGATCCGGTCGGTGTCGAGCCGCTTCAGGCTGCGCTCGCAAGCTGCGATGGTGCCCGCGCGGGACGCATTGTGCGGATAGACCTTGGACACGATGAAGAGCCCGTCTCGGCGCCCCCTGGTTGCCTCGGCGATCACCTCCTCGGCGCCACCCTCACCATACATCTCAGCCGTGTCGATCAGCGTGATGCCGAGGTCGAGCGCCGCCGCGACCGCTTTTGCCTCGGCTGCGCGGTCGCCGCGCCGCTCGCCCATGTGCCAGGTTCCGATGCCGAGCTGCGGGATTGTCTCGCCGGTCTTCAATGTGACGGTGCGCATGGATAAACTCCCGTTGGCCGAAAGGCTCGCGGCAAAGTATCGCCGCGGCCGGCACCCAAAAGGGCGGAGGCGCCCTTCGCACTCTCAACGCTCGCACAGATCGCTCGTTGCCGATAGCCTTGGGCAGGACGTTGCGCGAGCGGAGGTCGGACAATGACCCACGGAATGGTCTCGGCGGCACAGCCGGAGGCAGTCGAAGCAGGTCTCGAAGCCCTGAAAGCCGGAGGGAATGCCGTCGATGCGGCGGTTGCGACGGCGCTGGTGCAGACGGTCGTCGATCCCCAGATGTGCGGCATAGCCGGCTTCGGCTGCCTGCACGTCTACGACCCGAACCGCGGCGTGCACGAATGCCTGGACTTCCACGGCCGGGCGCCGCTCGCGACGACGCCCGATATGTGGGAGCACCTGCTGATCGGCGAAAGCGAGGATGGCTTCGGCTTCCAGCTCGAAGGACGCGTCAATGAGGTTGGCTATGGTGCCATCACCAGCCCCATGACGCTGCGCGCGTTGGATGAGGCATTGACCCGCTACGGCCGCAAGACGCTTGGCGATCTGCTCGAACCGGCGATCCACTATGCGGAGGAGGGCTTCATGGTCCGCCCGCATGTCGCCGCTTATTGGGCACAGGTGCCAACCGAGGGTCGTGCGCCGCATGCTGAGCTTCTCACCACGCTTCCTGCAACACGAAAGATCTATGCCAAACCCGACGGTACACTGCGCCGGATGGGCGAAGTCCTGAAGAATCCAGATATGGGCGCTACGCTGCGACGTATCCGCGAAAAGGGAATCGAGGATTTTTATGCCGGCGAGATCGCGAACCGCATCGTCGCCGATATGAAGGCGCACGACGGCCTGATCTCCGAAGCCGATCTCGCGGGTGCGACGCCCGAGACCAACACGCCGATCTGGGGCACTTATAGGGGTTTGCGGGTTGCCACCAATCGACCGCCCGGCGGCGGCCTGATGCTGATCGAGATGCTGAACATTCTCGAGCATTTCGACCTGAGGGCGATGGGCCACAACACGCCCGACTACGTTGCGACCGTCGCCGAGGCCATGAAGATTGCGACCGTCGATAAAGACACGAAGGTTGGTGACCCGCGCTTCGTCGACGTGCCTCTCGATGAGCTCACGTCGAAGGGCTACGCTGAACCACTTGCCGCACGGATCAAGCGGGGGGAAAAAACGCACGTCCCCCGCCTCAAGGGGAAGGGAAACGAAAGCGCCGACACCACACACGTTGTCGCGGTCGACGAAAATGGCGTCATCGCCACCATGACCCACACACTCGGCACACCTTCAGGCGTCGTCACCGAGGGGCTTGGCTTCATGTACAATGGCGCCATGGCAGTGTTCGATCCCCGTCCAGGCCGGCCTGGCTCGCTCGCTCCCGGCAAATCACGCTTCTCGTCACTCGCGCCGAGCATCGTCTTCAAGGGCGACAAGCCGTTTCTCGCCATCGGCGCTCCGGGTGGTACGTATATCGCCATGGGCATTTTGCAGGTCATGCTCAACGTCATCGAGTTCGGCATGACAGCAGCGGAGGCCGTCGCCGCACCGCGCTTCAACGCGACGTCCGATACGCTCGACATCACGAACCGCATTCTTCGATCGACCGAGGCTGAGTTGAAATCGCGGGGCTATGCGGTGCGTCGCTGGCCGATGAACTTCCACTTCGCCGGTGTGCATGCGATCCGCATCGTCGACAACAAGCTCGACGGCGGCGCCGATCCCGGCCGAGACGGCATGGCAATGGCTGTATGAGCTGATGACCGCGCCCTATCCCAATCTCTTCCGTCCGATCCAGATCGGCGCGCACGAGGCCAAGAACAGGATCATGCGCGTCGCCACGACGGCAAACCTTGCGGATCGCAATCGCGTAGGCGATCGCGTGCTGGCCTTCTACCGGTCACTCGCGAAGGGTGGCGTCGGTACCATCGTGACCGAGGCATTGCGCACCGATCCGCGCGATCCGTTCGGACCCGGTGCAATAGCGATCTTCGATCGCAGGGGGCTGGACGGCATCCGCAGCATCTCAGACGTATGCCACGCGGAAGGCGCGCTCCTCATCGGCCAGCTCAATATGGGCGGGCGTCAGCATCTCGCCTCGCGTGTCCCGCCCTATCTGATTGCGCCCTCGGCCATTCCCTGTCCGCGCTCCGGTGGCGTGCCACATGAGCTGACGACGCGCGAGGTCAAGGAACTGGTCGAGATCTACATCACGTGCGCTGAGAACTGCCTCGAAGCCGGCATGGACGGCGTCGAAATACATGGCGCACAAGGTCATCTGATCCAACAGTTTCTTTCGCCGTTCAGTAATCGGCGGAAGGACGAGTACGGCGGCACCGCGGAAAACCGGATGCGCTTCGCGCGCGAGATTCTCGAGGGTGTGCGCCGCCGCATTGGGGCGCGGGCGATCGTCGGCTACCGCATGGGGGCGGAAGAGTTCACCGAAGGCGGGCTTTCGATTGACGACACCGTCGAGATCGCACGCCGGCTCTGCGCCGATCGTCTGGCGGATTATCTCTCGCTCGCCCAGGGCAATTTCAACTCGATCGAGCAGCATCTTCCCGACCGCCATTGGCCGATCCTGACGTTCCGCGGTCTCCACAAGCGCTTCAAGGCGATCGCCCACGGCATTCCCGTGGTGGCATCGACGCGCGTCCAGGGACCGGAGCAGGCCGAGAGCATGCTGGCGTCAGGCGATGCCGACATGGTCGGCCTCTGCCGCGCACTTATCGTCGATCCGGACTGGCCTGCGAAGGCAGAACGCGGCGAGGCACATCGGATCAGGCGGTGCATTGCCTGCAACCAGTGCTGGGCCTGGATTTCGATGGGCGAGCCCATCGCCTGCGCCACGAATCCCGTTACCGGGCGCGAGCACCAGTGGGGGCCACTCGAGGACGACAGGGCTCAATTCGTACGTCACGTGGTGGTCGTCGGAGGTGGACCTGGGGGCCTGGAGGCCGCTCGCGTCGCGGCGGCGCGCGGCCATCGCGTGACCCTGCTGGAGCGGGAGGCGGTTCTCGGTGGTCGCATTCGGTCAGCGAGTGAGGTTCGGCATCATGAGGAGATGCGTCATGTACTCGATTTTCTCGTAAGCGAAGTCGAGCATGAGGGCGTGGAGATCAGAACCGTTGCTTCATCGGACGGGGCCGAACTGGCGGCCATGAAGCCCGATGACGTTATCGTCGCGACGGGCGCGCATCCAACGCTGCCCGAACTTCCGAGCGACGGTTCGGTCCCATTCATGACGTGCGACGGCAACGTGCCTTTGGACGGGCTCAAGGGCCGCCACGTCGTTATCATGGACGAGGATGGCTACTACTGGACGAGTGCCGTCGCCGAGAGCGTGATGGCACAAGATCGTGTGCCCCTGATCGCCACGCGCTTTTTTGAGGTGACGCGCGAAATCCCCGTTGTTTCTCGCATCGCATTTCTGCGCGAGATCGATAAGGCCGGAGGCATCCTGCGGCCAAATACGGGCGTGAAGCGCATCGCGGACGGCCAAGTGGTTCTTGCCAATTATCTGACCGGCCGCGAGGAAACCGTCACAGATGTTGCGGCTGTCGTGTGGGTCGGCCTGTCGTTGCCCACAGGCGCCCGGTTGGCCGAGAAGATCGAAGCGGGCGGCATACCGCGCCGCCATATCCACGTGATTGGCGACGCGTACCAGCCGCGCCGGCTCTTCAACGCGCTGGTCGAAGCGCACGGCGTGGCGAGACGCATCGGAACGCAGGCACCATAGCGGCCGAGTTGAACCAAACCTGGCGTCGACCCAACACTTCACTCGAAGGTGTTGGATCGGTGCGGTCGTTCGATGCGAACTACGACTCGCTGTTTCGCTTCAGCTCTTGCTATCCGCCGTCACGCGGATATGGAGCTCGCGGAGTTGCCGATTGGTGACCTCCGCGGGCGCGCCCATGAGCAGATCGTTCGCCTGCTGGTTCATCGGGAAGAGGGCCACGTCGCGTACGGTCTTGCAGCCCGTCAACAGCATGACGATGCGCTCGATGCCGGCCGCCATACCACCATGCGGCGGCGCGCCGTACTGGAACGCGCGATAGAGCGCGCCAAACCGCGCCTCGACCTCTTCCGGCGGGAAGCCTGCAATGCCGAACGCCTTCACCATCGTGTCCGGCCGATGATTGCGGATGCCGCCGGAGGCGATCTCGTAGCCGTTGCACACCATGTCATACTGGTGCGCCTTGAGACGCAGGAGCGCTTCCGAACCTTCCTTCTCGGCGGCTTCCAGCGCGGCGAGACCACCCTGCGGCATCGAGAACGGATTGTGCGAGAAGTCGATCTTCTTCTCGTCCTCGTTCCATTCGTAAAAGGGAAAGTCGACGATCCAGCAGAGCGCGAAGCGGTTCTCGTCGATCAGCTTCAGCTCGCGGCCGATCTCGTCGCGTGCGAGCCCCGCGAACCTGTAGAATTTCGCCGGATCGCCCGCCGTGAAGAAACAGGCGTCGCCGATGGCGAGACCCATCTGCTTGAAGATGGCTTCCGCACGTTCTGCGCCAACATTCTTGGCGATCGGGCCTGCACCGGCAGCGCCTTCCTCCGCGCGCCACATGATGTAACCAAGGCCCGGTTGCCCTTCCTTCTGCGCCCAGCCGTTCATGCGATCGCAGAAGGCGCGGCTGCCGCCGCCTTTTGCGGGAATAGCCCAGACGCGCACCTTGGGATCGCGCTCGATCATCTGCGCGAACACCTTGAAGCCCGAGCCGCGGAAATGCTCCGTCACATCCTGCATTTCGATCGGATTGCGCAAATCCGGCTTATCCGTGCCGTACTTCTGGATGGCCGTGTCATAGGGAATGCGCGGCCATCCCTTCGTGACCGGCTTGCCATCCGCAAATTCCTCGAACACACCAGTGAGCACCGGCTCCATCGTCGAGAACACGTCTTCCTGCTCGACGAAGCTCATTTCCACGTCGAGCTGGTAGAACTCGCCGGGCAAGCGATCAGCGCGCGGATCCTCGTCGCGGAAGCAGGGTGCGATCTGGAAGTAGCGATCGAAGCCCGCCATCATCAAGAGCTGCTTGTACTGCTGCGGTGCCTGCGGCAGCGCGTAGAACTTGCCCGCGTGAATGCGGCTCGGGACAAGGAAATCGCGCGCACCTTCGGGGCTCGACGCCGTAAGAATTGGCGTTGGAAACTCGTTGAAGTTGGCCTCATGCATTCGCGCGCGAATAGAGCGCGTAATGGCAAGGCGCTTCATGATTACGGCGTGCAGCGTCTCGCGACGCAAATCGAGGAACCGGTATGTGAGGCGGAGATCTTCCGGATAGTCGGGCTCGCCAAAGACCGGGACCGGTAATTCCTTCGCCTCTGAAAGCACCTCAATCTCGGCGGCATAGATCTCGACCTCGCCGGTCGGCAGCTCGGAATTGATCGTGCCCTCCGGCCGCTGGCGCACCTTGCCGTCGACCTTGATCACCCACTCCGACCGCACGCGCTCGGCCGTTTTGAACGCCGTACTATCGGGATCGGCGACCACCTGCGTGATGCCGTAGTGGTCGCGCAGGTCGATGAACAGCACGCCGCCGTGATCACGCACGCGATGCACCCAGCCCGAAAGCCGGGTCTCGGCGCCAATGTCGGCGGCTCGAAGCGCGCCGCAGGTGTGCGAGCGGTAGCGGTGCATCGGATCCTCGATTGGGTCAGTGCGCCGGCGACGGCCGGCCAAAAGTGGCCTAGTGGGCATTTGGCCCTCGCTTTGTCAAGCGGCCACCGCCCTCCAGCCGGGGCGCGCGAATTACATCCCCACGCTCCCCCGCGCCGGCCTAAAGATTGGTCAAGCGTTCGCTATGCTCAACGATTTCGGTAGGCGTGCCGGCCTCCCGTGGTAAACAGGGGGATGCGGTGGTCGGGGCCTCTCGACATAGGCCGCGACACCCCTTTCGACGTGCGCTATATCCCCATCATGCAAGTTGTTTCCTCGACTGAGAGCCTCGGTGAGCTCTGCCGCGAGCTGGCGCGTCATCCCTTCGTGACCGTTGACACCGAATTCATGCGCGAGACGACCTTCTGGCCGAAGCTGTGTCTCATCCAGCTCGCCGGTCCCGGCGTCGAAGCGGTTGTTGATCCACAAGCCAAAGGCATTGATCTGGCGCCGTTTTTCACGCTGATGGCGAACAAGGCGGTGGTTAAGGTGTTTCATGCCGCCCGGCAGGACATCGAGATCGTCAACTTCAAGGCCGGCCTCATCCCGACGCCCGTCTTCGACACGCAGGTTGCCGCCATGGTGTGCGGCTTTGGCGACTCGATCTCTTACGTCAACCTCGTGAAGCGCATCACCAATCGCGATCTCGACAAGTCGTCCCGGTTCACGGACTGGAGCAGGCGCCCGCTGTCGGAGCGCCAGCTTTCCTATGCCGTGGGCGATGTTACGCATCTGCGCGACGTCTACCTCTACCTGAAGGCCGAGCTCGAAAAGAGCGGTCGCACGCACTGGCTCGCCGAAGAAATGTCGACACTCACCGACCCGGCCACCTATGAGCTTTCGCCGGAGAGTGCGTGGCGTCGCCTCAAATTGAAGGTACGCAACCGCAAGGCCCTGGGAGTTCTTGTAGAATTGGCCGCTTGGCGCGAGCGTGTGGCGCAGGCGCAAGATGTGCCTCGCGCGCGCGTTTTGCGCGACGATGCTCTCTACGATATCGCCAACCAACAGCCGACCGAGACGGCCAAGCTCTCGGAATTGCGGACGCTCTCGGATGGGTTCGCCAGATCTGCCCGCGCCAAGGAAATTGTCGAAGCAGTGAAACACGGGTTGGAGCGCGATGCAAAATCGCTCCCAACCCTCGAAAACGGCCATTCGTTGCCGGCGGAAGCTGGCGCCATGGTCGATCTTTTGCGCGTGCTTTTGAAAGCCGCGGCCGGCCGCCATGGCGTTGCGCCGCGCCTCATCGCCGACACGGACGACCTCGAACGGATCGCGATCGAGAAAGAGCCCGATGTCGGAGCACTCAAGGGATGGCGCCGCGAACTCTTCGGCGATGATGCCTTGCGGTTGAAGCGCGGCGAGTTGGCTCTTGGTATGCACCAGGGCGAGGTCGTCGCGATCGAGACGAGCAAAGAGCAGTCGTTGCGTTCCTAGCGACGGATTACGGGCAGAGCGGCGTTTCAGAAACTAACCGCCCCTGTTGTCCCGACGAAACCGTGCATTCGCGGGGGCGCGCACACGGGAGACGTCCTTGCATGACCTTGCCCTTGATTTTCCGCCCGCTCCTCGGGGCTGCCCTTCTGGCTTTTGTTCCGGCGGTCGCCGTGGCCCAGACGGCGACTTCACCGGCGCCGGTCGCCAATGAAGCCACGGATCACGAGAATAAAGGCGGGAATTCACGACTCGCCGCCTGCCGTGCCGACGTCGCGACGCTCTGTCCGGCTGCCAAGGGCGCCAAGCGCCGGGAGTGCCTGACAAGCAATCAGGCGAAGCTCTCGCCCGCGTGCGCCACGGCATTTGCTGATGTCGAGGCCAAGGCCAAGGCGATGCGTGAGGCCTGTGCCGAGGACGTGAAGGCGCACTGTGCGGAAGCCGGGAAGAGCAAGGGGAAAGGCATTGTTCAATGCCTGCGTGCCAATGCGACGAAGGTTTCTGCCGCCTGCAACGCCGCGCTCACCGCTCGTTTCAGCAAGTGAGCTGCGCAATCACGGCTCACCGATCAAAGCCGCGAAGCTCGCGGTTCTGGGTCCAAGCTCGGCTCAGCGAAGGTCCAGGCGATAGGTGATGCCGATGCCGGCAGTCCACTGGTTCTCGCTCTCCACCAGTGGGCTGTCGGCTGCATCTCCAATGAGACGGGCGTATTTCGCGCTCAAGTGAAGCGTCCAAAGCTCCGAAAGAGCGATCTTTGCGGTACCTCCGACAAAAATATCCTTGAAGCCGGCGTCTGCGTCGTACGTGGCGAGACCGGCTATCGATGTCAGGGACTGTTCTGGCGTCACGGTGAAATAAGTCCGCATGTAGTTGTCGTCAGCGTAACTGGCGCCTGCCGTTGCAGTAATCTCGACGCCGCGCGCGACATCGAATTTCGCTTCGGAGCCCATGCGGAGTACGCCGGAGGTCTCATCTCCAGTGACTTGGTGATGATAAGACAGGAACGGCTTCAGCATACCCAGCCGGTAGGCCATATAGCCGCCGAGCACGAGGCCGCCGTCCACGTCACCGAGGCCGGCGAGAAGCGGACCATCCTCCTGGTCGCGTCCAAAGCGCCATCCGGCCAGAGGGCCAGCTTCGAAGCCACCATAGCGAAACAGCCGGAGCCGCACGTCGTCAGCTCCCTGGACGTCGACCCAGCTTTCGCCAGTGCCGAAAGACGGCAGAATGAATGGCGTTCCAACAACGCGATAGTCCGACGAGCCTTCGTACTTCGGCATAACGATGGCCAAGCCACCTACGGATGCGCCGAAACGGCCGTTCGACCACGCATCCCCATCGCCGGCTGTTGCCGAACCGAACGGAAATCCTCCCGCCAAAACAACCGATGCCAATCCGGCGATGAGCCGTCCGACGCGCATGGTGATCCCCCGATCATCGCGTATCCCGGCCGTCACTCTGGCGGGTTCGTCTTTACGATTAGTCAATATTAGCAGATCGGGCGCCGCAAGATGCGACGCCCGAAGCACATTTGCTAATCTGTTGCAGCCCGGCCACCCGTACGTTCAAGCGGCGCTGGCTCGTGATCAGGCCGGATCCGGGCCAATCATCTTCTCCGGCCGCACAATAGCATCGAAATCCTCGCCCGAAATGCCGAGCTTTACGGCCTCCTCTCGCAAGGTCGTGCCGTTCGTGTGCGCCGTCTTGGCAACTTTCGCGGCCAAGTCGTAGCCGTATTTCTCCTTCAGCGGCGTCACCAGCATCAGCGAGTTCTTCAGGCCCGACTCGATATTCTCGAGACGAGGCTCGATGCCCACCACGCAGTTGTCCGTGAACGAAATGGCCGCATCGGCCAGCAGCCGGGTCGACTGCAGGAAGTTATAGGCCATCATCGGGTTGAAGACGTTGAGCTCGAAGTGGCCCTGGCTACCCGCGAACGCGATCGCGGCGTTGTTGCCGAGAATGTGGGCGGCGACTTGCGTGAGTGCCTCGGACTGCGTGGGGTTGACCTTGCCTGGCATGATCGACGATCCAGGCTCGTTCTCAGGCAGTGCCAGTTCGCCAAGACCGGCGCGCGGGCCCGATCCCAGGAAGCGAATGTCGTTCGCGATCTTGAAGCCGGCCATGGCGACGGTGGTGATCGCGCCATGCGTAAACACCATCGCGTCGTGGGCAGCGAGCGCCTCGAACTTGTTGGGCGCGGACGTAAAGGGAA
This sequence comes from Hyphomicrobiaceae bacterium, assembly GCA_050250755.1. Lineage (GTDB taxonomy): Bacteria > Pseudomonadota > Alphaproteobacteria > Rhizobiales > Hyphomicrobiaceae. Next base: position 70,654 of record JBFWOB010000008.1, read on the forward strand.
GCCCGGTCAGCTCGGCGATGCGTGCGGCGACCTTTTCAGCAAAGCCGGCCGGCGAAGCGAGGCCGGTGCCCACCGCCGTGCCGCCCTGCGCCAGCTCCATGAGCATCGGTAGTGTCAGTTCGAGGCGCTTGATGCCGTTCGCAATCTGCTGCGCGTAGCCCGAAAACTCCTGGCCCAGCGTCAGCGGGGTTGCGTCCTGCGTATGCGTGCGGCCGATCTTGATGATGCCAGCCCAAGCCTTCGCCTTGGCATCCAGCGCCGCGTGCAAATGCTGCAGTGCCGGGATCAAGCGTCGCGCCACTTCCTCGGCGCAAGCGATGTGCATGGCCGTCGGGAATGTGTCGTTCGACGACTGGCTCATATTGACGTGGTCGTTCGGGTGCACGGGCTTCTTCGAGCCCATCTCTCCGCCAAGCATCTCGATCGCCCGGTTCGAGATCACCTCGTTGGCGTTCATGTTCGACTGCGTGCCGGAGCCGGTCTGCCAGACGACCAGTGGGAAATGTTCGTCGAGCTTGCCGTCAATCACCTCCTGTGCGGCGGAGACGATCACTTCGCCCAGCTTCTTGTCGAGCTTGCCGAGCGACATATTCGTTTCTGCGGCGGCGCGTTTCACGATACCGAGCGCCCGGATGATCGGCTGCGGCTGCTTTTCCCAGCCAATCTTGAAGTTGCCGAGCGAACGCTGCGCCTGGGCGCCCCAATAGCGCGTGGCGTCCACCTCGATCGGTCCGAACGTATCACTCTCGGTACGGGTTTTCCCGGTGGTCATGGAGCGGTCCAAAATCTGAGCGGGTTGAATGGGCTGTCGATGGAATTAAGCCCCGGCCGGATGGAGCGCAAGGGAAAGGCGCGACCTTACGAGCTGGGGGAAATCGGTTTCGGGTCTTCGTCAAAACCGCGAATCGAATCATGGTCCGCCGAAATGCACTGGAAGGCTTGGCATGCTTGCTCTTGCCGTGATTTTGCTCAGCACGCTTCTTGGACTGTTCGGCGCTCCCTGGTGGGGGGCGGTTGGCTGTGGTTTGGTGCTGGCGACGGTTGCCACGCACGAGCGCGCGGTTGAGCTCAGGCGTGCGCAGAGCCTGCGCTATGGTGCCGCGATCGGCGTGACGCTCGGCGCGAGTGTCTTGCTGGGGCAAGGTACGTCCGTCGCAACCTACGCGGTTGGGCGGCTGTTGAGCGGGTTACTGCTGATCTAGGTCAGCGATGTGGCCTCGATCGGAGCCGATGATGCGCTGGGGTTGTTTGCGGTCGATGCGTTGCTGTTTTGTCTTTCGTCGAGATCGCGAATTGCCGCCAAAACCCGGCCCATGCCGTCCCGCGCGAGCTTTGCTTGTTTGCCGCCGCCGTAATGAAGCGCCGAGTAGCCGGTTAACGCGCTCATCAAACTCGTACGTGCGAGTGGATACCGAGCATGTTGGATATTAGCGCCGGCCCTAAGCTCATGCAGTTCGGCAAGCTCGATCGCCGGTCCGTTTGGCGGAAACGCGTTGATGGCGTCCCGGTAGAAGATATTGGCATTGAGATACAATGGTTCCGGTAGGGCCTCATATGCACGACCGCAGTTTCGGAACGCGCGCGACTTTACCAACGCATCACCGGTCGCGTCGACCCTTTCTTTCAATTTCAGAAAGGTTTCAAGAGCCTGATTTCCATTTCCAAGTTTCAAATACTGAATCCCTACATACTCCAATGCTTCAATGTCGGTTTCATCGATATTCAACGCCGATAGAAAATGAATCAACGCCGACTGATGGTCGCCCTCCTGATCGGCAATAGCGCCAAGAAGCAAATACGCCATGGCGGTTTGGCGATGGTGTAGATCGCCCTTCGAGCGAGCCAGATCTGCACGTTCTTTTGTTCGCGCTAATGCTCCGCTCAACTCGGCCTTGGCTGCCCCATAACGGCGTCTGCCCATATGTTTTAAGGCCGATTTCAGCTCACCGCTTGTAAACAGATTTGAATGACTCAGATTTGTGGTGCTTCTCTCATCCCGCACGGCTCGACAAACCTCTCGCGCTATTACGAGATTTTTTTCCTCTTTATCCAAAAACTCATTCAATCGCAATCCAAGCCTGCTTTCCGCATATCTCCATGCCCGATAGAACCCCAATACGGATATAGTCGCGCCAAGAATGGCCGCGGTCGCCTGTACGAGCCTTAAAGCCGGTACGCTTGCTTCCGGTTTCGATAGCCACGTAATGAATTCCCCGATATATGCACTGTATTCACTTATGAATTCCATGATGCACTCACCCCGACCCCGCACGATCTTGGTTAATGTATGATGGCTGGTTCGGCGTTGTACAGCAATCTGTCAGATGGCGCTGTATGGGTGCGATGCCTCCAGGATCGGAATCCGGTAAGGTGCGTGCGCAATACCCTCACCTCAATCTTCGGAAGACCTCATTGCGACGCGGCTATCATCACGGCAACTTGAAGGAGGCGCTGATCGAGGCGGCTCTCTCGTTGATCTCGGCCAAAGGACCGGGAGGCTTCACGTTTGCCGAGGCCGCCCGCCAAGCCGGTGTCAGCTCGGCCGCACCCTATCGCCATTTCAGGGACCGGGATGACCTGCTGGCCGAGGTCGCCCGTCGAGGCTATGTACTGTTTGAAACAGCACTCGCCGACGCATGGAACAGCGGCAGACCTGAGCCAAGTCGCGCACTCATTGCGGTCGGACGCGCTTTTCTTGCCTTTGCTCGGGACGAACCCGCCAGCTATGCGGCGATGTTCGAGTCTGGGCTTCCCATCTCATCCGATCCTCAGCTTCACGCGGCAGCCGAGCGCGCCTATTCGGTTCTTCGCGATGCCGTCGCGGCCGTCGTCGCCACGTTGCCTGCGGACGAGCGACCGCCCGTGACGATGATGGCATTGCACCTATGGTCACAAGCCCATGGTATCGCTAGTCTTTTTGGTCGCGCCGATGCGTCCCGCCGGCCCATTCCGATGAGCCCCGAGGAACTGCTCGAGGCTGCCACGCTGATCTATCTGCGCGGGGTCGGGAAGCGGCCTTGACGGCGCACCGTCATTGCGACGGATTCCGACCGCATGTCGCGTTTCACGCGTGAACGAAACTTCCGACTGATCCCGCCGTTTAGCCGCTGACAGCGGTGCGGCAATGTCAGCGTGGAGCGCCCGTGAGACGAGCCCCTTCAAATTCCTTGTTGGAGCCGCTTGACTCAATGTAAATGTTACTTACATCCACATCGGCGGCACGTTAGACCGCCTTAGGCAAACGAGCATCTCGGGAGCAGGCGATGACGGAAATGGTGGAAAGGATCGACGACTACGGCAGGCCGGCGTGGATCGCCCTGATGGTGGTCGGCTTCATCCTGTTCTGGCCGGTCGGCCTTGCAGTCCTGGGTTTTCTACTTTGGAGCGGACGCATGGGATGTGGTGGACGTGGCTGGGGTCGCGGAGCAGATCGACGCGAGAGGTTCGAGCAGAAAATGGAGCGCATGCGCGAGCGGTTCGAGGCGTGGGGCGGCAGTTCCCGCGAGCGCGGTTTTCCTCCGACCGGCAATCGCGCCTTTGACGAGTATCGCGCGGAGACGCTGAAGCGTCTCGAGGAAGAAGCGAATGACTTTCGCTCGTTCCTGGATCGCCTGCGCATGGCGAAGGACAAGTCCGAGTTCGACCAGTTCATGTCAGAGCGGCGGTCGCGGACGGATCGGCCGGATGAGGCAGGAAACCAACCCCCGGCGACGATCTGATCAGGACGCTGCAGGAAGCTATCAGTTTGGGAAAGGCGGGCCTCGGCTCGCCTTTTCGTTTTTCGGAAGCGCGGTCCGGATCAGCGCGGCGGAAGGGCGAGGGTATCGGTATGCCCGACGACCGCCCCGTCCCGTGCGACTGCCGACCACGATGCGATCCTCGAAGCATCTACGGCACCGGTCTCAGTCACCGCACCGGCGAAGCCGGTGGCGAGATCTGCGATGAGTTGGCGATCGCTCGCGTCGATGATCCAGGGGCTGTCGCCCTCCGTCACATCGTAACCCGCCGCTTCAAATGAAGTGCGCAGTGCGGCGGCCGCGCTAGGCCCCGCGGACGGACCGAATCCCTTGTCACTCGTCTGATGCGCGCAGAATGCGGCGAGCATCTTCGCATCGGCGGGATGTGATGGAGACCATTGCTGCTCGCCGTTATAGGTCAGCACCGTAAAGAACACCGCCTTCAAACGGGCAACGGCCGCTGAAAATCGTTCGATGAAAGTGGTCGAGCACAGATCGAAGAACGCGGATGCTGTTATGAGGTCTGTGGTTGTGCCCAGCGCGCGATCCAGATCCGCGTTGAGATCGACGGACCGGAAGCCGATGCGCAGAACCTTTCCATCTTTGTAAACAGTCAGCTCGTCCTTCCCAGCCTCGTGCCGATCGGCCCAGTCAGAGATCGATTGGCGTGCGGCCGACAGGAGCTGCTGATCGTAGTCGACCAGCGTCCAGTGCTGCTCGTCGGGCAGAAGATGAAACGTGCCGCGCAGATTCGATCCCGTTCCGCACCCGAGATCGACCACGCGAATGCTGTCACGATCGGTAAACTGTGCGCGCAGTTGCTCGGCAACGCCGGCGTCTCTCGATCGGTGATCGACGGGCTCACGAAGTGCGAGCCATTCGGGCGAGAAACCGCTCATGCTGTTGCCTTTCGGATAACGTCTGCAATGACGTGTGCGGTTTCTTCCCACCGGGGCAACGCGAGCCCAGAACGCCATGACGCCTCAGCCATCTTCGCGCGCCGGTCGGGGTTGCTCATCATCGTTTGTAGAGCGTCCGCCAGTGCCACGTCGTCACCGGGCGGCACCTTGAGAGCCGCATCGGCGGGCGCCGTCTCGGCTGCTGCACCGCCTGTGGTGCAAACGATCGGCAACCCTCGCGCCATGGCCTCCGCCAGCACCATACCGTAGCCCTCGAACAGCGACGACATCACGAAAATATCGGCGCTTGCGTAGAGCTGCGACAGTCGCTCATCCGAAACCGCTCCGTTAAGCGTCACGCGTCCCGATAATCCCGTTGTCGATATGAGATCACGCAAAACTGTTGCGGCCTGGGGGGCGCGGTCGTCGGCGCCTGCAATATCGAGGTGCCAATCCAGACCCTTGAGCCGGCTCAGCGCCCGCATGAGCACGTCGTAACCCTTGCGAGGCACGACCGAGCCGACGGCAAGAAGCTGCAGCGGATTGCCCGTGCCGTGCGATCGCGGCGCCGGATCCGTTCCCGGTATGGCCACCGCGACGCGATTGGCCCCGACGCCGAAGTCGGCAACGAGCAGATCGCGCGTTGCAGGGCTGGTCACGATCACCGCGCGCGCCAATGCCAGAGCCATCGTTTCGCTCGCCTTCAGCTCGGCACTTCGCGATGGTGACAAACCCGCCTCGAGCGCAAGCGGGTGATGACAAAGCGCGATGATCGGCCGCTTGAATTGGCGGATCAGGTGTTCGGGCATGGCGCCGTAGGCAAGCCCGTCAATCAGCAGCGCGGCGTCATCCGGCAGCCCGGCCACGATCTGCGCCGTCTTTGACAGATCTGAGACTGTCGGGGCCGGATAGGCGGCTGGAAGCTCGACGTGCTCCACGTCCAACCCCATGGCCGCAAACAAAGCCAGCACCCGGCGATCATAGGCGTAGCCGCCCGTCGGCAGATGCAGATCACCAGGAATGAGGAACGCGGCTCGCGTCATGCCCTACCTCTGTCCGTCGCCCCTTCTCGAGTCTGCGGACGGAGCGCACCGCAACAGTGCGCGATCAAGCGACCGGACCCTCGAACCAGGCGCGCGCAAGATCGGTCTCGTGCAGCGTTACGCGAATCTTGGACAATCCCTTGCCATCCGCGCCGAGGGCGCCCGACGTGGCGGCCTCCGCCATGCGATCAAAGATATGCTTGGCGAGGAACTCCGTCGTGGTGAGCTTCCCCTTGAACTCAGGGATCTCGTCGAGATTCTTGTAGGCAAGGGGCTTGAGTGTCTTCGACAGAACATCGAGCGCGGCACCGATGTCCACGACCACGTTCTGCGCCGTAAGTTTCTCGCGATAAAACGCAACGTCGACGACGAACGTCGCGCCGTGCATGCCCTGCGCCGGACCAAAGAACGGATGGGGCAGCGAGTGGGCGATCATGATGCGATCGCGGACCTCGACGGCGAACATGGGGGGCTCCTTCAAGACGATGGCGTTGGGTTGCAGGGCAGCGCGCTGCGGGAGTTGCACCGCAGGTTCAGGCGATCTCAGGTGGCTAGAACGGCGTAGACGTCGCCGGAGTTGGCATGGTGCGGCAATGCGGCAATGTGGGCCGCCATGACGTCGGCCGCGATCCAGCGCTCGAACGTCAGCATCTGGCTCTCGCCCAGCGCCACGTCGAAGCGATAGGGCCCCAATGCCGCGAGGCGCTCGATGCAGCGGTTCGCGACATCGCGCTGGATGGTCGTGAACTCGAACGAAAGCGCTTTGATCGGGCGGCTCAAGCCGGCCAGCACATCAGCCTCGAAACCTTCGACGTCGATCTTTGCAAAGTCTGGCGCGCCGTGCTCGGCGATGAGATGATCGAAAGTCGTCACCGGCACTTCAATGGCACGGTCCCAAACCTGCCCCTCCCATCCGCCTGCGCCATCCGCCGCTTTCACGAAGTCAGGCGACGCCGTCGTCACCGTGGGATTGGCGGAATTTATGTGCAGCGTCAGCCTTCCGAGCGCCGCCCCACACGCGGCTTCCACCAGTGTGACGTCGTCATCGTCGGCATAGATCGTACGAACGACACGCGCACAGTCTGGCTGCGGCTCCAGCGCGACAACCTTCGCGCCGAGGCGACGGAACGCGCCTATACGATCACCGACGTGGCTGCCGATGTCGAAGGCAAGGCCGCCTGGGCGAACAAAACGGGCATAGAGCCGGTCCATGGCGGCGTCACGTGGCGCGTCGCCGTAATAGACCTCGAGCGATCGCCTCAGCGTGGCGAGTGTCGGGTCGGCCTTGAGATGTTCAAGCGGAGTGGACATGAGGCGTGTGTCGATCGCTCTGGTGACGGTATCAAGGCAGCCGTTCCGGGAAGCCGGGCTGCGGAGTTTGGCAGGCCACACGCCAATGATCCAGCGCGCCTGAACGATGTGTGAATGCGCCGTCCGAGCCTGTTCGGACACAAACGGAGAACGCTCTGCTTTTTCCGATCTCAGCCAGGGATTCGAAAGAACCGCAATGGCGCCGACATCGAAACCCAGGATGCGATGTATGGCTACGCACGGAACTCGGTGGCCTTACGGATGTTCCGGTGTCGTGATGGCCTTACCGGAAAGGTGATTACGATGAATGACCTACAGGCGGCGGCCGCTCGTGCGAGCCTGAAGGGCGCCTACAGCGACACCATGGATTTTCCGATGATCGTTGGCATGTTGGCCGAGGTCGGTTTTGAAGGGTATGCCATCGATTATCGCCGGAACATGGCCATCTATTATTTGCCGAGTGGGCAAAGTATCGAACTGCCTTTGCCGGCGGATGACCAGTCCGTATCAAGCGGGTTCGATGCCAAGGCTGTCAGAGACGCTATTTCCCAGGCTCAGAGCGGCGCGGCGGACTATACTTACAAGGGGTTCTGCCGGAACGTGATGGCTGCAGGTTGCGCGGGCTACATCGTCTCCTTCCCGGGGCGGCGGGTCGTCTATTATGGGCGCAGCGGCGAGACGCATATCGAACCCTTCCCGACAGCCGACTAGCAACCGTTCCAGGCATCAACGTCGTAGGGCGCGTAGCGGCAATATCACTCGCGAGACGCGAGGCACGGATCCAGAACGACCTGACCGGTCGCGCTTCGCTCATATCCGCCAGCAAACAGAACTGTATCGCCCGCTCTCATGCCGTTGGTCTCATAAGTGACGCAAAACACCTGCAACTGACCCGGCTCACACATCGTCAGATAGACCAGTGCGCTGCTCGTTTCGACCTTGGAGAGCTTGCCTCTGATCGACATTGTGATGCGGTCGTTCGTCTTCGGCGCCAACTGAGCCCATTTGGCGATGTCGCTGCAGGTTGCGGGTGTGTCGGCCAGACCTTCTCCCTCGCGAAAGGGGCTTGCCGGGTCGCAGCAACCAGCCGCATGCGCAACGACAAGCGTATGCGGCAGCAAAAGCGGTGAGGCCATCGTCAGGGCAACGACCAAAGCATTCAAATGAGTCAGCATCGGATATCTATCAGCGCTGCGCGAACCTAGCTTGAGTTCACGGCGTGACATCAGAACGAACGAGCCGCGACGATGCTTATCGTCGCGGCTCAATGATAACGGAATGTTCGCGCCGTCACCGTTCGGATCGCCGAATACCGAGCGACCGATGGGGCATCATGCCGCCAGCACGGCCTTCACCTCCGGCGGCGTCACGAAGTCTTCCGGGATGCCGGCGATGCCGTTCCGTTGCATCCAACGGCCGAGCGCCGGCGACGCCGTGACCACGGCGAAAGGAATTGCGAGCAGGTAGCCGGCAGTCAGGGGCAAGCTCCACCAGAATGCGGCGGGGGAAATCGCGTATGTCAGCCCGCACAGCACGGCGCCGAAGACTGTCTGTGGCCAAAGGTTCTCTGCGGCCGTCGTCCACGAGATGCCGTAGGCGTCGCGCGACTGGCCACCCCAGACCACCGACTTTCCGAAGGCGAGGCCAACCATGAACACCGTTGTGCGGAAGCTCGAAATGGCGCCCTGCAGGAACGAGAATACGATCTCCAGCGCTGCCGAGATAGTGAACCGTACCGGCCCGCCGAACGTCGCGACGCCGCCTTTCGTCAGGATCGCATCAATCAGACCAGCGATCTTGGGCGAGAGGTACATCGCGAAGAACGCGATATAGAGGCCGATTGCTAAACCTGTCGGATAGTTTGCGATGCCCTGCGCCTGCCATGCCGAGATTGGCAGCGCCGCAATCATGAACGTCCACGCCGGCAAGCCGAGGAACATCAGCACAGCCCAGACAAGCTGAAACCGGCTCATTGGCTTCAAGCCCGGCAGATCGAGCAGTTTCACGTACTGCATATTGCCCTGGCACCAGCGCACATCACGCTTGGCAAAGTCGAGCATGGTGGGAGGGTTCTCCTCCCACGAACCACCCTCGAACGGCAGCACGCGCACCTCGTAGCCGGCGCGACGCATCAGCGTCGCCTCAACCTGATCGTGGCTGAGGACGTGACCGCCGAGCGGCGGTTTGCCCGGGAGGATCGGCAGCTCGCATTCCTCGACGAATGGCTTGATGCGAACGACCGCGTTGTGGCCCCAGAACGGACCGCAATCACCCGTCCACCACGCCTGCCCCATCGTGTACGAGCGCATACCGTGGCGCATTCCGAACTGGAAGATCCGCGCGAACGCTGAAGACGACGGCATGCCGACGACCAACGTCTGAATGAGGCCGAGCTTTGGGTGAGCCTGCATCATGCGGACAATTTTCACGATCGTCTCGCCGGACATCACACTGTCAGCATCGAGCGGCACCATCAGCTCGAAGTCGCGCCCCCAACGCTCGCAGAAATCGCGGACGTTGCCCGCCTTGTAGCCGGAATTGTCCGTCCGGCGCCGATAGACGATGCGGTCGCCATCCGGATCTGCGGCCTGCCACGTTGCGACGGCCTTTTCCTCGACATCCGCAACGTCTGCGACATTGGTGTCCGAAAGGATGAAATAGCTGAAGGCGCCGCCTTGGCCGGTCGCGTCCACTGAGGCTTTGATGGTTTTCATGCGCAGGATGGCGCGAGCCGGGTCCTCATTGCGCACCGTCATGAAGATCGCGGTCTTGGTGGCGATTGGCGTCGGCAGATCGCCGGCGGCAGCAAACGGTGCCACTTCCGAGGCGGGATCCTCGTGGACGTGCAGCAGCCAAAGGCCGATTACGGCATTCCAGAAGCCGAGCACGGTCCACGGCGTACCGATGGCAAAGCATGCCATCAGCGCCCCATCGAGGACCGTCCAGCCGCCGGCGCCGAGGATTTTGGCGGCCACCAGCATCATCGCGAGCCACGTCACGACATTGAGTGCGAGAACCAGCCAGCGGCGCCGCGATAGCAGGGCGTTTGCCTGAAGGCCGGTCTGTGGGCTATGGCTCCGGGGAGCGAGTTGAACTTGCCCACGAAGGGGGCGCATCGTGTCAACGCTGTCAGTCATGGGAGGCTGGCCGTTGGTTACTGCTCAGGATCGCGGAATTTCGTTTTTCGTCTCGATTGGGTGCTTTTCCATCACAAGGCCGCTGAACGACCCATGAACGAAAAAGCCAGCCCAACGCCGCGCCGCTCGGCGGGACTCAGACGCATGGCGCGCTCGATCTGGTATGCGCGGCCCGGCGTGGCAGAAATGCGGACAACGCCGCTTCCGGTTCCTGCCGAGGGAACCGCATTGGTGCGAACGTTATTCAGCGGCATCAGCCGAGGGACAGAGCGTCTGGTGTTCTCGGGCTCAGTTCCAGAGGCGGAAAAGGTCCGTATGCGCGCGCCTTTGCAGGAGGGGACGTTCCCCTTTCCCGTGAAGTACGGCTACTGCGCTGTGGGCATCGTCGAGGCCGGCCCGCCTGAGATGATCGGCCGCACAGTGTTCTGTCTGCACCCGCATCAAGACCAGTTCATCGCGCCACTGGCGATGCTCGTCCCCCTTCCGGACGGTCTGCCGCCTCGCCGCGCAACACTTGCGGCGAACATGGAGACCGCTCTCAATGCCGTGTGGGATTCTGGCGCCTCTCCGGCCGATCGGATCGTCATTGTTGGCGCAGGTATCGTCGGGCTGATGGTCACCGCGTTGACCGCGCGCATTCCGGGCGCCGACGTCACGGTGATTGACGTTGCCGAGGAACGCAAGGCACTGGTTGAGAGCTTCGGCGCGAAATTCGCGACGGCACCATCCGCGACGTCATCGGGTGCCGATGTCGTGTTCCATACCAGCGTCTCGGCTGCCGGTCTCAATGCGGCGATCGCTTCGGCCGGCATGGAAGGCACCGTCGTCGAGATGTCTTGGTACGGCGATCGCGAAGTGCCCACGCTGTTGGGCGGCGCATTTCATAGCCAGCGTCTGAAGCTCGTATCCTCGCAGGTCGGACAGGTCTCGCCGGGTCATCGTCCGCGCTGGACGTATCGCCACCGCATGGAAGCCGCACTGCGTCTCCTCGCGGACGACCGTCTCGACGCGCTCGTCGCTGACGAGATCGCCTTCGCGGACGCGCCGAGCGAGCTTCCCCGCATCCTCGGGCCCGGCGCCAGCGGTCTGGCGCCGGTGATCAAGTATTAATTCCAGTCCGCCTTTGGCGCTTTGTAGGTTGGGTCGAGGTAGGTTGGGTCAAGCGCAGCGCAGACCCAACACCTCTTGCCTGACGTAGAGTTGGGTCATCGCCACGCTTGACCCAACCTACGACGTACGTCCGGCATACGTCGTCTCGGCCGCGGTGCACCTCGCCGCAAAACGGAAGGGATGCGTTAGAGATAGCGGCTCGGCTTCAGCCCTTCTTGGGAGACCAGCGGTAGGCCTTGGCGCACGCGCCGCCCATCAGCATGGCGCGCTCGCTGTCACTCAGCCGGCTCGTCTTCAGGAACGGTTCGACGGCCTGCTCATAGTTGACGACGGCAAACGCGCGCGTCCAGTCCGTGCCCCACAAGCAGCGCTCGAAGCCCCAGGCATCAAAAACGCGGGCCAGCGGATCCCAGATGTCGTCGAACGGATATGGCTGCTTCGACAATGTGCAGGCGCCACTCACTTTGATCACGGCATTCTGGCGCTTGGCGAGTTCGAGCACCTTCGGCAGATCGGCCCAGGGGTGCGCTGGTGCGGGCGGCTCGTGCGGCTGCTCGATGGCCAAATGGTCGATGATGAAACGAGTATCGGGATGGCGATCGACGAGCGCCGTGCCGACGTCCACGTTGCCCCAGCAGAGCATGTTGAGCGGCAGATCGTACTTCACTGCGGCGCGGCAAATCCGATCGATCCCTGGATCATCCGCTGCGCGACCGCCCTCCTTACGCATCATGATGCGGATGCCGACGGCGCCAGGCTGCTTCTTCCATTCCCCGATCACGTCGGCGACGGCAGGATCATCCGGATTGACCGGCTTGATGATGGCCATCCGATCGGGATGTGCCTTCTGCACTTCGATCGCGTAGCTCGCGTCGTACTGGTAGAGCGAGAACGCGGAGATAAAGATCGCGCCGTCAACGCCGACCTTGTCCATCGCCGCCACCATCTCGTCGCCCGTGACGTGCGGCGGCCAATTCGGAACGCTGTGCCACGGGCGTTTCGGCGTGTTCGCCTCGTACGCGTGCACCTGTGAATCGATGATCATTGGCTGGAGGCTCCTTTGGGATGTGCTGGAGCCTTATGGCAGCAGGTTGGGGAAGTGGTGGCAAGGTGGGACGTCTGGGGTTGAACCGTTACTTTGGCTCGGAGCGGGTCCGCGTGTGTTGGCAGGGCGATCGTCCTACCCAGGACGGACGCAAAACGCGACATCTGCTTTACAGACAATCATTTATCTGACGATCTCAACGTAGCGAAAGCAGGCTGGTAGGCTCGCTTCAGAGCTTGTTAATAGCGGCATTGCGACACTGCCTCGCCAACAGGGAGATGAGGCTGACCATGCTGCGCCGTGATGTGCTCGCTATAGGACTTGTCGGAGCGGCGGCGGCTGTGAGCGTGAGCCGGTCGCCTCCAGCGTCGGCAGAGCAAGGTGCCGGTGTCGAGCGCGGCTCCACCCGCATTAAAGGCTTTGCCAGTGGCGAACTGGACTTTCAATTGATGCGCTCGCTGGGCGCAGCGAACACCGGCGGCGGCGCGCCTGGAGAGGTGTTCGCAGCGCGTGCTGCAATAGCTGGCGACGATCCCTATGGCTGGCCCCCGGCCTTCGCCGCCATGGCCGATCGCGTTCTCGGCGAAGGCCATAATGCGCGGTCGCGCCGGCACGCCGTGAGTGCGCGCGACCATTACTTGCGCGCTTCCATGTACTATCGGGCCGCGGAGTACTTTTCAGAGCCTGGTGGGACCACCGGCGTCGCCTGGGGGATCGCCAGCCGCGACGCGTTCCGGTCGGCCGCCGAGCTGATCGCGGACCGCATAGAGGTCGTGTCCGTGCCGTTCGAGGGAGTCGGCCTGCCCGGCTACTTCATGCGACCCCGAGCGGGTGCCATCGGCGGTCGGACCGTATTGATCCTGACTGGCTTCGATGGGACGGCGGAAGAGCTCTATTTCGAGGCTGCCGTTTCCGCGTTGGAACGTGGCTATAACGTGATGACCGTTGAGGGCCCTGGCCAAGTTGGCTGTATGCGCATCCATCCCGAGCTGAAATTTCGCCCAGACTATGAGAAACCGATAGCCGCCATGATCGACGCGGCCCTGGCGTCGCCCTGGGTGGCGCCCGAACGCCTCGCGCTCTATGGCATCAGCTTCGGTGGATACTTCGCTCTTCGTGCCGCCGAGCACGACCAACGTATCAAGGCCCTCGTCCTGAATTCGCCGATCACCACGCTGTTCAACTACATGGCCGGCTTTGCCGGAGCCGGCATGTTCGCAAACCCGCCGCCGATCACTCTCGCCGAGGTCGACGCGATCCCCGACAGCAAATTCCCGCGCACAGCCAAACTCAGCTTCAAATCGGCCTGTCGCCGCTTTGGCGTCGACAGCTTTGCCGGCTGGGTCGATCGTTTGAAGGTGTTCACGGCAGACAAGGACCTCGGCAGCATCCGTTGTCCCGCGTTGGCCATGGTTGGCACGGGCGAGGGCAAGGAGGCGCTCGCGCAATTCGAGCAGTTCTGCGCAAATGCATCGGGCCCCGTTACCCGCCGCGTATTCACGGCCGACGAGGGAGCTGACATGCACTGTCAGTTGGGCAACTTGCCGCTTTCCAATGCCGTGGTCTTCGATTGGCTGGACGACGTTCTCGCGGCCTGACCGCAGGCAATTTAAGGGCGTCACCGCGCCCGGATCGTCACGCAATCTCCGCCAGCAAACATTTCAGCACGCCATAGCTATACTGCCCGTCGAGCGCGGCGTGGGCGGGGCCGAGTTTGCCGCTGTCGATGGTGCCGCAGCGCTCGAAGGCTTCGAGGATCTCGTCGATCTCGGCTTCTTCCAGGCCGACGACGTCGCGCGCCTCGACCAACCCCGCCTCGATCGCCTCGGCAAAGTGGCCGTGTACGGTTGAAATCTCGATCCCGCGACGTTCCGCAATGGCCTCGGCGTCGAACCCCTCGATATGTAGGGAAAGCGTCTGGTTCACGGTTGCGGACAGGCGGTTCTCGAGCATCGGATGCCGTTTGAAGCGTCCGATGACCTCCAAGAGTGCGGCGCCATAGCGTGCGATCTTACGCGTGCCAAGCCCGATGATGTCGCCGAGTGCCGCCTCCGAGCCCGGACGTTTCTGGGCCAGCTCCACCAACGTCCGATCGTGACAAATGACATAGGGCGGCAGGTTACTTTCGGTTGCGAGACGCATCCGAAGGGCTTTCAGCGCTTGGTAAAGCGGCTCGTCGGCCGCGGCGATGCGATTGGCTGTGTCGGCGGCGATGCGTCCCGCGCGCGACGGCTTGCGCTCTGACGGTGTGATCGTCTGTTTGCGCATCCGAAACATCTCTTCGCCGCGGAGTAGCGGGCGAGCGCGTTCCGTGAGAACCAACGTCCCGTGACCTTCCTCGTCGGTCGCGAGATAACCGGCTGCCACGAGCTGCCTCAGCAGCAGGCGCCATTCAGTCGCACTCACATCCTTGCCGACACCCCAGACAGAGAGCTTGTCGTGCCCGTTGCGGCTGATCCGTTCGTCGACCTTGGCGGTCAGCACGTCGGTGACGTAGCCGACGCCGAACCGCTGGCCCGTTCGATAGACGGCGGAGAGCGCCTTACGGGCCATCTCGGTAGCGTCCACTGTTGCCGGCGGGTTCAGGCAATTGTCGCAGTTGCCGCATGGCTCGGTATGCGTTTCGCCGAAATAGGCGAGAAGGGCCTGCCGCCGACATCCGGCCATCTCGGAGAGGCCGATCAGCGCATCGAGCTTCTGGCGTTGCACGGCCTTGTGTGCCTCGCTCGCCTCGGACTGCGCGAGCCACTGCCGCTGCGTGACGATGTCTTGCAGGCCATAGGCCATCCAGGCATTGGCGGGCTCACCGTCGCGGCCCGCGCGGCCCGTTTCCTGGTAGTAGGCCTCAACCGACTTCGGAAGATTGAGATGGGCCACGAAACGCACGTCCGGCTTATCGATGCCCATGCCGAAGGCGATCGTCGCGACGACGATGAGGCCGTCCTCCTTCAAAAACCGCTGCTGCGCGATGCGACGTTCCTCGGCGGCCATGCCGCCGTGATAGGCAACGACCTGTCGCCCTTTCCGGGTCAACCACTGGGCAGTTTCCTCAACGCTTTTCCGCGTCAGGCAATAGACGACGCCTGCGTCGTTCGGGTGCTCGGTCGAAATGAACTGCCAGAGCCGCTCCCGTGCCCCCATCGAGCCCATTTCCGCAATGATGTAGCGGATATTCGGGCGATCGAAGCTCGCGACGAAGCGACGGGCGCTCTCAAGCCTCAGCTCGGTTGCGATCTCTTCGCGCGTACGCTGGTCCGCAGTCGCTGTCAGCGCGATGCGCGGCACGCTCGGGAAGCGTTCGGCCAACACGCCGAGCCGCCGGTATTCGGGGCGGAAATCGTGCCCCCATTGCGAAACGCAATGGGCCTCGTCGATGGCGAAGAGCGAGATCGTCGCGCGGGCCAGAAGATCGAGGGTACGGTCCTGCACCAACCGTTCTGGCGCCACGTACAAGACGTCGAGACTTCCGTTTGCCAGCGCCGCTTCCACCTCGCGCTGTGCCGGCCATTCGAGCGACGAGTTGAGGAATGCAGCGCGCACGCCAAGCTCGTTCAGCGCATCGACCTGATCTTGCATCAGGGCAATCAACGGCGAGACAACGATGCCAACGCCTGCTCTTACGAGAGCGGGTATCTGGTAGCAGAGCGACTTGCCGCCGCCCGTCGGCATGAGGACGAGCGCATCCGATCCGCCGACCAGCGTCTCGATGATGGCGCCTTGCTCCAGCCGAAAGCTTTTGTAGCCGAAGACCGTTTCGAGAATGTGCTGAGCCTTTTCCATCGACGGCTCATCGGTGCCGAAGCGGGGCTTTGCGAGGGCGAGCGCGCTGCGGTTGGCCATGGGCTCTCGTGGGCGACCTTCGGTTGTCGAACGGAGCCTTTACCCTAGGGTGATTCGCGCCGTGCCCGGCAGCGCATAAGGGTCGCGGGGGAGAGCCATGCACCGGTGCATCGCTATTTTCGGCGGCCGTACTCTGCACCAGTCCACGATGCCAATTGGCAACATGGCACCGGCTCGCGTAAAAGGCCCGAATCCTTGGGCGTTCGCCTCTATCCGTGGACGCAAGGCTTCCCACGAGGTGATCCATGCGGCGTCTTCTGGCCATCGTGCTCGTGCTTCTCATCGCTTTAGCAGGATTCTACGTCGCGTGGCCGGCATGGACCGCCTACCAGATCCGGCAGTCGATCGAAGCGAACGATCCCGTGGCCCTCGAGCGCAATATCGACTTCGTGAGCGTGCGGGCCCGGGCAAAGCCGCTCGTTGCCGCGCAAATGCAGCAGTCGCTTGACGAGCTGCAGCGTCAGGCGGGCCCGATCGGCGCCGCCATTGCGGGACAGTTGAGGGAGAGCCTGGGGGCAACGCTTGCCGACGCCGCTATCGACTCCATCTTGACGCCTCAGAACGTGATCCGGCTCGCTCGGGAGGGGAAGAACATCAGCCGTGCGCTCAAGGACATTGCCCGCGAGCGCGCCAGCCGAGGTTCGACCAACGAAACGACGCCTCCCACAACCGAGCCGACCACCAGCGGGGGCGTACCGGCGACCGGAGCCCCGGCCGCCAGGCAACGTCACAAGCTGTCGCTCGACAACATCAAGAGCTATCGCATCACCGGACCGTTGACGATCGAAGTTGGCGTCGCTCTCGACCCTGCCGCGTCTGGGCCGGACGTGGTCGCCGAGCTTGCCTTCTCCGGCGGCGGCTGGAAGGTCGTCGGACTCGTTCCGCAGCTCTGAGCGCTCGAACAAGATCCCGAGGGCTCACCACCCCCGGGCCTTGTTCGATCGATTCCCGCATCGGCCGAGCGGCGCTTACGACTTCGCGAGCTTGGCGAGATCGTCTGTGCTTGCGGCGAGAGCCTTGGCGTACCGCTCAGCGGCCTCGTCGGCCTCGGCTCTGGTCATCGAGAGGGGTGGCGAGAAGGACGTAACCTCCACATAGGGAAGAGCACGCGAGAGCACGCCGTTCTCGAAGGCCTTGGCAGCAACTAGGCGATGCGGCCCGGCTTTCGGATCGAAGAAACGCTTGGCCCCCTTGTCCGCGACGAACTCGGCCGCGATCATCTGGCCCATGCCGCGTACGTCACCGACGAAGGGATGATCGCCGATCCGCTCACGTAGCACATCGAGGAAATACGGGCCGACCTCGGCCGCCTGCTCGATGAGACCGTCGCGCTCCATGATGTCGATGTTGACGAGGCCCAGGGACGCTCCGACAGGATGGCCGGAATAGGTGAAGCCGTGCATAACCGGACCGAACTCCGGCGAGGCGGCTGCCAGCACGTCCCAGATCTTCGACGATATGACCGATGCGGACACGGGGAAGTAGGCGCTGGTGATGCCTTTCGCCAGGGTCACGATGTCGGGCTTCAGCTTCATGCCGCCCGTCGCGAACCAATGCCCGGTGCGACCGAAACCCGTGATCACCTCGTCAGCAACGAATAAAATTTCGTGCCGCTGGAGGATCGGCTGCAGCTTCTCGAAGTAACCCTTCGACGGAATGAGCACACCGCCCGTGCCCATGATCGGCTCTGCGATGAAGGCGCCGATCGTATCCGCACCCTCGCGCGCAATGACGGTCTCGATCTCGGCGATGAGACGGTCGGTAAACTGTTCCTCGGTCTCACCCGGCTTGCCGAAGCGATAGTAATGCGGGCACGAGACATGGATCACGTCCTGCATCGGAAGATCCCACGCCTTATGATAGACGGGGATACCGGTGAGACTGGCGGCGGCGAACGTCAGGCCGTGGTAGCCACCTTGACGGGCGATAAACTTCTTTTTCTCCGGCTTGCCGCGGAGATGGTTGTAGTAGCGAACGAGTTTGTAATTGGTGTCGTTGGCATCCGATCCGCCCATGCCGAAAAATACCTTCGACATCTGAGGGGCGTCGGATTTCTCGTGAAAGAGCTTCAGCACGCGTTCGGCCAGCCGGATGGCCGGCTCGTTCGATGCACCGGCGAAGATATGGTGATAGGCGAGGCTTTCGACGGCCTTTTTCGCGGCCTCGGCCATTTCCGGGCGACCGTAGCCGATGTTCACGCACCATAGCCCTGCGCCGCAATCTATGATGTCACGGCCCGTCTGGTCGCGGATACGGACGCCACGGGCGTCGGAAAAGATGACCGGTCCCTTCTTGAGATGATCTGTTATCGACGTATTCGGATGAAATACGCACTCGCGATCGATGTCCTCGAGCGGAAAATTTCTTTGACCATCGTCCATGAGACACCTTTTCCGAGGAACTTGGCTTGAGGGATCAGGGCAGCGCCTGTCGCACCATCATGTGCCCGCTGCAGCGGCGGCATATGACCGAAACATTAAGATTGCCGGAGGGCGGGGTACAGCGGATTCCGGCCGCGAGGCTGCGGAAAAGCTGGCTGGGCCACGGCGACGCACCTAAGCCGTTGACATAAAGGCTCCACTCCGACATTTTGCGCCCGATCATCTGGATCATTGCGCCAGAGCAACCGCTTCGGGGGGCCATCTTCGTCTCGCCTTCGTGGTCAGCGTCCGCCAGCGAAGCCTCGCTCGCGGACGCTTATTGCTTTGGGGCTATGCAATGATGCGGTTGACGGCCGGCCGCGTGCCGCGTCTGCCACAATCGAGCGTTTTACTTATGCGCAGGTGCGGCTTTATCGAGGACTCGGAATGCTCAAGGTGTGGGGACGAAATACGTCGATCAACGTGCAGAAAGTCATGTTTGCCGTTGGCGAGCTTGGCCTCGCCCATGAGCGCTATGACGTTGGCGGACCGTTCGGGAAGCTCGATACGCCCGAGTACGGGATGCTCAATCCGAACCGGCTGGTGCCGACGATCGACGATGGCGGTTTCGTTCTCTGGGAGTCGAACGCGATCATCCGGCACCTCGCGCAGCGCTATGGCCGGGGCACACTGTCGCCCGCAGACGAGATGACGTTCGCGAAGGCGGACGCCTGGATGGATTGGTCGGTGACCTCGCTCTATCACGACATCATCACGACGTGCTTCCTGCAGCTCGTGCGCACGCCGGCACGGTCGCGGGATAACGCGGCATTGGAGATGGCCGCGCGACGCATTGGACAGAAGCTCGACGTTCTGAACCGGCAACTCTCCGGGCGCGCGTTCATCGTGGCCGAGCACCCGACGATTGCGGATGTCGCCGTCGGAACGCTGATGTATCGCTATTACAATCTCGCGATCCCGCGCCCATCTCTGCCGAATGTAGAGGGCTGGTATGAGCGCCTGGTGGCGCGCCCGGCCTATCGCCAGCACGTGATGATCGATTTCAAACCTATGCTGGTAGACGGCGCCTGACTTGATCACGAGCCACCGAGCTGGCGCCTCTGCGCCGCGCGGCTCCAACCGGACTCCGGGAGCACGAAGCAATTATGGCCGAGCTATTTCAATCGTTATCGAGCCGCCTCTCGGGGGTTCTGGACCGCCTGACCGGGCGCGGTGCGCTTTCGGAAAGCGACGTTAACGAAGCGATGCGCGAGGTACGTCGTGCCCTGCTCGAGGCCGACGTCGCGCTCGATGTCGTGCGCTCGTTCACCGACAGAGTGAAGGCCAAGGCCGTGGGCGCAGACGTGCTGCGCTCGATCAAGCCCGGCCAGATGGTGGTGAAGATCGTCAACGACGAGCTGGTTGCCATGCTCGGCTCGGATGCGGAGCCGATCGACCTCATGGCTGCGCCGCCGGTCGGTATCCTGATGGTCGGTCTGCAAGGCTCGGGCAAAACGACGACGACGGCCAAAATCGCCTATCGGCTGAAGAACCGCGAGAAGAAAAAGGTGCTGATGGCGTCGCTCGATACGCGGCGGCCGGCGGCACAAGAGCAGCTCCGGGTTCTCGGTACGCAGGTGGAAGTCGAGACCCTGCCGATCATCGCGGGGCAGACGCCGCTGCAGATCGCACGTCGGGCGCAGGAGGCTGCACGGCTCGGCGGATACGACGTGATCATCTTCGACACAGCCGGCCGCACCACGGTTGACGAGGAGTTGATGGCCGAGGCGGCCCAGGTGCGGGAACAGGTAAAGCCGCACGAGGTGCTGCTCGTCGTCGACGCCTTAACGGGCCAGGACGCCGTCAACACGGCGAAGGCCTTTGAATCGCGCGTCGGTGTAACCGGGATCGTGCTAACGCGCGTCGACGGCGACGGTCGAGGCGGCGCGGCTCTCTCGATGCGCGCCGTGACCGGCAAGCCGATCAAATTGATGGGCATCGGAGAGCGGTGGGACGCGCTCGAAGACTTCCATCCGAGCCGCGTCGCCTCGCGCATCCTCGGCATGGGCGACGTGGTCAGCCTCGTCGAGAAAGCAGCCGAGAACCTGGACGTCGAGAAGGCCCAGGAAATTGCGCGCAAGATGCGCAAGGGCTCGTTCGATCTCGAGGACCTCTCGGACCAACTCAAGCAGATGCAAAAGCTTGGCGGCATGGGCGGCGTGATGGGCATGCTGCCCGGCATGGGCAAGATGAAGGATCAGCTCAAGTCCGCCAACCTGGATGACAAGGTCATCAAGCGGCAGGTCGCGATCATCTCGTCGATGACGCCGTTCGAGCGGCGCAACCCGAAATCGCTGGATGGCAAACGCAAACGGCGTATTGCCGCTGGCTCGGGTACGCGTGCGGAAGACGTCAACCGGCTCATCAAGATGCACCGCCAGATGGCGGACATGATGAAAATGATGGGCAACAACCGCGGCATGATGCAGCGCATGGCCGGTGCTCTCGGCCTCGGGCCAGGTGGAGCCGGGGGAGCCCCAAGTGCCGCCGAGCTGGAGCGCATGCAGGCGGAGCTAGCGCGGATGGATCCGAAGGCGCTCCAGCAGCTCCCACCGGAAGTGCGCGAGATGCTGCCCGGCGCGAGCGGTGGAAAGGGGGCGAAACCCGGTCTTCCGTCGAGAGGCCCACTTCCGGGCCTCGGCGGCGGGTTGCGCCTGCCGGGTTTGCCCGGCCTCGGTGGTGGCGCGATGCCGCGTCTGCCAGGGCTTCCGAGCGGAAAGAAGAAATAACCAAAGCGCCATTCAAAACGACGAACTGAGACTTGAAAACAGGAGACTACGCATGTCGGTGAAGATCAGGCTGTCGCGCGGCGGCACTAAGAAGCGGCCGTACTATTACATCGTCATCGCCGAGGCGACGGCGCCGCGCGATGGTCGTTACATCGAGCAGATCGGCACGCACAATCCCATGCTGCCGAAGGACCACGCGGATCGCGTCAAGATCGATCTCGATCGCGCGAAGCACTGGCTCTCGGTTGGCGCGCAGCCGACGGATCGCGTGGCTCGATTCCTCGACAAGGCGGGCCTCATGAAGCGTGACGCGAAGAACAATCCGACGAAGGGCCTGCCCGGCAAGAAGCGCCAGGAGCGCGAGGCAGCGGCTGCCGAGAAGGCGAAGGAAGCCGAGAGCGCGGCCTGATCCGCGATCGTCACACATTGGCAATAGGCGGGTGGCCAAACTGGCGACTCACCTTCTGCCGGTGCACTGTGATAGCGGTTGCCCGGTTCCGGAACCGCACGTCGGAGGTTTTCGATCATGACCCAGTGCATCGCACCGCGACGTCGCTCAGTGGCGGTCAACGTCGGGGACGTGGTTATCGGCGGCGAGGCACCGGTCGTCGTGCAGTCGATGACCAACACCGATACCGCCGATATCCCGGGCACCGCCAATCAGATCGCCAGTCTCGCACGAGCGGGGTCGGAGCTCGTGCGCATCACGGTCGATCGCGACGAGGCCGCGGCGGCCGTGCCGCATATCCGCGATCAGCTTGCCAAGCGCGGCGTGCGAGTGCCGATCGTCGGTGACTTTCACTATAACGGGCACAAACTGCTCGCCGACCATCCCGCATGCGGGGAAGCGCTAGACAAGTTGCGCATCAATCCAGGCAACGTCGGCTTCAAGGACAAACGCGATCGCCAGTTCGGCGCGATCGTCGAGACAGCGATGCGCTACGCGAAACCGGTGCGCATCGGCGTCAACTGGGGCTCGCTCGATCAGGAGCTCCTGACACACCTGATGGACGAAAATTCGCGCGCGGCCGTGCCCAAAACGGCACGCGAGGTGATGCACGAGGCGATCGTGCAGTCGGGCCTCACGTCGGCGCAGCGAGCAGTAGAGATGGGCCTCGGTGCCGACCGCATCATCATCTCGGCGAAAGTCTCGGCGGTGCAGGACCTCATCGCGGTCTATTCGATGCTGGCGCAGCGGTGCGATTATGCCCTGCATCTGGGGTTGACCGAGGCCGGTATGGGCTCAAAGGGCATCGTGGCGTCGTCCGCCGCGATGGGCATTCTGCTGCAACAGGGCATCGGCGATACGATCCGCTTCTCGCTGACGCCAGAGCCGGGCGGCGACCGGACGCTGGAAGTGCGCGCGGCACAAGAGCTGCTGCAAACGATGGGCCTGCGTTCGTTCATGCCCATCGTTGCCGCGTGTCCGGGCTGTGGACGAACCACGTCAACCGTGTTCCAGGAACTGGCCCGCGATGTGCAGGAGATGATCCGGGACCGCATGCCCGACTGGAAGCAACAGTATCCGGGGGTCGAGACACTCAACTTCGCGGTTATGGGTTGCATCGTGAATGGGCCAGGCGAGTCCAAGCATGCCGATATCGGCATTTCGCTGCCTGGCACAGGCGAACAGCCTTCGGCGCCCGTTTTCATCGATGGCAAGAAGGCGATGACATTGCGCGGGCCCAACATCGCGCAAGATTTCAAGGTGATTGTCGAGGACTACATCGCCGCGCGTTTCGGCGACGGCGTCCGACGGGAACGAGCCTGAAACCCATAGTCCCAGCGACTGCCTATCGACATCGGGCGGCGCGTTGTGAAACGCCCGTTCGGCGCCTTGATCTTTCCGCCTTGCTCCGCCGTACCTCAATGCGTCGTGATAACGAACTCGGTGCCTTCGTTAGTCTCGCCCAGTCCGAAATCCGAGACGATGATTGACGCGCCGGGCCACAGACGCTCGCTCATCAGGCGGCGCACATCTGGCGATAGCTCGATGCGATCCAGGGCTTCGGATGCGGACGAATGCGCGTGCGAGCCTTCATTTCGCCCGGCCCGCTCGCCGCCGTTGGTCGGAACCGAGACTGCAACCCAACGGATCCCGGTCGCACCCGTCTCCTCAACGGCCGTATAGACGTGGGTCCCTAGCGGCTTTTCCGGGTTGGCGATCGTGACAGGTGCCTCGAAAACGGCTTGGGCTCCCTGGCGAACATGCGCGTGTTCCGTTTTGCGCGAGATGAAGAGTGTGATCGGCAAGACGGCTTTCCGGGCCAGATTCAGCTCGTCGGTTGCAAGCTCGGCTTCGATTTGAGCGTCCCGTGCGGCGCGGGCCGTCTCGAATGCCTCGGCCGATGCCGTCGCCTCGATCTGTTTCAGTTTTTCATGCGACTCGCGCGCGGCCTCAACCCCGGCGGCCGCAAACCGGATGCGGGTACGGATCGCCGTTTCCGCATCCTCTGTTTGCACCGTCGCCATGATGAGGTTCTCGAGCTCGAGATGCTCCTCGGCGTCGGCGAGAATACCGGTCGATGCTTTCAGCGCCGCCGCCGCTTGGGTGGCCTCGCGAGATTTTGCAGCCGCCAGCTCGAGCGCGGGCTTTACAGCCTTCTCTGCGGCGGCTTTCGCCGCGGTTGCGTATTCGAGCCGATGCTGTGCAGCCTCGTAAGGTGAAAGAGAAGCAGGCGTCGCGGGCACGTCATCGGCGGAAGCGGCTACGCGCACGAGGGCTGCAAGCTGCGGCACGCCGATCGCGGCAGGCGTCGGCAATCGTGGATGCGCGAACTCTACCGGCCTAACGCGCCTGGGCGAGACGATGACGCGCATGCCGATGTAGCCCACCTTCCACAAGCGGGATGCGAAGCCGCTCGGCATCCGGATACACCCATGCGAGGCGCGATAGCCCGGCACATAGCCCTCGTGCAGCGCGATGCCAGACCACGTCAGACGCTGCATATAGGGCATTGGCGCGTTCGAGTAGAGGTTAGATTCGTGGTAGCGCCGTCGCTGGAGGATGCTGAAGACGCCTGTTGGCGTCCCATGCCCGGCCTTGCCACTGGAGATCCGCGAACGCTCCGCGCGGCCGTTGGCCTCGAAAACCTCGATATGTTGATCCGCGAGCGACACAATCGCCAGGCGCGGCGCGGGCGCGTTGGAACGCACCTTCGAGATGGGCGCCTTATCGTCGAACTGACGCGCGTCACCGGGCCGGCCAGCCGCGAGGCCTAAAGATGGTGCCATGGCGACGCCGCCGAGGATCGTAATCAACAATGCCGCAGATATGCGTCTCTGCCCCGCCTGCGGACAATACCGTCCGCGCAAATGCAATGTCATAAGACCCCCTACGCCGCACACTCAATTGCTTGGGATGCAGGCCAGCCGTGCCGCATGAGGATCAGTATAGATGGGTGAGGCGCCGTCTCATGTATCGGCCACGCAACAGATGGCCGGCAAATGCAATCACGCCTGCCGTTCCATTAGTGTTGGCGGCTGAGCTGAAACAATGCGGCCTCACGGAGCAAGCGAGCTTCCGGGCCGAAACCGGCGAGCGCATCGACAGCGCGGGCAACGGCCTGCTCGAGCCGAGCCCGAGCCGCATCGATGCCGGCGACCGCCACGAAGGTTGCCTTGCCAAGCGCCAGATCCTTGCCCACGGCTTTTCCCACCGTCTCGGCGCTTCCCAGCACATCGAGGAGGTCATCGGAGATCTGGAATGCCAATCCGATCGCCTCGCCATAGGTCCGGGCAGCGCCGATCTCCTCGGCCTTCGCACCAGCGGCGAGGGCCCCGGCCTCGGCCGCGAAGGCGATCAGCGCGCCCGTCTTCATAGCCTGCAGACGACTGACATACGCCGCGTCGGGACACTCGGGCTGGCCGAGCTTTTCGGCCTCGAGATCGAGCATCTGGCCGCCGACCATGCCGGTGGGGCCTGCGGCCGAGGCGAGGCGCGCGAGTATTCGTAGCCGGAAGGCAGACGATAGAGGCGCGTCTTGCGGCAATTGTGCGCCGGACTCGCCCAGAATCTCGAAGGCCAAAGTCAGCAGACTATCGCCAGCGAGAATAGCGGTCCATTCGTCGTACGCCTTCCAGACCGTCGGGTGCCCGCGGCGCGTCTCATCGTTATCCATAGCTGGCAAGTCATCGTGGACGAGGCTGTAGGCGTGGACGCACTCGAGCGCGGCGGCGACATCCATGGCGGCTTCAACCGCCTTCGGGCCACCCAGGACGCGGGCCGTTTCGAGCACCAGAAAGGGCCGGAACCGCTTACCGCCAGCCAGCAGAGCGTGACGCATGGCGCTCAGCAACCGCGGTGGCGTGCCAGCGGCGCCGATGCGATCCAGGTGCAGGGTGAGGCGCTGTTCCACATGACGGGCGGTGTCGGAGAGCCGCGCTGCGAACCCGTCGTTTTCGATCGCCATCGTATCCGCTCCCTTGTCCACGCGATGCTTAGAACGGGCATATCGACCCCGAACCCACCAGACAATGGCGACGATCAATGATCCGCGCTTGCACGTCGGGTCGACGCCACATCCGTGATCGCCAGCAAAAGGCGCCTTTGATCCTACCGCAAAAGTACCGCTACTTAGATGCTGGTCAGGCGCCATGATTGAAGCTATAAGCGGCGCTTCATCGCGCCACTTGCTCTTGAATGGGCGACGGTGCCCGATGCGTCATCAGCATACGTGCGTCGCCCGACGGCTTGGCCCGGGAATGGACGCCGACGGGTAGGTTCTCCCCATGAGAGCCACGAAGGAGCACGACAATGGCCGTTCCCAGGAAGAAAACGTCGCGCATGAAGCGCGGTTTCCGCCGTTCTGCGGACGCTTTGACAGCGCCGATCTATGTCGAAGACAAGGAGTCTGGGAATTTGCGCCGGCCTCATCATATCGACCTGAAATCGGGCAAGTATCGCAAGCGCCAGATCCTGGACGTCGATAAAGCCGAGGCGTGATCCGCCGCCGCAACGGCGGTTCAGCGTATGGACCGTCGCGCGAAGTGGGTCGATTGCGCATATAGTTGCTGATACGAAACGACCCATGGGGATGCGGCCCGAACGACGGGCTTGCTGGGCGGTCGAGAGGGGGTAGCTTACATGTCTCTTCGTGTCATTCCACTGCTCGTTATATCGTTCATCGTCTACAACGTGACTGTGCTGTTCGGGGGCGACGCCGCGGCGGAGACCATTCTGGGCAAGCAGATCTTTGCCTTGCCGATGGTCAGCGGAGCCCGCTGGGTTTTCACGATGGGTGACTTGATCATCCTTCTGACGATGATCCTTCTGTTCATCGAGCTCATCAAATCGACGTACACATCAAGCTCGCAGATGGTCGATCACGGGCTTTCGATGCTGGTGTTCATTGCCTGCTTGGTCGAGTTCCTGCTGGTGCCGAAAGCAACGTCGTCGGTGTTCTTCGTGCTCTTAACCGCGACGCTCATCGATGTGGTCGCTGGAGCCCTCATCGGTATTCGAACAGCGCGTCGGGACCTGAATTTTGGCGGTGAATGAAATCAATCACTTAGCTGGGTAGCATCCCGCCGACGCACCTCATTATTGATCACCAGAGCCGCCTCAGGGCGGCTCTTTTTTGCCGGGTTTTCCCAGTTGGCGGGCTTTCAGGCCTCATTAACAGATTGCTGTTAGTGTGATGAGAGGGCGCTACTGCCTCCAAGCGGACGCGCGCAAAGCGCACGCGCTGAAGAGAAAGACATATTGAGCCGTGCCGTCGCCTTGCGATAACGAGAATCTGGCTGCGGACCGGCTGGGCTTCCCGCCGGCTGACAAGCACGGATCCCCGGTGGCGCGGGAGACCGGCCCGGCCCTCGAAGATTGTTCGTTCGATCTGGTCAACATTCTTTCCTCGGTTCAGGAGACCGCCTACCTCTGGGACATCGTCTCTGACCGCATCGAGTGGGAGAGCAACGCCGCCGAAGTTCTCGGCGTGCGCTCCATAAGCGATCTCGCTACCTCGGCGAGCTTTCATTTCCTGATCGCCCCTGAATACATCCAGCGACGCCAAGATGCGATCGCGCGGACAAGTTCCGTGGAAACCGGCCGAGGCGCGCACTACCGGGTGGAGTACCTCTTTTCGCCTCGCGGCCGGCGCAGCGACACGTCGCTTTGGCTGGAGGATCACGGACAAGCGTGGTTCGACAAGGACGGCCATCCGATCCGCGCACGCGGTATTGTCCGCGTCATCAACGAGCGTCATCTGGAAGAGCAGCGGCTGCTCTACCGCTCCGACCACGATGCGCTGACGGGTCAGCTCAACCGCTTTCGGCTGACTGACGCACTCGAGGCCGTTGTGGCTCGTGCCGAACGCACCAAGCAGCCGTGCGCATTCCTCATGGCTGCCGTCGACAATCTGGCGGTAATCAACGAGACATTTGGTTTCGCCGTCGGCGACGATGTCATCGGGGCTGTCGCCCGCGTGATACGCTCCAAGCTCAGGGGCGGCGATACGATCGGACGCTATTCCTCGAACAAGTTCGGCATCATTCTCAATGATTGCGGCCCCGGTTCGATGCGGGTCGCGGCTGAGCGATTCATCAAAGCGGTCCGCGACGCCACCATAGAAACGACAGCATGCCCGCTGTCATCCTCGATCGCCATCGGGGCCGTGCTTCTGCCCGATCATGCCACGACCGCGCATCAGGCGGTCAGTCACGCACTGCAAGCGCTGGACCAGGCGAGGCAAGGGCGTAGCGAAACTTACGCGGTATTCGAGCCGAGCGCTGCGCGGGAGTCGACCCGCAAGCGCAACATCACGATCGCCGAAGAGGTCATCACGGCGCTCGACGAGAACCGAATGCTGATTGCACTGCAGCCCATCGTATCGACCAAGACGGGACAGCCCGATCTCTACGAGTGCCTTTTGCGCATGAAGCAGCCCGACGGCACACTGGCGTCGGCCGGAGACTTCATTACCGTTGCCGAGCAACTCGGGCTTTCACGCCTAATCGACAGGCGCACCCTCGAGCTTTCGATCGAGGTGCTGTTGAAACACCCCGACATCCGGCTTTCCGTGAATGTTTCGAGCCTGACCGCGGGGGACCACGAGTGGCTCGTGCTGCTGCACCGGCTTACCGGCGGGCGGCGGGCGCTTACCGAACGCCTGACGATCGAGATCACCGAGACATCGGCGATTCACGATCTCGATATGACGATCAACTTTGTCGATACGTTGAAAGAGCTGGGTTGCAGGGTTGCCATCGACGATTTCGGCGCTGGCTATACCTCATTCAAAAACCTCAAGATTCTGAATGTCGATATGGTCAAGATCGACGGCTCTTTCGTGGCCAACCTGCTCGAGGAGCCGTCAAACCGGGTGTTCATCAAGAGTCTGGTCGAAATCGCTCAAGCGTTCGGCCTCGATACGGTCGCCGAGTGGGTGGCGGACGAGGAGACAGCCCGCATCTGTGCCGAGTGCGGAATCACGCACATGCAGGGCTTCCTGTTCGGTCAACCGCAGATCGAACGCGAGTTTCGCCAGAAGCACGCGAGCGGGGTGGAAGCCTGCTAAGGGGCGACCTGCGCAGCTCTTGGGTTGACTTTCGCATGCCGTCCCGCCTTCGATGCAAGCGACAGCATCGAACATCCGCGAGAGCCCTATGCCTCTGAGAATCGCCTGCCAGATGGACCCGATCGACCGCATCGACATCAAGGGCGATTCCACATTCGCCTTGCTGCTCGAAGCACAACGGCGGGGGCATGAGCTTTTCTATTACGTGCCGCAGCATCTGGCACTCGATGGGAAGCATCTCGTTGCCCGAGGCCATACGCTGGCCGTCGAAGACAAGGACGGCGATCACTACAGGCTTTCAGACCCGCGGCGTGTCGATCTCGCCGAATGGGATGTGGTGCTGCTACGGCAGGACCCGCCGTTCGACATGGCCTATATCACCACCACGCATCTGCTTGAGCGGATCCACCCCAAAACGCTGGTCGTCAACGATCCCGCGCACGTCCGGAACGCGCCAGAGAAGGTCTGGGTGCTGGAATTCCAAGATCTGATGCCGCCCACGATGGTAACGCGAAATCTTGACGACGTTCGCGACTTCCAAACGGTGCACAAGGACATCATTATCAAGCCACTCTACGGCAATGGCGGTGCGAGCGTTTTCCGCGTTCAGCCCGGCGATGCCAACCTCAACTCGCTCGTGGAATTGTTTCAGACCGTGTTCCGCGAGCCGTTCATGGTGCAGCAGTACCGGCCCGAAGTGCGCGCAGGCGACAAACGGATCATCCTCGTCGACGGTGAACTTGCGGGCGCCATCAACCGTGTCCCGGCGGATGGCGAAACACGCTCGAACATGCACGTTGGAGGCAAAGCGACGCCGACGGAGCTCACCCTCCGGGACAAGGAGATCTGCGCGCGGCTTGGTCCGCATCTGAAAGCGCGCGGGCTGGTTTTTGTCGGGATCGACGTAATCGGGCCATATCTGACAGAAATCAACGTCACGTCGCCGACCGGTATCCGTCAGGTGAAGGATTTTGGCGGCCGCGACATTGCAGCGATGATCTGGGACACGATCGAGGCCAAACGCATCGCATTCGCCTCGTCAGCCGTCTGAATTGAGGCGGCACACCATTAACCATCCTTAACCCTTACGGGTTTTATCCACAGCTCCTTCCGGCTAGCGAGCCCCTCGGCCCTTTGCGGCCAACGGGGAAACCGGGGCGCTCCCTGCGCCCCCCAAGCCAGAAGGAAGCGAACCCATGCCTGGACTTCGTCCGCGCGTGCTCGCGCTTGCCGTCGCGCTTTCCGCCGTCGGAAGCCTGACACTTCTTCCAGATGAGCTCGATGCGTCGAACTCGTGTCTGCCCGGCACGCTCAAGGCACGCCTGTCGCAGATCAATAAGAAGTTCGGGCACGTCTCGATCGTCTCAACCTATCGCCGCGGCGCGCGGATGCCGAATGGTCGCCGCAGCTTTCATGCCTCGTGCCAGGCCGTCGACTTCAATCCGCCTCGCGGCAAGTACTCTCAGGTCGCAAGCTGGCTGAAGGCCAATCACGGTGGTGGCGTCGGGACGTACAGCTGCGGCATGCATCACATCCACATCGACAGCGGTCCACGGGTGCGCTTCCACCATTGCCAAAGCGCGACTGTGATCGAGGAAATGGACGGCAACGCGATCAAAGCCGCCAAAGCCGAGTGGGCAACCGAACCGGGCCGAGGCGCTTGGCCTCTCGTGCTGCCAGAGGGCAACGCTCGCACACGCCTTTGAGAGGGCAGCCCCCTCAATCAATGACTCAATCGGGGCGCCGTGACGCCCCGAAGCATTTGCCGGCCAATTCTGACGTGTTCCGCCGGAAAACTCAGGGTTTGCCTACCAGGCGATGTCGAGGATCTCGCGCACATCCGCTGCCGTTTTGATCGAGCGCGGGTTGATCCGCACGGGCTTATAGACAAGTGCCCGGGTCGCGATCTCATCCAGACGATCACGCGTGATGCCGACATCACGGAGCGTGGTCGGTTGTCCCAACCCAGCAATCAGCTCTTTTACGAGTTGGCTCGCAGGAAGATCGGGAGCACCCATCGCCTGGGACAGAGCCTTCTGGCGCTCGCCATTGATGGCTGCGTTCCACTGGAGCACGGCGGGCAGCATCACGCATGAGGTGTGCCCATGGGGAACGCCGAAAGTTGCACCCAGCGCATAGCCGATGCCATGGCTTGCACCGGAGCCGACACCCGACACCGAGGGTGCAATCGCCTGCCACATCCCGAACTGAGCTTCCATTCGCGCGCCCAGGCTGGCTGGATCGGCTTTGACCGCGGGCAATGCCCGATGGAGCAGGCGAAGCCCTTGCAGCGACGCGGCCTCGGTTGCGAGATTAGCTTCCGGGTTGCAGTAGCTCTCGACGGCATGGTCGACCGCGCGGATTCCAGTCGCGAACAGCAGCCAGAGAGGCGTGTCGAGCGTTGCGGCCGGATCGAGAATGACGGTGCGCGGTGCGAAGAGCCGGTGCAGGAACGACTGTTTGGTGTTGGTTGCGGAGAGCGTCACACCGGCCGTGGACGTGAACTCGGACGCCGATAGCGTAGTGGATACGGCCAGCATCCGGATCGGATCGGCGGGCGCCGTGACGCGACGGCCTTCGGCCCCATCGATGCCCGCCCGGTATGGCTCCATTGATTCGATGGTGTCGAGGCCCAACCAGAGACACATGAGCATTCCCTTGGTGGCATCGATCGTGGAACCTCCACCGATCGCGACGAGGAGATCCGCCTTGGCCGCGCGAGCCTTGGCGGCGCCGGCGACAACGTCCTCGCGCGGGCTATGCGACGAGATCTCGGCGTGGGTGCCGACGTGCCTGGCGCCAAGTGCGCGTTCCGCCCGTTGCAGCGGACCATTCTCGAGCCGTGCCAGTGAGCGGGTGGAGGTCAGGAATATCCGGCTCGCGCCGTATCGCTCGGCCTCGGCGAGGATGGCCTCTTCGAGCGGTTGGCCGAACACGATGCGCTCCGTGGCGGCGATGTTGAAGTGGCCGGGTTTCGGGGTGGTGGTCGCAGGCATGAGCGTTCTCCGGCGTGCTGGTGATTTCGTGCTGGTGATTTACTGGGACCCTAGCAGGCCGCGCCTCCGGTGCCATCATGGATCCCGTCCGTGGCTGTCCGCTTGACACCGCCCGAGCGGTGCAGTCCCCTCAGCGATTGAGCGAACAACATGACATTCAACCCGACGAGGAACCGCACCATGAGCGGGAAGCTGAACATCGCAATTGTTGGCGCTGGCGCCCTTGGCGGGCATGTCGGCGCCTACCTGACCCGCGCCGGCGAGCGCATCACATTTATCGACCCCTGGCCCGAGCACGTCGAGAAGATGCGGCGCGACGGGCTCACGTTGCGCGGGCAGACGGCGCCGGAGAACTTCACCGTGCCGGTGAAGGCCATGCACATCACGGAGCTGCAGAACAGCATCAAGGGCGAGCCGTTCGATCTCGCGTTCGTGTCGATGAAATCGTACGACACCATTTGGGCGACGGAGATGATCCGCCCCTATCTCGCGCCCGAAGGTTTCGTCGCGTCACTGCAGAATTCCATCAACGAGGAGCGTATCGCTTCCGTGGTCGGATGGGGCAAGACGGTCGGCGTCATCGCCGCGACGATTGCCGTCGAGCTGATGGAGCCGGGCCTCATCCGCCGCAACGTCGCACTCGGAGGCGACAATCGACTGATCTTCCGGGTCGGCGAGACGCATGGCCGGATCACCCCGCGCGTGGAACATATCTCCGAGATGCTGAAGTGTGTCGACAGCTCGAAGGCGACCGATAATCTGTGGGGCGAACGGTGGTCGAAACTCGCCGTCAACGCGATGCGCAACCCGGTTTCGGCGGCAACCGGCCGCGGCGGCAATGCCAACGACAGGGACGACAAGACGCGGCTTCTCGCGATCAGGCTTGCGGCGGAAGCGGTCAAAGTCGGCCATGCGCACGGATACATCATCGAGAAGGTCTACGGCATTCCGCCCGATCAGCTCGTTGCCGCAGTCGATGGCGACAGGGCTGCGATGGCCGCCACGGAAAAGATTTTGCTCGACAACACGCTCTTCCGGAATGACGACCAGCGGCCATCGATGGGCCAGGACATTCAGAAGGGCCGGCGCACCGAGATCGACTTCATCAACGGCTTGGTTGCTGAGAAGGCCAAGGATGTCGGTATCGAGGTCCCGGCCAACCGCGGCATCATTGAAGCGGTCCGCAAGATCGAGCGCGGACAGGCGAAGCCGTCGCCGGAGCTCGTCTACGACATCTAAGCAACCCACCGCGCATCTCTGCCGCCCGTAGGGAAGGACGCTCAACCATGACCGACAAACCGTTCGCGACCGGCCAATGTCTTTGTGGCAGCGTTCACTTCACCATCAGGAGCACCCCGCTGATGTCCGGGCAATGTCACTGCAAGGACTGCCAACGCGCGTCCGGCACGGGGCATATGTCGCTCGCGTTTTTCAAGCGTGACGACATCGAGATCAGCGGCGAGACGGCGAGCTTTGCGGTGACGGCGGACAGCGGGAATACCAATACCCGCCACTTCTGCCCGAAATGCGGAGGGCGTATCGGCGGCGAGAACTCGGCACGGCCGGGCATCATGGGTGTGGCGGTCGGATCCGTGGACGACAATTCGTGGTTCAAGACGGATCGTGTGGTCTACATCAAGGATCAGCCTCGATGGGACGAGACACCGGCCAACGTCCCCCGCTTCGACATGATGCCACCGGCGCCTGCAAAATCCTGAGGCGGGGATGCTGAAGGTCTACGGACGCAAGAGCTCGTTCAATCTGCAAAAGGTCATGTGGCTCGTCGGCGAGCTGGGCGTGCCACATCAGCACGAGCAGCTCGGCGGGACCTTTGGCGGGCTCGACGAACCGCACTTTCGCGCAATGAACCCGCACGGCTGGGTTCCGACAATCGATGACGATGGTACCATCGTCTGGGAGTCGCATGCGATTCTGCGCTATCTGGCGGCAAAGCATGGCGGCGCGTCATGGTGGAGTGCGGATGCCGCGAGCCGTGCGCAGGTCGACCAGTGGATGGACTGGTCGCAATGCTCGCTGCAACCCGATTTCCTAATGGGGGTGTTCTGGGGCTTTTATCGCACGCCGGAAGCCCAGCGCGACATGACGACGGTAAACACGAAAATTGCCCGGACGGCGGATCACATGATTCACGTGGAACGTCTGCTGGACGGCCAGCGGTATCTCCTCGGCGATGGCCTGTCGCTCGCCGACATCACAATCGGCACCCACCTGTATCGCTACTTCAACATCGATATCCGGCGCCCAGAGCTTCCGAATGTCGAGCGTTGGTACGCCCGTCTGCAAACGCATCCCGCGTATCGAGAGCACGTCATGGTGCCATTCGACGATCTTTACGGACGGTTGGCGTATTGAGGCACTTTCCGCGCTAACGAGGGCCGTCATACGTGGGTGTGACAGAGCAGAGGGCTCACGCGTCAATCGCCACAATAGGAGTCAAGCCGTAACGCTCACGGGCCATCTGGCAGGCATCGTCGCCCGGCTCGCAGGCGCGGCACACTTCGGGGCGGCGGTCGTAAATGGCGCATTGGGTGGCCTCGCCGACAATGCCGCGCAGGGCTAGACAGCGGTTGCCGTCGCAGGCCATAGCGACTTGGTCATTCGTCACGAGATTTGCCGGGATGCGGGCAATGTCCTCGTCACTTTCTGTCCAGAAGCGAGGCCAGTCGGCAGAATAGGCGCAGCAGGCACCGCAGCTCTGGCATGGTGAGCCGGTGTCGGCGACTGGCAGTACGCGCTCGCTCATTTTGCAGACCTGACCTGGCGTGCGGTCGCTGACTCAGCCGCCGCCCCGCGGATGGGCGGCATCATACACTTGCAGCAGCCGATCGCGATCCACCTCAGTGTAGATCTGGGTTGTTGATAGGCTCGCGTGGCCCAGCAGCTCCTGTATCTGGCGCAGATCGGCGCCCGAGGCCAGCAGATGCGTTGCGAACGAATGGCGTAAAGCATGAGGTGTCGCCGTCTCGGGCAGGCCGAGCTCGCCTCGCATACGCTCGATGAGAAGCTGGATGATGCGCGGAGACAGTGCTCCTCCCTTGGCACCCAGAAAGAGTGGCGCTTCGGACGCGAGAGGGTAGGGGCAGAGCCGTCGATAGCGATCAATCGCATCGATCGTGATCGGAAGTACGGGCACCAGCCGTTGTTTGCCGCCCTTGCCTTCGATCATCAGCGTGTCACGGAGCTTGGTTGGCGCGTCTTTCAGGCGCAGCCCGAGCGCCTCGGAAATACGAAGACCGGAACCGTAAAGAAGCAACAGCACGGCCATGTCGCGTGCCGCAATCCAGTCGAGCCCGGCCTCGAATGTGTCCTGTACGAGCTCGCCCGCTTTCTCGCGCGTCAACGGCTTTGGCACACCGCGCGGCACCTTGGGCATCGCCACCGCGAACACCGCACGCGACGCGGCGACCTCCTCCTTCTCCAGGAAGCGATAGAACCCGCGCAGGGCGGACATGGTGCGCGCCAAGGAACGGCTTTCGAGGCCCGCGCGGCGGCGGCTCGCCATGAACCGACGAAAGGCGCGCACGTCGAGGCGGCCGACATCGGACAGCGTAGGTGGGGCTGCGAGCTCGTTCGCGAGCCATCCCAGAAACTGGCGCATATCGCGACGGTAGGCAGCGATGGTCAGCTCCGAGGCGTCGCGCTCTACCGAAAGCCGCCCCAGCCAGTCCTCGACAAGCGAGATCAGTTCTGGCGCGGCGATCACGGTGGACTCAGAGATGGCATTCGGCATGGCGTCTCGCTGGCGCTCGGGCTTTGTACGCTCATCTTATTTGGCTCAACAAATCGTAAATGTGCGGCATGCCGCAGGCAGCCCCGCGCACAACATGTCCGCACATGATTGACTTCGCGGCCTGCTTCGCGCGACGCTTGCGGGAGCTGGGATCGCGGCTTAAAGCGTCGACGCTAGCTTACGTAGAAATCACGCGGGAGGTTCAGAGGACACATGTCACTCAAAGGTAAGGCCTACATTGTCGGGGCCTGGGAGCATCCCACGCGCAAGGCGCCTGATATCTCCCTGATGCAGCTTCATGCCGAATGCGCGAAGGGCGCACTCGAAGACGCCGGGCTGTCGGTGAAGGACGTCGACGGCTACTTCTGCGCGGCAGGCGACACGCCAGGGCTCGGCGGCATGTCGATGGCCGAGTACATGGGCCTGAAGCTGAAGCATTACGATTCGACCGACAGCGGCGGCTCTTCCTACAACCTGCACGTCGGTCATGCCCTCGCGGCCATCGCCACCGGACGCTGCAACGTCGCTTTGATCACGCTCGCCGGGCGCCCGCGCTCGGAAGGCATGGCAACGGGTACGGCGCCCCGCATGGGCAACCCGCAGCAGGCCGACCTGCAGTTCGAATTCCCCTACGGCCCCGCCACGGCGAATATGTACGCCATGGCCGCACGCCGCCACATGCACGAATTCGGCACCACATCCGAGCAACTCGCCTGGGTGAAGGTCGCGGCCTCGCATCACGCACAGTACAATCCGCACGCCATGCTGCCGAAGGTCGTGACGGTCGAAGACGTCGTCAACTCGCCGATGGTCGCCGATCCGTTGCATCGTCTCGACTGCTGCGTGATCTCCGACGGTGGCGGCGCTCTCGTCATCACGAAGCCTGAGATCGCAAAGAGCCTCAAGCGGCCGCTGGTGAAAGTCATCGGCACAGGTGAGGCCAACAAGATCCAGGGTGGCGGGCGAGATCTCGACCTCACCTATTCGGCGGGCCGCGATTCCGGCAAGAGCGCCTTCGAGATGGCCGGCGTCAAGCCGTCCGATATCAAGTACGCCTCGATCTACGACAGCTTCACGATCACGGTCGTGATGCAAATCGAAGATCTCGGCTTCTGCAAAAAGGGCGAAGGCGGCAAATTCGTTTCCGACGGCAACCTGATCTCGGGCGTCGGCAAGCTGCCCTTCAACACCGACGGCGGCGGCCTCTGCTCGAACCATCCGGGCAATCGCGGCGGCATGACGAAGGTTATTGAAGCCGTTCGTCAGGCGCGCGGCGAAGCGCACCCGAAAGTCCAGGTGAAAGACCCGTCGATCGTTCTCGCGCACGGCACGGGCGGTTCGCTCGGCACGCGGCACGTCGGCAGCACAGTCATCCTCGAGCGGGAGTGAATGAATCCAATGAGCGAGAAGATCTATCAGGCCGTCCCGCCGACGCCCGGCACCGAGCCCTACTGGGACGCAGCGAAAGAAGGCAAGCTTCTGCTGCGCTACTGCAAGGACGACGGCAAGCCGCACTATTATCCGCGCCAGATCTGCCCCTACACGTTCTCCACCAACCTGGAGTGGCGTGAGGCAAAAGGCACGGGTGAAATCTACACCTACTCGATCATGAACGCCGCCAAGCCGCCCTACGTGATCGCGTACGTGACCCTCGACGAGGGCGTGTCGATGATGACCAACATCGTCGATTGCGATCCGTCGACGGTGAAGGTCGGGCAGAAGGTGAAGGTGGTGTTCAAAGACATGGACAACGGTGGCAAGCTGCCGTGCTTCACTCCCGCCTGATCGGGCTATCAATAGCAGAAAGTCACGACTCCCCCCGCTCATGGCGGAGGGAGTTTTTTGTGCTCCGAGGCTGAGCTGCCGAGTCTGGTCCCGTCGCAGTTACCTGCTCGGCCACCGCTTCGGGCCTCGCCGCGGGACGGGAAGCTTGATCTCGAAGGGGTCGTTTCCCCGGAGCGAAAGATCGATGCCTTCTGCCGACAGCGTAAGCGTGCCCCAGGCGCCTGCTGCTTCGCCGCCAGTCGTAAAGCTTTCCGATAGCGACTGGACCGTGAAGTGCGGCACGCCACCGATTTGGATGAACGTATTCCAGTGCACATGGCCGGACAGCCACGCGACGGGAGCAATCGTAGACTCCAACAGGCTCAGAACGACATGCTGGTTTGGATAGGTCGAGAACTCATCGCGGCCCTCGAAGTAGTAGTTGCTCGCCATCGAGTGCCCCGAAACCGGAACGTGACTGACGATCATGGCCGGTTGATCGCTCGCGGCGAGTGTTGCCGAAAGCCAATCGAGATCAGGCTTATCGATGGGTGCAAAGCCGCCGGGCCGGCGGATTTCGACGGTTGGCTGGAAAACGACCAAGCGCCAGAAGCCTAGATCCCGCACATGATTGGAGACGCCGGCGCCGAGCGCCGCCTCATTCGCGGCGCGGTCCATGAAGCACATGTCATGGTTGCCGAGCAGATGAACACGCGGGGCGCTTGTGCCCGCAAACACGTCCGCAACCTCGCGCAACAGTCGCCGGTCGGTTTGCGGGTCTATGTCGTTGATCCGATCGCCCATATCGAGAACGAGATCCGGCTTCTCGTTCTCGATGGCACGAACCACCCCTTCGAGAAGCGAGAGAGCCTGATCACCGCGCTTGGTCGCCGTGGGGGGACCGTGATGGACATCGCCGACGATTGCGACTTTGACTTGCTGCACCGGATGCGCTCTCCAATCGGCCGGATCAATCCGACAGCTTGATCCACCAAAGAGAGTGGCGCTCCATGCGGCCTTGGTAGCTCCTCAGCGGTGGACGCAGTACCATGTGCTCGCCCTCGAAGCTGACGTCGCGCACCTGATCGGTACCAATGCGGTCGGGATCGATCGACACGTCCACGCGCGTTACGAGCTGCTTTCCGTCGTACGTATAGATGCCGCTGTAGAAGCTCCGCTCGCGCTGCTGGCCTGCCGGAATCTCAGGCCGCGCGTCCATGATCGACCCCACCATCCGTCCGCTGGGATCCAGGACGAGCCGGCCGATGACCTGCTCACCACCGAACGGCGGTCGCACGGGTGAACCGTCCTCGGACTCCGCGTGCGTCCGGACAAGTTTCCACGTTCCAGTGATTTTCATGATGTGCCTTCTTGTTGCGATTGCGAATTCATACAGCTTTTCGGGCGGACCAGTTCGCACCCTCAAAAAACAAACTCTGGGCCGGGTCGATACCTGAACTTGTCAAGAGCGTCGGCGCGGAGTGTGAAGCCGAGGCCGGGGCGGTCCGGCGCATGGACCGTGCCGTCAGGGCGGATGTCGAAGGGCTCGTTGAGCAGCTCCCACATCATCGGCATGTAGCCCTGGGTCACTTCCAGAATGTGGCAGTTGGGGGAGGACATGGCCGTGTGGATCGAAGCCGCAAAGAGAATACCGCTGCCCCAGGCGTGCGGCGCGAGACGGACGCCGTAGGTCGACGTCAGCGCGGAGATGCGGCGAATCTCGGTGAGTCCGCCGGCGCGCGCGACATCCGGCTGGGCAATGTCGAGAGCGCGCTTCTCGAGCAGATCCTGGAAATCGAAACGCGTGAACTCGCGTTCTCCAGAGGCAATGGGGATGGTCGTTGCACGGTGCACCTCGGCCTGGCCGGCGTGATCGTCAGGCGTCACGGGTTCCTCGAACCAGGCAATGTTGAAGGGCTCCAGCGCCTTGGCGAGCTTGATCGCGACCGCCACTTCGAGCGAGCCGTGAGCGTCGACCATCAGCTCGACGCCAGGGCCAATGCCGCGGCGGGCGGCCTCGACACGCTGCAGGCACTTGTCGATGGAGAAGCCGTCGCGGCCGACAACGCGCATCTTGCATGCCGTGAAGCCCTTCGCCGCATAACCGCCGAGTTCAGCTTCAGCCTCGTCGCCAGGAGCCCAACCACCTGATGCGTAGCCACGCACGGACGATCGTACGGCGCCGAGCGCCTGATAGAGCGGGATGCCCAGCGCCTGAGCTTTCACATCCCAAATAGCGATGTCGACGCCGGCGATCGCTTCCATCGCCATCCCGCGGCGGCGGCTCTCGTCGGCTTGCGTCACGCCGCGCTCCAGGGCCGGCTTCCAGCGCGAGCCGTTGTACATCTTCTCGAAAATAAGCTCGGAGAAGAGCGGGTCCTCGCCCTCCGCCTCCGATGCCAACTCGTGCTCGACGATGGCCTTGACGACAGGCGGGGAGCCTAGCGCCGCACCGAGACCGACAAGGCCGTTGTCGGTTTCGACGCGGATCAGAGTCGCGTCACTCTTCACTTTGGTGCCAAGGTCGGTGCGATGCTGTTTGTCCGGCGGCACCGGCGCCGACATGGGAATGGCGGAAACCTTGGCGATCTTCATGGTGACGCTCCTCCGGGCCAAGCGCGGCGTGGCACGTCGTATTGCGCCCGCCGTCGTTCAATGAATAGTATTCACGCATCCTCGCCACCGGCAAAGGGAACGAGATGCCCTTCATCGAAATCGACAGTGCGGCGCTGCGCTACGACCTTGGTGGGCGAGCAATGGCCGCCTGCAACACCAGAACGCAACACGCGTAAAGGAGAGAGTCCGATGTCCTTTTACCGAGGCATGACCTGCGAAAACATCACGCTCAAGGGCGACAAGGGAACGCCGATCACGGCGTATGTGGCAAAGCCGGAGGGCAAAGGGCCTTTTCCTGGCGTGGTTCTCGTTCACCATCTGCCCGGTTGGAGCGAGTTCTATATCGAGACCACGCGACGCTTCGCCCATCACGGCTACATCGCGATTTGCGCGAACCTTTACGAGCGCGCGGGCGACGGCAATCCAGATGACGTTGCCGCGAAGGTCCGCGCAGAAGGCGGCATCGCGGATTCGCAGATGGTCGGCGATACGGCGGCAGCGGTCGCCTGGATGCGCTCGCAGCCCGAGCTCAACGGTAAGGTCGGCATCTTCGGCTCGTGCTCCGGTGGCAGGCACGCGTTCATCTATGCCTGCCAAAAGAACGATGTCGATGCGTGCGTGGAGCTTTGGGGCGGCCGCGTGGTGATGGAGCCGTCGGAACTCAACGACAAGACGCCGGTCGCGCCGATCGACATGACCAAGGACCTGTCATGTCCTCTGCTCGGGATCTTCGGCAACGACGACCGCGCGCCCAGCCCGGAGCAAGTGGATCAGCACGAGGCCGCGCTCAAAGCAAACAACAAAAACTACGAGTTTCATCGTTACGACGGCGCCGGGCACGGCATCTTCTATTGGCACCGGCCGCTCTACCGGCCCGAGGCCGCCATGGACGGCTGGAGCAAGGTGTTCGCGTTCTTCGGCAAATATCTTTCGAAGTAGGAGGCCACCCGATGTGTACGTCAATTGTTGAAGTCGTCCGCGCCGAAGGCATGGGCAAGCGTGGCGACGAGTGGTTCGATCTGAATCAGGCGGTGGTTGCCTACGACCACGCCCGGCACGCGCATCTGGGCGATGTGATTACGCTCGACTTCACCAACACGGACCTGGAACCGGGCGCCCGCGCGGCTGTCGAGCTCACGCTCGAGACGGCGAAAGAGCTGCGTGCCGCACTCGATCGCGCGATTGAGGCGGCCGAGTTGGAGGAGGCTGAGCTGCGCGACCGTGGGGCTCCGGCGGCGCGCGGACCGAGGTTGGTGCGGGTGGCCTAGCAGCTTTTTTGCAAACTTCCGGTCCGAGACCCCGGACAAGCGCATCTCAGGCAAGCGCCGATCCGGGGTCTTTACACGGTTGGACAAGTGTAAGGACTTCGGACGCGCCGCTACGCGCTCGCTCCGGGAAACTCTGATTAGGGCTTTGGGCAGCACTAAGCCGGAGCACCCCATCGACGGGTTGCCTTTTTCCTGTCGACGCCCTCACTATGGGCAGGACACATTCGACTTCGAT
Source organism: Hyphomicrobiaceae bacterium (assembly GCA_050250755.1). Taxonomy (GTDB): domain Bacteria; phylum Pseudomonadota; class Alphaproteobacteria; order Rhizobiales; family Hyphomicrobiaceae. The sequence goes on from JBFWOB010000008.1 coordinate 112,069, forward strand.
TCAACGCACAGAGACCCGATGGCCATCAATAAGATCGTTCAGACCCTTGCCGACGCCATGGCCGGCATCAAGGACGGCTCAACCGTTCTGATCGGCGGCTTCGGCGCCGTCGGCCAGCCCAATCAACTCATCGACGCACTTACCGAGCAAGGTGCCAAGGACCTGACGGTCGTCGCGAACAATGCGGGGACCGGGCGAACAGGACTCGCAGGCTTGATGGCGGCCGGACGGGTTCGCAGGATCGTCTGCTCGTTCCCGCGGTCGGCGGGGTCGGTCGTGTTCGAAGAGTTGCAGGCGGCGGGCAAACTCGAGCTGGAGCTTGTCGCACAGGGTACGCTCGCCGAACGGATGCGAGCCGGAGGCGCCGGCATCCCGGCATTCTTTACGGCGACGGCCTACGGCACCTACATCGGCGAAGGCAAAGAGGTGCGTGAATTCAAAGGCCGCAAATACATTATGGAAGAAGCGATCAAGGCCGACGTGGCACTGATCGAGGCGTGGCAAGCCGACCGTTGGGGCAACCTCCGCTACCGGACCTCGGCGCGGAATTTCAATCCCGTGATGGCGACCGCGGCAGACCTCACGATCTGTCAGACACAGCATCTCGTAGAATTGGGTGAGCTTGGTCCGGACGACATCCATACGCCGGGGGTCTTCGTCGACCGCGTTGTGCACATTCCCTACGGCGATCCTCCGCCTGCCATGAAGAATCCGAACGACTGACGGGCAACCGCCTGCCCGCTCATGCCCCAGTTTCAATCGATGGAGGACATCATGTCCGTCGCCAGCACGACCACCGCCACCAAGCCCGCTTCCGGCGCTGATAATGTGAGGGGCTGGAGCCGCAAGGAGATGGCCAAGCGGCTCGCAGACGACATTCCGGAGGGCTGGTACGTCAATCTCGGCATCGGCATCCCACTCATGGTCGGCGATTTCATTCCGGACGACCGCGAGGTGGTGCTTCAGTCAGAGAACGGCATCCTCGGGATGGGCCCGCTGCAAAAGTGGGAGAATCTCGACACTTGGATCGTGAATGCCGGCAAACAGAACGTAACCTTGCGCACGGGCGCATCGATCGTGTCGCATTCAGACAGCTTCGCGATGATCCGCGGCGGCCATCTCGATCTCTGCGTGCTCGGTTCGTTCGAGGTGGCAGCGAATGGCGATTTTGCGAACTGGACGACGTCGCTCAAATCGGTGCCGGCGGTTGGCGGCGCGATGGATCTCGCGGTTGGCGCCAAGCGCATCTGGCTGATCATGGAACACACGTCCAAGGACGGAAAGCCGCGCCTGCTCGAGAAGTGCACGATGCCACTCACGGCGCCGAGCGTCGTCAAGCGGGTCTACACGAACCTTGCCGTTGTCGACGTGACGGAGCGGGGTTTCGAACTGGTCGAGATGAATCCGGAGATCACGTTCGAAGCGCTGCAGGCGCGGACGGGCGCCAAGCTGCACAAGAAGGCGTAAAGCCAGTCCCGCGATCTACCGCTTTGGCAGCAGCAAAACCAACAGGCGGCCCCGGTTTCCCAGGGCCGCCTTAAATTTCGGGACTCTACAGGAGACCCGACGACATACGCATTGCTACGGGTACTTACTCAGACTTAGGCTTGAGCTTGTGCCTCAATCTGCTTCGCCTCGTTGACGCCGATGGAAATGGTGCGGGGCTTCAGGCGCTCCGGTACGTTACGCACGAGATCGACGTGCAGTAGGCCATCACTCAGATCAGCGCCGCTCACCTCGACGTGGTCCGCAAGCTGGAACCGGCGATCGAAGGCACGCTCGGCAATACCGCGATGCAGAAATTGACGCTCCTTTTCGACGGGCTTTTTCTCGCCCTTGATGGTTAGCGTCTGCTCCTTCACCTCGATCTTGATGTCGTCGCGGGTGAAGCCGGCCACCGCCATGGTGATCCGATACTCGTTATCGCCTGTCCGCTCGATGTTGTAGGGCGGATACGCGGGCGTTTCGCCGTCGTGACCGGCCACGCTGTCCATGAGCTGGGCAAGGCGGTCGAAACCAACGGTGGAACGATACAGGGGGGCAAAGTCAAAGGGTCGCATCACATCCTCCTTAAGAAGCGACGTGGGTAGCGCCGTCCCGATGGGCCCGGCGTTCTCCTGCGCACCCGTGATTGGCGTGCGCAGTCCTTCATTTGGGGCAGGCGAATGTGATTTCAAGACCCTTTTTGTCGCCGCTCAGACCGCGCCGAGCACGTCCTTCAAAGCTTGATTGTAGGCGGCGGGCTGTTCGTACATGACCCAATGTCCGGCGTCAGGAACTGTGCGCGTGACGAGTTCGGGATGACTTTGCCGAATGGCGTCGTAGCGCGCCTCGACGGATGGCCAAGCGGTCTGATCGTCCCCTCCCCAGACCGCCCGGACGGGCACCTGCACATCCGGCAAATGCTGCGCGATCTCGGGAATGCGCGCGAAGGGCCGCGAGCGGAAGCGGGCGCGACGGATGTTTTCAGATTGCAACCAAACCGCCAGCGGGTCGATGCGGGATGCGTCCTTGAACATGAGAATTTCGAGGAGACCGCGGTGCACACCCATACGCTCATCCTCGGTCATGCCCTCCATCTCACGCGGAAATTCCTTGCCCGGTCCCTGAGGCAGTCCGAGGGCGGCCGCTCCGGTCAGCGTGAAGTCGGACACGTAATCCTGCAGATGCAGGAGCGCGTGTGTCGAAACGTGAGCACCGAACGAGAACGCAACAAGATGGGCTCTCGCCTCACGTGGGATCAGCGCCTTGATGCCCAGCGCCAGGACGGTGCCGCAGTTCGCGGGGATCTGCGGTACCGGCGGCATGTCGCTATCGCCGAGGCCCGGCATATCGACTGCCCAGACCTCATGGTCCTGCTTGAAGACGGGGATCTGCTTGATCCAATGGGTCCAGGAGCCGGAGCCACCATGAACAAAAACAATAGGGCGCCCTTTGCCCCAGCGGCGCCACACGAGGTCGCCATCCCCGCAGGGAGTCTTGTGCACTTCGGCGTCAGAGGCGATCTCGGAGGTGATTTGTTCGGGAGTCAGGCCACTTGAAAGAAGGTCGGCGAGCGGGTCATTCGATGTCATGGAGAACCGTTTTGCGAGGAGGGGTCTGGCAGCATTATCGGAAAAGGCTGCGGGCGGGATCAAGCTTCGAACACGGAAAAGAGCCAATATCGGCTATGAAGAGCGCGGCATAGCATCAGCGACACCCAAACGCCGGCACGGAGAGGATACCCATGAAGCCAGTCGATCCCATGACAGCGTCGCCCGAGGTCAAGGCGGTTTTCGATGATATCCGTGCGACCAGAAAAGTCGATCAGATCAATAATTTCTGGCTTTATCTCGCGAACGAGCCACGGATGCTGAAACACACCTGGGAGAGCCTGAAGTCCATCATGGGAACCGGTACGCTCGACCCGCTGACGAAAGAACTGATCTACGTGGCCGTGTCTGTGACAAACAACTGCGAATACTGCATGGCATCACATGGCGCGGCCGCGCGCGCTAAAGGTGCAACCGAGGAGCAGATGAATGAGTTATTTGCGGTAGTTGGGCTCGCCAACATGACGAACCGCCTTGCGAACGCGTATAAAGTGCCGGTCGACGACGCTTTCAAGGCCAAGTAGGGCGGTTGGCGATCGCAACGGGCCAAGCGTTGGATAGATGGGAGGTGGCGCGATACGTGCCCATCTCCTGCGCTCACGCCGAGCATTTTTTGCGCGCTTAAGGGCATTGCCATCGGATTGCCGCCAACTGCGGCCTACGGTGAGGATAAGTTATCCAACGCCGTTGACATCGAAGGCGCATCGCGTTCCGTGCTATCGAGCTGCATACAGCGGGTATGCGCACGGCGCGAAGCCAGGCAGACGGACAGCATGGCGGACAACAATCAGCCGATCGAGTGGTATCTGGCGCGGGACGGCCAGCAACACGGCCCCGTGACGGATGCCGAACTCAGAAAGATCATTGAACTCGGCTATCTGAGGCCGAGCGATCTCGTCTGGCGCCAAGGCATGTCCGACTGGGCGCCGGCCGAGTCTGTGCTGGATTTGCGAAGTGCCCCTACGCCGCGGCCCGCTCCCGCCCCACCTCATCCGTCAGCCGGCCCGGGTGGCAGTGGTCCTCGGCAATCCGATGTCGCCATGGTTGATGCCGGGCAGCGCTATGCACAGCAGGGCGCAGCAGGGCAAAGGCCGGGGTCGGCACAGGCCGGCCCCGCCGCTGCCAGAGGCTACGCCTCGCCCACACACAACGCGGCGGGACATGGCGCGGACGCAGCATTGGCACCCCACCGGGGAATGCACGGAGAGGCGCAACCGGGCCATCACGGCGCATCACACGCAGTACGAGATGGAAGGCCAGCCCCAACACGTCCCTCGCGGGACGGCCAGCCTGATGATGACGGGATGGCGGATCCTTACGACGCTCCGTCGTCGCGAGGCTTTCCCTGGCGGGCCGTCTCAGCGGTCGTCGTGATGGCCATTCTGGGAACGGGCGGGCTTGCGCTCTACAAGTCCGGCATGCTCGGAGGACTACCCTTCCTCGCCGTCCCGATGACCTCCGACGAGGTGCCAGTCGTCAACCGCCCGACGGAAGCGGCACGCGAGACGACCGGCGCTTCCGTCCCGTCGTCCGCGGGAGCCTCCAATCTGCCGCAAAACGTCGAGCAAAGGCTCCAGACGTCTCCGCTTTGGAAGTCGCTTCAGCGCAATTTCCCCGAGTGGTACGCTGAACGCGTTGCGGACGTTGCGAAGCTTTCCAATGAAAGCAAGAGCCAACGCGAGATCGATGCGGCTCTGACCCGCTCGATCGTGGAGCTGCGTCGCCGCCATCAGAGTGACGCACTCGCCGCCAGCCCCGCGAAGCTGAAGTCCATGGCTGCGGCCTTCCTTGATAGCCTCGGACGACTGTCAAAGATCAGCACGTCAGCGTGCTACGGATACATTTCGCAGGGCGAGGCCAGCCCAGCCATCGCGGACCTTGTGTCGCCAGAGCAGCGCACAGCGATCGACACCCAGCTTGCGACCATCTTCGATGCAGTTGTCGAGGGTCGGCAGTCGCCCATGCAACGAGAATCGCCGCGCCGGGAGGACTACGACACGCTCTCGAAAGAGCTCGGTCAGCGCGGCTGGTCGGCGGCTGACCTCCAACTGTTCACCGATGCCCGAGCGCTGTCGCGGGCGGCTCCGGAAAAAGTTTGCCAGATGGTGCAAGACTGGTTTGCCGCCCAACTTGCCGTACCGGATGAGGCCGTGCAGATCAGGTTGCTCGGCGAAGCGCTGAAGCCAGTGGTCGCCGGCTGAATGGCGAACGGAGGTGCCGAAGCCGATCCTCTTGCGCCTCGAATTCAGCCGAGGAAGGATTGCCCGTCAGGTGCTTCGCATACCTGAAGCTTTCCGGACAAGCCGTGTAAGCTTGGCGCGGTGTACTTCATAAATTTTGGCCGGTCGCGAGGTGGATGGAGCCCTGTTGACTTCGGGACTCGTCAAAGTTCCGTGCGCGGTATATGTATCTTGCCGCTAGGCGGAGTCGTCATTCCCAATCCGTCGAGCAAGCACGGCGTAAATACAGAGTTCATCAACCTATAATTGCATTCCTCGATCCACTCCTCGCGCATTTTGAGATGCGAAGCGTGACATCAACGAGGGCGGAGGTTGAACGCTTTGCGGATCGTATAATTTTTAGCTGAAATGTTGCGGGGTACCTTGAGCACATTGCCGATCGCCGAGCGGACGGGTCCGCCGCTTCCTTTTCGAGAATTCATCACGCTTCTTGCTCTGCTGATCTCGCTCACGGCGCTCGCGGTCGACATCATGTTGCCTGCCTTGCCGGACATCGGTCTGCATTTCAACATCGCCACGGAAAACGATCGACAGCTGGTCGTGACGGGTTACCTCGTCGGCCTCGCTGTGGGGCAACTCGTATGGGGTCATTTCTCCGATCTCGTTGGACGACGCGTCCCCCTTCTCGCCGGGCTGGCATTCTATGTTGTTGGCAGCGTCGCGGCTTTAGTCGCTCCATCTTTCGTGGTTCTGGTGGCTGCACGTGTCTGTCAAGGATTTGGTGGCGCCGCCGGACGCACAATCACGACGGCCATCGTGCGGGACTGTTTTTCCGGCCGCGATATGGCTCACACCATGTCGTTCGTCATGATGGTGTTCATCATCGTGCCGGTACTCGCGCCCGGTATCGGGCAGGGACTTTTGCACCTAGGGAATTGGCGGTGGGGGTTCGGGGCACTCCTTCTCGTCGGTCTCGTCGCCAGTGTGTGGGTCGGCTTTCGTTTGCCAGAGACGTGGAAGGTTTCGCGGCAAGACGGGCTTCGCCCGCTCGGGATCATGGCCTCTCTTCGAGCCGTGCTGTCGAACAAGGTGACGCGAGGCTATGGCATAGCGGCCGGCCTGATGTTCGGATGTCTCGTTGCGTATATTTCGAGCGCGCAGCAAGTGTTTGTCGATGCCTATCAGCTCGGCGACATGTTTCCAGTCGCGTTTGGAGCAATTGCCTCGACAATGGCCGTTGCCGCGTTGACGAACGCGTTGCTGGTAAGGCGGCTGGGCATGCGGCGGCTCTCCCACACGGCGCTCGTGGTTTTCATTGCCGCAAGCGGGCTCCTGTCCGTGCTTTGCTACATGGAGAGGCCACCGCTCATCGTATTCATGGTGCTGCTCGGGCTGTGTTTCTATCTCTTCGCGCTGATGCAATCGAACTTCAATTCGATCGCCATGCAGCCTGTCGGGCACGTTGCCGGCATGGCGTCGTCTCTCCTCGGCGGTGTTGTGACCGGGGCGGGTGTGGTCGCTGGAACGATCATCGGGCGGGCCTTCGACGGCACGCCATTCCCGCTGGCTGCAGGTTTCGCAACGCTGGGAATCTGTGCTTTCCTGATCGTGATCTCCGTCGAGGGCCGTCGCGGATTATTCCGCGGGGAGTGATCTCGACTTTCATCATCGCTATTGAAGGCGGATCACCATGAAGGCTGCTGTTCTCGGTGCCAACGGAATTGAGATAAGCGACGTCGAGCGTCCGACGCCCGGCCCTGAGCAAGTGTTGATCAAAGTTCGCGCGGCGGGTCTCAATCGCGCCGATCTGATCGTAGCCTCCGGACGCATGCATGGCCGTTCTGGCGGGCCAGGGACCATTCTCGGGCTCGAGTGCGCGGGTGAGGTGGCGGAGGTCGGCGCGAACGTCAAGGGGCTCAAGGCGGGTGACCGCGTCATGAGCTCAGCGGCGGCGACCTATGCCGAGTACGCGCTGGCGGATATGGGTCGGGTCCATCGGATACCGGCCAACAACATGAGTTTCGAGCAAGCCGCCACCCTGCCGGTCGGCCTACAGACGATGCACAATGCGGTGGTCACGGCTGGCCGCCTCGCGCCTGGCGAGGCGGTGCTGATTCAGGGCGCAAGCTCAGGAGTTGGGCTCATCGCGCAACAGATCGCCAAGGTGAAGGGCGCCCGGCTTGTCATCGGATCATCGACCAACGCCGAACGGCGCGCGAAGCTGACCTCGCTCGGTGCCGATCTAGCGATCGATTCCAAGGACCCGACTTGGCACGACCAAGTTCTCGAAGCGACCGATGGCAAAGGCGTGGATCTGATTGTCGATCAGATCTCCGGATACGTCGCCAACCAGAATCTCAAGGCAACGGCCGTCCGCGGCCGCATCGTCAATGTCGGGCGCCTCGGCGGATTTCATGGCGACTTCGATTTCGACCTGCACGCTATGCGGCGCATCGACTACATCGGCGTAACGTTCCGGACACGGTCGGTTGAGGAAGTGCGCGAGATCAACCGCTTGATGCGGGATGATATCTGGGACGACGTGGAAGCTGGCCGGATTGCCCTGCCGATCGACAGGACGTTTCCACTCGACGAAGCCGGCGCGGCGCTGGCGCACATGAAGGCAAACGCCCATTTCGGCAAAATCGTCCTGGTCATGTGACAGCCGATGGTGGGTTGGCGCAGATGCGGCGCCAACCTCCACGTGCGGCGAGAACGAGGCGTCGACAAGCGCCGCGGTTTCGTTTATCTAGCGGCCTTCGCCTTCGATCCCGCAAGGGTGAGCTCGCCTTTGGCGAGCCTGCATGAGCCGTCCGCCACCCGTATCAGGGCGCAGCAGCCGGCTCCTCTGCTTATGATGTCAAACCAAGGGCAAAGAACAATGAACATCATTCAAGAGCTCGAGAAAGAGCAAATGAAGGCCGTTCTGGTTAAGCGGAACGTGCCGGAATTCGGTCCGGGCGACACGCTGCGTGTGATGGTGCGCGTGTCGGAAGGTGAACCGACCGCCGCCAAAGGCAGGGCACCTGCGCGTGGGGCCAAGAAGCCGGAAGCAAAAGAAACATTCCGCCTGCAAGCCTATGAGGGCGTATGCATCGCGCGCTCGGGCGCCGGCCTCAACGAGAACTTCACGGTTCGCAAGATTTCTTATGGCGAGGGCGTCGAGCGCGTCTTTCCGATCTACTCGCCGTTCATCGCGGAGATCGAGGTCCTGCGGCGCGGCCGGGTGCGGCGCGCGAAGCTTTATTATCTCCGTGGGCGCCGCGGCAAGGCGGCCCGCATCCTCGAGCGCACAGATGCGCGCGCACGGCGGCTCGCGGCGGCCTGGAAAGGCTTCAAGAAGCCGAAGGGCGAGGCGGACGATCTCACGAAGATCAATGGCATCGATAGTGATCTGGCGGTGCGCCTCAATCACCTGGGCTGCATCAAATACGAGCAGATCGCTAACTTCTCGGACGATGACATCGCGAATGTGGACGAGGCGCTGTCACTTGAGGGCGCCATCGAAAAGGGCGACTGGGCCGCTCAGGCACAGCGCCTGCTGGCCGAGAGCACCGCAGGCGAAGCGACCGGTGACGAGGCCGCAGCGGGCTGATCGTCGGGTTCGTGCATTCTTATGCGGCGCCCGGCTTTGGCCGGGCGTTTGCGTTTTTCGACAACGCCGAGATTGCCGTACGGGCCGTTTTCACTACATTCTGCTTGTAGCTTTCAGGAACACGCACGAACGATGGGCGGTTAGCAATGTCGAACCTCGACTACAATCGCACCGTGCAGCAAAGGGAAAAGGACGCGGGTGTGCCATTGCACGGGGAAGAGGCATTTGCGGGTATGAGGAAGGCCGGGCAACTGGCGGCAGCCGCGCTTGACCTGCTGACTGAGCATGTGGAACCCGGCGTCGCGACTGATCGACTCGACGATCTTGTGTTCGAGTTCGCGATGGATCACGGCGCGCTGCCCGCTACGCTCAATTACCGAGGTTTTACGCACTCAATCTGCACGTCCGTGAACCACGTGGTATGCCATGGCATACCCGGTCGCAAACCACTTCGAGACGGCGACATCGTGAACATAGATGTAACGCTGATCGTGGACGGCTGGCACGGTGATACGAGCCGGATGTTTACCGTCGGATCCGTCTCGCGCCGGGCCGAGCGGTTGATCGATGTGACGTTCGAGGCCCTGCACAGGGGCATAGCCGCCGTCAAACCTGGGCATACGACCGGGCACATCGGCGCGGCGATCCAGACGTTTGCGGAAAGCGAGCGATGCAGCGTCGTTCGTGACTTCTGCGGACACGGGCTTGGCCGCGTTTTTCACGATCGACCGAACATTCTGCACTACGGCGAGCCGGGCGAAGGCGCCGTGCTGCGTCCGGGGATGCTGTTTACCATCGAACCGATGATCAACCTCGGCAAGGCCGCGGTGAAAATTCTGCCCGACGGCTGGACGGCCGTGACACGCGATCGAGAGCTTTCTGCGCAATTCGAGCATACGATTGGCGTTACGGAAGACGGATGCGAGGTCTTCACGTATTCGCCGGCGGGGCTCCATCGACCGCCCTACGAGCACCAGCACGCTTGAAGATTCGCCATAGGGGGATGTGGCGTGTCACATGGGAAGGGACGGGGGCCGGCCTCACGTGAGGAGTCCGGAGCACAGGGCAGCTTCCTCGAACAAGGGCTAACGCGCCCGTTGGTCGACGACAAAACCGGCCATCGCGACCGGCTTCGGAGCCGGTTCCGATCGGCGGGCGCAGACGCGCTGGCCGATTACGAACTCATCGAGATGATTCTTTTTCGAGTCTTCCCCAGAGGCGACACAAAGCCAATTGCCAAGCGTCTTATGGCGCGGTTCGGCTCATTCGCCGACGTGATCAATGCGCCTGTCGAAAGGCTGATGGAGGTCGAGGGGATCGGTGCGCGTGCGGTCGACGAATTGAAGCTCGTACGTGCTGCCGCCTTACGCATGATGCAAGGCGAGATCAAAGGACGCACGGTGCTCGCGACCTGGAAGGCGGTCGTCGACTATTGTCGCGCGGCTCAAGGTTTCGATGATCGCGAGCGGTTTCGCATTCTCTTTCTCGACAAGAAGAACCAACTCATCGCAGACGAGGTGCAACAGGAAGGCACTGTCGATCATACGCCGGTCTATGTCCGTGAAGTGGTGAAACGGGCATTGGAGCTGGCGGCGACTGCAGTGATCCTAGTCCACAATCATCCATCCGGCGATCCGACTCCGTCACGCGCCGATATCGACATGACGCGAATGATTGTCGCCGCTGCAAAACCGCTGGGCGTCACAATCCACGACCACATCATCGTTGGCCGCTCGGGGCACGTCAGCCTCAAGGGCATGAAGCTGATGTGAGTGGTGCGCTGGATCGTCGGTCCCGTTCCAGCCCTGCGCCCCTACCGCACGCGTCGTGGATTCATGTAGAGATCGGATTCCTGTCGCTGCAGCTTCGGAACGAACTTACCGTGCGTGACCTCATGGTAGAGGTTCTTTATCTGGCGCCGGGCACTGCGGTTGAACGGCAGCATTCCGCAGAACATCTGAAGCACCATGACGAGGCGCGCACTCGCATGCTCGGCGCGAACGGCGCACTTCCAGTAGCCGGTGAGAGTGAAGAAGCGGCCCGAGATGCGGGCGACGACGTTGTCGCGTTCATCGAGAAGGGCGTAGTCGCCTCCGAGATTGATAAGCGCACGACGCAGCTTGTAAAAGCGCGGCTTGCCTTCATCCATAAGGAAGAAGCCGAAGTATTCCGGGAGCAAGGGGTACTTGTTGGCCGAGCGCTCGAGATGGACGACGTACTCGTGGTCGCCGATATTCATTGCGTACGACACGACGGGTTCGCCTCGAGCCGCCAGGGTCTGCTGCAGTGATCGGGCGACCATCAAGTCCATGGACGCGCGCCAGTTGAGGCTCTCGTTGAAGAGTTTCATGACCAAGCGGCGTTCCATGCCGGCGCTCTTTTGCCAGAGCTCCTGCCGATAACCGATGAGACCGGTACGCTCGCCGTTTTCGACGACCTCGGCGTAGATATCCATATCCGAGGTGAACTGTCGTGATTTGGCCTTGTTACGGCTGTGGCGGTAAATGCCAAACTCGACCGAGTTGAAGTCCGTCAGCCAGACGTTGACCTCGAACTGGTGCCAGGCCTTGCCGGCTTTCACCTGTCGCGACGCGCGAGCGTGGCGCTTGCCGGCCTCCACATTATTGCCAGCCCGCTCCAGCACCTCGGCGCGGGCTTCGCTCGCAGCCTCGGCTGCCGCTGCGTCTGCCTCGCGCATGATCGAGTCAGGCTTTCCGCTGCCGTCGGCCATGTGTCGTCTCCATTGTCGAACAGCGTCGAACGCAGGACACACGACGCGTGGCGCGGAACCGGCGCCGAATCGCTTGTGCAGCACCTTACCAGCCGCAGCCGCCAAGGAGATATGTAAGGTGTGGAAATGCGCATCGAACCACGGCCGGTGAATTGGTACGGCCGTGGTTGCACCGACGGGGACGATCAAAGTTTCTCGAGCGCCCGATCGAACATCACCAGAATTTCGGCGTGCGGGTGATTATCATTGAAAGTGGGTATGGCCTCACGCGGATTGATGCCGGCGCCGGCCATGGCATCTGCGAGCAGCGCCAGAGGGCGCGCCTCCTCGAGACCGAGCATTCGCGCTGCATCCACGACAGCCTGATAAGCGCAGCGGCGCATCACATGCTGGTTGCCACGCCTCCAACCGTGTTGAAGCCAGGAACGACGCTCAGCAATGAGCGACCGGGCGGTTGTGAGGACCATACGGGCTGGGGTCTGCGACATGCGTGCCTCCACGAGACTGCTGACAGCGCTTACCTCCCCGACGCGTATCAGTTGTAGGTCACTCCAACGACGTGGTCGAGACCCAACAGGGGAAATTATGCTGTCTGGATTGGCGTCGCGCGGCAGATGCCCTCAGGTGCGATGACCGAAGATCGCTGAGCCCACGCGGACATGGGTGGCGCCCAGATTGACCGCCGTCTCGTAGTCGGCGCTCATCCCCATCGATAGCTTTTCGAGGCCCAGCTCGGCGGCAAGCTTCGCGAGCAGGGCAAAGTGAAGCGCGGGTTCCTCGTCCTGTGGCGGGATGCACATCAACCCGATCACGGGCAGCTTCAGATCGTCGCGTGCGAGTTTCACCAAAGCCGCGGCATCACGGGGTGTGACGCCGGCCTTCTGCGATTCCTCACCCGTGTTGACCTCCACGAACAACGACGGCCTACGCCCTACGCGTGCGATCTCGGCAGCGAGAGTATGGACGATCTTGGGGCGATCCACGGTATGGATGCAGTCGAAAAGCTCGACGGCCTCGCGGGCCTTGTTCGACTGCAGTGGGCCGATCAGGTGGACTTCGGCGTCTGGAAATTCGGCACGCAATCCCGGCCATTTCGACTTGGCCTCCTGCACGCGGTTCTCGCCGAAGACGCGCTGTCCAGCCTGCAGCACTGGACGAATGGAGTCGGCATCGAAGGTTTTCGAGACGGCAATGAGTGTCACCGAGGCGGGGTCGCGCTCGGCCTCGCGGGCGGCCGAAGCGATATTCGCGCGAACGGTCGCGAGACGCTGGGTAGCGGTGGCGAGGTCGAAAACAGCTTGGGTCACGGCGGGCTCGATCGACAGGAAGTTGGCGAGGTCGGCTTTTTCGGACCATGAAGCGGGCTGCGCCGAGATGCAATGCCATTGGAAGGAAGAAAGGTGCTCGCGCGGCGCCCGGTTGTTCCTTGCGATGCCGCGTGGCAGCCTTTGTCACAAGATCGTTTACCCGCTCCACCCCTCTGACGAGGCCGCCATGTCCGCATCCCGTCTGATCGCGCTCTACGACGATTTGCCCATCGTCGACGCACACCATCACCTTTGGGATCTTTCGGGAGATCTCACCTATCCGTGGCACACGAGCACCGAGCACGCCTACATGGGCGACAACTCGGCGCTACGGCGCACGTACATGCCACCCGACTTCCGGCGCGACTCCGCACTTCATAACGTCATCGCGACGGTGCACATCGAGGCCGAGTGCGATCGACGCAAGCAGGTGGCCGAAACGGCCTGGGTAACGCAGGTTGCTGCCGAGTACGGGATGCCGAATGCCATCGTGGCGCACGCCTGGATCGATGAGCCGAACAGCGAGGACATTCTGCTTCAGCACAAGCAGTTTCCGCTGGTCCGCGGAATCCGGACTAAGCCGATCATATCGAAGGGGCCGAATGATAGCGTCCGGGGCCAGCCTCGAAGCATGCAGGATCCGGCGTGGCGAAAGGGTCTAGGGCTCCTCGAGAAGCACGACCTGTCGTGGGATCTGCGGGTGACGTGGTGGCACCTCGAGGAGGCGGCGGACGCCGTGCGCGAGCATCCGGGACTGCGCGTCGTACTCAATCACACGGGGTATCCACTCGATCGATCTGAAGAAGCACTCAAGGTGTGGCGGCGCGGCATGGAGGCGCTGGCCGCGTGCCCGAACGTCCATTGCAAGATCTCCGGCCTGACGGTCCTCGGCCAGCCGTGGACGCTTGAAACAAACAAGCCGATCATTCGCGACGCGCTTTCGATTTTCGGCATCGACCGCTGCATGTTCGCGTCGAACTTTCCAGTCGATGGGCTGAAGGGCTCGTGGGACCACATTTACTCGTGCTTTAAGAAGGCTGTCGAAGACCTGCCGCTCACAGACCGGAAGAAGCTCTTTGCGGAGAACGCCGCGCGGTTCTACCGGATCGACATCCGTTAAGTGCGGGAGCCTATCTGACTTCGATTTGCCGCCTTTCAGCATATCCTGTCTGCTGAATTCGACATCTGGCGAACGACGCCTTGAGCGAAGCTCTGCGAGCGATCTGTCATCATTGTACGGTCGGGCGTATCTGGCGCTCGGCTTGGTTCATTCCGTTGCTCATGGCGAGCGTAGCGCTGGTCGCGCGACTGCATGGGCTCGGCAGCAAGCCGCTTTGGTACGACGAGGTGTTGACACTGAAGCGATCAGGCTTGCCGTTTCCTGAGCTCGTCGCCGACTCGTTCCACAATAAGCACTATCCACTCTATTTCCTGCTGACCAAGCCATTCGCCACGGCAGATTGGTCGGAGGCCGCGCTGCGATTGCCAGCCTGCATCTTCGGGGCCGTCAGTGTGCTGATGGCAGCGCGCATTGCTGGTGACATTGCTGGCCGATGGGCTGCCATCGCAACGGGCCTATTGATGGCGCTCTCTCCTCTCGAAGTGCAGTACGGCCAGGAAGCGCGTCCCTACGCGCTCGGATCGGCGGCGATGCTGACCGCGGTTTGGGGGCTGGTGCGATTGTTTCGTCCGGTCGATGCGTGGGCACCCGCGAAAGGCGATGGACAGCGCAGCGGATGGATCGCCTACGCACTCGGCATGGCCATTGCACTCAATTCGATCGGCGTGGCTGCCATCGGTTTCGTCACCGTCAACGCCATCGTTGGGATGCTTGTGGCGACGCGAAAGCTGCCTACCGGCTGGTCGATGCGGATTTGGTTTCTGGTCAACTTGGTGATTCTGGCGGCTTGGCTACCGGGCCTGATATCGTTCCTGCTCGCCAATTCATCCGCCGCGACGCGTGGACTTAATTGGGTTCCACCTCTCACATGGGAGTTGGGACGCACGGTGGTTGCCTCGCTCTATATGCTGCGGGTGTCGGATCTGTTGACGTTCGAGCCCCTAGCGACTCCGGTGCCGCTGCTTGGATTCGCGGTTGTCTCTCTCGCCATCGGCGGCGGCGCGAGATCGATACGTTGGCCGTATGGTATCATCTTGATCGGAATGACAATTGTCCTGCCGATTGTACTCGGGCTCATATCGCTGGCGAAACCGATGTTTGTGCCTCGCTATCTGCTTTGGAGCACCGGGCCGTATTTCATACTCGCAGGAGTCGGGCTCGCGGCGGTGCCGAGCACGCTCATCAGGGTTGCATTGCTCACCGCCGTGGTGTTCGGCGCTACAATGGCGCTGTGGCCGTACTATAAGGCAGATACGAAGCCGCGCTGGGACTTAGCCGCGGCATATCTCGCCCAGCGCGCGCAGATCGGCGATGCGACGGTGGTCAGCAGTGGGCTCGCGCGGGTGATGCTCAGTGCGTATATATCGCGCATGCCAAGCGCCACGCTCGACCCGCTCAAAGCGCAATCCAAGGAGGAGATTTTGCGCGCTTATGAGAGCGGCGCCAACATCTGGTTGGTACACGGGCGTGCTGGACAAGGCGGCATTCTCATCGATCACGCCGAATTTGCCGCGAGATGGGCCGATTTGGGACCCGCCCGAGAGTCCGCGGTTTTGGGTCGGCACATCATCGTCTGGCGGCATGCGCGCGTGCCGTCCGCGCGCTGACCCGACGCGTCAATTCACACCCACTGCCTTGCTGATCGTGGTGCCGATCTCCGAGTTGATCACCAGATCGGCCATCTCGTCCTGATCGGTCGGTTCGCGGTTGATAATGATGTACTTGGCCCCTAGGCGCTTTGCCATGATGGGAAAACTCGCAGCGGGATAGACGACCAGCGACGATCCGAGCGTTATCATCAAATCGGCCTGACGCGTGACGTCGTGAGCCCGCTCCATGGCATCTTCAGGCATGGCCTGGCCGAATGAAATGGTCGCCGTCTTGAGGATCCCGCTGCAGGCCATACACTTTGGCAACGTCTCGTTGTCGGAAAAGATCTGCTTCACCCAGTCGAGCTCATGGCGACGTTTGCACTCGAGGCAAGCGGCATAGGTCGAGTTTCCGTGCAGCTCGATGACCTGCTCGTCGGGAACGCCCGAGGCCTGATGCAACCCATCGATATTTTGCGTGATGATGGCGAGCATCTGACCCCGCTCGACAAGCCGAGCGAGCGCGCGATGTCCGGCATTTGGTTCGGCCGTGCGCATGGTCTCGTCGATTGCGAACTTGCGACGCCAACTCTCGCGGCGCATCTCCTCGGAGGCCAGGAAATCCTGGAACTCGATCGGCTGATATCTGGTCCAAATGCCGCCCGGCGAGCGAAAGTCCGGAATTCCAGATTCGGTCGAGATGCCGGCGCCCGTGAAGGCGACAATGCGCTTGGCATCGCTGATCATGCGCTTCAGTTCGTCGACCTCGGACATGGGCGGCCTCGAATTTCGGTGACAGACCGGTGAAGACTACTTCCGACTGGGCGTCTGCGTCACGGAGTTCACAGGGCACGCCTTGACCACGCCGCCCTTTCGGGGTCTCTAGCTCGCCAAAGCATGCAGCGATCAGCCTGAGACGGTCCATGGCTACCGAACGGTACAACGCGCCCGAGCGCGAGAAGCATTGGCAGAAGGTTTGGGAGAACAACGAGACCTTCCGAACGAAGACGGATACCTCGCTGCCGAAGTGCTATGTGCTCGAGATGTTCCCGTACCCGTCGGGGCGCATCCACATGGGGCACGTGCGCAACTATACGATGGGCGACGTGCTGGCGCGGTTCAAGCGCGCGCAAGGCTTCAACGTGCTGCATCCCATGGGCTGGGACGCTTTCGGCATGCCGGCAGAGAATGCCGCCATGGAACGGAAGGTCCACCCGAAAAGCTGGACGTACGAGAACATCGCCGCGATGAAGGGACAGCTCAAGTCGATGGGGCTGTCGCTCGACTGGACACGAGAGGTTGCGACCTGCGACCCCTCCTATTACGTGCACCAGCAGCGCATCTTCCTGGACATGCTGGCCAAGGATCTCGCCTACCGGCGGAAAGCCAAGGTCAACTGGGATCCAGTTGATCAGACCGTACTCGCGAACGAGCAGGTGATCGACGGTCGCGGATGGCGCTCGGGCGCGCTGGTCGAGCAACAAGAGCGCGAGCAGTGGGCTTTCCGCATCACGAACTACACGCAGGACCTGCTCGATTCTCTCGGCACACTTGAAAAGTGGCCTGAGAAAGTGCGTCTGATGCAGGAGAACTGGATCGGCCGATCCGAAGGCTTGATGCTGCGTTGGCGGCTCGACGGTGCGACAGCGCCTGCCGGACATACGGAGCTGGAGGTCTTCACGACCCGGCCCGATACGCTTTTCGGCGCGTCATTCATGGCGATCGCGCCTGACCATCCGTTGGCCAAGGCCGCAGCAGTGAAAGACACTCAGCTTGCCGCATTCTGCGAAGAATGCCGACGCATGGGAACGTCGGTCGCCGAGATCGAGCAAGCCGAGAAGTTGGGTTACGACACGGGCATCACAGCAGTGCACCCGTTCGATCCCAACTGGACGGTTCCGGTCTATGTCGCGAACTTTATTCTGATGGAGTACGGCACCGGCGCGATCTTCGGCTGTCCGGGCCATGACC
The DNA here is from genome assembly GCA_050250755.1 of Hyphomicrobiaceae bacterium. Lineage (GTDB taxonomy): Bacteria > Pseudomonadota > Alphaproteobacteria > Rhizobiales > Hyphomicrobiaceae. Next base: position 129,654 of record JBFWOB010000008.1, read on the forward strand.
AGCGCGACATCGATTTTGCGAAGAAGTATGGGCTGCCCATTATCCCGGTCGTCGCGCCCAGGGACGAGCCGAAGCGCAGTCAGGCCATCGCCAAGGTTCACGAGGGGGTCGCCTATCTCGATGATGGCGTGATGGTCAATTCCCGCTTCCTCGACGGACTATCGACGGACGCGGCATTCGATGATGTCGCCCGGCGGCTGGAGGCGGAGACACTCGCCGACAAACCGGTCGCGGTGCGCAAGGTGAATTATCGCCTGCGTGACTGGGGCATTTCACGGCAACGCTACTGGGGTTGCCCGATCCCCGTCGTGCATTGCGATGACTGCGGCATCGTGCCGGTGCCCGGGGATCAATTGCCCGTCACTCTTCCAGACGATGCGACTTTCGACCTCCCGGGTAACCCACTCGATCGGCACCCGACATGGAAGCACGTCGATTGCCCGAAATGCGGCAAGCCAGGGACGCGCGAAACCGATACGATGGATACGTTCGTCGACTCGTCATGGTATTTCGCGCGCTTTACCGCGCCGAATGCCGACGTGCCGACGGAGCAGGCGGCGCTGGATTATTGGATGCCCGTCGATCAATACATCGGTGGAATCGAGCACGCCATTCTGCATCTGCTTTACTCGCGCTTCTTCTATCGCGCGATGGGCGAGACGGGTCACGGCGGCAAGAGGAACCTCCGCGAGCCATTCGCTGCGCTCTTTACGCAAGGCATGGTTGTACACGAGACGTATCGTCGTGCCGACGTCGAGCCGCCCCAGTGGCTGCTCCCCACCGAAGTCAAAATCGACGGCGACGGCGACGGCGACAAGCGCCATGCTGTCGAGCTCTCGACTGGAAAGCCGGCCGTGATCGGCTCCATCGAGAAGATGTCGAAGTCCAAGAAGAACCTCGTCGATCCGGACGATATCATTGCGAACTTCGGAGCCGACTGCGCGCGCTGGTTCATGCTCTCCGACAGTCCGCCCGAGCGCGATGTGATCTGGACCGAGGCCGGTGTCGCGAGCGCGGGCCGCTTTATGCAGCGCGTGTGGCGACTGGTAGATCTTGCCTTGGAGAAGGCGGCACCGAAAGGCACGGCCAAGCCGGATAAATTTGGACCCGAGGCGACGGCACTTCGGCGCGCGGCTCATAAAGCCGTCGACCAGGTGGGCCGCAACATCGAGGCGCTACGGTTCAATGTATCGGTGGCACAGTTGTACGAGCTCTCGAACACCCTGTCGGAATCGTTCAGCAAGTCCGGAGAAGGGCTCGCCTGGGCCCAGGGCGAGGCCATTGAGTTGCTGGTGCAAATGCTCGCGCCGATGATGCCACACCTTGGCGAAGAGTGCTGGGAGAGGCTTGGTTACAACACCCTTCTAGCAGAACAACCGTGGCCGCAGGCGGACGCGGCCCTGCTCGTTGACGATACGGTTGTCATTGCCGTACAGGTCAATGGTAAACGCCGCGCTGAGCTGACAGTCAGTCGTACTGCTGACAATGGCGAGGTGGAAGCTGCCGCTATGGCGCTGGACGCGATTGTGCGAGCCCTGGAGGGTCGCCAGCCGAAGAAGGTGATCGTGGTGCCACAGAGGATCGTCAATGTCGTGGTGTGAACCGCGTGGCTGCAGCATTCGGCCCTCGAATCTCGGGAAGGCCTTTGCTGCGGCCGCGGGTTTGGCCCTTCTTCTCCTCACGGGATGTTCGCCAGGCGAGGGTTTTCGCCCCATGTACGGGCCGACGACGTCAGGCCCGGGCGTGCAGGAGAAGCTGGCCAAGATCGATATCACGCCGATCCCCAGCCGCGTCGGGCAACGCATCCGCAACGAGTTGATCTTCCAAAAGACCGGCGGCGGACTGCCTGAGCCGCCAGAGTATCGCCTCGACATCACGATCCGCGAATCGCTAGCGTCGACACTCGTGAAGAGCACAGGTGAAGCGCTGAGCCAGATTTACACACTCGACGCGAACTTCAAGCTGATGCGCCTCAGCGATAAGTCGATCGTTACCCAGGGCACCAGCCATGGTCGCGCCGAATTCGAGCGCTTCCAGCAGATCTATGCCAACGTGCGGGCGCGTGATGACGCTGAAAATCGCGCTGCGCGGAGCGTCGCCGACGACATAAAGACCCGCCTCGCGGTCGCCCTTTCCCGCAACCGCAATTGATCTCGGCCTGAAGGGCGGGTACCTGTGGGAGCCAGCCGCTATCGTCGGCTGCCTTTTTACGTGCAGCAAACCCGAAATGCCATGGTCGCGATCAGAGCCGCACAGGCCAACGCTTTCCTCTTGAAGCCGGACGCGAAGATCAAGGCCATCCTACTCTATGGTCCTGATGCTGGTCTTGTGAGCGAACGCGCGCAGAAGCTTGCAGCCTTGCTGGCGACACAAGAACAGCCCCCGGGCGAGATCGTCCGTCTCGATGATGCCGACCTCGAAGGCAATCCGGAGAAGCTTGCCGTCGAACTCCTCACTGTCCCGATGTTCGGAGGAGCGAAAATCGTGCGGACGAGCACCGGCCGCCGCATAACCACCGCCACGCTGCAGCCGCTTATCGAGGGCGGTGGGCTGGCCGGCGTCCTGATCGTCGAGGCGGGCGCTTTGCGCAATGACGATAAACTCAAAGCTCTCTTCGAGAAGAGCCCGATCAGCGCGGCGATCGTTTGCTATCCGGATGAAGGCACATCGCTGGATGGACTTGTGAGCGAGGTGCTCAAGACATCGAGTTTGACCATTACACCGGATGCTCGTCAGGAGCTGGTCGCGCGGCTCGGCGCCGACCGTGCCTTATCCCGTGCCGAGCTTGAAAAGCTGGTCCTCTATGCGCATGGAAAAGATCTTATCGAGCTTGCAGACGTAGAGGCGATCGTCGGTGACGCGTCAGAGCTTACTGTCGATCTGGTGGTGACGGCGGCAGCAGCGGGAGATGTCGGTCGTACGCTGTCCGAGTGCGATCGAGCGGTCGCCAGCGGCGAGAATCCACAGTCGATCGTGCTGGCGGCGCAGCGACATTTTCAGAGGTTGCATAAGCTCAAATCGGCGGTCGAGTCTGGGCGGTCACTTGACGAATTGATGCGTTTCATGCGGCCGCCGCTGCCGATCAAGGCCAAGGCCGAACTCGAACGTCAGGTGCGGTTCTGGACGACGGATCGGGTCGGCGCCGCGCTGGCCAGGATCACCGAGGCGATCCGCCGATCCCGCACAACGGGCGCAGACGAGACGGTCATCGCCGAGAGACTGCTGATCGAGATTGCGCGCCTTGCGCGAGTTGGACTCGCGTCAGGCCGTCAGCGTGCCTCGTAACGATTAGATCCTGCCACGAACGCCGCGGCCAGTGCACTTGTCTCAAGCTGCTCTGCACCTATAGGGTGCCCCGGCTGCAAGAGGGACAAGAACACCATGGCGGACACCACCTATGACGTCGTCGGCATCGGGAATGCGATCGTCGACATCATCGGGCACTGTAACGACGCTTTCCTCGCCGAGCATGGCGCAATCAAAGGCCACATGCGGCTTGTCGATGCCGCGACGGTTGAATCTCTCTATGTGGCGATGGGGCCTGCGATCGAGATTTCCGGGGGGTCGAGTGCAAACACAATGGTCGGCCTTGCCTCATTCGGAGGAAAGGCGGGATTCATCGGGAAGATCGCGGACGACGAATTGGGCCAAATCTTCGGGCACGATATTCAAGCTGCGAACGTGACATTCAAGGCCAACCCTTCGCAGGGTGGATCATCTACGGGGCGATCGCTGATCCTCGTAACACCAGACGGCGAGCGCACGATGAACACGTTCCTTGGTGTTGCGCCCGAACTGGGCCAGCGCGAGATCGACGCGGAACTGATCTCGGCAGCGCAGGTGATTTATCTCGAGGGCTATCTCTTTGACCGGCCGGACGCCAAAGCTGCGTTCCGGCAAGCTGCAAAGATCGCGAAAAGCGCGGGACGCAAGGTTGCCCTGACACTCTCGGATTCGTTCTGTGTCGAGCGACATCGCGCGGAATTCCTAGATCTCATTCGCAGCGAGGTGGACATCCTTTTCGCCAACGAATCGGAGATCACCTCGCTCTACCGGGTCGCGAGCTTCGATGATGCAGTACGTCTTGCACGCGCGGACAACGAACTTGCCGTGCTCACGCGCAGCGCCAAGGGGTCGCTCATCCTGCAGGGCGAGAAGGCCATCACAGTAGCGCCCGAGCTTGTTGCACGCGTCGTGGATACGACGGGTGCGGGGGACCTTTACGCAGCCGGCTTTCTCTACGGATTTACCGCCGGGAAGCCGCTCGACATTTGCGGCCGGCTCGGCAGCATCGCTGCATCAGAGGTGATCGGCCACGTCGGCGCTCGCCCGGAAACGCCGCTTGCGAAGCTCGCCGCGTCACGGGGACTGTGACTGACGCCGTTCAGCGTGCGTGTGCCTTGCCCGCCCGTGATCGGCTCTCGGAGAGATCGGGCGAGGCAGCATAAGCCATCCGCCTGCCGTGCCTGTGGCTCGGCACCATTTCACATGCGCAACCGTCTCTCAGATGCGTCGAAGTGCGACGCTCTTGATGCGATGGTTTGCACCCTTGCGGAGGATGAGATTGGCGCGCTGGCGGGTCGGGAGAATGTTCTCCTCGAGGTTCACCTTGTTGATCGTGGCCCAGATCTCGTAGGCCCGGGCCTCGGCCGCGTCGTCGCTGAGTTGTGCATACCGGTGGAAGTAGGCTGCGCGATCGCGGAACGCCGTCTTTCGCAGACGCATAAACCGCCGGACATACCATCGCTCGATCACTGTCGGATCGGCGTCGATGTAGATGGAGAAATCGAAGAAGTCGGAGACGAACGGAATCGCCTCGCCGTCTCTCGGAAGGCGCGCAGGCTGGAGCACGTTCAGGCCCTCGACGATCAGAATGTCGGGGTGCTCGATGACTGTCTCCTGTCCCGGCACGATGTCATAGTGGAAATGGGAATAGACGGGCGCGCTGACGCGATCGACGCCAGCCTTGATGTCGCCGAGGAAGTTCAAAAGACGCGCCAGATCGAAGCTTTCCGGGAAGCCCTTTCGGTGCATGATGCCACGCGCTTCCAATTCCGCATTCGGCAGAAGGAAGCCATCCGTCGTAATGAGATCGACGCGCGGGTGATCTGGCCAACGGGCAAGCAATGCTTTCAGGACACGCGCGGTCGTGCTCTTGCCGACAGCGACCGACCCAGCACAACCGATGACGAACGGCACCCGGCCGTCCTTGCGGCCGAGGAATCGGGACGTCACCGTGTGCAGTTCCTGGGATGCAGCAACGTAGAGGTTCATCAGGCGAGACAAGGGCAGGTAGATTTCCTCCACCTCCGCCATCGACAGCTCTTCGATGATACCCGAGAGCGACTGGAGATCCTTGGGCACGAGCGTCATCGGCGTATCGGCTCGCAGACGCGCCCACTCCTCGCGCGAGAAGTGGCGATAGGGCGAGTATTGCAAGGCCGCCAACTGCTCCGGTTTCATGGCCTCGGCCTCCAGCAACTCCTCCACCGCGCTCATTCCATTTCCAATTCGAGTTTGCACGCCGACTACGACTTCCGCGCGGCCTTTTCGTCGAGGCCGGACGTGCCGACTCGAGCGTCCAGGACGTCGAGCACATCAGCCAGCCGGACATTTCGTGACCCAAGTAGAACAAGGAGATGATAGAGTAGGTCTGCCGTTTCTGCCTTGAGTGCCGTATCGTCCTGGTGAATGGCTGCTATGACAGTTTCGACGGCCTCCTCGCCAAATTTCTTGGCGCAGCGTGCCGGACCGGCATCAAGAAGCTGTCGCGTATAGGATGTATTGGCCGGCGCATCCCGTCGCGCCCGGATCGTTGCCTCGAGCCGCTCGAGCGTATCGTTTGACATGGATGTGCTGCCTTGCGTTCGACTGCCTATCAAGGCGCTATCGACACGAGGTGATCTTCAGCGTCAAGCCCGATGCCGAAAAACGCGAAAAGAGCCCGTCGGAATGGACCCTTCATACTGCGCTGACGTGCCGAAGTCAGCCGCCCTGTACACCGAGAATGCGCAGGCGGAGATAGTCGAGCTGGTCGAAGTTGCCATATTTGATCTGCAGAACGCCGCTCTCACCCGAGCCGCGCTTGATTTCGACCTTGAGGCCTAGGCTATCAGCAAGTTCCTTCTCGAAGGCACGGGTGTCCGCATCCTTCTCGCGTTTTCCGCGACCGTCGCCGGGATTGTCGAGCGCCTGAACAAGTGCCTCGACCTCGCGGACATTCATATCGCGCGCAACAATTCGATCGGCGAGGGTTTCTGCATCATCGCGGCCAACAAGCGCACGCGCATGCCCAGCCGTCAGCTTACCTTCACGCACGAATCCACGGACCTTGTCCGGAAGCTTGAGCAGGCGCAGCGTGTTCGCCACGTGGCTGCGGCTTTTTCCAATAACCTCGGCCAGCCGCTCCTGCGTATAGCTGAAGCGCTCCATGAGGTCATTGTAGCCCGATGCTTCCTCGATCGCGTTGAGATCCGACCTCTGGACGTTCTCGATGATAGCAAGCTCCAGCATCTCCTGGTCGTTCAGCTCGCGCACGATGACGGCAACCGTGTGCATCCCCGCGCGTTGAGCTGCCCGCCACCGCCGTTCGCCCGCGACGATCTCGTAGCCGCCCGCAGCGTTGGGGCGGACGATGATAGGCTGCACGAGGCCCTTCTGGCGGATCGACTCCGCCAGCTCCGTCAGGTCTTCCTCATCGAAGTCCTTGCGCGGGTTGAGCGTGCTCGAGCCGATCATGTCGATGGCTACGACCTTCTGCTCGCCCTCAGGAGGCAGGCGTGGCTGTTGGCCGGTATTGCCTGTTTCCCCGATCAGCGACGCCAGACCACGTCCGAGCCTGCTCCTTTGAACCGGCAATGGCGCCGACGACATCCCGTCTCTCCTCCCCACCCAATCGTTCATTGCGGACCTTCGATCCCGTTCAAGATCACGCCGCGCGCATCTGGCGCTCACGTGCGATCAGCTCGCGTGCGAGGTCCATGTAGGCTTCCGAGCCCTTACACTTGTGGTCGTATACGAGAATCGGCATGCCGTGCGACGGCGCTTCCGCCACCTTGATGTTGCGCGGAATGACAGTGCGATAAACTTTCTGGCCGAAGAACTCGCGGACGTTTTCGGCGACCTCGCGCGAGAATTGCATGCGCTCGTCATGCATGGTGAGCACGACGCCCTGGATGTCCAGGCTCGGATTGAGCGTGGCGCGCACCTGCTCGATGGTCTCGGACAACTGCGAGATTCCCTCCAGGGCGAAAAATTCCGTCTGCACCGGGACCAGCACGGCATTGGCCGCCACCAGTGCATTCAGCGTCAGCAAGTTCAGCGAAGGTGGGCAGTCGATCAGAACATAGCTGTAGGATCCGGCTGCCGGCGGGTTCGCCGTCAGGGCCGCAATGGCATCGCGCAAACGAAACGGCTTCGAGTTGTCGCCCCACAACTCGGTGTCCAACCCGACAAGATCCTGGTTCGCCGGGACGATCGCCAGTCCCGGGACCGCCGTATGAAGACTTGCACCAGCAAGGGACGTCGCGCCCGTGAGGACGTCATAGGTCGTCGCGGTCCGGCGTTCGTCTGCGATACCGACGCCGGTCGAGGCATTCCCCTGGGGATCGAGATCGAGAAGAAGCACGCGTTCGCCGACCGCCGCGAGTGCCGTGCCCAAGTTGATGGTCGTCGTCGTTTTGCCGACGCCACCCTTTTGATTGGCCACCGCCAGCACGCGGGGCGCCGGATTGCCTGCTCCTGCCACGGTCTCAGCCCTCTGATCTGGCCGAAGGGGCGCGCATCACGATGATGCCTGCCTCCGTATCGGTCCGGCTCGGTACCAACTCGTACGAGAACTCAAAGGAACGCCTGGCAAAAGCCAGTTCGGCCTCGACACCTCGGCCCTTCAGAAAGAGTCCCAGGCCCGAGGCACCAAGCATCGGCGCTGCCAGCTCAATCAGCCTATCGAGAGGCGCCAGCGCGCGCGCTGATACAATATCAGCCGATTCAATCATACCGCGAGTCGTTGCCGTCTCGATGCGTGTGCACATGATGTCCACAGACATTGCCGTGGCCAGTGCCGTTCGCCGGACGATTTCACTGAGGAACGCGGCTTTGCGCTGGTCACTCTCGATCAGAACCATGCGGGGGCGAGGCTGCGGACGGTCCGCGAGCAGAATCGCGACGACCAGACCCGGGAAACCAGCGCCGGATCCGAGATCGACCCAGGTTTTGATCGGTACAGGGGCGAGCGCGGCAAGCTGCGCGCTGTCGGCAAAGTGACGATTCCAGGTCTCCCCGAGAGTCGCAGGCGAGACGAGGTTGATCTTCTTTTGCCAGAGCGCGAGCGTCTCGGCGTAGATGCGGAGGCGGCCCAGAGCTTCCGATGAAACGTCGAAGGCGGCCGAGAAGTCGTCGGGCCCGGTAATTCGAGGAAGTGGGGCGCCGGCCGACGAATACTCGGGATTGTTGGTCATGCCGACCGTCGCGATTGGCGCTTAGCGTGCGCCAGAAGCAGAAAGAGTGCCGCAGGCGTCATGCCGTCCATGCGGGAGGCCTCTGCCAGCGTTCCGGGGCGGCGGTTCATGAGCTTCTGACGTATTTCCGCGGAAAGACCGGGGAGTGCCGTGAAGTCCAGCTCCGCCGGAATGGGCGTTGCCTCATCGCGCCGCAGCGCAGCGACATCCTCGTTCTGGCGCTCGACATAGGATGCGTAGCGCGCGTCTGTTTCGAGCTGCGCGGCCGTCGCCGGCGCGATAGCAGCCAGCTCGGGCCAAACCAGGGCGAGGCGCGGCAAGGTAATGCCTGGAAGCGCCAGCAGGTCGAAGGCGGTTCGCCGGCGGCCATCGCGATTGACCTCGAAACCGTGACGGGCTGCCTCATTCGGCGTCAACGACAGAGTGCGAAGCTTTGCATCTCCGGCGGCTAGGTGTTCTGCCTTCGTGGCGAAGGCAATGGCTCGCTCGGAGCCGACGCAGCCCAAATCGAGCCCGAGGGGCGTCAGGCGCTGGTCGGCGTTGTCGGCGCGCAAGCGGAGTCGAAACTCCGCGCGAGAGGTGAACATTCGATAGGGCTCGGTCACCCCGCGCGTGATCAGATCGTCAATCATGACGCCGAGATAGGCATCAGCGCGGGAGATCACGGCTCCGATTCGACGGCCTGATGCCTTTAGTGCTGCATTAATGCCCGCAAGCACGCCTTGGGCGCCCGCCTCCTCATAGCCTGTGGTGCCGTTGATCTGGCCGGCGAGAAACAGGCGTGGAAGGCGACGCGACTCGAGTGTCGGATTGAGCTCGCGCGGATCGACGTAGTCATATTCGATTGCATAGCCGGGCCGGATGATTGTGACGCTCTCCAATCCCGGAATTGTTCGCAGGAAGGCGTCCTGAACCTCGGCCGGCAAGGAGGTCGAGACGCCGTTCGGATAAACGGTATGATCGTCGAGACCTTCCGGTTCCAGGAAGATCTGATGGGATGCCCGATCCGCAAACCGGACCACTTTGTCCTCGATGGACGGGCAATACCGAGGGCCGGTCGAACGGATGCGACCGCCATACATGGCCGAACGATCGAGATTGGCGCGGATGATGGCGTGAGTTGCCTCGGTGGTTCCGGTCACGCCGCATTCAATCTGGGGTGTGGTGATCCGATCGGTCAGGAAGGAGAACGGCACGGGTGGATTGTCCCCCGCCTGCATCTCCAAGGTGTCCCAACGAATAGTCCTGCCATCCAGGCGAGCTGGCGTGCCGGTTTTCAGCCGACCAAGCCGGAAGCCAAGCGCTTCGATCCGTTCCGCAATCGCGACAGCCGGAGCCTCGCCGACACGACCAGCAGGGATCTGCTCCTCGCCCAGATGAATGAGGCCGCGCAGAAACGTACCTGTGGTGAGAACGACGGCGCCGGCACGAAGCTCGCGGCCGTCGGCGAGGCAGACACCCGACACTTCGCCCGAATCGACGAGAAGATCGTCTGCCCCTCCCTCGATTACGGTCAAGCCGGACGTATCGCAGATCGCAGCTTGCATGGCGAGGCGATAAAGCTTGCGATCGGCCTGGGTCCGCGGACCTTGTACAGCCGGCCCCTTGGAGCGATTGAGAAGGCGAAACTGGATGCCGGCTGCATCGGCCACCCGACCCATCAGGCCATCGAGCGCATCGATCTCGCGTACAAGGTGTCCCTTGCCAAGGCCACCAATAGCCGGATTGCACGACATCTCGCCGATTTTGTCGAAGGCGTGCGTGATGAGGGCTGTGCGCGCGCCCATCCGCGCTGCCGAGGCGGCGGCCTCGGTTCCGGCATGGCCACCACCGACGACAATCACGTCGTACGTGTGAGCCCCGGTCTGTGTTGTTGCATCCGTCATATGCGGGTTTTAGCGGAGCGGATCGAAAAGCGCACCAGCGAGTTCGTCCTGGCGACTTGGTTACGGCTTATTTGTGTGCCTTGAGCCTGTGCCAGTCGGTTCGAGAGCCGGCTCTGTTTCACGTGAATCAATGGTTGCGCATTTGTTTATGCACAAGATGTTTCACGTGAATCACCCATTTTTCACAGAATTCCGGAGCGCGACTCGATGACCCAAACCGCGGACTCTTGACGTTTCACGTGAAACATGACGTGGGAATCACGGTTTTACTTGCCGATGCAGAAGCGACCGAAGATCTGGCCAAGCACTTCTTCGGCATCGATACGGCCTGTAATGCGGCCGAGGGCGTCAGAAGCCAAGCGAAGATCTTCGGCAATCAGCTCCGGTTCGGTTCTCATTTCGGACAGGCTGCTCGCAAGCGCCGCGAGGCAGGTAGTCAGTGCAACGCGATGACGCTCTTGGGTCGGCAGCACGATCGTGGTCGAATCGGACACCCTGGATTCGACTTCGGCCGCGAGCTTTGCGATCAGCAGAGGCATCCCTTCCCCCGTGAGCGCCGAGATTCGAAGCGACGGCATGCCTTCGGCCTCCTGCGGCGCGACGGATTCAAGTCTGGAGGTGAGATCATTTTTATTGAGCACGCAGAGCAAGTTCGGCGTCTCGGCCAGGAAATCGTCCGTCGGCCAGATCGGATTCTGCGCGTCGGCCAGCCACACGACTAGATCGGCGTCGCGGGCGCGTGCCCGGGTGCGGCGCATCCCCTCTCGCTCGATGCTGCTTCCCTCGTTTCGAAGCCCCGCCGTATCCGCGACAATGACCGCATATCCTCCGAGGTCCAGATGGACCTCGATCACATCGCGGGTCGTACCTGGCTCGTCCGATACGATCGCCACATCTCGGCGAGCGAGCAGGTTCAGAAGGCTCGACTTTCCAGCGTTCGGGGCGCCAGCAAGGACCACGCGGAAGCCCTCTCGTACGATCTCGCCCCGATTGGCGCTCGAGCGGGCGTTCTCGATCTCGGTGAGCAGAGGCGCGAGGAGAGATCGTGCCTGGAACAGGGCATTCTCCGCGACATCCGACTCATCGGAGAAGTCGATCGCTGCTTCGACTAGGGCGCGAGCCTCCAGAAGGCGCTGGCGCCAACCATCGCATTGGCGCGCAAAGGCGCCGCTGGCCTGCGCGAGCGCTTGCCGACGTTGCACATCAGTCTCGGCGTCGATCAGGTCTGCAAGGCCTTCGGCGGCCGTGAGATCGATCTTCCCGTTGAGAAAGGCGCGGCGTGCAAACTCTCCTGGTTCAGCAAGGCGGCAGCCTGGAATTGCGTCGAGTGCCCGATATGCGCTTCTCACCACAGCCGGACTGCCATGGAGCTGCAACTCGGCAATGTCTTCGCCGGTCTCGCTGGAGGGACCGGCAAAAAACAGCACCAGTGCCGCGTCGAGCAGCTCGCCGGTCGTTGGATGGACAATTTTCCGGAAGACCGCCCGGCGATGAGGAGGGCATGGCGCTGCCATGCGGTCGAGGACGGATCGCGCTGCCGGACCGGATATGCGAATGACCGCTACACCCGCCCGACCGGCACCGCTTGAAAGCGCATAGATTGTAGATTGATCTGACACATACTCGAACATGATGGCCTCGGGCCGTACGCAAAGGGCATGCCTTGATTAGAAGGCCTCGTTGAAGATGACCAGCGCTGCTACTTGATCGGCCTCGCACAACCGGCTCAAATCACATCATGCGCAGATCTGCTCCCTTTCGCTTCGGCTCCATCCACGCCAATCCACCTTATGCCGAGCCGGGCCAGCGGATCGGCCTGCTCGGCGGTTCATTCAACCCGCCGCATGCCGCGCATCGCCTGATCACCGAGATTGCGCTCAAACGCCTGGGGCTCGATCGAGTCTGGTGGCTGGTAACGCCCGGCAATCCTCTGAAGGACCGATCGGAATTGCTGCCGCTCGCGGAGCGGCTTGCTCTCGCGCGAACGCTCATGGACGATCCGCACGTGGTGATCACGGATTTCGAGCGCGGTCTCAATTCGCCCTTCACGGCCGCAACCCTGGCGTATCTGAAGCTGCGTTTTCCGGGTGTTCACTTCGTATGGCTGATGGGCGGGGATTGTCTCGCTGACTTCCATCGCTGGCAGCATTGGCGGCAGATCTTCGAGATGCTTCCGATCGCAGTCATCGATCGGCCCGGGTGGCGTTTACCGGCGCTCGCGTCACGCGCGGGTCGGGCCTTTTCCGGGCGTCGTCTGCCGGAAGCGCGTGCACCGCTTCTCGCCACGACGCAACCACCGGCGTGGATGTTCATCACCGGTCCGACCCTGCAGCTTTCGTCGACGCAACTGAGGCTAAAAGCCGTGCAGCGGCAGGCGGCCCGTAAGGAGCGGGAAACTGCTGAAGCGGGAACCACTTGAAAGGTGCGGCAAGGTCGTCATATGATTCAGTTAGGTGGGGCTTTGGCTCCCGCCACTGAAAGGTCGCTTCCGATGGTCGGGCGGCCCTCAGCAGAACAACCCACCGGACACTCTCCGACGGGATGGGATGCGAAACAGGATACTCAACCGAAGATGAGAACCGCCACAGGGGCAGCCCGCGAGGGCACGCCTCCCGCCGAGGTTTTGTCACATGCACGGACCTCGGAAGACCTGCTCAAGCGAGTCCTCACCTGGCTAGATGATGCCAAAGCCGAGGACATCGTCACCATAGATCTGAAGGACAAGTCCTCGATCGGTGACTTCATGATCATCGCTACCGGGGGATCCGACCGGCACGTCGGCGCTATTGCGGAGCAACTCCAGCGCAAGTTGAAAGAGGAAGGCCATGGGCGCGTTCGCGCCGAAGGCATGCCTCAGTGCGACTGGGTGCTGATCGACACCGGCGACATTATTGTGCACCTATTCCGCCCCGAGGTCAGAGAGTTCTACAACCTCGAGAAAATGTGGTCGGCTGACCGAAGCGGGGATGCCACCGCCCATTGACGGCGGATTTGGGCCGAATGCATGCCCGCCGGGCGTGAGCGCTTCACCATGCCCGCTTCTGCAGGAGTTGTTGTGCGCCTGCTGCTGGTCGTCATTGGTCGCCTGAAAGATGGCGGCGAACGCGTGCTCGTCGATCGCTATATCGGGCGGCTGGCCGCCGGTCGCGGCCAGTCCCTTGGACCCATCGCAGAGAAGGAGCTGGCGGAGTCGCGCCTCGGCTCTGTCTTCGAGCGGCAGTCCGAGGAAGCAAGACGACTATTGCAGAGCGCAGATGGCTGTCAGCGTTTGGTGGCGCTCGATGAGCACGGTAAAACGCAGTCAAGCCACGCATTCGCGCAGTGGTTGGGTCAGCAGCGAGATGCTGGTATCCGGGATATCGGGTTTCTCATCGGTGGCGCTGACGGCCACGGCTCTGCGGTCCGGGAGCGGGCCGATCTCCTGCTTTCGCTCGGTCCGATGACGCTTCCCCACGGCTTGGCGCGGGCGGTTCTCGCCGAGCAACTCTATCGCGCCTCGACGATCCTTTCCGGGCATCCCTATCATCGGGCCTAAACGGCCATTTTCGGACGCAAGTGCAGCCGCGGGACGGTCAATTCCGTTTGACTTCGGGGACGCTCGCGACGATAAGTGGCGCTCTCGCGCGGCAGCAATGCCGTGCTCGAAATCGCTGTCCGAGGCTCCTGCTGCGGCGCCGACTCTGTCGGCAGGCGCAGCGCTCAAGACCGCCAGCCAGCATTTTTGGCCGAGGCGGCGCCGAAGGGCGCGTACAACACGAAGGAGATCGCTATGTACGCCGTCATCAAGACCGGCGGTAAGCAATATCGCGTTGCTGCCGACGAGACACTCATCATCGAAAAGCTGGCCGGAGACGCAGGCTCCACGATAGAGTTCACCGAAGTTCTCATGGTCGGTGGCGAAGGCGAGCCGAAGATCGGCAAGCCGCTGATCGACGGCGCGAAGGTCACGGCGGAAGTCGTCGAGCACGGTCGCGCCAAGAAGGTGATCGCCTTCAAGAAGCGGCGACGGAAGAACTCGCGGCGCAAGAAGGGCCATCGCCAGGAGCAGACCACGGTGAGGATCAAGGAGATTATCGGCGCCTGAGTATGGGGAGGCCCGCGGAAGCACAGTTTCCGGTTCGCTCCTGACTCAGCCCCAGATCCAACACCGCCCGAGATTTATTGCTCAGGCTCGAAATCGCAAGGATATCGCACCATGGCACACAAAAAGGCAGGCGGCTCATCCCGCAACGGTCGCGACACCGCTGGTCGTCGTCTCGGCATCAAGAAATTCGGCGGCGAGGCCGTTATTCCCGGCAACATCATCGCGCGGCAGCGGGGCACGAAGTGGCATCCCGGCACCGGCGTGGGCATGGGTCGGGACCACACCATCTTCGCGGTTGTCGAAGGTAGCGTTGGTTTCGAAACAAAGCGGAACGGGCGCACGTACATCTCCGTGATGCCAAACAAGCTCGAAGCTGCCGAATAATCGGATCTCGTCATAATGGGATCCGGTGCAAGCCTGGGTCCCATCGAAAGTCATGCGGGGAAGGCGTGCGTCGCCTTCCCCGCACGCGTTTTCGGTCGGTAATTCTTCATAATTCTCTGCTTTACACGGATATTGGAGGCGTAACCCATGAGCCAGATCGGAGGACGACTGCTGCTCGGATGGGGAGTCGAGCCAGGCCCTCGGTTCAAGGAAGCACTAGCCGAAGCGCGGCGGCTCGAGACCGAGGGACTTGATCTGGATGCCATTCGCGATGCTGTCGTTGCGATGTTTCCGCGACCGGCCATCCTGAAGCGACGCGACGCCGGTACATTTGCTGAGGCGATTGCCGCGGAGTCGGCCGAGGACGAGGCGAACATTGCGGCCGTTCGCACTCATATGGCCGATCTGATGCGATGCCCGGTGCTGGAGCACGGCGCCATCATGCCTGATGCCTGTCCGGCCGGCAGCGCTCCGGGTACGATCCCGGTCGGTGGTGCCGTTGTGTCGCGAGCAATTCATCCCGCGTTCCATTCGGCAGATATCTGCTGCTCGATGTACGCAACCGTCTTTCCCGAGGGGATCGAGACGAGCGTCTTCATGGATGCGCTGAAGGCCAGCACGCGTTTCGGACCGGGTGGCCGAGCGCCGGAGGATCAGATCGCCGATCCTATCGCTGAAGAGATCGAGGCGACACGGAACCCATTCCTGAAGGGCTTGGCCGGACGTGCCAAGGCGCAGCTCTGCGACCAGGGAGATGGCAACCACTTCGCCTATCTCGGATCGCTGGATGTGACGTCGACGCTCGTCACGAAGCTGTCGGAGAGCGGACAGGCGGCGCTCGCGTCGGCAATCGGTGACGCGAAGCGCGTCAACGTACTGGTTACGCATCATGGCAGCCGCGATCTCGGAGCCCAGGTCTATAAGCGCGGCATGGCAACGGCGATCCAGCACACGAAGCTCGTGTCGCCCGAAACGAGGCCGCACCAAGCATGGATCGATCCTGATAGCGATGAAGGTGCCGCGTACTGGGACGCGCTCGGCTACGTGGCGCGCTGGACGAAGCGAAACCATCAATTGGTACACGAGCGTACCCTGGCACGACTGGACATCAAGGCACTTGCCGAATTCGGGAACGAGCACAACTTCGTGTGGAAGCGGGGCGAGATGTTCTATCACGGCAAGGGTGCGACGCCGGCCTGGAAGGACAGGGACGGACATCCCCTACTCGGCCTCATTCCGCTGAACATGGCGGCTCCGGTGCTGCTGACGCTCGGCAGCGATCGCACGGAGTATGCTTCGTTCTCACCACATGGTGCGGGGCGGAACAAGAGTCGAACGGCGCTGCTGCGCGAGCACGGACTCATCGGTTTGGCGCCGGAGGCCTTTCTTGCGCGGTCTCGTCAGCTTCTCGATCGGCAGACGGGGGGTCTCGATGTGCGGTTCTTCTACGATCGGCCAGACGTTTCGGAGAGCCCGATGGCCTATAAGTCGGCGACCCAGGTACGAGAGCAGATCGAGCGCTTCGGTCTCGCCGATATCATCGGCGTCATCGAGCCAAAGGGCTCGATCATGGCGGGGGATTACGATAAGCCGTGGATGAAGAAGAAGTCCAAGGCTTGAGGTGTCCGGTCTCCGGCGGAGACTTCCGGCGAGGTCTTGTCGAACGATGTCATTACCGATCCTAGAGACGCCGCGGCTGATCCTGAGGCCGCTTCGCCGTGGCGACGAGCCCGACTTCCTGGCGCTGGCGGGAGATTGGGAAGTCGCTCGAATGACGAGCGACATTCCGCACCCGCTGCTGCCGATACATGCGCGCGCTTGGCTGAAACCTAATGTGAACGATGTTCGGTATGCCATCGACATGCACGGGCGCATGATCGGAAGCACGGGCTACTTCCGGCGCCGATCCGGAGCAGCCGAACTAGGGTTTTGGGTCGGCCGACATCATTGGGGGATGGGCATCGCGACGGAGGCGGCAGCGGCCGTGGTCCGTCGCGGATTTTCTGTCGATGGGCATACCGCGTTCTCGTCGGCCCATTTCGTCGACAATCCTGCTTCGGCGCGCGTGTTGGAAAAACTCGGGTTCGAGGCCATCGGGCACTCTCGAATGTGGTGTTCAGCGCGCGGGATGGAGGTCGAGGCGGTTGGGTTGTGGCTCACGCGGGAACGAGCTGTCGCTACTCTCGGTCCGATCGACGGACCAGTCCCGCAGCCGAGGCGCCCCAGCAGCGGCCGCATCGGAAGATGGATCGATCAGGCGCGCAGGGTTCTCAAGGATCATGCTCGGCCCTAATGGCCGCTCTTCCTCATATGTTCAGGCTACGGTGTCATGAAGTTTCTTGATCAGGCAAAGATTTATGTGCGCTCCGGTGCGGGTGGCAATGGCTGCATCTCGTTCCGGCGCGAGAAGTTCATCGAGTACGGCGGACCGAACGGCGGTAACGGCGGCAGAGGCGGCGACGTCATTATACTGTGTGTCGATAACCTGAATACTTTGATCGACTATCGCTATCAGCAACATTTCTTCGCGAAAAATGGTCAGCCCGGCATGGGCCGCGACCGCAGCGGAGCCGACGGCGACGATATCGTGATCAAGGTGCCCCCGGGGACCGAAGTGCTGGGCGAAGACCAGGAGACGTCGATCGCCGAGCTGCTGAACCCAGGGGACCGGGCGGTGATCGCCAAAGGCGGAAATGGCGGTTTCGGCAATGCGCACTTCAAAACTTCGACCAACCGCGCGCCACGTCATGCAAATCCCGGTCAGCCGGGCGAGGAATTGACGATTTGGCTCCGGCTCAAGCTTATCGCAGACGCGGGACTGATCGGGCTGCCCAACGCTGGAAAATCGACGTTTCTTTCAACGGTTACAGCCGCGAAACCAAAGATTGCCGATTATCCGTTCACGACGCTGCATCCGAATCTCGGGGTCGTACGCGCCGGAGACGTGGACTTCGTTCTTGCGGACATTCCGGGCCTGATCGAGGGAGCGCACGAGGGGGCCGGGCTCGGAACGCGGTTCCTCGGTCACGTCGAGCGATGTGCGGTGCTGTTACATCTTGTCGATGCGACGCAAGATGATGTGGCGGAGGCTTACAAGACCGTACGCCGGGAGATCCGCGCCTACTCCCCAGAGCTTGCCAAGCGAAAGGAGTTGGTGGCGCTTTCGAAATGCGATGCGATTTCCGCGGATGATCTCGAGGAGAAATCTGCTGCACTGACTAAGGCTGCACGCAAGAAGCCATTGGCAGTTTCTGCCGTGTCGGGACTTGGCATGAAGGACGCCCTATTCGCAATTACGCGGGAGATTTCGCGCCAACACGACAAGGAAGAAGCCGAACTTATCGAGGCCGAGGGCAGGTCGCGCTGGTTACCCTAGGCGAGGTAAGCCGCGCGACCCGTTTTTCCTTGCAGTTCAATTACCTTTCAAGCCACGCGTCATCGAACCGCCAATTGTTATAGATGCTGTTCGATTGGAGCACATAGCCCTTGAACTGGGGTTGCCAGCAGGTGCTTCCCTTGCCG
>JBFWOB010000009.1:0-135822 GCA_050250755.1 Hyphomicrobiaceae bacterium
TGGATTTCTCGCGAAACAACACCTCCAGCGTCTCGCGATTGTAACGCTTGCCCTTGCACTGGTCGCAGGTGACGTAGACGTCCGGCAGGAAGTGCATCTCGATCTTGATGACGCCGTCGCCCTGGCAGGCCTCGCAGCGGCCGCCCTTGACGTTGAACGAGAAGCGGCCCGGTCCGTAGCCGCGCGTCTTGGCAAGCGGCAGTCCGGCGAACCAGTCGCGGATCGGCGTGAAGGCGCCCGTGTAGGTGGCCGGGTTCGAGCGCGGCGTGCGGCCGATCGGCGACTGGTCGATGTCGATCACCTTGTCGAGGTGTTCGAGGCCCTCGATGCGCTCATGCCGGCCCGGCGCCTCGCGCGCACCGCTCAGCTTGCGGGCGACGGCCTTGTAGACCGTGTCGATCAGGAACGTGGACTTGCCGCCGCCGGAAACGCCGGTGACGCACGTCAGAACACCGAGCGGGATCTCCGCGGTGACGTTCTGCAAATTATTCTCGGTGGCGCCGATCACTTTCAGCGTGCGGGTCTTGTCGAGCTTGCGGCGTGCCTTGGGCAGCGGAATCTGCCGCTTGCCGGTGAGATACTGGCCGGTGAGCGAGGCAGGGTTCGCCATGATCTCGGCCGGCGCGCCCTTGGCGATCACCTCGCCACCATGGACGCCCGCGCCCGGTCCGATATCGACGACATAGTCGGCCGTGAGAATGGCATCCTCGTCATGCTCGACCACAAGCACGGTGTTCCCGAGGTCGCGCAGATGGCGCAGCGTGACGAGCAGGCGGGCGTTGTCGCGCTGATGCAACCCGATCGACGGTTCGTCCAGCACGTAGAGCACACCCGTCAGCCCCGAGCCGATCTGGCTGGCGAGCCGGATGCGCTGGCTCTCGCCACCGGAGAGCGTGCCCGACGATCGCGCCAGCGTGAGATAGTCGAGACCGACATCGACCAGGAACTGCAGGCGCTCCCGGATTTCCTTGAGGATGCGCGAGGCAATTTCGGACTGCTGCGGCGTGAAGGTTTGCGGAATGTCGCGAAACCAATCGTTGGCAGCGCGGATCGAGAGCTCGGTGACCTCCCCGATGTGACGCCCGCCGATCTTCACCGCGAGCGACTGCGGCTTGAGGCGATAGCCGTGGCAGGCCTCGCAGGGGTGTGCGCCCTGGTAGCGCGACAGCTCCTCACGCACCCAATCGGAATCCGTCTCGCGAAAGCGCCGCTCGATGTTGCCGATCACGCCCTCGAACGGCTTCGACGTGCGATACGTGCGCAGCCCGTCCTCGTAGGCGAATTCGATCTCCTCGCCGTCCGAGCCGTAGAGAATGACGTCCTGCACCTTCTTCGGCAGCTTCTCGAACGGCGTCGACATCTGCACCTTGTAGTGCCGGGCGATCGCCTGCAGCGTCTGCTCATAATAGGGAGACGTCGCCCCCGTCCGTGCCCACGGCCAGATGGCGCCGTCCTCGAGCGCGAGCGAGCGATCCGGCACGACGAGGTCTGGCTCGAACTTCAGCTCCGTGCCGAGGCCGTCGCACTTCGGACAAGCTCCGGCCGGCGCGTTGAACGAGAAGATGCGCGGCTCGATCTCCTCGATCGTGAAGCCGGAGACGGGGCACGCAAAGCGCGCCGACATGACGATGCGCTCGTGCGTCTCATTCTTGTTCTGGAGGATAGCTTTTTCGTTGGCGCCTGGCTTGTTCGTGGCGCCCGGCGACTCCCCTGCGGGGAGCCGGCCGCCGGGCGCGTGGGAGAGGGGTTTGTCCACCATCTCGACGATGGCAACACCATCAGCGAGCGCGAGGGCCGTCTCGAAACTGTCGGCAAGGCGCGAGGCGATGTCCGGGCGCACGACGACGCGGTCGACCACCACATCGATGTCATGCTTGTACTTCTTGTCGAGCTTCGGTGCCTCGGAGATCTCGTAAACGGTGCCGTTGACCTTGACGCGCTGGAAGCCCTTCTTCTGCCACTCGGCAAGCTCCTTGCGGTACTCGCCCTTGCGGCCGCGGACGACAGGCGCCATCAGCATCAGCCGCGTGCCCTCGGGCAGCGCCAATACCTTATCGACCATCTGGCTGACGGTCTGACTTTCGATCGGCAGGCCGGTCGCGGGCGAGAAGGGCACGCCGACGCGCGCGAACAGCAGGCGCAGGTAGTCGTAGATCTCCGTCACCGTGCCGACCGTCGAACGCGGGTTCTTCGACGTCGTCTTCTGCTCGATCGAGATGGCGGGCGACAGGCCGTCGATGTGATCGACGTCCGGCTTCTGCATCATCTCGAGGAACTGGCGCGCATAGGCCGACAAGCTTTCGACGTAGCGGCGCTGACCCTCCGCGTAGATGGTGTCGAAGGCGAGCGACGACTTGCCCGAGCCCGAAAGGCCGGTGAACACGATCAGCGCGTCACGCGGGATCTCGAGATCGACATTCTTGAGGTTATGCTCACGCGCGCCGCGAACATGGATCGTTTTGGCCAGATGCGGGGCG
This sequence comes from Hyphomicrobiaceae bacterium, assembly GCA_050250755.1. Taxonomy (GTDB): domain Bacteria; phylum Pseudomonadota; class Alphaproteobacteria; order Rhizobiales; family Hyphomicrobiaceae. The sequence goes on from JBFWOB010000009.1 coordinate 2,478, forward strand.
GCAGGCGGTGTCGGCGTGCTCTTGCTCATGATCGGGTTTCGTACCGGAAGGCGTGGCAGGCGGCAATGCAACCCGGCGCCTCACGCACAGGAGGGTTGCGCCTTATGTAGGAGCGGGCAATCGGAGCGGCTAGCGCCGGGTCTTCAGTTGCTCGAGACGCGCCTGATACTGCAGGCTAACGCAGCGCTTTTCACCACCGCAGGTGTCGCGGGTCGCGATCCACTGGCGTTGCTCCATGATCAAGGCCTTGCGCCGGTCGCCGGATAGCCCACGCGCAACACGGACGTACTGGGCATCGAGCGCCACGTCGAGTTTGGCGAGGTCCGCATCCGAGCAAACCGCAACTTCGGCGGGGAGGGCATGCTCGGTGCAATCGAAGCTCGGCTTGGCCCGAGCAATTGGAGCGCTCAACGATCGTTGGCCTGTACTAAGATAAGCAATCCGCGTCCGATAGGCGCGTGCGATGCAACCGGGCTCGATCCCACACTCATCGCGGTCCGTGATCCATCGGCGCTGGGTGGCGAGAATGTCCTCCTTGCGACGTGTATTGGCGGCGCCGTGGGCCGAAGCGTAGACGCGCGACAGCTCGTTATCGAGGATCGCCAGCTCAGGGTTGTTGCACACCGCCACCTCGGCGTCCTTGTAGTGCTCCTTGCAATCGAAGCTCGGTTGAACCGGGCGCAACGAGACATTGGCCACGTTCTGGATGTGCGCTCCTTCCGTTTGTTCCTGTTGTGGCAAGCTCGCCAGAGCGCCGCGCGCGCGCTCGACGAAGGGCGTATCCCTGTAACGTCGGACGAATTCCTCCAGCAGCTCGCGGTTCTTCGTGTTCTTGATCCATCCCCAGGCCTCCGCAGCCTCGCTTTTCGTCTGGTCAGCTTGGTTCGCGACCTTCTCCTGGCCCGGCGCAAAGTAGAACTTGTTGCCGAGCGCGGAATGCTCCCACGGAATCTGCGCGCCGGCTGTCGCCTGGGCCACCTCGTTGCGCACGGTCATCATCAAGTCCGTGATCGATTGCCCTGGCGTCCGGATATGCGGCAGAAGCTTCTCGGTGAATGGCGAGTTCCGCCCGGTGCCATCGCTCGCGACGTTGCCGGGCTGGGTGGCATACGCGATGAACGTGCCGAGATCGGATGCCACGGTGACCGCCAGGCCCAGGTTGTCGCTCACCGCACGGGTTCCCATGCTACGGGCGAGGGTGCGCGCGAAGGGATTGTTCCGGCAGGCGTCGAGCATCACGATCTTGGTGCGCGCCGACTTCATTTGACGCAAAACGAGGTCGAGCGAGACGGCCTCGAAGTCGAGGTCGCGCTCGCTGTTGAGCTTCGCGTCGATTGGGATCAGGTAGTTGACGCCCTTGGCCTGTAAGCCGTGGCCTGCGTAGAAGAACAGCACGTCGTCCTTCGGGCTGATGGCATCGCCGAATGCCTTGAGCCGTTCCGTGAAGGCATTTCGGCCGAGATCGGTCCCCGCGATCACGACGAACCCGAGTGCCCGCAATGCCTCGGCGACATCGTTGGCGTCGTTGGCGGGATTTCCGAGAACCGGCACATTCGCGTACTGGCCGTTGCCAATGACGAGCGCAATCCTTTGCTGGGCGAGAGCAGGGAACACACTCAAAAGAAGACAGGAAACGAGGCCGAGCACCGCCGCGAATATCGATCTCATCACGCACCCGTTGACGTCGAGAATATACTCCGGCGTTTGGTAGCACGTCAGTCCGGGAACGGTCACGCCATGCCGCTTTCGCAACGGACACCATGTGGATTTCCCGATCGCTGTGCCGATGCGATGACCGACGATGGGCATTGTCGCGATCACCGTTCCCGCCTACGCTGTCCGGACAATTCGAGCGAGGCAGGCTGCAAGTGTCCTCGCGACGTCCGGAGGAAGCGCATGCTCAAGTATTTCGACTCGTCCTATGTCGGCACCGTCGACATGGAGAATTGCGGCTATCTCGGCACGCCGATCAACGATCGGGACTACTCCAACGAAGAACTCGCGGGCGCCCTCTACAAAGCCGAGAAGTATGCCCGGACCATGGACGGTCTCGGCTACGACACGTTCTGGATGGCTGAGCACCATTTCCAGCCGGAAGGCACCGAGTGCATCCCCAACCTGCTGATGATGGCGATGCACTTGTGCGGCATCACCAAGAACCTCCGCATCGGCTGTGGTTTCAACGTCGTGCCCATGTGGCATCCGCTCCGCCTCGCCGAGGATTATGCAACGGCCGAGATCCTGACGCGTGGTCGCACCGTGTTCGGCGTCGCGCGCGGGTATCACACGCGCGAAGTCGAAACGTTCGGGTCGCCGCTGACCGATCAGGATGCCAACCGCGAAATGTTCGAGGAGGGCTGTGATCTCATCTTCAAAGCGTTCAACGAGAAGAAGTTTAGCCACAAGGGGCGATTCTGGACGTGCCCGCCGGAAGTTCCGTACCGCGGCTACACGCTGAAAGAGATCACACTCGTTCCGCGTCCGTTGAAGTTGCCCGTCGAGTGTTGGCAGCCGATTCAGTCGGGCTCCGACCGCGCGTTCGATTTCATGGCGAAGCACGGTATCTGCGGCGTGATCGGTGGCGGTTCGGCAGAGGGTGGTGCCGTACAGCGACACATCGATGGCTTCCGGGCCGCTTACAAGCGCCGCGGCATTGACATTGCGCCCGGTGAGCGCATGTCGATCGGCTATCAGTTCCATATCGCCTCGTCGCGCGAACAAGCGATGAAGGAGGCGGCGCCCTACTACGAAGAGAACATGAAGATGTTCGGCGAGTTGCGGCTCGTACGCGCCATCACGGAGGAGCAGATGGCCGCCATGCGCAATCCGGCTCTCGTCCCGAACACGAAGCTGCCGCGGATCGAGGATGCGGTGAAAGCCGGTGGCTTCCTGGCGGGCACGGCGGAAGACATCATCGAGACGTTGAAGAAGACCGAAGCATCATTGCCTGGTCTCGAGCGCGTCTCGTGTTCGCTGCCCCTCGGTACGCCGCTTGCTACCGCCGTCGAGCAGCTCGAGCGCTTCTCCAAGGAGGTGATGCCCGCCTTCAAAGGCCGCAAGCAATCTGCAGCGGCCGAGTAAGACGGCTCTCGCGAGCGGAACTTGTAGGCGATCGGAAAGAGATAGCGGCGTTGCATCGCGCCGCTATCTTCGCAGCGGGATCTCATGATCAGACGCGGTGCGGGCTCGTCGTTGGATTACTTCTTGAGTATCGCGGGAGAGGCGGCCGGAACTGCTGGGGCCGCATCCGGCTTGGCCGACCCGGCGTCAGCCGATGGGGCGGCGGCATTCCAGCCGCCCGTTCCAACCACGCTGCAATCGTCCTTTTCTGCAGTCCAGCGGCCGACGTCGGCAGTCATCAGGTTGGCTTCGGCCTCGGAAAATCGATAGTTCTTCGCCTCCACCACCGACCCCGTACCTGACGGCGTGATCGAGATGCCGAACGCGCGCAGCACACCGTGCGATGATCCTTCCGTACGCGTATGCACCGCAATTTCAGCGGCATGCCCCATCGACGGCGGATCGACCTTGGCGTGGAACACATGCGTCTTCTTGAGGGATCCTTCCGGGCCGAACCAACACTTGAGCGCGCCGCGCGCGATCCGGGCGTAAACGTCGACCGGAGGATCGGAGCTGGTCGATACGGGAAGCTGCGAGCTGGCAGTGGCGCTCGTCAAAGATGTCAATGTCGATGTATCGGCCGAGCACCCACCGCACAACAAGGCGAGGAGCAGCACACCGGCGCCTGACGTTCGGTCATTTCCTATGGGCGACATCCCGAGCCTCTACGCGACTCGCGTGCTGCGAGCGCCGAACATTCTCCGAGGACGAGCGATCGGACAAGCCCCCTGCGGCGTTCGGCGGGCGGGGCCGGGTTGCCTTGTTCGAAGCGCATCCGGTCGATGAGCCGGCACCTCGATGGAGCCGCTGGCATGGAAACCGGCTCTCCGACACCCCAAAAATGCGCGTGCCCGGCAGTCATGATGACGGCCGGGCAGGGACGCAAGTGCAACTCAGGAACGATTAGGAACAAGAATGCCAGATGTTTCGCTCCCCCGCGATGCTTCGTGCGGGGAGCTTCTTCAGCCGGCCAGGGCGTCTGTATTGCGCTCGCCGAGCCTGCGTGCACGGGGAGACGCGTCACGCGGTTCGGGAGCCTCTGCCTTGGCAAGCTCGTCAGCCGCAAGATCGCGCTCGGCCTGAGCAACTTCAAGCTTGGCGCGTAGCCCGTCGACGGAAAGCTGGAGATTGTCCCGGCGTTGCCGGGCAGCCTTCGCGAATGTCGAATAAGCAAAATGCTTGTTGTCGCGCACACCCGTGCGCTCTTCCTCGTTCGCAATCTGGCGATCGAGGTCTTCGGCCATAGACTCGAACTCTCGGATCATGGCTTCGAGATCGGAAACCTTACGGGCCTTCTCGCGGGCTTCAAACCGCATCAGACGAAGAGCACTCTCTCGTGGCCTCATAACGCATTACCCCCACTCGCTCGGTGAACTCTACGCCGAACCGCAAATTCAAGTTCCATGCCACCCATTTAGGCCGGCTTCTTCGCGCAGCGCAAGACTGACCGTGCGTCCAGCCGTCGCACAACGGCACAATACGTGCCAAGATGGGCTGTCCGGCTGGACAAGATCCGCGCACTGTGCCCGAAGCCGCTTAAGTTGCGGTAAAGCAACTTCCGTCCAGCGAATTCGAGGTCTGTGGCATGGCCACCGGCGCGAACTGGAACTGTCTCAAACAGCCAAGCGATGTGTTCGTCAAGTAAGGAATCGTCACAAGATGCCGTCCGTATTCGGATTTTACAGCCCAGCGAGCGCCGGATCCGCACCGTCATCCGTTGTCATGATCCTGAGCGAATCGGACTCGAAGTTCGAACATTCGGCTAGGGACAGAAGCGCAAATCAGGTATTGATCCACGATATAGTTCGTGGGCGGTTGAGCCGGCGGGGGTGGCCCGGTTCAGGCCGACTTACAAGTAAATCCAAGTCGGATGTAGGATGGTGGACCGCGCGGTGTGCTCGCAGCGGCAGGGTAGTTGCGTTCGCAGCAGAGGGCGTCAAGAAGCGTAGTTAGGGTAAAGGCAAGCCTGCCAAGGTAACGAATAGGAGGCAGCCAAAAGGAGTTTGTTAACCTCTGTGTCCTACATTTCGAAATCGTGAATAAGCGATGCGGGGCGACGCATCGTTGGGCAAGGCTCGGGGCAGCGGGTCCGGCGCAGGTCGGCGAAGAGAGGTTGGAATGCGGGTCCTTTTGATCGAGGACGATAATGCCACGGCGCAGAGCATCGAGCTGATGCTGCAGTCGGAAGGCTTCAACGTCTACACGACCGACCTCGGGGAAGAAGGCGTCGATCTTGGCAAGCTGTACGACTATGATATTATTCTATTGGACATAAATCTTCCGGACATGAGCGGCTACGACGTCTTGAAGCAGCTGCGTGTGTCCAAGGTGCAGACGCCAATCCTGATCCTTTCCGGTCTGGCTCAGATCGACGATAAGGTCAAAGGGTTGGGCTTCGGTGCCGACGACTATATGACGAAGCCGTTCCACAAGGACGAGTTGGTGGCCCGCATACACGCAATCGTTCGCCGTTCAAAGGGGCATGCTCAGTCTGTCATCGAGACGGGCGAGCTGAAAGTGAATCTCGATACGAAGACCGTCGAGGTGCACAGTCAGCGCGTGCACCTGACCGGCAAAGAATACCAGATGCTCGAGCTGCTCTCCCTGCGCAAGGGCACAACGCTCACCAAGGAGATGTTCCTCAACCATCTCTATGGCGGCATGGACGAGCCCGAGCTCAAAATCATCGACGTCTTCATCTGCAAGCTGCGCAAGAAGCTGCAGACGGCGACCGGCGGCAAGCACTATATCGAGACGGTTTGGGGGCGCGGCTACGTGCTTCGCGACCCGAGCGACGAAAATACCGTCGCAGCCTGATCTCGATTGCCCGAACGGCCTGCCCAATGCCGATCGAACCAAAGGGGAGCCCAACGGCTCCCCTTCGTTATTTCGGACGGGGTACACAGCGCTTGCGAGTGTAAACTCACGATTTCGCCTCATTTCGACCGGATAGCGGCTCGACAATCTGGCGGGCAAGGCGAGACCGAATGACAGCGGACGAGATACCCGGCGCGCAGCTCATGCTGGCCGTCGAGGCCGGAATAGGGGCGAGCGAGCGGCTGGGTGCCGTGCTGGCCGCAGTTCCAGTTGCGTCCGTTATCGTGATGCCTTCGGCCGACAAGGGGTTCGTTGCGTCACTCGTGGGGGAAGGGCAACGACGGGGTGCCGCGATGCTGATCGCAGATGATGCAACCCTGGCGCGGTCAGTAAAGGCGGATGGCGTTCATCTCAGTTACAGCGAAGCCGCGCGCGAGCAGGTCGAGGCGGCGCGCGCGGTGCTCGGCGGCAAGGCGATCGTCGGATGCGACGTCGGCCGGTCGAAGCATGAGGCGATGACAGTTGGTGAGCTTGGGGCGGACTACGTGGCTTTCGGCGTGCCAGCCTTCGTGAAGGATCGCGAGACGGCGTTTCAGAGGCAACTCGATCTTCTCGCATGGTGGTCCGAAATTTTTGAGGTGCCCTCAGTTGCGATGGACGGAGCGACTGTCGAACAGGCCGAGGCGATGGCGGCTGCAGGCGCCGATTTCGTTTGCTTGCATCTCGGCGTTGGAACGTCGGTTGGTGATGCGGTCGAACAAGCCCAGGCATGGACGGCTGCTGTCGACCGCGCGGCAGTGCGCGGTTAGCGCGGACGGAGCGAAGGAGACCAGCATGGAGGGTCTGGTCGAACGGCTGGCTCTGGGTCTGGGCCTCGGCATTATGGTTGCGGTTCTTGCCGGGCCGACAATCAGCCGCGCCGAGAGCAGTAGCTGGCAGCAGCGGATTTCGCGACAGCCGGTGGCCAAGCCGCGACAAAGTGGCGGTGCGACCGTCAAGAGCCACACCGTTGATCCAGCCCACATGCCGAAAGGCGCGTTGACGAAGGACACGATCCCCGCGCCGTCGAAAGCTTCACTCGGGCCGACGACAACCACGGTCAAGGACGACGCCGAGGCCATTAAGCCCGGCAGTGACGCCGCCTACGAGGCCTTTGACCAGGGCAAGTATCTGACCGCGCTCTCAATCGCCGCGAAACAGGCCAAGCAAGGCGACGCGATTGCGCACACGCTGGTGGCGCGCATCCATGCCGAAGGTCTCGGTGTACCGCAGAGCAGCAAGCTGGCCGCGCAATGGTATGCCCGTGGTGCGGAGTTGGGTGACCCCGAGGCCGCGCTCGGGCTCGGCACCCTTTATGCGCGCGGGGAGGGTGTCCCGCAGGATTACAAGAAGGCAGCGGAGCTCTTCGAGAAGGCCGCGGCCACCGGGCACGCCGAGGCCGCTTACAATCTCGCTTTGCTGTTCCTCTCCGGCAAAGGCAAGCCGGAGCTGCCGCTGCGTGGGTTCATGCTCATGCAATACGCCGCCGAGAAGGGCGTGATTGCCGCGATGTACGATCTCGGCACGCTTTACGCGACAGGAACGGGTACGGCGGCGAACGCCTTCGAGGCCGCCAAATGGATCGGCAAGGCCGCCAATGCGGGCTACCCCGAAGCCGAGATCGACTACGCGGTCATCCTGACGAAGAACCACGAGTTACCGCAAGAGCAGCTCGCCAAGATGCGCCGCCGCGCCGTCGAGCTATTTCTGTCGGCGGCCCGCAAAAACCTGGTCGTGGCGCAGAACCGGTTGGCGCACTGCTATCTCGAAGGTATTGGCATACCCAAGAACCTGCTGCAGGCCGCCAAGTGGCATCTGATCGCCAAGGCCGGCGGCCACGCGGACGCGGATCTCGACAAGGCGGTTGCCGGCCTTTCCCAGAGCGATCGTCAAAAAGCGACGGTCGCGGCGGCGGAATGGCGCGACCAGATGCTGCTCGAATAGACGCGAGCGAAAGTGGGACGACCAGCAGGGGGCCGCCCCAATTCCGATATTCAGCTTTTCTTGCTGTCGTCGGCACTTTGATTGTTGAGGCGCGCGAGCAGGCTGCACGTATCCCAGCGGCCGCCACCCAATCGCTGTACCTCGGAGTAGAATTGGTCGACCAGGGCCGATACCGGTAGATGCGCACCGTTCTTGCGCGCTTCGTCGATGGAGATGGACAGGTCCTTTCGCATCCAGTTGACGGCGAAGCCGAAGTCGTACTTCCCGTCCATCATCGCCTTCCAGCGATTGTCCATCTGCCACGAGCCGGCTGCGCCCTTCGAGATCGTGTCGATCACCATCGGAAGGTCGAGACCCGCCTTCTGCGCGAAGTGGATCCCTTCGGCAAGGCCTTGGACGGCGCCAGCGATGCAGATCTGGTTGACCATTTTGCAAAGCTGCCCGGAACCGGGTTCGCCAATCAGGTTCACGGCACGGGCATAAGCTGAGATCACCGGCTTGGCGCGCTCGAATACGTCCTTGTCACCGCCGCACATGACGGTGAGCACACCGTTCTCGGCGCCGGCCTGGCCACCAGAAACCGGCGCATCGATGAAGCCGAAGCCCTTCTCCCTAGCCACAGCATAGAGCTCGCGCGCGACGTTGGCTGAGGCGGTCGTATTGTCGATGAAGATGGCGCCTTTCTCGACGCCCTCGAAGGCGCCGTCCTTGGCGACCGTCACCGACCGCAGGTCGTCGTCATTCCCGACGCAGCAGAACACGTAGTCCTGGCCCTTCGCGGCCTCGGCGGGGGTCCGCACTGCCGTGCCGGCGCCGTTAGCCTTCACCCAAGCCTCCGCCTTGGAGAAAGTGCGGTTGTAGACAGTGAGTTCGTGTCCGCCCTTCTTCAACAGGTGCCCAGCCATCGGGTAGCCCATGACGCCGAGACCAATGAATGCGACCTTTGCCATTATTCTCTCTCCTCGGGTGAGGCGCCTGGACAGGCGAGGCGCCGGAAATGATGCCGCGCAGCGCGGGTGACGGGCCGCGGCGCCACCGGCGCGACCCGATCGTCCCATCGCTCAACGGGTGCGAACCTTGGGCCCAACATGATTTCTAGCGAATGGGAGCGTGGCGCGCCCATCGAAAAATTTGAGGCCACTCTTTCTTGGTCGCTGCGCCGCGTCTTCCTTGCCAGCCCGGCCAGCCGGTGCGAGCGTTCCAAGTCGCAACACCGGAAGGGGACCGCCATGCCTGCCCGCATTGTCGGAATGATCGGCGTCACGCCGCCCAAAAGCGATGCTCAGCTCATCATTATCGAAGGTACGCTCTCGCCCGAATACGTCGTCAGCAGCGCACGTGCGCATGAGGCGGCCGGCTACGACATGGCGCTGGTCGGCTATACGTCGTCGTCCGCCGAGGGGTTTCTGGTGGCGTTGCACGCGGCAAACGCGACGGAGCGCATCAAGATGCTGGTCGCGCATCGGCCGGGCTTCGTGCAGCCGACCTTGATGGCGCGCAAGATCGCGACGTTCGACCAACTCACGCGTGGACGGCTGGCGATCCACATCATCACGGGCAAGACGGATGCCGAGCAGTGGGGCGACGGCGATTTCTCGCCGAAGCCCGAGCGTTACCAGCGCGCGGCCGAATATCTGGCGCTCATGCACCGGGCATGGCGCGAGACGCAGCCGTTCGATTTCGGGGGGCGGTTCTATCGGGTCAGCGGCGCGGCCTCCGACGTGAAGCCCTATCAGCAGCCACATCCCGAGATCCTCTTCGGTGGCGCCTCCGAGGGGGCGCTGATCATGGGCGCGGAGCACGGCGACACCTATGCGATGTACGCCGAGCCGCTGGCCGCAGCAAAGGCCCGCATGACCGAGATGCGCGAGCGCGCCGCCCGCTTTGGTCGCAAGATCGGCTTCAACATTTCGGCCCGACCCATCATCGCCAGCACGGAAGCTCTCGCCTGGGAGAAGGCCCACGCCATCCTCGCCAAGCTGGAAGGTGGCGAGTCACGCGGTTGGAGCCGTCAGGAGACCGGCCGTGAAGCGGTCGACAATGCGGGGCGGCGCCTCATGGGTTTTGCAGCGGAGAAAGATCTGCACGATAGCTGCCTCTGGATGCCGATTACGAAGGCAACGGGTGCGCTCGGCAACACGAGTGCGCTTGTCGGCACACCGCGTCAGGTGGCCGATGCGATCCTCGAATATTACAAGCTGGGTGCCACCTCGTTCCTCATTCGCGGCTTCGATCCCGAACGCGACACGGCGGAGTTCGGGAGGGAGCTGATTCCCATGATCAAGGAAGGGGCGGCGCGGCTCGACGCGAGACGGTAGATGATCGCATCTCTCTAGCCACCGGCTTGTGCTTCAGCGCCTCCGTCCGATGAGCGATATTTTGATCGCAAATTGGAATCTGAGTGCCTGCGTGCACGCGCGCCCAAAACAGTTCGAAATTGAACAAAATTGCGTCTGACCCGGTAGCTGAGCTCAAAGGCATTCTTGTTATGCTCGGTGCGAAATCAAAATGAGATGAGACATGATCGACGCTGTGACTAGAAATAAGCCGCAGTACATTCGGATGGAGCAGCAGCAACCACGTCAATCGGATGGACTCACGGCCAAGCGGGCCGAGGAATCGCGCCAACTTGCGCTGGCGGTGATGAATCAGCAGCAACGAGCCAAGGTTCAGCAGGCCGTCGCCGCGTACATGAGTGTCGCCACCACGTCGCCTCTGGATCAGGGTCAACCGGGTGCCACACTGGCGCAGGCGCACGGCGCATACGCCGAATTTTGATTAATCGATTTATTAACTGGTTCAGTGACGTTCGCTGGATCGGTTAGCAAGCCCCAAAATTCTAAGCTGACCCCCACCATTCTTCGCGAAATCGGTCCGTAGATCGCTCGGTCCGAACGCGGAGTATTTTGTAAAGGTCGCATTTTGTGCTTTACTTCGCTAACCAGCGACTCGCTGGGGATCGGGGAGAAGACCCATGGATCTTACTGGACTCATCATTCAGTTGATTAGCGGCGCCATTGGCGGCAATGCGGCCGGCGCTGCAGTGAAGAACGCCAGTCTCGGCCCCGTCGGCAACACCATCGCCGGCGCGCTCGGCGGTGGTATCGGTGGCCAGATTCTCAACTCTATTCTGGGGCTCGGTGGAGCGGCCGTGACCGGGGCTGCCGCAACGGGAGCGGTCGCGACGTCCGGCCTCGACATCAGCACCATCATTCAGGGATTTTTGACCGGTGGTGTGAGCGGCGGTGTAACCGCACTCGTGATCGGTCTTCTGAAGGCTCAGTTCTCTCGCTGAACGATATGTTCGGCCGAGTGCCGTAGCCGATCCGATACGGGTCGGCTGCGGTCATGTGTTGCTTGCTTATTGCACCCAATTTATCGCCGGATACGAGTCGCCGATCCTGCCCGGCGGCTCTCAGCTCGTTTTTCCGTGCGTTGCACATTATTCGGGGTGGATGCAACTTGTGGGAAACGCTAGATCAGATCGGGCGGCGCAGGTGGCCGCGAACGAATCACGATAGCTAGCCTGCCATGGACGCTTATCTCGATCTCATGCGCCGCGTGCGCGATCACGGCGCGCGCAAGTCGGACCGGACGGGGACCGGAACGCTAAGTGTGTTCGGTCACCAGATGCGGTTCGATCTCAGTCAGGGCTTTCCGCTCGTGACGACGAAGAAGCTGCATTTGAAATCGATCTTACACGAGTTGATCTGGTTCCTGGCCGGAGACACCAACGTCGCCTATCTACGCGATAATGGCGTCACGATCTGGGACGAGTGGGCGCGCGACGACGGAGAGCTGGGTCCGGTCTACGGCAAGCAGTGGCGATCGTGGGCGGCGCCAGATGGCCGTACGATCGACCAGATCAGCGAGGTCGTGGAGACGCTCCGGACTAACCCCGATAGCCGTCGCATGATCGTCTCGGCCTGGAACCCCGCCGATATTCCAGATATGGCGCTCGCGCCCTGTCACTGCCTTTTCCAGTTCTACGTCGCTGATGGGCGCCTTTCGTGTCAGCTCTATCAGCGTTCAGCCGACATTTTCCTCGGCGTTCCATTCAATATCGCAAGTTATGCCGCGCTCACCATGATGATCGCGCACGTCACTGGGTTCGAGCCGGGCGATTTTGTGCATACGCTCGGCGACGCGCATCTATACCTGAACCATATCGAGCAGGCCGACCTCCAACTCGCGCGCGCACCGCGGCCATTGCCACGTCTTGTGCTTAACCCGGCGGTGAAGTCTCTGTTCGATTTCCGCTACGACGATTTTCGCATCGATGGCTACGATCCCCATCCGCATATCAAGGCGCCGGTGGCGGTGTGAGCGAAAGTGACGAGAAAACCGTTGTGTTGAATTCTGAGCGCGCTGCGTTGGAGGGATTCAAGGTTACGCTCGTCGTTGCCGCAACCCGGAACTCGGTTATCGGCCGTAGCGGGGACATGCCTTGGCATATGCCGTCGAGCTTGAAGCGATTTCGGGCGTTGACGATGGGCCGCCCAATGATCATGGGTCGGAAGACTTATCAGGCGATCGGCAAGCCACTCGACGGTCGCGACACCATTGTCATTACGCGCGACCGCACATTCTCTGTGCCGGGCGTGCATGTGGCCAGAAACTTGGCGCAAGCCTTCGAGCTAGCCCGTCGCCTTGCCGTCGCGCGCGGCACGGACGAGATCATCATCGCGGGAGGCGGCGAGATCTATCGGCTGGCTCTTCCCTACGCAACTGACGTTCATTTGGACCGTATAGATACGGATCTGGAAGGGGATACGACCCTGCCACTTCTCGACCCTACGGAATGGCAGGAAGCCGCTCGTTATCCTATCGAGCCGCACCCGCGAGATGATTATTCGGCATTGGCGATCCATTTTCTGCGCATCGGCGCTCCACGGGCGCTTGAAAGTGCTTGAACCATTGCCGAGCGTCACCATGTTGTGCCGGCCAGGTTTGCGCATCCGGGAAAGCATGTTCTATAAGCTGCCCAGCGGGCTTAGCCGCGACCGGCAAACGAAGTGACCCCGCGTCCCAGGCCATCCGGGCCCTGTTAAGACGCGATGCGGTCAAGCGCGACCCACAATCAACGGCGGTGAATTTATGCCTTGGAGTAATCAGAGCGGCGGCGGCTGGAAAGGCGGCAGCGGCGGCGGTGGAGGGGGCGGCGGTCCCTGGGGACAGGGGCCGTGGGGCCAAGGTCCCTCCGGTGGCGGCGGCCAGCAGCCCGATCTCGAGGAACTCCTGAAACGCAGCCAGGATCGCCTGAAACAGGTCATGCCGGGCTCCGGAATGCCAGGCCCGTTGATGCTGCTCATCGCGGCGCCGATCGTGGCGCTGCTCGCTTTCTATCTCTTTACCTTCCGGGTTAATCCCGACGAGTTGGGCGTGGTGATGCGCTTCGGCGAGTTCGTGCGCCAGGAGCCCCCCGGTCTTCATTTCCGGCTGCCACCTCCGATCGAGGAGGTGAGGTTGCCGAAGGTCACGCGCCAGAACATCATCGAGATCGGGATGCGCTCGGGAACGACGACGCGCAATTACCAGGCAACGACGCGTGACGTGCCCGAGGAAAGCCTGATGCTGACGGGCGACGAGAATATCGTCGACGTGGATTTCGTCGTGTATTGGCGCATCAAGGATGCGGCCGCGTATCTGTTCAATATCCAGCAGCCCGAGCAGACCGTGAAAGAGGTCTCCGAAAGCGCGATGCGCGAGATTGTCGGCAAGTCGAATATCGCGCCGCTGCTGACGGAGGCACGACAGAAGGCCGAGGTCGACACGCAAAAGCTGATCCAGTCGACCCTGGACAGCTATAAAGCCGGCATCCAGATCGATCAGGTACAGTTGCAGAAGGTCGATCCGCCATCGCAGGTGATCGATGCGTTCCGCGATGTGCAGGCGGCCCGTGCCGACCAGGAGCGTTTACAGAACGAGGCGTTCTCGTACTCCAATCGCATCGTGCCTGAGGCGCGCGGCGAAGCGGAACGGATCCTGCAGGGAGCCGAGGGCTACAAGCAGCAGACGGTGGCCGAAGCTCAGGGCCAGACGGCGCGCTTCCTCAAGATATACGAGGAGTATCAGAAGGCGCCGGAGGTGACACGCAAGCGGCTCTTCCTCGAGACCATGGAGCGTGTCCTCGCAGGCACCGACAAGATCATTCTGGACCAGAAGGGTAGCGGACAAGGTGTCGTGCCGTTCCTGCCTCTCGATCAGCTACAGCGGCCCAAGGCCGAGCCGCGCGGGGGTAACTGAGTCATGCGGATCTTCTTTGGTATCATTGTCGCGCTGCTCGTCGCTGTCGGGGCTGCAGCCTACTTCTCGCTCTTCATCGTGCATCAGAACGAACAGGCTCTCGTGCTCGAGTTCGGCAAGCCGAAGCGCGTGATCGACCATCCGGGACTTCACTGGAAGATCCCCGTGGTGGAAACCGTCGACTATTTCGACAAGCGCATCCTGGATCTCGATACGCAGTCGCAGGAGGTCACCGCTTCTGATCAAAAGCGTATCGTCGTCGACGCCTTCGCCCGCTACCGCATCACCGACCCGTTGCGCTTCTACCAGACGGTGCGCGACGAGAGGGTCGTGCGCTCACGTCTCGGGCCGATCGTCGAATCCGCCATTCGCCGGGTGCTGGGCGCCACCACGTTTCAGGATCTGGTCCGCGACAGGCGGGAAGAGCTGATGAAACGGATCGCGCAGCAGGTCAACGTCGAGGGTAAGGAATTCGGTCTCGAGGTAGTTGACGTCCGTATAAAGCGCGCCGATCTGCCGGAGCAGAACTCAAAGAACATCTACGATCGGATGCGGGCTGAGCGCCAGCGCGAGGCCGCCGAGTTTCGTGCCGAGGGAGCGGCTTCGGCTAACCGCATCCGCGCCACGGCCGACCGCGAGGCAACCGTGATCAAGGCCGAGGCCACGAAGAAGGGTGAGCTGTTGCGCGGCGAAGGTGATGCTCAGCGCACCACGATTTTTGCCGAAGCCTTCGGTAAAGATCCCGACTTCTTTTCGTTCTATCGCTCGATGCAGGCGTACGAGGCTGGTCTGAAGGCGGGTGAAACCCGTCTGCTGCTGTCGCCGGATAGCGAATTCTTCCGCTACTTCAACTCGTCCGGCGGTGACATGCCTGGTGGCACGTCCGCTGCGGGAGCCTCCCGGCCACCAGCGAATCGCTGAGTTGCCGGATGGAGGTCGGGGCTGGATCATCTCTTTCTGGCCCCGATTGCGGTGTGCGCTGCCGTAGTGCCGCCGAGATGCTCTTTTCTGCTAATATCTGCCAGCGACCCGGCAGTGGGCGCGGCGCGGCCAATCAGGCATGGCCGACGTGTCGCGGTTGTGAGGATCGGTCATGATCGAAAAAGTGCAGGGTAGCTTCGCAGGCTGGCGCGCGGAGGCGTTTCTCTGGCGCAACGCATCGGCAATGGCAGCCGCGGCTCTTCTGATGCTGATGGTATTGCCTCAGGTGGCCGACGCCAGAAGCGGACCGCAGAGCCTCGCGCCGCTCGCCGAGAAGCTGACTGACGCCGTGGTCAACATTTCGACCAGCCAGAAGGCCAAGGGACCCTCAGGTGTGCCGCTGCCGAACGTGCCGAAGGGCTCTCCGTTCGAAGAATTCTTCGAAGACTTCTTCAACCGCAAAGGCGGCGACAGCAATGGCGACCGGAAGGTGTCGTCGCTGGGCTCTGGCTTCGTCATCGACGGCAAGGAAGGCCTGATCGTCACCAATCACCACGTGATCGAAGGGGCCGACGAAATCGTCGTCAACTTCCACGATGGCACGAAGCTCAAGGTCGACAAGGTCATCGGCCGCGACACCAAGACCGACCTCGCGCTGCTCAAGGTGACACCGAAGAAGCCACTATCCGAGGTCCGCTTCGGCGTTTCGGAGGATATGAAGGTCGGCGATTGGGTCGTGGCGATCGGCAATCCGTTCGGACTTGGCGGCTCGGTCTCGGTCGGCATCATTTCGGCCAAGCAGCGCGATATTAATTCAGGTCCCTACGACGACTATCTGCAGACCGACGCGGCGATCAACAAGGGCAACTCCGGCGGTCCCTTGTTCAACATGGATGGCGAGGTGATCGGCGTGAACACCGCCATCATATCGCCATCGGGCGGATCGATCGGCATCGGTTTCGCCGTCCCTTCGGATACGGCCTCCTCGGTGATCGAACAGCTCCGGCAGTTCGGCGAGACCCGGCGCGGCTGGCTCGGTGTTAAGATCCAGTCCGTGACGGGCGAAATCGCGGAGTCGCTGGGCGTGAATGAGAACGCCGGCGCGCTCGTTTCCGGCGTGACGCCCGACAGCCCGGCGTCGCAAGGCGGCATCCAGGCGGGCGACGTGATCACCAAGCTCGACGGACGTGATATTTCATCGGTTCGCAGCCTACCCCGGCTCGTCTCGCGCGTTCCGGTCGGCAAGTCGATCGATGTCGAGGTCGTCCGCAAGGGCGAGAGACGCGTCTTGAAGCTCGTTGTCGGGTTGCTTGAGGAAGACGAAAAAGAAAAGGGCAAGACCGGACCATCCAGCACCACGCCAGAGGTCAACTCTGCCGTTCTCGGCATGACGCTGGCACCGCTCGACGATGAAATCCGCAAGAAGTTCGGCATCGAAGCACGCCAGACGAAAGGTGTCGTGGTCACCGATATCGCACCGGCCAGTCCCGCTGGGCGCAAGGGCATCAAGATCGGAGACATCATCGTCGAGGCAGCGCAGGATCAGGTGGCGGCCGCGGCAGACGTAAGCAAGGCCATCGAAAAGGTGCGCAAGGACGGGCGCCGGGCAATTCTGCTCAGAGTCGAGGATAACAAAGGCCAGATGCGTTACGTCGCTGTGCCTGTCACCGAATGAAGACACGTACACGCCAAGTGTCTAAGAGGGGAGGGAGGGACCGCGGCGCCGCTCGCTCTTGCGGGAAGTGACGTAGGCGGCTAGCACTGCGCGTGCATCGCATGGGGCCAAACCATCGCGATGCTTTCATCGGGGGCAGCGCAGGCGTTGCCGCTTCGTGGTAATATTCCGGTCTTCGCGTCCTCGTACACCAACGCCGAGCCTTGCGCGCGACCGTTGCGGGAGCTCCATTCTTGTCGGATCGTCATTCAATCTTCGACAGCGTCGTTGCGAGCCTCGCGCCGGTGCATCGCGACGGGCACAAATTCATCACCATCGCAGCATTGGCAGCGCTCGCATTCCTGCTCGTCTGGCCGCCTCTTGGCTGGGTGCTGGTCGTGCTTGCGCTCTTCATTGCCTACTTCTTCCGCGATCCGGAGCGGGTCACGCCGTTGCGGGACGGCCTCGTGATCGCGCCGGCGGATGGCCGAGTGTCTTCGATAGAGGTGGTGCGCCCACCGGTCGAGTTGGGGCTGGGCGATGGCATGCGGCAGCGAGTATCGATCTTCCTGTCGGTGCTCGACGTCCACATCAACCGCTCGCCCGTCGCCGGCCGTATCAAGCGCTCGATTTATGTCCCGGGTGCGTTCGTCAATGCGGCGCTCGACAAGGCGAGCGAGCAGAATGAGCGGCGCAGCCTCGTGATCGAGCAGGCCGACACGACCGAGATTGCAGTCGTCCAGATCGCTGGTCTGATTGCGCGACGCATCGTGACGTTCAAGGGCGAAGGCGAAAGCCTCGGTGTTGGCGAACGGTTCGGCCTGATCCGCTTTGGCAGCCGCGTCGATGTTTACCTGCCGCCCGGCCGCACCTCGCTCGTTGCCGTGGGCCAGACGACCATCGGCGGCGAGACGATCATCGCCGACTTGAAGTCGACCGAGCCGGAGCGCGAGGCACGCGGGTCGTAAGGCTGGTGGATGAAGATCGGCCGGTCAGGACGGGCCGGCCGCTTTGTGCGAAAGTGGGATGCTGCGCAGGCAACAAAGGAGCCGCGGACGATGGAACGTCACAGCTATCGGATGAGGCGCGATGCAGCCCGCCGTCCGAGCATTCTGGCGCAGCGCTTTATTCCCATCCGTTACCTAGTCCCCAATCTGGCGACGTTGATGGCGTTGTGCGCCGGCGTCACGGCAATTCGCGCCGCCATCGAGGCCCGCTACGAGTTGGCCGTGGGGTTGGTGGTGCTCGCGGCGCTTCTTGACGGTATCGATGGACGGCTTGCGCGGGCGCTCAATGCGCAGTCTCGCTTCGGAGCCGAACTCGACAGTCTCGCCGACTTCGTGAGCTTTGGCGTCGCGCCCGCTGTGCTGATCTATTCGTGGGGGCTAGGTCCATTGCGTGGACTCGGATGGATCGCGGTGCTGGTCTTCGCGTGCGCGGCGAGTTTGCGGCTTGCGCGCTTCAACGTCGCGCTCGACGAAGATCGCCCGAAGTGGCGCTCCAATTTCTTCGCGGGCGTGCCGGCGCCGGCCGGTGCACTCGCGGTGATGCTGCCGATTTATCTGGAAGAGTCAGGCCTGCTCATGGTCCGCAATTGGCCGCTCGCAATCGTCATCTATGTGATGCTCATGGCAACACTGATGGTTTCGACGCTGCCAACGTATTCGGGCAAGCTTGCCACCGAACGCATCGCGAGCGAGTACGTCGCGCCAGCGCTGGCCGGTGCCGCGCTCGCCATCGGGCTGCTGGTCACCTATCCCTACCCGACTCTCGCCACCGTCACGATTGTGTACCTCGCGCTCATACCGCTGGGTGTTCACCGGTTTGTACTGAAGCGCCGTGCGTGGGAGGCCAGCATGGCACAAGCTCGCCAATCCGGACCCTCGCCCATCGTGGAAACCGGCTCCCCTGACATCGTCCAGCAGGCTGTGCCACCGACCGAGACGCGCCACTAGTGTGGTGGATTTGAAGTTCGCCACATCATTTGCCGCAAGCCCAAAAGCGAACTTAAAATCCGAAAACCACACTAGAAGCATTATCTTGCTAGTGTTCTTCGCTTCCGAAGTTCGTTCGGGGTCTGCCGCAGGGAATGACGAACTTCGGAATCGGGACACTAGCGCCGCGAGCCCGAGGAGCATCCGATGCGCGACACACCCTCACGACAGATTGCGCCAATCTATCACCGTCGTATCGGTGATATCGTCGTGACGGCCGTGAGCGACGGCATTCTCGAGCGCACGCACGAGATGATGCTGAATGTGCCCGAGGACGAGGCGAAGCGGCATCTGGCGGCGGCGGCTCGGACCTCGTTCGTCCTGTCGATCAACGCATTCCTCATTCACTCAGGCGATCGGTTGGCGTTGGTCGAGACCGGCTCTGGCAACTATCTGGGTTCGAGCGCGGGTCACCTGTTGGCCAATCTTGAGGCGGCGAGTGTGCGCCCGGATGAGATTGACACCATTCTCCTGACACACATGCACCCCGATCACTCGGCCGGTCTCACCGACATGGCGACGGGCAAGGCGAACTATGCGAAGGCCGAGCTTGTCGTCCATGAAAACGAGCCGAAGCACTGGTTCGATGATGCGGCGATGGCAAGGGGAAGCGAGCGCGAGAAGCGGCTCATGTTCCAGCAAGCGCGGGAGCAGACGGCCCCTTATCGCGATCGTATGCGTACGTTCGCTGGAGGAGAGGTCTTTCCGGGCGTGACGGCATTGCCGATCCCTGGGCACACGCCGGGACACACGGGCTATCTGATCGAGTCAGGCGGACAGCGTGTGTTCATCTGGGGTGACGTTGTGCACATGCCCGAGGTTCAGGTCCCCAGGCCCGAGGTTTCGATGGTCGTCGATACAGACCCGGCGATGGCCGCCGACACGCGTCGTCGTGTCTTCGATATGGTGGCGAGCGAAGGACTCCTGGTGACAGGCATGCACCTGCATTTTCCTGGGTTCGCTCGCGTGCTGCGGGACGGCAGCGGCTACCGGCTGGTCCCGGAGGCGTGGCAGCAGTC
Organism: Hyphomicrobiaceae bacterium; assembly: GCA_050250755.1. Lineage (GTDB taxonomy): Bacteria > Pseudomonadota > Alphaproteobacteria > Rhizobiales > Hyphomicrobiaceae. Next base: position 22,232 of record JBFWOB010000009.1, read on the forward strand.
GATTTGAATTCCTCGAAGGAGCGCCGGATGAGGTGTGGCCACGTCGGCCGCACAACAAGCAAGATGACTTGTCTTTAGCGGCGCTGGTTCAAGCGATCACGCAGCGACCGGAATGACCCAGAGCCCGGGCCGGCAGCCGGGGTGGCCGGAGCGGTAGCAGCCGGCGGCTGCGCAACGGGCTGAGCCGCTGGTGTCGCAGCAGCGGCAGGTGGGCGCGTCTCGCGCACCTCTCTGCGATGAGCGAGAGGTTCGCGGCGTGGCAGCGGCGCCGGCGTCCGCGTCTCGCCTGCTACATGACGCTCTCGCTCCGCAATGGGCGGGGCGCTCTCATCATGTGCGTGAAGCTGTGGCTGCACCTGAGGCTGAGGATGGTGCCCGTGCGGGATGCCGATAGCATCCGCGAACATCGCCGTATTCTGGGCCTGATCGATTGAGGCGCCAGAAGACGAATGGCGCCAGCGCTCGACGATCTGGTCGAGGAAGCCCTCGTCGCCGACGGAGTGCTGCCACTGCTCAGTGAAACGTGCCGTTGAGCTCCGCGGCAGCGCATTTTTCGGCAGCTCGTCGAAGCGAATGCGGACGGGGAGAGTCACGCCCTCACCGAAAGCAATGGCTTCGCGCTGACCGAGAGCCGGCAGGAACTCCATCAATCCCGAACCCGTGTCTGAGATCGAAGATTGCACGATGGCCTGATCGCGGTCGTTGGACATGCGCAGCGCGAACACGGTGTTGCACTGCGAGAGGATCGTTGGATCGATCTCCGCTGGCCGCTGCGTGACGATGCAGAGCGAAGCTCCGTACTTGCGGCCCTCCTTGGCAATCTTAGCGATGGCGCGCTTGCACGGCTCGAACCCCATCGAAGGATTCACTGGGACATAGCGATGCGCTTCTTCGCAGACGAGCGTGACGGGCACCTTGCCCTCGCTCCAGAGCGCGAAATCGAACGTCATGCGGCAGACGACAGAGACGACGACGTTGATGATTTCGGTCGGCAGGCCCGTGAGCTCGAGGATCGTGATGGGCTTGTTGTTTACCGGGACGCGGAAGATACGGCCGAGGATTTGTGCCATGCCATCATAGACAGTGAGCGAACCGAACATGAACGCATAGCGCGGGTCGAGCGATAGGATCTCGAAGCGGGTCTTCAGATTGCGATAAGGCCCGATGTCCCGCTTGTTCTCCAGTTTGCCCATCCGCTCGTCGATCAGAGACGTCAGGTCGGAGATGCGATAGGGAACCGGCGTATCGACCGTAAACTTGCCGACATCGACCATCCGCGACCGCGTAACGTGATTTTCTTTCGAGCGACCGGTTGAGTACCGCGCCTTCGCGATCGGGATGAGCTCCTGGAGCATCTCGACTTCGTGCTTGCGGTCGGGCGTCTCTCCGATCACGACCTCGACGAGTTCCTCGAAGGTGAGCAGCCAGAATGGGAGCTGCATGTTGCGCGGTGAAACGACCTCGCCCCATTCGGAGAACGCCGTGGCGTATTCGTTGTGCGGATCGAGAAGCACGATGTGTGCAGCCGGATTCTTCTCGAGGATCGAGCGCAGGATCAGCGCCGTCGTGCACGATTTTCCGGTGCCTGTGGTGCCCAGAATGGCGAAGTGCTTGCCGAGCAGGTCGTCGACCCGGATGGTCGCGGGAATCGAGCTGTCCTGCCGGATGCAGCCGACGCGCACCGACCTCGACATGTCGCCGCAGAAGGCGATCTGCAACTCGGATTGCGAAGCGACGCGGGTGCGATCGCCAAGGGACGGATAGACGGTGACGCCGCGGTTGAAGGTTTCAGCCTTGCCATCCGGCCCCTTACGCAGTTCGCCAACGAGACCAAGCTCCGCAATCCAGATCTCAGCCTCGCCTTCCCGCTGAGAGGGCACCGGCACGTTCAGCGCGGAAACGATGGCGAGAACGATCGTATTGGTCGTATCGATCGCAAGCAGCGTGCCCATCTCCGGTCGTTGGACCTTCGATAGTCCTGCGTCCGAGCTCAAGTCGAGCAGAACGATGGCCTTGGATCCCGTAACCGACACGATACGGCCGATCGACTGGTCGCTGGACTTCGCGTCATGCCCGTTGGAGGCAGTCATGAGCTGCATTGATTTTGTCCTTCACCAGGCTTGGGTCAGGTGGCCCCGATCTGGTAACCCAGATCCCGTTGCATGAACGCGATGTACTCGGCCGACGGCAGTGTCACGGTGACGTGGGTGCCGATATTTTTCTCGCTGGCGATCGAGAGCGATCCACCCTGCAATTCGATGAGCGCCTTGGCGATCGGCAGGCCCAAGCCGGTGCCCTCGCGCCATCGCGCACGCGTGCCGTCGACCTGTCCGAATGGCGATAGCGCAAGGTCGATCTCGTCGGCGTCCATGCCGAGGCCGGTATCGCGGATGTGAATGCGGATCGCACGATCACGCTCCATCTCGCAGTTCATCTCGACTTTGCCGCCTGAGCCCGTGAACTTGATGGCATTGCCGATCAGGTTGACGAACGACTGGCGGAGCTTGTTCGCATCGCCTCGGACGGTGAGCGCCTGGGTGCCGAGATTGAGATCGAGACTGATGCCTGTCCGCGTTGCGTCGGCGCGCAGCGATGCGACCACGCCTTCGAGAACCTCGTCGAGATTGACCTCGTGGCTGTCCAGCCGGAAATGGCCGCTCTGGATCTTCGAGATGTCGAGAATGTCGTTGATGATGCCCAGCAGATTGCATGAGGCGTCGTTGATCAGGCGGGCGTACTCCACCACTTCGCTGTCGCTGAGCCGGCGCCGGTCATGCTCGCCGAGAAGCTTCGAAAAGCCGATCACAGTATTGAGTGGCGTACGCAACTCATGACTCATGTTCGAGATGAACTCGGATTTGATCCGATTCGCGATCTCCGCCTCGATCCGGGCTGTTTTCTCGGCCTGGCGCGTTCGGCTTCTCAGCACCGCTTCGCCCAGCTTGAGCGAGTACTCGCTCATGAGCGAATTGCCTTTGCCGGTCCCGATCGGTCCGCCTATCATCTCGTTCCGCTTTGCCACCAATAGCCCAGACTGACGGTAGCTCCCACTCGTCAACTTGCAGTTAACGTCCACGTCCGGACCCGCTAACGTGGTCGATAAGGTCAATTGATGTCGGCGGACGCCTTGATGACGAGAAATCTGCAGATCGACGCGGACAGACTTTGGCGCAGCATTCAGGAGTCCGCCAAGATCGGGCCGGGGACCCGCGGCGGTCTCTGCCGCCTCTCCCTCGGGGACGCCGACAAGGAAATGCGCGAGGTGTTCGGCCGCTGGATTGCCGACAGTGGCTATACCCTTCGGGTGGATCGCCTCGGCTCGATGTTTGCGAGGCGCGAGGGCCGTGAGCCGGCGTTACCGCCCGTATTGATCGGCAGCCATCTCGATACCCAGGCCGCTGGCGGCCGCTTCGACGGTATCTTGGGTGTGCTCGCCGGCTTGGAAGTGCTTCGAACGCTCGATGCGGCCGGGATCGCCACGCGGCGCCCGATAGAGGTCGTCAATTGGACCAACGAGGAGGGTGCCCGGTTCGTGCCGCCGATGGTGGCCTCGCTCGCGTTCGCCGGCAAGGAAAGCACGGAGTGGGCGCTGGCCCGCACCGACAAGGAGGGTCGGACCATAGGCGAGGAACTCGAGCGCATCGGCTTCGCAGGCTCGGAGCCCGTTGGCGGACGCGAGATCGACGCCTATTTCGAGCTGCACATCGAGCAAGGCCCTCGCCTCGACGCGGCGCACGTGCCCGTTGGCATCGTCACGGGCGGATTTCCGATGCGTGGACTTCGGATCGAGGTGCGCGGAGAGACGGCCCATGTCGGCCCGACACCAATGTCTCGGCGGCGGAATGCTTTGGTGGGAGCCGCCTACGCCGCCGTCGCGATCGATGAGATCGGCTGGCACTACGCTCCCGAAGAGGGCAAGACCACCGCAGCGCGTCTCGATCTGTCGCCCAACCTGCCGGGCATCCTGTCGGACGCGGCGACGTTGTATTGCGATATGCGCCACCCCGATGCGGAACGCCTTGCCGCGATGGAAGCGGAGGTCGACGTGGCCCTGGCCGACTGTGCTCGCCGCAGCCGGTGTTCCATCGAAATCGCCGAGAAATGGGGCTTCGGCGGGTTCTCATTCGATGCCGAGCTGATCCGCCTCGTTCGGGAGGCGGCAGCGACGCTTGGGCATGGCACCATGGACCTCAAGTCGGAAGCGGGCCACGATGCCTACCACATGGCGACTGTCTGTCCGTCCGTCATGATCTTCGCGCCGTGCGTGAATGGCATCTCGCATAACGAGGCCGAGGATATGTCCAAGGAAGACATGGTGCCGTCGGCGAACGTGCTTCTGCATGCCGTTCTTGCCCGCGCAGACCGTTAAGAATGCGCAGTCGACCTCTCGATGAGGCCCGGTTTGACAATCAACTCCGCGATTTGATGATCGAGACGAATTGATCGATAGAATTGCGCAGAACATTGGCGCTCGGCAGATCGGCTTTGGCGACGTCGGCCTGCGTCAGCAGCTCCGAGATCGCTTCAAAAGGCTTATCCATCAGGGCCTTATAAAGCCGACCAGTTTCCGTGACGGCAGCGAGCGGCGCCGCGGCATCGCGATTCTGAGACGAGGTCTGATTGCAGCTCAAACTCATTGCAGCTTCGGCGAGTAGCCACGCCGCCGTCTGAAGATCGCCGGTGCCTGATCGATCTGCGCCATTCTGTTGGCCTGTGGCATCCTCGCCCGGAGCCGTCGCACCGAGGAGTTCACCCGGGCTGACCTGAAGGATCTGGCAAATCCGACGGATCATGGTGAGGTCGGGTTCGACCTCGGCGCGCTCGTAGCGTGTGTATCGGTTCTCGTCGATATCCAGTGCCCGGGCGAGGCTTCGGGCTGTCCGGAAGCCGCGGGGTACACGGAGCTCTCGTAGTCGTTGCGCGAACTCGAGGCGGGCGAGCGGAATACCCGAAGCGGATGTATCCTGTGGGCTCATCAATTGCTTATTGCGTATTCGTTCGATGTCTGCAATCGGGCATGCAGCGCATCCCGGTCACGACCGGCCTGCCCCAAAGCGGCTGCCAGATCGTCGGTGACGTGAACGCACATGCGCGATTTTGGACCGGTTAGTCAGTCCCCGCTATATGCGCCTGGGCAGAATGAATTGTGCCTTCGCGCAGTGGAGTGTGGCCGCGAGACGGCCGTCACGGCATCCCTGGATCGTGGGTTCCGGAGCGCCCCTGCGACGGTCCGTCTGCGGTCCGCGCCTTGCGAGGCAAGGTTCGGCGTGATCATTGTTTGCAAAAGCCCGACGTGCGTCGCCGCGCCGGGTCGCGTGCAAGAATGCGACGGAGTTGGGTCATGCAGCAGAAGTGGGCCGAATTTCAGGGCCGCATCGAAGACGATCGCCTTGTGACTGGGCGAGGACGCTACGTCGGCGATGTTCACCACGACGGCACGTTGATTGGCGTTGTCGTACGGGCGCCCGTGGCGCACGCGCGCATTGTCGGCATAGACGCGGAAGCGGCGCGACAAATGCCGGGCGTGCTCGCTGTCTACACGGCGGCAGATCTCGCGGAGGACGGGATCGAAGACTTCCCCTGTCCAGTGACCCTGCCGGGCGCAGATGGTAAGCCGGCCCATCCCGCACGCCGACCTGTCCTGGCACGGGACCGCATCCGCACGGTGGGCGAGCCTGTCGCATTCGTGGTGGCAGAAACCGCTGAGGCCGCCGAAGACGCCGCGGAGGCCGTGCTGATCGACACCGAGGACCTCCCCGCTATCACTTCTCCGGACGCAGGGCGCGCCGCAGATGCGACGCTGATCTGGGAAGAGGCGCCTGAGAACGTCGCCTACATCTGGACCAAGGGTGACGCCGCGAAGCTGGAGGCGGCCGTCGCCGGTGCAGCCCATGTCACGCATTTCTCGTCCCACGTTACGCGCGTTAATGCGCTTTCGCTCGAGCCGCGCGGCGCCTTGGGTCTCGTCGATCCCGACGGCCGATTGGTGCTTCACGCCAGCAACCAGAGCCCGCACGCGTTGAGGTCCGGGCTGGCGCAGGTCCTCAAGGTTCCGGCGGCGCAGGTGAGGGTGATTGCGGCCGACGTGGGCGGTTCGTTTGGCATGAAGAGCGGCACCTATCCCGAAGACGTGCTGGTACTGTTCGCGGCGCGGCGTCTCAAACGCCCGGTGCGGTGGATCTCTGAGCGCCGCGAGAGCTTCCTCTCCGATGACCATGGCCGCGATATGAGCGTCGAGGCGAAGCTCGCGCTCGACAAGGACGGCCGGTTTCTCGCCCTCGGCGTCGACTACACCGTCAATGTCGGTGCCTATTTGTCTGGCCGGTCGCTGTTCATGGTTGGCAATATCGGTGGCGTTGCCGGCTTCTATCGTATCGGTGCGATCGCGGCGACGATCACGGGCGTCTATACGAACTCCATGACCAACGCGCCGTATCGGGGCGCTGGACGTCCGGAAGCGACGTACACCATCGAACGCCTGATCGATATCGCAGCACACGAGCTTGGCATCGATCCGTTCGAGCTCAGGCGTCGCAATCTCGTCGCGCCATCGGCCATGCCTTACGACACGGGTTTCGTCTTCACCTACGACTGCGGTGAGTTCGAAGGATTGATGTTGGAAGCGGCGCGTGCCGGCGACCGCGCAGGGTTTCCGGCGCGTCGTGAGGAGTCGAAGAAGCGTGGTCTGTTGCGTGGTCTCGGCATCGCCAATCCGATCGAGGTCGCTGGAGGGCCATTCGCAAAGCCGGCGAAAGACATGACCCGCATCGCGCTCGGCGCCGACGGCCGTGTGAAGGTATCGGCGGGAGCGATGTCGACCGGCCAGGGGCTCGAAACCATGATGGTGGATCTCGTTGCGGCCGAACTGGGCGTGACGCGAGACCGGATCGACTATGACGCTGGCGATACGGATAACCTGCCCAATGGGCGAGGTAACGGCGGGTCGTCATCGACCCCCGTTGGCGCGTCGGCCACAAAGCTGACTGTCGGAAAGGTGATCTCGACCGGCAAGGTCATTGCAGCCGAGATGTTGGAGGCAAGCGCCGATGACGTCGATTTCGTGGACGGCCGCTTCCCGCTTCGCGGCACGAACCGGTCTGTGTCGTTGACGGAGGTCGCGGCGCGTGCGGCGGAGAAAAGTCCGACGGGTCTCGTCGAGATGGCAGAGTTCGAGCCACCCAGCGTGACATTTCCGAACGGCTGCCATCTCTGCGAGGTCGAGATCGATCCCGAGACCGGCGTGGTTCGGGTCGATCGATACACGGTGGTCGAGGACATCGGCAACGTGCTCAATCCGAAGCTGGCACATGGCCAGATCCAGGGTGGCGTCGCCATGGGCATCGGCCAGGCCCTTGGCGAGGTGATCCGGTACGACGAGGACACAGGACAGCTCGTAACTGGCTCGTTCATGGACTACCAGATGCCGCGTGCCGACGAGATGCCCGCCGTGAACCTGACCACGCGTCCGGTTCCGACCAAGGTCAATCCACTGGGTGTGAAGGGTGTCGGCGAGGCGGGAACCGTGGGCTCGATGGCGGCGGTGATCAACGCGGTTTGCGATGCGCTGGCGCCTCTCGGCGTGAAGCATATCGAGATGCCGGCCACGCCCGCACGCGTTTGGGCCGCAATCGAGGCTGCCAAAGCAGATGAGGCGGCCTGATCTGGGAGGCTATGCCTTCCCCGCGGTCTCGGGCGAGACGCGACCGGACTGTCACCGTCTTCGAGATTGCGCGCCGCCGATCTCGGAATACGATGGTCTTCAGCGCCCCGTCTGAAACTGCATCGAGGTCAACCCATGCCCCGCTTCCGTGTTCTCACCACCAAGGCGACCACCATCTCGACCGGGCTCGGCGGCTACGACTTCGAGATGGAGGCTCTGGAGCCGCTCGACGTCGAGATTGTCGAGTGTGATCCAACCGAAGCCGGGTTCTCCGCGCTCGCGCCGACTGCCGATGCGCTTTACGCCAAAGGCATGCGCTTCACCGCTCCGATGATTGCAGCCCTGACCAAATGCAAGGTGATCTCGCTTGCATCGGTCGGCGTCGACACGGTGGATGTCACGGCCGCGACCGCGAAGGGTATCCCGGTCACCAACTGCCCTGACACGTTCATCGAGGAAGTCGCCGACCACGCCATGATGCTCCTGCTGGCCGCACATCGCCGCGTCATCGAGCAGGATCGCATGGTGCGCGAAGGCCGCTGGACCGAGGGGCGGCCGCAACTTCTCAAAGTCCCGCGCTTGATGGGCCAGACGATGGGCTTCATTGCATTCGGTCGCGTCGCACGGGCAACGGCGCGGCGCGCGAAGGCGTTCGGCCTCAATCTGATTGCCCATGATCCCTTCCTCGACGAGCAGATGATAGCGGCTCACGGCGTCGAACCCGTTTCGCTCGACGAGGTGCTGACGCGCTCCGATTTTATCTCGATGCACATGCCCGCAACGCCGGAGGCCGAAGGTTTCCTGAAGGGGCAGCATTTCCGCCGGATGAAGCCGCACTGCATCTTCGTCAACACGGGCCGCGGCCCGACGGTCGAGGAGGCGGGGCTCATCAAGGCATTGCAGGAAGGCTGGATTGCAGGCGCAGGCCTCGACGTTCTTCAGGTGGAGCCGGTGAAGCCGGACAATCCGCTGCTCAAGATGACCAACGTCGTGCTGTCGCCGCATAACGCCAGCGCGTCGGCACGGTTCGATCCGGCACGCAAGCGGCGTTTGGGGCAGGAAATCGCCAACGTTCTGTCGGGGCGGTGGCCGCTCTCATGCGTAAATCCGACCGTGCTGCCGGGCTCCGGTCTGAGGCGCTGGCAGCCGATCTCCATGGAGCGCGGCCCCAACTCGTAGCCACGGCTACGGCCGCGTCAGAAGGCGCCGCGCTCTACTCGGCCGCGTCCGCAGAGCCATCCCCTGCGGGCGCGGTCGACGTCGTGTCCCACGGGATTTCAGTCTCTCGTTTGTCGAGGAGCGTCTTGTATGGCAACGCGAACTTGAGCGTTGTCGCGCCCATTTGCCGCTTGAACTGGATGGTGCGGATCATTTCCCGGATGCGCGGCTGAATCTCGGTCCGCCAGCGCGTGCCGTTGAAGACGCCATAGTGGCCGACGCCCGGCTGGACGTAGTGGTAGCGCTCGTCAATCGCGACATTCGGGCAAAGATCATGCGCGGCTTCGGTCTGGCCGAGACCGCAGATGTCGTCCTTCTCGCCCTCGATCGTCAGCAGCGCCGTCTTGCGAATCGCTGCGCAATCGACCAACTCGCCATGATGGAGCATACGCTTATCGGGCAGGTCGTGCTTCTGGAAGACGGTCTCGACGGTTTGCAGATAGAATTCCGCCGTGAGATCCATCACCGCCAGGTACTCGTCGTAGAAGCGGGTATGCGCGTCGACCGAATCGCAATCGCCTTTTACGAGGTTACGGAACAGCTCCATGTGAGCGGTCGTATGCCGGTCGAGGTTCATGGTCATGAACCCGGTGAGCTGGATGAAGCCAGGATAGACCTGCCGCATGAAGCCCGCATTCGGGAACGGCACGTAATCGATGACATTGCGCCGGAACCATTCGATTGGACGTTCGCGCGCAAGGTCGTTCACAACGGTGGGATTGCGGCGCGTGTCGATAGGCCCGCCCATGAGCGTCAGCGACGCCGGTTGACACGGACTGTTGCGCGCTGCCATCACGGCCGTTGCGGCCAACGCCGGCACGGAAGGCTGACAGACGGCGATGATGTGCGTATTCGGCCCGAGAAATTCGACGAAGTCGATGATGTAGTCGATGAAGTCGTCCAGCCCGAACGAGCCGAGTGCCATGGGCACATCGCGCGCGTCCTTCCAATCCGTAATATAGACGTCGTGCTCCTGGATCATGGCTTTGACGGTGCCGCGCAGCAGCGTCGCGTGGTGGCCAGACATCGGTGCAACCAGCAGCACCTTCGGATCATATCGTTTGCCGATGACCTGCTCGTCGCGATCGAAATGCAACAGGTTGCAGAAAGTCTTTTCGAGCACGACCTCTTCGCGAACGGCAACCGGAAAACCGTGAACATGCGTCTCGCTAATTCCGAAGACCGGCTTGCTGTAGCGTCGTGTTATTTTGTCGAACAGCTCGCAGGCCGCGGAGATGTTTTTGCCGATATAGGTTTGGCCGAGCGGATTGAAGGGAAGCTCCAGCGTATTCCGAAGGCTTTTGGCGGCTAGCCGCAGGGGTATGGCGAAGGTATGGGCCGTCTCGTAGGCATAATATTGCATTTCGCTACCGCACCCTTCGTTGTCACGAGGTTGTTGCATTGCAGCACTATGCGGTGTCTTTAACAAGCCGGTTCTCTATGCATTTTGATCTTTTCCCACTCCCGATCGGGATATAAAATCCTACTGCAGCAGTCGGTTATGACTGCGCGCCAGCGGCGTGGCCGCCCATGAATATTGGCGAGAAGATTATTTGGCACTGCAGCAGACGTGCGCGCTGACGCCGGCAAAACTATTTGAGACGGTTAATTGCCGTCACGCGGGACGCCGCCGAAATCGCGCTTTAATAACGCTGACGTCTATTAGACCGGCGCATCTCCGCTGGGGGGAAGTGCACCGGTCTCTATCGAACAAAGTGCGCTGCGTTCAACCCCGCTGGAACAGCAGCTTGCCGTCCGGCCCAAGGCGACGCTCAGCCGCGCCTGTCGCGAGCAGGTAGTGCGCGTGTGCCAGAGTCTCCGCGAACGCGTGCCGGCCCTGACCCTCGGCAACCGGCTTGGGAAAGAGACCGCGCGCCAGCGCCATGTTTGTGGATGGCGTCGACATCAACCCGAGCAACTGCGTCAGCCTCAGCTCATGGTGATAAGCAAGTTCCTCCACGCGGATGCGCAACCCATGGAAGGGCAACCCGTGCGACGGCAGTACGAGCGCGTCGGCAGGCAGGCGCCGAAACCGGTCGAGTGACGCGAGATATTCACCTAATGGGTTGGCCTCGGGCTCGTGTGGCATGACGCCAATCATCGGCGAGATTTTGGAGAGCACCTGATCGCCGGCAATCAGGATGTTGTCCTCGGCGCACCAGAATGACGCATGCGCCGATGCGTGGCCGCCGCAGACCATCACCTCCCATTCCCGCCCACCGAATCGTAGCGTCGCTCCATCCCTGAGGCGTATGAATTCTTCCGGTAGCGCTTCCATGTAGGTCCGCGTCCGGATGCGCTCGTCGCCGAACGAATCGATCGTATCGGCATCGCATCCATGCCGCTCCAGGAACCGCACGGCCCGCGGCCCCAAGGGTGCTTTTGCTTCCTCCACCCGCAACTGGGCCGAAAGCCACTCCGTCTGCGTGATGTGATAGGGCACACCGCCCGCCCGGTCGAAAAGCCAGCCTGCCAACCCGACGTGATCCGTATGGCCGTGCGTCGCAATGAGACGGACGATCGGCGCCCCGGAAAGCGGCCCAGCCAGCAACTCGTCCCATACCTCGCGCGGCTTGCTGTCGGATGTTCCCGTATCGATCAGCGTCCAGCCGTTTGCCTCGCGCAACAGCCAGACGTTGACGTGATTGAGACGAAAGGGCAGGGGAATGCGGGCCCACAATATTCCAGGCGCCACTTCGAAGGTTTCGGCGCCCTTCGGGTGGTCCTCGCGGAGATACGTGATCGATGGTGGATGCTTGCGTACCTCGAGGTCGGTAACCGCGTCTCCGTTGCCCCTGAACTCGGCCGAGCTCGCGGCAGCGTCTGTTCCCGTCCGTGGTGTGCCGTGCATCCGCCTGCCTCCTGCGCGCTGTCCGGACAAGTACTTATCGCAGCGCAACAGGGTTGGCTACCTCTTGTGCCTTTTATCGTGACGGCCGCCCTTGTCCCCTGGCCATACTTCCGCTATGAACGCCACTTTCCACATGGATGCCCGTCCGGCCGGTGGCCCCGCCGCTTGTCGACGCGTCCGGCCGACCAGGAAGAGGGCGCGCCCCCATGAAGACAAACGAGGACTTCCACCCTGACTATCATATGGTCAAGGTGGTCATGACCGATGGCACCGAGTACGTGACGTATTCGACCTACGGCAACGAGGGTGATGTGATCACGCTCGACATCGATCCGCGCACCCATCCCGCGTGGACTGGCGGCAACCAGCAGGTCATGGACCGCGGTGGCCGCGTCTCGCGCTTCAAGAAGAAGTTCGAAGGCCTGTTCTGAGCACGGCTGTTGCCGGCTCACTAAGCGGTTGGCCCGTCCGACCGTAACACTACTGAGGGCCGGCTATTGCGTGCTGGCCTCAGATCAAGCCAAAATAAAATCAATTGCAGACATTCGTCGCGGAATTTCGGAGGGTGCACGCGCCGCTTCGAGACGAGGTGGCTGCGTCTTCGCTCTACAAAAAAAGCGGATGGAGGAAACAGGTGAGCAGCACAACCGCGCGCGGCATTATTGGATGCGCCGTGGCCATCGGGATGGCATTCGTGTCCGTGCCCGCTATGGCCCAGAACAAGACCATTATAAAGCTTGCCTGGACATCCGGTGACGGAGCGACAGATCCTTATTCGGTTGGGGGGCACGCCTTCAAGGAGGCGCTGGAAAAGACCGCCGGGGATCGCATTGAGGTACGCCTCTTTCCCAACCGGCAGCTCGGAGATGAGAAGCCGGCGCTCGAAGGCATCCGCCTCGGCACGATTGACGCTGGCATCATCACCAATGCGATCGTTGCCCAGATCGAGCCAACCTTCCAGTTGAACGACATGCCGTTCCTGTTCGCCAACGAGGCACAGGCACAAGGCGTTCTGGACGGCCCGATCGGCAAGAAGTTGATCGCCAAGCTCGACGCCAAGGGCATCAAGCTCCTCGGCTTCATGGAGGGCGGCTTCCGCAACATGGTCAATAATGTCAGGCCGGTTGCGAAGCCCGAGGATGTCAAGGGCGTGAAGTTCCGCGTGATGCAGAACCCCGTCTATATCGCCATGTTCTCGTCGCTGGGCGGCAATGCCGTGCCGATGGCATGGGGAGAGACGTTCACCGCGGTTCAGCAAGGCGCGATCGACGGGCTCGAGATTCCTCTTGCGGTCATCGAGCAGAACAAGATCTTCGAGATCACGAAATACCTCTCGCTGACGAACCACACTTATTCCGCGATCCATTTGATCATGAATAAGCGCCTTTTCGAGCGTCTGCCCCCGGACCTGCAAAAGGCGGTGGTCGAAGCCGGCAAGGTTGCGACTGCTAAGCAGCGTGCCAGGGCCGCCGAAGTCGCCAGCGAGATCGTCGATAAGCTGAAGGCCCACGGCATGACGGTCAACCCCGTTGCCGACTTCACACCGTTCCGGGAATCGGTGAAGCACGTCTACCAGCAGTTTGAACCCACCATCGGTGCGGATCTCCTTAAGGAGACGCTTGCCGCCGTCAAATAATGCGCTGATTACGTTCGGGGGATCCGCCAGATGCTCGGTCTCATCGCGCATGGCATCGGACGCTTGGCGGAGGTTGCGGCAAGCTTGCTACGGGCGAGCTTGGTCGCGACCTTGGTCGTTATGATGTCCAGCATCGTGTTCCAGGTTGTGATGCGCTATGTTTTGGGCAACACATTGTCGTGGACGGAGGAATTGGCGATCCTCATGTTCGCTTGGGGGACCCTTGGCGGGCTCGCCCTTGGTGTTCATGAGGGCTTCCATGTTCGTCTCGATCTGCTCATCGGCTACTTGTCGCCTCCGTTGCTCCGCGGGGTCGAGACGGCGATAGGCCTCCTGACGACAGTTTTTGGCGCCTACGTCGCCTGGTCGGGAGAGCGCTTCTTCGACTTTACGCGCGGCTCGACTTCGGCCGCGATCGGCTATCCCATCGAATTCCTGCATGGGCTCGCGCCGATCGCGGGAGCGCTGATCTGCCTTTTCGCACTCAACGGCATGATCCAAGGCCCACGCTCCGAACCTGAGCCGGATTTATCCCTATGAGCACCGTTACCCTCGTCCTGACGCTGGGCTTCGCGGGTCTGGTCGTGGTCGGCGTGCCGTTCGCCATCGCGATCGGCACGGTGGTCATGCTCGCGGTGGTTCTGGCCGATATCGAACCCGCCTTCGTGGCGCAGCAACTGGTCGCTGGATCGCAGTCGTTCAGCCTGCTCGCCATTCCGCTGTTCATGTTCGCGGGCGAGTTAATGACAGCCGGCGGCCTCTCACAACGGCTCGTCGACGTGGCATCAGTTCTGGTGCGTCACCGCACAGGCGGCCTTGCCATGGTAACGGTGGTGGCGGCGCTGATTTTTGCTTCCATCTCCGGTTCCGCTCCCGCAACCACGGCTGCGATCGGGACTATTCTCATTCCGGCCATGGTCAAGGAAGGTTATGACAGGGCCTTCGCGACTTCTATTGCCGTTAGCGCAGGCGTGCTGGCGCCACTCATTCCGCCATCGATCGCGTTCGTCATCTGGGGGACGATCGCCGAGGAATCGATCGGCAAGCTGTTTCTCTCGGGGATTGCGCCCGGCGTCACGATCGCCTTGGGGTTGCTGGTCATCTGCCGCTTCCACGCCAAGCGCCATGGAGTTCCGAAACAGGCGAAGGCGACCTGGGGCGAATTGCTTCAAGCGTTGACACGAGGCAAATGGGCGCTGCTGTCACCCTTCGTTGTGCTGGGCGGCATCTATGGCGGTATCTTTACGCCAACTGAGGCCGCGGCCATATCATGTGCCTACGCGCTTCTAGTCGGATATTTCATCGAGCGTCGGTTGCGCTGGGCAGAAATCCCCGCGGTCGCGCTGCGCGCTGTGCGCACCAGCGCAATTGTGACGGCCATTATCGCGGTATCGACTGGCTTCGGCGTTCTCGTTGCCCAAGAGCAGATCGCGACCGGTTTCGCCACTTGGCTTGCTGCCAACGTCTCTGAAAAATGGATGGCCCTGGCAGGGCTCAATATCGCTTTCTTCCTGCTTGCGGCGGTGATGGACGAGATCGCCATCATGGTCATCCTTGGGCCGATGTTGATTGCCATTGGCCACAAGTTCGGCGTCGACCCCATTCAGTTCGGCGCCATGATCGTGACGAACGTCGCGATCGGGATGGCCGCACCCCCGATTGGCTATTGCCTCTTTGTCGGCATGGCAATTTCGGGCGTCAGCCTCGCACGCATCGCTCGGGTGATCTGGCCGCAGATTCTCGTGATGCTGGTCGTCCTGTTCCTGACGACATACATCCCGCAGTTCTCGCTGATGTTCGTATCTCGATGAGCGTGGGGCTCACCGACCCACGCGGATAAAGAAAAAGGCCGCTCCATCGGGCGGCCTTTGACGTTCAAAATGATATGCCAGCGTGCGATCGGCTGGCAGGGGCCGCGATCTCAACCGCTGGCAGCGCGTGCCGGCGCAAACGCGGCCGACAGCAGATCGACTTGCTCACCAACCGGGTTCGGGACTGCTTCGCTCACCACCGGCTCCGGCCGCTCGAGCGCCCGATCCAACAATACGATACGATCATGTAGGGCAAAGCTCGCGACGATGAGCTCTCGAATCTCGGCCGGTAGAATTTCAAAGTCCTTGACGTGCTCGGGGCGACCGATCGCGGTCAGACGAAGCCGCCTGCGTTTGACGCGTGCTTCCTCGTGCGTGATCTCGCCCGCGTTCAATGCGCGCCGAATGACGAGCCATGAGGCAAGCTCCAGGAGGCGCGTGGTCAGGCGCATGCTTTCCGAGGCGTAGAGCATGCTGGCCACCGGACCGATGGTCTTCGCATCGCGGCGGCCTTGGCCTTCGAGGTAATTGGCGGTCGTCTCGACCAGCGCCATGCCTTCTCGGAAGACCTGGTCGAATTGCTGGGAGCTCGCAAATTTATGGGCGAAGGAGATCGTGACGCTCGTACCAGTTCCTACGCTTCCCACCTGTCACCTCGACAACTTTACTATGACCCCAAACAGGGTACCGACTGAATTACCCGCCCTCGGTGTCCCTGTGAAGGGGAGGATCGCCGAGAGGGGTTAAGGAGCTGTCTCGATTTGAGTACTCTGAATGCGAGATTTATAGGGCGAACAAAAAAATTGAGCCGCACATTGGCGGCTCGGATAGTTAAACAGGGGACGTCAAACGGTGAAGGCAGGGCTCGCTCGGCCGAGGAACCCCGAATGAGCCGATTCTAGGGCGATGAGGTAAATAGCCGTTTAATGGCAAACCGAATCTTACCGACTATCTCTTAAGGCTTGCAACGCCACGGATTCCGGCCGCCATGACAGTTCGCACAGAGCTTTTCAGCTCTTGAAAATCGAGCTGGCGGCCGCCGAATGAGCCTTCTTTGTGGAGATCTCGGTCTTGGTGCGCGCGATCTCCGCCTCGAGCGCCGCAATGCGAGCCTCGAGTTCCGCAATCGACAGCCGGCTGAGGTTCTCGCCGACGACGATGTCGGTCTTTCCTTTCGACTGTGCCTCGTCCCAGTCCATCTGAGCCTCCGTGATGTGTCGGACGAACCGAGGGAAGCACGCAGCGCGCCTTGTCTCAACCAGCGACAGCGGGCACACAGACACAAACGCCGTCTCGAACCGGAGATAGTCCATGACTGATGTGCCAACCACCATGACCGCCATCGTGATCGATGGCAAAGGCGGCCCAGAGGTGCTCGTGCCGCGCGAGTTGCCCGTGCCGCAGCCGGGCGAGGGTCAGATCCTGGTCAAAGTTGCGGCGGCGGGTGTCAATCGGCCGGACGTCCAGCAGCGTCTGGGTGCCTATCCGCCGCCGACCGGCCATTCGCCGCTGCCGGGCCTCGAGATCGCGGGCGAAGTGGTGGGCGTCGGAGCGAAGGTGTCGCGCTGGCGCTTGGGGGACAAGGTCTGTGCGCTGGTCAATGGTGGTGGATACGCAGCCTATTGCATCGCCGAGGACGTCCAGGCACTTCCCGTACCCGACGGCCTTTCGATGGCCGAGGCCGCGGGCCTCCCCGAGACCATCTTCACCGTCTGGAACAATGTCTTCGAGCGCGGGCGTCTCGGGCCTGGCGAATGGTTCCTCGTCCATGGAGGTACGAGCGGCATCGGCACGTGTGCCATCCAGATGGCCAAAGGCTTTGGCGCTCGCGTCATTGCCACGGCCGGCAGCGCCGAGAAGGTCGGCTCCTGCAAGAGCCTCGGCGCCGATGTTGGCATCGACTATCGCACGCAGGATTTCGTGAAAGAGGTCAAGGCCGCGACCGGCGGCCATGGTGCCGACGTCATCCTCGACATGGTCGGTGGCGAATACACCGAGCGCAACATTATCGCCGCGGCGGAAGATGGCCGCATCGTCCAGATCGCGTCTCTGGGCGGCGCCGAGGTCAAGATTAACGTCGCCCGTTTGATGGTGAAGCGCGTCACGCTCACCGGCTCGACGCTGCGCCCTCGGCCTCGTGCCGTGAAAGGCGGCTGGGCGCGCGACATCGAACAGCGCGTGTGGCCGCTAATCGAAGCCGGGCGACTGAAGGTGGTGATCGACTCTACCTATCCGCTCGCACAAGCTGCAGATGCGCATCGGCGTATGGAGACGAGCCAGCACATCGGCAAAATTGTTCTGACCGCCTGATCCACCAAGGCGCTGGCACCGGACGGGTGGTGGTGTCGGTTGCCGCCGTTCCGCTGGTTGTCTTGTTGTTGAGACGACTGGCGCGGACGGACGAGCCTAGGTCCGGGCCCGCCGCACGCGGTCCATCGTTGCGTCAGAAAAATCTAAAATAGAAAGAAGGCTCGTTTCATTATGAGCTGCATCATTTGATTTAATGTCCTGTTGGCTTTGGCGGAAGGTCCGGCTCGCCTGGTGCAGTGCAATATATTAATGTCGAGAACGTCGAGACAATTCTTGTCGAGTTTGAGGATTCGCATTGCACGCGGGGAATAGCTTTTGAGGACGCTGATACCGGCTCAGGCAGATTTCTATGGCGGCGAAATTCGTCTGCCTCGCGTTCGTTCGGCCTATCCGCATTGCCGATAAGGAGGCTTCCCACACGGCAAACGGTCGCTTTTGCACTGGCATTATCAGTGACCTGCCGAGCCCATTATCGGCGCTTTAAGCCCATGTTCTCTGCCGCGCAAGCGTGGCGGCGGTCTGTGGGCGAGAGTTCATTTGTGGTGTTTATCCAACGGGCAAGAAGAGATGACCGAATTCGATATCTCGAAAGCAAAGTCATTACGCATCATAATTGTCGACGATGATCCTCTCTTTACGAACCAAGCGCTCGCGTCGCTCGATGGCTCGGACTTTAACGTACATATTGCCGGCGATGGCGTCGAAGGCCTCGAGCGGATCGATGCGGCGCCGTTCGACCTTGCGATTATCGATCTCCATATGCCGCGCGTCGATGGCTTACGTGTGATTGCTCTCCTGCGAGGGGCGGTCCGTCACAGTTCGCTCGCTATTATGGTCCTGTCGGCACGTTCCGATCCGGAGGCGTTTCATGAGGCGATGGCCATTGGCGCCGATGCAATCGAAACAAAACCAATCAATTGGGCTTTGCTACCCGACAGGGTGAGATCGATCGTCGCCAAAAAGCGGTCGAATAGCGTCGCAGCAAAGGGTTAGTTTGCGCTGTTTGATCGCTTGTTTACTTAGAGCGGCCGAGCCAGCTCTTTGAGACCACGCCGGATCAGTTTGGCGGTATCGGCTTCTCCGCCGAGTTCACCTCCAGCCGTTGCGATTGCCGCCGCAGCGTGCTGTGGCTGGTAGCCCAGATTAACCAATGCCGAGATTGCCTCTGCGGCCGCACTAGGTCCTGGCATCACGTGAACAGCGCCTGCCCCAGATATCTTTCCCGTCGCTCCGGGCACGTTGAGGCCCGCCATCGTCAATGCCGGCGCCTTGTCCTTGAGTTCAAGCACGATCCGTTGCGCAAGCTTCTTGCCGACGCCCGGCGTCTCCTCCACCGCGGCCGAATTCCCGAGCGCGATCGCCGACGCGAGGTCCTGCGGTGCCAGCGTGCCGAGCACACTCAGCGCCACTTTCGAGCCGACCCCCTGGATCTGTTGGAGAATGCGGAACCAGGATCGCTCGACTTCACTTCGGAAGCCGAACAGCCGGATGGCATCCTCGCGCACGTGTGTGTCGATGGTGAGCGAAACGTCCTGACCGAGTTCCAGCGCTCGCAGCGTGCGCGTGGAGCACTGCACCTCGTAGCCGACGCCATTGACATCGATGATGGCGTGCGCATCCCCGATGGCATCCACCTTGCCTCTGAGCTTGCCGATCATTCTGACCTCCGCGAGCGACCGGAACGAGAACGTTAGGGCACAGGATTTCGGCCGTGTGAATAGGGCCTCGAGAGATCACGACGCTCACTCTCTTGCGCGCTCCCGAGAAGAGGTGCGATTGCCTGTAGCCCCTCCCCATTGCCTACGTCCTGTGCCCTATCTCTTGCGTGCTGCAACCGCGCGCGTTTGGCTGTCTTTTTCAGCCGCGGCGATACGCGCCGCCGGACTGGTCCGGTGATTGGCGTGGCAGATGGCGATGGCAAGGGCATCGGCTTCATCGGCCGACTCGAAACGCGCTTTCGGCAGCAGCATCGAAACCATCATCTGGATCTGGCGCTTCTCCGCATGCCCAGCACCCACGACGGTTTTCTTGATCAGATTCGGGGGATACTCGGCAATGCGCAACCCCTTCATGGCCGGAGCGAGTAATGCCATCCCGCGAGCTTGTCCGAGTTTCAGCGTGGCCCGCGCATTCTCGTTAACGAAGGTTTCCTCAACGGCGGCCTCTAAAGGGCACCATGAGGCAAGCACACTCGAAAGGCCCTCGTAGAGCTCGCGTAGCCGGTAAGCCAGATCGCCGTCGTTGGTCGATGCGATGTGCCCGCTGGCGACATATACGAGCCGAACACCATCGGACTCGATGACGCCCCATCCCGTCCGCCGAAGCCCGGGATCAATGCCGATGATGCGAATCGCAGTGCCTTGCATGCAGTGGCGGTAGCACGCCGCTTCGCGTTAAGCGCCATGGACGACTGCATTGAACGGGGGAAAAGCTTCGCAGCCGCGAAAGCTTTTCGGTCTCAGGCCGCTGTAAGGCGCGCCATCGTCGCCTCGTCGACGTCGAAATTCGAGAAAACGGCCTGCACGTCGTCATCATCCTCGAGTGCGGCGAGAAGCTTGAGGATGCTCTCGGCGCGTTCTTCGTCGACTTGGGTAGAAAGCGTCGCTTTCCAGACGGCCTTGACTTGCTCGGGTTCGCCGAATTGAGCCTCGAGAGCCCCTGCAACTTGGCCCAGGGCCTCGAACGTCGTCACGACGAGATGCTCCTCGTCGTTGCTCTCGACATCCTCGGCTCCGGCTTCGATCGCCGCCTCGAGCACCGCGTCGGCCGTCGCTGCGTCCGGTTTCAACCGGATCTCGCCGATCCGGTTGAACATATGGCTGACCGAGCCGGTGGCCCCGAGGTTGCCGTTATATTTCGCAAACACCGCGCGCACCGCCCCGCCGGTCCGGTTTCGATTGTCCGTCAATGCTTCGACGATGACGGCCACGCCACCCGGCGCGTAGCCTTCGTAACGCACCTGCTCGTAAGTTTCGGCATCTCCACCGGCGGCCTTCTTGATGGCCCGCTCGATGTTGTCCTTTGGCATGTTCTCGGCGCGAGCGTTCTGGATCGCAAGGCGGAGCCGTGCATTCATGTCCGGGTCGGGCACGCCGGCCTTGGCGGCAACCGTGATCTCGCGCGCGAGCTTGGCGAAAAGCTTGGCCCGGACAGCATCCTGCTTGCCCTTGCGGTGCATGATGTTCTTGAATTGCGAATGTCCGGCCATGGCTCGTTCTCAGGGCGCTCGTCTGGTCGATGGATGGTGCTGTGCGGCATCTGCCGCCGCGTCGTCCGCCCTTATAGGCGAAAGCGGGACCGTTAATCCAGTTGGGGCAGCAGGGTTTATAGCTTTTCGACCGATGTTCGGCATCGAGGTCTGATCGGTCGAAGGCAGAAGGTGGAAAGAGGGTAGGGCGGCCGATGAATGACGTGGGAGAGGCCGCCGTCGCGCGGGGGGCGGGACGGGGCTCATCGCGACTCGCGGCCATCGTCGGTGTTCTCTTTCTTCTTGCCTTTATGAACCTCTTCCTGCGGTCGAGCCTCGGCGTGATGGCGCCCGAGCTGACCCGCGAGATGGCGCTCTCGCCAGCCGCCCTCTCGACCGTCGCCAGCGCGTTCTTCATTGCTTATGCGGTGATGCAACTGCCGACCGGCATGTTGCTTGATCGCTTCGGTGCCCGGTTGACGATCGCCGGCATGCTGCTGTTCACGACGGCCGGTGCCGCGGCATTCGCCGCCGCCGACTCTATCGCATTTCTCTCCCTCGGCCGCGTATTGATGGGCATCGGCTGCGCGGGCATCTTTACTGGCGCCTTCTACGTACTCGCTCGCTGGCTTGCGCAAGACCGCGTCGTGACGCTCATGGGAACGCTGAACACGTTCGCCGCGTCGGGCACCTTAACCGCGACCACGCCACTTGCCGCCTTGATCGCACTGTTCGGTTGGCGCGAATGCTATTGGATATTCACCGTTGGCGTCGTTGTCCTGCTGCTGGCCGTGATGCTGGTCATCCGCGACGCGCCGCATGGTAGCGCGCCTGCTGCATCGCGCACGGAGAGCCTGAAGAGTGTCGTCGACGGCGTCGGCGAGGCTTTGCGCCAGCGTGGCATGGTTCGCCTCCTGTTGGCCGGATTTCCGATCTCGGCCTCTACCACAGTGACCGGAGTGTGGGGCGCTCCTTATTTGCAGCAGGTGCACGGCCTCGATGTCATTGCCAGCGGCAACGTACTTCTTGCGATGGCAGTCTGCGCAATGGCCGGGCACACGGCACTCAGCCAAGTCGCCCGAGCTGCGAATTCCGTCAAAACGGCCATGCTGACGGGAATGACGGGCGTGTTCGCGGCTATGACCGGCATTGCCGCCCTGTCCCATCCGCCTCTTCTGGCCGTCACGGCGCTATTTTGCCTGCTGGGCTTTTCGGCCTCGTTTCCGATGATCGTCTTCGCCCATGCGCGGGGACTGGTCGCACCTCATCTCATGGGACGCGGCCTTTCGGCCGCCAACATGGGGTTGATGGCTGCCATTGCGCTCATGCAACTCGTGTTTGGCTGGATCGTCGGCGCCGTCTCCGGGCCTGATACGATGCCAACCGAGCTCGCCTATCGGGCCGGTTTCGCCGCGCAGGCCGCGGTCGCCATGGTCGCGATTGTCGTCTACCTGCCGATTCGCGACGTGAAGCCGAAGGGCTAGTCGCTCCGGGGATGCGTATCGGGCTGGGGACCGGGTAGAAGCACGGTTGGCAATCGTTACCGCCGCACTCTAGGCTTCGACACAACGATATCGCTGGAGACGCCCATGTCTATCAATACCAAACCGCTAGAGTGCCTCAAGGGATTGAAAGTACTTGATCTATCGCAGTTTGAGGCCGGTCCGTCGTGCACCGAGGCGCTGGCCTGGATGGGCGCGGAGGTCGTCAAGGTCGAGAATCCGAAACTCGGAGATCCGGGCCGCGCGGCCGTCTACGGCAGCCCTGACAAGGACAGCCACTATTTCCTCATTTTCAATGCCAACAAGAAGTCGATCACCGTCGACCTGAAATCGCCCGAGGGTAAGCAACTCGTGCTCGACCTTGCCGCCAAGGCCGACGTCATGGTCGAGAACTTTGCGCCGGGCGCGATCGAGCGGCTTGGGCTCGGCTGGGACGTCGTCTCCAAGCTCAACCCCGGCTTGATCTATGCCCAGGTGAAAGGTTTCGGCGAGGGCAGCCCCTACGAGAAAAATCTCGCCTTCGACATGATTGCGCAGGCCTGCGGCGGCGTCATGAGCGTGACGGGTATGCCCGACGGCCCACCCGTCAAGCCGGGCCCTACGATCGGCGACACCGGGACGGGCATGCTGCTCACCATCTCGATCCTGTCCGCCTACGTCGAGAAGCAGCGCACCGGCAAAGGTCAACGTCTGCAGATCGCCATGCAAGATGCCATGCTGCATTACATTCGCATCGCGTTCTCGACCCAGGCGCGCACGGGGCAGGCGGCAGGTCGCGCCGGCGCCAAGACCCTGTCTGGCGCCAATCCTCCGGTTGGGATTTACCCCTGCAAGCCGGGTGGGCCGAACGATTGGGTCTACATCTATACGAGCCGAGGCAATCCAGAGCACTGGAAGCGCCTTTCTCGCGTCGTCGGCCGGCCGGAGCTCGCCGATGATCCGCGTTACACGACCGTCGAAGCTCGTTCCCAGCGTGAAGCCGAGATCGACGAGATCGTCGCGTCATGGACGCGAACCCAAACCAAGCAGGAGGCCATGCGCATCGTCGGTGAAGCGGGTATCCCTGCCGGGGCCGTGCTCGACACCATGGAGCTCCATAACGATCAGTCGTTTGTCGATCGCGGTATCATGCAAACGATGGAGCACCCCAAGGTCGGCCCATTCAAGATGCCAGCCTGGCCGGTGCGCCATGACGGAAAGCCGCCGGAGGTCCGCGCCTCGCCCTTGCTCGGTGAGAGCACAAATGAGGTGCTGAAGACGTGGCTCGGCAAGAGTGAGGAAGAAGTGGCAGCGCTCAAATCTGGACGCGTGGTCGGCTAGCGAGCTGCCTCCCATTGAACTGAAGGGGGTCGTGTATGAACGGCCTCCTTCAAGTCTGCTTCAATCAGTTGTCATGCAGACTGGTTAGAGAATCGATCGCCCAGTTGATGCGGTCGAGAAGCTCTTTGCGCTGATCTTTGAGCGCTTGGATTTCCGCCTGTGCCGCTTTCAGCTCGGCTCCGAGTCGAGCACATTCAGCCTCCAGGTTAGCGGCGCGCACTGGTTGCTGCGGCCGCACATTTCCAGCGCCTCTGGCGGTACGGCCGGGCGCCTTTTTTACCTGCTTTTTCGCCTTACCGGACGTCCGGTCAGCCATATTGCCGCTCCGTCAACCCTCCGACGCAGGGCTTTTCACTCCAAGAATTGTTTGAACAACCCCGTCCACCGCAAGATAGCGCTGGTACATTTCCCGTGTATCCATCTCGACCATCTGCCTTAAGAAAGCAAGTACATGACTCATTGACAGAGGGCGCCTCACTGCACAATTTCCTCCCATAGAGACGCACGATCCACACTCAGCGTTGCCCCATCGGATCGCGCACATGGTCGCGCGCGATCTGGTTGCTTGAGGCGCGAACGTAATCCACCCCATCGCCGTGAGAGGATACCCAATGACAGTAAAGGTCGCGATTAACGGCTTCGGCCGCATTGGCCGTAACGTGTTGCGCGCGATCGTAGAATCGGGCCGGACTGACATCGAGGTAGTGGCCATCAACGATCTCGGTCCCGTCGAGACGAATGCCCATCTGCTTCGCTTCGACAGCGTGCACGGCCGGTTCCCATACGAGGTAAAGGTTGTCGGGGATTCGATCGATATCGGCCGTGGTTCCATCAAGGTGACGGCGATTCGCGACCCTGCTCAGTTGCCTCATAAGGAAATGGGTATCGACATTGCCCTCGAGTGCACGGGCATCTTCACGTCCAAGGAGAAAGCCGCCGCCCATCTGGCCGCGGGAGCGAAGCGTGTGCTCGTCTCGGCCCCGGCGGATGGTGCCGATCTCACCGTGGTGTATGGCGTCAACCACGATAAGCTGACCAAGGATCACCTCGTCGTCTCCAACGCTTCGTGCACGACCAATTGCCTCGCCCCCGTTGCCAAGGTCCTGAATGACACCGTCGGCATCGAGAAGGGCTTCATGACGACCATCCACGCTTACACGGGCGACCAGCCGACGCTCGACACGATGCACAAGGATCTCTATCGCGGGCGCGCTGCGGCCTTGTCGATGATCCCGACGTCGACGGGGGCTGCCAAGGCCGTCGGCCTCGTCTTGCCGGAACTCAACGGCAAGCTCGACGGCACGTCCATTCGTGTGCCGACGCCGAATGTGTCGGTTGTCGACTTCAAGTTCGTTGCCAAGAAGAAAACGTCGACCGACGAGATCAACGAGGCGATCAAGCGTGCCGCGGGGCAATCGCTGAAGGGGATTCTCGGCGTCACGGACCAGCCGAATGTATCGATCGATTTCAATCACGACAGCCATTCGTCGATCTTGCATCTGGATCAAACCAAGGTCATGGACGGTACACTCGTGCGCGTTCTTTCCTGGTACGACAACGAGTGGGGTTTCTCGAACCGTATGAGCGACACAGCGGTCGCTA
This sequence comes from Hyphomicrobiaceae bacterium, assembly GCA_050250755.1. Taxonomy (GTDB): domain Bacteria; phylum Pseudomonadota; class Alphaproteobacteria; order Rhizobiales; family Hyphomicrobiaceae. The sequence goes on from JBFWOB010000009.1 coordinate 47,329, forward strand.
TGGGGAAACTGCTCTGAGCTAGCTTGCCGCCTGAATTTTGCCGGAACGACGAGGCCCAGCGGCTTTCACACGCTGGGCCTCTCCGCTTCGCAGGCTCGATAATTGCACATCAGATGGCGGTATGCGCCCAATAGGGCACTGCATTGTAATGCTCGTGAGTGCGCGTTTCCCACGCACGATCACCCCACGAATTGGCCGCAAATTCTGGCGCGTCTTGCAGCTGTGCTTCCGTAATACCGGTGCGATAGCCGCCGAGCGCGGTGTCGTACTTCAAGGCGCTCCAAGGTACCGGATAGTGACTTTCGCCGAGTCCAAGGAAGCCACCAAAGCTCATCACCGCATACGTCACGCGCCCAGAAATCTTGTCGATCATCAGATGGTCGATCTCGCCGACTTTCGCGTCGCCTGCGCCATAAACATCGGTGCCATGCACGTTGTCAGACGAGATGAATTGATGCGTCGGTTGGGCGGTAGCCATGAGCACTGCTCCTTTAATCGTTGATATGTCAGGTAAACCGTCTGCGCTAAAGATCGTTCCCGGTTTTTGGGGGCGCTTGGGTCCGACTAGCAGCGGCAGGAGGGCCTATTAGCCGATCGATTGCCAAATCATCGCGCGCTCGCCATCATCGCCCCGCCGGTCGACGTTCCCTCTTCGTCGGCGGCTTGAAATGCTCACGGCGCCACGCCATCGCACGGGGATCCAATGTCAGAAGCAAAACCTACCGAAGCGAACTCAGTCCCCGCACGGCCGTCCGCCACGATCATGCTGGTGCGCGACGGCATAGACGGCATCGAGATCTTCATGGTGGTTCGCGATCGCCCCATGGATGGCGCTATGGGCGCGGTGGTCTTTCCCGGAGGAAAGATCGATGAGGAAGACCGCCATCCCGAGAGCTGGCGCCATCTTGTCGCGCCTCAGTCCCATCCCGAATTGCCATACTGGCTCGCCGCCATGCGCGAGACGTTCGAGGAGGCCGGCGTCGTGATCGCGCGCCCAACCGGGGCATCTGCGGGCGACCTCGGCGCAGAGCGGGCGCGTGAGATGGTCGTGAAGCACCGCGATAATCTGCTCGACCGCAAGATCACCTTCGCCGAGATCATCCGTTCGGAGAGCCTCGTGCCCGCGCTCGATCACATGGTGCATTTCGCGCATTGGCAAACGCCATTCGGATTGCCGAAGCGCTTCGACACGCACTTTTTCCTCGTATCCTCGCCGGAGGGGCAGGAGCCGATCCACGACGGCCGGGAGATGGTCGACTGTTTCTGGACGCCGCCGAGCCGCATTGTGGATGAGGCGAACTCGGGTAAGCGCACGCTTGTACCCGCGACCCGCCTCAATCTCGAGCTGCTTTCCGAGAGCCGCAGCGTCGCCGAGGCCATGGAGCGCGCCCGCTCTCGCAAGGTCGTCATGGTTCGTCCCGAGCGCTTCAAGACGGAGGCAGGCGCCTGGGCGGTTCGGATTCCGACCGAGGCCGGCTACCGAACAACCGTCATTGCTTCGTCGAGCCAGCGGAGCTGAGGAGGGGGCGGCCGATCTCGTCGATCTGTCGTTTCGGGCGCTAATGGCGGATATTCCCGATCTCGCGAAAACCGAGTTGGCGATCGTCGAGCGAACCAATGTGTTCCGCAGGGAGCAAGGATTGGGGGTGGTGCGCCGTGACCCCGTACTCGATCGCGCAGCGAGGAATTTCGCGCGATATCTCGCCAAATCGGGACGTTTCGCCCATGAAGCGGATGGCCGGAAGCCCGCCGACCGTGTGAAAGAGGCCGGTTATTGGTTCTGCGCCATCGCGGAGAACCTGGCTCTCAATCTCGACAGCCGCGGCTTCACGGTAGAGAAACTCGCGCGAGATACCGTCGAGGGTTGGAAGGCATCGCCAGGGCACCGCAAGAACATGCTGTTGCCTTACGTGACCGAGATCGGCGTCGGTGTTGCCCAAGCCCCGACGTCCGAGCCGAAATTCCTGTCCGTCCAGTTGCTCGCGCGTCCGAATAGCCTGTCCTACGAGCTTCAGGTGACGAACAAGAGCACGACCTCGGTGAGCTATTCCTTCGGCGGGAAAAACCACGATGTGCCCGCGCGGAGCATCATCACGCACAGAGCGTGCGAACCAGGGAAGATCACCTTCACGCATGCGGGCGGCTGGTTCGGCGGCGAAACCTTAAACGCTCAGTTCAGTGTCTCCGGTACAGCATCGTTCGTTCTGCAGAAGGGCAGCGACGGTAAAATCCGAATTGAGGACAACCGCCGCTGACGGCCGCATCTCGAAGGTTAGGCCTGTCAATCAGACTTCGGCATCTTTTGCCGCCGGGCAGGCCGCGCGGAGCCCCGCTTTGACGAGTTCAGCGCGACCGCCGCGCGAACAAGCGCTTTCAAAGCCTTTTCATCGATCTCGTCATCCTCACGCCAATCGATGGCGCGCCTGGTGTTGCCTTCGAGGCTGGAATTGAAGAGGCCTGTTGGATCCTCCAGCGAGGCGCCCTTGGCGAACGTCATTTTCACCACGGATTTGTACGTTTCGCCGGTGCAGATAATGCCGTCGTGCGACCAAACCGGCACCCCGCGCCATTTCCATTCCTCGACCGCCTCCGGATCGGCTTGTTTGATCAGAGCGCGAATCCGGGCGAGCATTTCTCCTCGCCAGTCCCCCAGCGTCTTGATTTTCTCGTCGATCAGTTGAGAAGGAGAGGCAGCGTCCTTTTCCTGCTGCGGGTCGTTCTTGCCGTTCTTCATGGCGCCTCCTTTCTTCAGTGGCGTTGTTGGTCTTTGCTCACAGGCGCTCGCCCGGCAACGCGCTGGCTTGCTTAATCCAATCGGTGAACTGAACCTCATCGAATGCGTCGTCTTCGTGAATGTCGAGATACCGGACCTCGGGATGTTTTGATGCTCCGAGCGGAACGGGACGCAGCGACGTGCCACGAAAGAAAGTCACTTTCACGTAGCGCGTGAAGCAATGGTAGCTGAGGAACCAGCCTTGCCCTTCGATCCCGTAAAATGGCGAGTTCCATTTTACGGCTTTTTGCACGCCCGGCACCGTGCTCTCGATGAGTGCATCGAGTCTGCGTCCGACATCCCGTTTCCAACCAGGCATGGCCGAAATATAGGACTGCACAGGCGCGTCCCCGTCGCCCTTCGCGATCTGCGGATTGCCGCCCGACAGGAGAACCGTCTTCCTGGAGTTTCGCTCTGGGGACGCTTTTTTTGCGACGCGTCCTGATCTCCTTGCTGTCTTCGCAGCGGGCAACGGTGTCTCGCTCGTCGGCTTCTTCATGCTTGCGTCCTCTTGCGCATTATCGATTAGCAAAAACGAGGCTCGCTCGAGTGGCGGTCTCCTTTCGGAGAATTCGAGCTAGGGAAGACGAAGGCGATCGACTCTACGGAGGTTGGAGTTCCCCGGCTCTTGGTGCCTCGACTTCCCTATGCCGCAATTCCCTCAATTCATATGCTGCATATAAGGGCAACTTGGCGCTGCGTCGGCCTCAGATGGCACCTGTTGCCTGTGCGGAGCGCTGGTCATGCTGCTCCATTTGGAGGATGGCCAATGGCGCATCGGGGGACATTGCCGCTGTCAGAAACTTTCTCGCGTTGGTTTTTACACGTCTGTGCTGCGCTTTTCGTGTTCGGGTTTGCCGATGCGAGCACAGCACAGGTGGGTGGCCCTTTGGGCAGCCCGGCCCAGAAAATGGACAAGTCGAAGCCGCTTTATCTCCAGGGTGATCAGCTAATTTATGACACCCGTAATAAGCGCGTGATCGCACGCGGTAAGGTCGAGATCTACTACAACAACCACATTCTAACCACCGACGAGATCATCTATGACCAGGGTGCGAACACACTCACCGCCCGCGGTAACACCTTGTTCAAAGAGCCGAACGGCAACATCACTCGTGGCGACAGCGTCGAAACGCCGGCCGAATTCCGCGACGCCTTCATCGAAAGTCTGCGCCTCATTGGACACGACGACACGCGCATCACGGTACGACGCTCTGCCCGTTAGCGCGCATTTGCGACTATTCGTGAATCATGCGCTCGATGCTCGTCACCGACCCGACGAGGCGCCCTGGCGGATTGACGCCTGAGCAACGGGGCTCACCTGCAGGCGTCCCACCACGGAGCGGCAGTGATTAGAGCGCAGGCACGCGCTTCAGAATTTGCGCCACCATACGTGACCGAACCTCGGGCATTTGCAGGCCGTGCGCGGCGAGGACGCGGGCCTCGAGAAAGTATCCGGTCAACGCGAAGCCCGCGGCAAGATCCGAGGTCGACGCGCCGCCATGTGTCCTTCCAGCCAAAAAACCAGGAAGAGCCAACAATCGCTCCTTATAGGGCTCGCCCGCCGAGGCGGACACCGCTCGCCCCGATCGCGGCGAGACATAGATCAGGTGGTCGTTGCCGCCTGTCGCTGCGCACTGTGTCAGATCGAGGCCGTATCCAAGCTCGTCGAGCAGCGCGAGCTCCCACCGCACGAGCAGCGCAGGCCATACACTCGCATCATCGAGAAAGCCCAGAACGAACAGGGTGACCTCGAACAACGCCGGGTGCGGATCGCGCTCCGGCAAGAGCCGGGCAAGCATCGCGATGGAGGAAAGCGCGGTAAGGCGTGCCGGATCGGCGGCGGCCATGGCCTCGGCTGCAAAGCCACGCCGCAACTCGACGGCGTAGTGCCCGAGCTGCTCGGCAAGTCGGCCCTTCCATTGCACGTCGACATGATTGCCGGTCTGAAGCACGGGCCTCAGCCGTCGAGAACGCCCGCCATGCACGAAGCCGAGGTGACGGCCATGCTCACGGGTCAGCAGCTCTGCTACGGCAGCCGTCTCGCCATGCGCGCGCACCGAGAGAACGATCGCCTCGTCGCTCCAATTCATGGGCAGGACTTTAGCACAGACCGCATTGTCTCTGCCGTATCGTGTGTGGGAGACGGGACGACCGCTATGTACACCATCCGGGACTGTTGCCAGGCGGGATCGGTTCGGCTCTGATCGGGATCACGTTCGATTGGAGGCACGCCCATGATCATCGCTGTCGTTCAGATTCCGATGCCGAAGCGCCCGAAGGATGCAGCCGTGGCAGCTCAAACGAAATCGGCGCCCACCTACCGCGCCCTCGCTGAAAAAGGTCTCCTGCGCAAGGATTACCTCAATGGCGATGCCGGCGGCGGAGGGGTTTACACTTGGGTGTCGCGCGAGGCGGCGGAGGCTTTCTACAACGCCGATTGGTTTGCCAAAGCCGAGACAGCGTTCGGCGCACGCCCGACGGTTACCTATTATGAGACGTACGTCACCGTCGATAACGTCAAGGGCGAGACCATCGTTCGAGAATGACGGAGCGTGAACGCTTTGCCATTGCCATGGCAAAATATGCTGTGATCTCCTACATTCCGAGTCGCAGGGCTGCGGGGTGCGTCAGGGCAAATTCGACCCGGGGGCCTATACTCTCCGCATGGGCGCTGTCCCTGGCCGGGCTCGTGGGCTTGGCCACATGGTGCCCACCTACATAAGTAGGGACCACGCGGGACGATCGCTCAACGCCCATCGCGGCTCTGCACCCTCTGTCGGCGCGGCCGGCACCGCCCGGAAGCGAGGCCATTGTGGATGATGCGACCAGTCCAATCGTCGTCGCCAAGCGGCTTTTGCGAGACGAGGCGAAGGCACGCCGAGCCGCCATCCCTGTCGCCGAACGAGTGGCGGCCGCCTCCAACCTAGCGGAACGTGGCCTCGATTTTCTCCCAGGTTTCGCTCCTGCCTCGGTCGTATCCGGCTTCCTCGCGATCGGCGAGGAGATCAATCCCGGTCCGCTCATGACCCGCCTGCATCGCGATGGCGCCACCATTTGCCTACCTGTCATGGTCGGCAAGGGGCGGCCTCTCGAGTTCCGCGCCTGGGCACCGGGTGCTCCCTTAAGGACTGTCGTCTGGGGCATCCGTGAGCCCCACGAAACGGCCCCGCTCGTCGAGCCGGACGTGCTGCTGGTGCCTCTGTTGGCATTCGATCGCACGGGCGCGCGGCTCGGCTATGGCGGCGGCTTCTATGACCGCACGCTACATGGTCTCCGCAGTCGCAAGCCGGTCGTTACCATCGGACTCGGTTACGCAGGCCAAGAGGTCGACGTGGTTCCCCATCTCGATTATGACGAACGACTGGACTGGGTGCTCACCCCGGAGGGCCCGATCCGTTGTTCTCTCTGACGGGAAGTCGCCTCTAATGCGCATTCTATTCCTCGGCGACGTCGTCGGGCGTGCTGGTCGCAAAGCCGTTGTCGATGGCCTGCCGAGGTTGATCAGCCGCTACAAGCTGGATTTCGTAGTGGTCAACGGTGAGAATGCGGCCGGTGGCTTCGGCATCACCGAAAGCATCCTCCGCGATTTCCTCGATGCCGGCGCCGACGCGGTGACACTCGGCAATCACTCATTCGATCAGAGAGAGGCGCTGGTTTTCATTGAGCGCCACGATCGCTTGATCCGACCGCTCAACTATCCCAAGGGCACACCGGGCAGGGGGGCCGGGCTCTACAAGGCGCGCAATGGCAAGGAAGTGCTCGTGGTTCAGGGCATGGGCCGCGTGTTTATGCCAGAATTGGACTGTCCCTTCAGGGCGATCGAGTCCGAGGTCGCCGCCTGTCCGCTGGGCTCTGGGGCCGATGCCATTCTCATCGATTTCCATGCCGAGGCGACCAGCGAGAAGCAGGCCATGGGCGCTTTTCTCGACGGTCGGGTCTCCTGCGTCGTGGGGACGCACACCCACGTACCGACGGCAGACGACCGCGTCCTGAAGCATGGCACAGCGTTCATGACGGATGCCGGCATGTGCGGCGATTATGAATCGATTGTTGGCATGGAGATCGAAGAGCCCGTCAATCGCTTCCTTACCCGCATTCCGAGAGGGCGTTTCGAGCCGGCGATGGGTGCTGCAACTCTATCCGGTTTCGCAATCGAAACCGACGATTCGACCGGCCTTGCGCGGTACGCCAAAGCAGTACGGCTCGGTGGTGCATTGGCACCGACCGAGCCGTTGTTCTGGGTCGAATGAGAGAAAGAGGCTGGCTCCTTCTTTTGGCCCAGCAGGGTCAGCTGCTGGATTGCAGGTTGGAGCACCTGAACTCGCGGCGCTCGTTTGGTCACGATCCTTGGGCGAGGGCAGTGACCGGCGATGCGACTCGTCTCCACCAATGCGCCGAAGATCGCGCCACACTCGTAAACAAAGTGTTAAAGTTGTGGGGGCCTTCGATCCCTTGAACAAAGTCCACGGCAGCACCGGCAGAACGCGCGACATATCGTGCCAATGCCATTCGTCTCTTGGGTCTGTGCCCGGCACGGGTTGCGTAGGCCGGAGCGGTGGGCTAACTCAAAGCAGATAAAAGTGCGTCGGACGGAGTGAGCTCCGTGCCGGCGACGATGGCACGTCCAGCCCTGGATCGCGCATGACACTGCTCATCAACGACTACCTGCCGATCGCGATCTTCATCGGTGTTGCTCTCTTCATCGGCGGCTCGCTGATGGTGGCGCCCTGGCTCGTCGCGCACCGTAATCCGGATTCCGAAAAGCTGTCGGCATACGAATGCGGATTCAACGCATTCGACGACGCCCGCATGAAGTTCGACATCCGGTTTTACCTGACGGCAATTCTGTTCATCATTTTCGACATCGAAGCCGCGTTCCTGTTTCCATGGACGGTGGCTTTCACATCGGCTGGTGAAGCAGGCTTCTGGGCAGTGATGCTGTTCATCGGCGAGCTCGTGCTCGGCTACATCTACGTATGGCGCAGGGGAGCACTCGAATGGGATTGATCGTACCCGGCCAACCCGTCTTCGACCGGCCTGGCGAGACCGGTTCCGGCGCGAGTCTCGTGAAGCCCGGCGATCGGGGCATGACCGAGATCAACAACGCGCTGGCTGACAAAGGCTTCCTCGTCACCACGACCGACGATCTCATCAATTGGGCGAGAACTGGCTCGCTGATGTGGATGACGTTCGGTTTGGCGTGCTGCGCCGTCGAGATGATGCAGGCATCGATGCCTCGCTACGACGTCGAGCGCTTCGGTTTTGCGCCCCGCGCCTCACCGCGACAGTCGGACGTGATGATCGTTGCAGGTACGCTGACCAACAAGATGGCGCCGGCCCTGCGCAAGGTCTACGACCAGATGCCGGAGCCGCGCTACGTCATCTCGATGGGTTCGTGCGCTAATGGCGGCGGTTACTACCACTACAGCTATGCCGTCGTTCGCGGATGCGATCGCATCGTGCCGGTCGACGTCTACGTGCCAGGCTGCCCGCCGACTGCCGAGGCACTCGTCTATGGCATCCTCCTGCTGCAGAAGAAAATCCGCCGCACGGGCACAATCGAGAGATAGGCGACAGCCCAATCCGCCGGCGACGCATCGCGGTACCCGATCATTATTGAAGGACGTAGCACGTGACGAACCTCGGCGAGCACGCCTCGGCTACCCTCGGTAGCGTCCTTGTCGACTCCAAACTCGCATTCGGTGAGGTAACGCTTACGGTTGCGCTCGATCAGATCGTGAGCGTCCTCACCAAGCTGCGAGACGATCCGGAGCTACAGTTCGAAACGCTGCTCGACATTACCGGTGTCGACTGGCCGGCCCGCGAGGAGCGCTTCGACGTCGTTTATCACTTGCTCTCGATGCGCAAGAACCAGCGCATCCGCGTTAAGCTCACGACGGACGAGATGGAGCCCGTGCCGAGCGTCATCGAGGTATTCCCGACCGCCAATTGGCTGGAGCGGGAGACCTACGATATGTACGGAATTCTATTCTCTGGTCATCCGGACCTGCGCCGCATTCTTACGGACTACGGCTTTGAAGGCTATCCGCTGCGCAAGGACTTCCCGCTCACCGGGTATAAGGAAGTGCGTTTCGATGATGAGCTGAAGCGCGTCGTCTACGAGCCGGTTCGCCTCACTCAGGAATTCCGGCAGTTCGACTTCGAGAGCCCGTGGGAAGGAGTCGATTACATCCTTCCCGGCGACGAGAAGGCCAAAGAGCCGCCGAAACCCTGAGCATGTCTGGTAAACTCGTTGCGTGTGGAATGTTGGCTCTCGCCCTGGCCGCGACGTTTGCGACTGGTGCGCATCGCCAGCTACTTACGGCTCCTTTGAAACGGACTGCGTTGCAAAAGCCGCTGCCGACAGTCAGCCCGTCGGCGCTCGAGCGTGGTTGCGCGGCTTGGGGCGAAGCCCTCTCGGATTGCCTCGAAGGCACGGATCCAGGCCCCTATCAGTTCGATGCGCCGGCGAAGTTTTGAACCTGCCGTCGCAAGGCATCGTCCCATGCCGTGTCGGGTTGCCGGCCCAGCCGCCCCTGGCCAAACTGGATGATCGCTATCGCCATTACAGTTTCGCTCAGGGATCTGCCATGAAACCCAGTCTCACCGCCGGCTTTTTCGATAGCCACGCCTACACGGTGACCGCAGACAACACGGTCCCGCATTTGGCCATGGACCGCTCGACCTTCGACGACATCCCGGAGGTGCTGGCGACCGCTTACATGGTGGTGATGATGGAAGGTGCTTGCACCAAAGTGCTGCGGCCTCATCTGGACACGAACGAAGGCTCGCTCGGCATCGCCGTGAATATCACGCATCTTGCCGCCACTGTGCCCGGCCAGGTTGTCACGATCACGGCTACAGTCGAGAAGGTCGAGGGCCGCAAGGTAACCTTCCACGTCGTCGCTCACGACGGCCTCGATAAGATCGGCGAAGGTACCCATCAGCGGGCCATCGTCCCGTGGGATCGGTTCAAGGCCGGCGTGGCGGCCAAAGCCGCAAAGGTCGTGGCGATCCGCTGAGAGGAACATCGTTTCCCATTATGGGGCGAGTGTGCCGCGATGTCTGGCCGCGCCATCTTGGGGGCTAGCGTTAGGGCCATTGGCCCTATATGGACAGTCGAGAACAATTCCAATTGGGTGCACCGCCAGAGCCGGACGAGACGACCCCATGGCCGAGACCGAAATCCGACCCTTCACCATCAACTTCGGACCCCAGCATCCGGCGGCTCATGGCGTTTTGCGCCTCGTGCTCGAGCTGGACGGCGAGGTGGTGGAGCGGGTCGATCCGCACATCGGGTTGCTGCACCGTGGCACCGAGAAGCTGATCGAGCATAAGACTTATCTTCAAGCCATCGGCTATTTCGACCGTCTCGATTACGTCGCGCCGATGAACCAAGAGCACGCGTTCTGCCTCGCGGCGGAGAAGCTGCTCGAACTCGAAGTGCCGAAGCGGGCCCAGCTCATCCGCGTCCTCTATTCCGAGATCGGCCGCATTCTCTCGCATCTGCTGAACGTCACCACGCAGGCCATGGACGTTGGCGCGTTGACGCCGCCGCTCTGGGGCTTCGAGGAGCGCGAGAAGCTGATGGTCTTCTACGAGCGGGCATCGGGCAGCCGCATGCACGCCAAATATTTCCGCGTTGGCGGTGTCCATCAAGACCTACCGCCTGAGTTGATCAAAGACATCTATGACTGGTGCGATCCGTTCCAGAAAATCTGCGACGATATCGAGATCCTGCTCACCGATAACCGCATCTTCAAGCAGCGCAACGTCGATATCGGCGTCGTCGCACTTGAGGATTGCCTGCGTTGGGGCTTCTCAGGCGTGATGGTCCGCGGTTCCGGCGCCGCCTGGGATCTCCGCAAGGCACAGCCCTACGAATGCTACGGCGACATTGATTTCGACATTCCGGTCGGCAAGAACGGTGACTGCTACGACCGCTATTGCATCCGCATGTTCGAGATGCGCGAGTCAGCCCGCATCATGAAGCAGTGTTGCGAGAAGCTGATGAGCCCTGATGGGCAGGGCCCGGTCTCCAACGCGAACAAAAAGGTCGTCCCGCCGAAGCGCGGCGAGATGAAGCGCTCCATGGAAGCGCTGATCCACCATTTCAAGCTCTATACCGAAGGCTTCCACGTGCCCGAAGGCGAGGTCTATGCCTGCGTCGAGGCGCCGAAAGGCGAGTTCGGCGTCTATCTCGTCGCCGACGGCTCCAACAAGCCCTACCGCTGCAAGATTCGCGCGCCCGGGTATGCCCACCTGCAGGCCATGGACTTCATGTGCAGAGGTCACATGCTGGCTGACGTGTCAGCCATTCTCGGCTCGCTCGATATCGTGTTTGGCGAGATCGACCGCTAGTCGAACGCATCGTGCTTCCGCTGCACCAGCGGGGATCGGTCATCATGGCATCGGTACTGCCGCTGCTTAAGCCGCTTCTAACGATTGCCGTTGTGCATCTGCTGGCCGCGATGAGCCCGGGGCCGAGCTTCATCGCAGTATCACGTATTTCGCTCGCGTCGGGACGGCAAGCGGGACTGGCTTCAGCACTCGCGTGCGGTCTCGGCGTGTTGCCGTGGGCTATTGGTGCCGTCCTTGGCCTCGTGATCGTCCTCACTCAGGCACCGTGGCTCTACATGGTCCTGAAGGCCGCCGGCGGGTTCTATCTTCTGTATCTCGCCGGGATGGCTTGGAAGCATGCGTCCTTGCCAATCGATGTGGATGGCGCTGCACCGCGACAGTCGCTCGGTAACGCTTTCCAGCAAACGTTCCTGATCCAGATCACCAACCCGAAGGTTGCGATTTTCTTCTCGGCGATCTTCGTATCGGTTTTGCCACCCGATCCGCCTCTGTGGATGGTCGCGACAATCCTCGTCATCGTGTTCGTCAACGAGGCTGCCTGGTACGCGGTTGTCGCGCTCGGCATGTCGGCACCTCGCCCGCGCGCACTTTATCTGCGTATGAAGCCCGTTCTCGATAAGGGGATGGGAGCCGTACTCGGTGCCTTCGGCATGAAGCTGCTTGCCGACGCAGTCCGAGGTGCTTGAGACAACAGACACAGGCATGGGCAATGGCAAAGAACACAATCCGCCTGTGGTACGATAAGAGCGCCGAGGCGGCGGCGGCTCGTCACCCCTGATGGGGCGTCACGAAGCCAAGCATTCGCCCGCTGAGTACGTCGATACTTTCAGGGAACGGTCCCGCTTCGGAGGTCGGTATGTCACAGAAGTCCGTTTTGATTGCCGGCGCAACCGGCGTCGTCGGCCATGCAGCCATGCAACACTTCGCAGCCGACCCTGCGACCAAGGTCATCGCGGTTTCGCGCCGTCAGCCCGACGAGTTGTTCGGAGCGCGCTTCGTCTCTGTGGATCTCATGGATGAGGCCAGGTGCGCCGACGTGTTTGCATCAATGGGAGACGTGACCCACCTCGTTTATGCCGCTCTTTACGAGAAGCCCGATCTCACCGCGGGATGGGTGTCGGATGACCAGATCCAGATCAACGACCGCATGTTCCGAAATCTACTGAATCCATTGCTCAAGAGCGCGAAATCTTTGCGTCATGTCACATTGCTTCAGGGCACCAAGGCCTACGGAATACACGTGCGCCCAATGGCGTATCCCGCCCGGGAGAACCGGTCGGAAGCGCGTGATATTCCTAATTTCTATTGGAACCAGGAGGATTATCTTCGCGAGCGCCAGAAGGGGCAGGACTGGGGCTTTACGATCCTTCGGCCGGTTCTGATCGTCGGCTACGCTCTCGGCGCGGCCATGAACTTGATTCCGGCCATAGGCGTTTATGGAGCCTTGCTCAAAGCGCGTGGTGAGCCGCTCTACTACCCGGGCGGGCCGGAGCGTCTTTCTCAGGCCGTGGACGCAGACCTTCTCGCGAAAACGATCGGCTGGTCGGGCGAGGCGGACGCTGCCCACAATGAGATCTTCAACGTGGCCAACGGTGACGTGTTCTCCTGGCCCACGGTATGGCCCGCGCTGGCGAATGCCATGGGCATGCCAGCGGGAGAGAACAAGCCCATCTCATTCGCAAAGGAGATTGCTTCCCGCGAGGATGAGTGGCGAAACATCGTAGCCAAGCACCAATTGGTGGCGCCGGATCTGAAGCGCTTCGTCGGGCTGTCTTTCCAGTATGCGGATATGCAGTTGGGCTACGGCCGTGCTCACCCGGGAGCACTGGCGTTCTCATCGACCATTAAGCTGACGCGTGCCGGTTTCCATGAAGTGGTCGATACCGAGGAAATGTTCGTCCGCTGGATCAAGAATTATCAGCACAAGCGCCTCTTGCCTCAATAGTGGCCTTCGTCGTGTCGTCTTCTCTCGGCGGTCGCCGCTGATGTCCTGCCGCCGCCCTGCCAGCGCGGATGCTAGATTAATTCCGCCCGCCGTTGTTCTGCTCGGAACAGCGCTGGGCTCATTCGGAGTCTAAGCTCGGGCTATTGGCAGTTAATGCAACCTGAGTTTGGAGAACCCATCATGATTGACGCGCAAAAGACAGCCGCCGATGCGCCCGGCATCCGAGGAATCTCCGATGACGAGCTCGAGGCCGTGACAGGCGGCTCGATGATGGATCTCGTCAACAAGGCATTTGCCGATTACTTGAAAAACTGTCTCTTCATGCTGACGCGCGAAGGCACTGTTGCGGTATGTCCGCTTCCGAAATGAGAGCGGCTCACCGTTCGCGGAACCTGCCGACATCACTTGAGCCGCATCGAGACCCCGGATAATCGTTCTGAAGCGATTATTCTGTACGTCGATCTCCCCGACGAGCGGATCTGTGGTTGTCGCGGCTGGTTTGACTCTTATATCCAGGGGATGAGCAGTGCGATCGCATTGGGTCTGGTCATTGGTGTACCGATTGGTTTGATATTCGACAATATCGTCGCCGGGATAGCGATTGGGCTCGCCATTGGCATTGCGATCAGTGGGCGCGCATAAGCCCAGTGTTCGAATGAAGGTCCTGATAAAGGCGTGCGAAGACCGCGTCATGGCCGCGTTGTGACGGTCCGGGTCTCACCGCGTCGGCACTCTGCACATCATCGCGTCGTCGACGTTTCTCACCCACGATGTGCTTTAATTTGCGCGGGCTGGCTCCTGTCGAACACCCAACTGGAAAGCCTAAGATGCTCAACGACACGTCGAGCTGCCATCTCTCGCACATCGCGGCCACTGCGCTTCGGTGATCGGTCCGCTACGTCGCGGAGCGCATAGGCGATATCTCGGATGAGGTCCTGCTCACATTCTAAGTGAAATGTTGGATCAGCCGGCATCGAGTTCCCGTCGTTGCTGCGAGTAGGCATGTGATAGCCCTAGTTGTGCGGTCGTTGGCAGTGTCGCATTAAGCCAACTGGAAACGGTTCTTCGTTGCGGTCGGTTCCCGCAGACGATGCTCGGGGGCTCACACGGAAGAATCAAATAGGCGTGCGCCAGGGTCCTCTAGCTGGCCGACAGAATTCTGCAGATTTGCTGAATTAAGCGGCTTCTTGCGCTTCACACATTTTTTCGACGGCAGTCGGCTCGCCTATGATGATCTCGCCGCGCCAAAAACGCAGGTCGGGAATATCCTTGGTCGGCGCGAACCGATCCATCGGGACCCATGTTTTGTTCACACGGCGACGCACAACTCCGCCGCCGGCGAAAACCAGAGCCAAGCCGCCCGCAATGTCCCAGATATTAGGCGACGAAAAGCGCGCCGCTTGCAGCAATCCCGCTGCGACCATCGCACACTCGAACGCCGCAGAGCCGGTCTTGCGTGTTTCCCAGAAGCCGTCGCTGACGGTTGCGACTGGCACCCCCACCAAACGGCGCCTCACAGCAGGGTTGACTTTCGGCGTCACGTCGGCGCCGTCAAAGCGCAATTTTCCACCGGAAGTGCAATGATAAACGCCGGCGCGCAGCGCATGGCTCACAGGACACCACAGCGCGCCCACTACCGGCACGCCTTTATGCAATATCCCGATCGACGCCGAGAACAGCGGAAAACCATTGACGAAGTTTGCGGTGCCGTCGATCGGATCGATCGACCAGATAAAATCGCCACCACGCGCCGGACGCTCGTCCATTTCCTCACCGATGATGTCGTGGTCGGGGAAGTTCTCGGCCAAGCGCTCACGGATCATGCGCTCGACCTTGCTGTCGACTTCCGACACCGGATCGCGCCATTCATCCTCTTTTGCGGCGGTTTTGTATTTGACGGCAAGCATGCTGCCGAAGGCCTTGGCGATTTCCGTGCCGGCGATGCCCGCTAATTCGACCGCGAGATGTTCGATGTCTCGAAGCGTCTCTCGAGATATGCCATGGGCAGCGGGCGCTTCGCCGGAGGTCATGCCGCTTTAGCCTTCTTCTCGGGCGTCTTTTGGGTCGGATGCTTGACAGGAATCACGACCTGCACCGGTGTCTTCTCGCAGACGAGATCAACACTGTGTTTGCCGCCCGTAGCCTCATAGCATTTGTCATCGAGCCGCGTCGGCAGGTCGCGGAAAGTGAGTTCGATCTTGGACGCTTTGCGGTTGGTGACGGGCGGCTTTTCTTCTAGCGGCGCCTCGATCCATTCCATGATCGCCTTGCGATCGTCGGTCTCGAAGATGACGATGTCGAGCTTGTCGTCGCTGACATCGGCCGTTGCGGCAATCGGCAAGCCGGGTCCAGTGAAGGCTATATTGCAAACCTCGACGCCGAGCACAGAGAGTTCCTTACGTTGGTCTCCGATCGTCATGACGATGTCGATCGGCTCTGCGTGCTTGAGCGCCTTCTTCAATAACTTTCGGCCCTGACGCAGATTATGGGCACCTTCCGGCTTCTTGCCCTTCTTGGCGTCGAGTAGGAATTGCGGAAAGATGCCGACGCCATAGGCTTCGAGGAACTGGCTGGTACCCCAATGACCGGTGACCGCGGCGATCGAGACGGGGCACGTTTGGTCCATATTCCACGTCTCGACCAATTCTTGCGGCGTGCCGGCAATACCCAGGGACCGTGCGAAATTATTTGCGGTACCGAGGGGAAGGATGGCGATCGGTATGCTTCGATCGGGAATGGTGGTCAGGATTTGACATATTGTCCCGTCGCCGCCGGCGGCGACGATGAGATCCGCGGAGTCCTTGAAGGCATCGGCAAAATCATCGTCTTTTACCGACACGTAGCGGACGTGGTATCCGGCGAGCTTCAACGCGGCCTCGATGCTATCGCGATCGTGACCTTTCGTCCCGGCGTTCGGATTATGACAGAGGAGTGCCCTTACCATGCACGCGATAACCACGCGGCCAAGGGCCGGGTTCCACAGGCGGCCGATGCAACCTGTTCCTGCGAGAGCGCCGCGCGCTATTCCGGCGCGTCTGTCATGAATGTCCCGGTCGGAAACGCGCTTCCATAGCGCGGCGAACTTTGATCGTCTCGTCGTCCGGATTGGCGTCGACATCGCTCCAGCGCACGACCTCGCCATGCGCTACATCGCGCTGCAGTCGCAAGTGATGCGCAAGCCCGATCGGCAAGGCGTCGGCCGTCAAACTTTTCTGGGACGGCATCAGCCGACCCCAGACGGTGTATCCACCTTCGCCATCAAGTGTCTCGCCCGCGCCCAAGTTCCGCTTGGCGACCGCGACGACGTCACCTCGAAACGCGCTGGGTTGGCCCGTGGGCTCATTCCGCAGCGCGGCCGATAGCACGGAGATGCCAAGCTCAAGGCCGATCAGGTGATACGGCTTGTACATTGCCGCGTAGCGTCCTGATGGGTCCGTCTTCAGGCCGTATTGGCGGAAGCAGGCGGCCGCATAGTCGTTTGGTGCTTCGAGCACCACATAGACGCCCCACCGCAGGTCGCGAAACACCGGGCGACCGTCGCGCTCGACGGAGGAAACGACCTCCACCATGCCGGGCTTGTCGAGCGCCCCGCCGGCCGTGCGCGGTCTTAGAACATGCGGCAGGTCGTCGACCCCGCATGGAGGAAAGGCCAATCCATGCTCGGGCACATCCAGCCCCGTGGCGTTGGCGATGGCGGCCATTTCGATCGCTGACTTGGTGCCGTCCAGGAAAGAGTTGAACATTTGCGGGTTCATGCCGGCGGCCTGCGCTTCCTGGGCCGTGAGACCGTAGTGCTCCCACACGTCGTCCGGCGTCACGTCGTGATAGGACGGCAGGTATTTCGTGCCCTTGCCGGCGGCAATGACGTTGAAGCCGATGGCTCTGGCCCAATCGACGAGCTCGGCGGTGAGGGCGGGCTGATCGCCATAGGCCAGCGAATAGACGACGCCGGCGTTCCGCGCTTCTTCGGCAAGCAGCGGACCAGCGAGCACGTCCGCCTCCACATTGACCATGACGATGTGGCGCCCGGCGTTGATCGCCGCACGCGCATGTCGGATGCCGACGCCGGGATGCCCCGTCGCCTCGATCACAACGTCGGCCTTAACCCGCGCGATGGCGGCGAGGCCGTCGTCGGTAAATTCGGTCGCAGCGACCAGTGCCTCATCCCAGCCGACTGTACGGCAGGCCTCACGGGCACGCTGCGGCGAGAGATCTGCGATCGCCGCCACCTGAAGCCCCGGCATGTGCGGAACCTGCGACAAAAACATGGAGCCGAATTTTCCAGCCCCGATCAGCACCACGCGGACGGGCAAACCATCCGCGTCGCGACGCTGCAGCATCTGATGAAGGTTCATCGTTCCTATTCCGCGGCATCTCGATGCGACTGCGCAAGACGGATCAGCGCATCGTCATCCACGGTCTCGATCGGCGTGAAGTCCTGATGGGCGATGAACTCGGCCCTCGTCGGCTTGCGAATATGGTTCGAGACCGCATTCAGGGTCAGATAAACGATCTTCCGAGGGTAGGGCGTGATGTTGCCGGCAGAGCCATGCACGAGGTTGCCATGGAACATGAGCATGCTGCCGGGCTTGCCCGTGGGGGCCACGATGCCGCCCTGCTTCGCCAGTCGCGTCACGGTCGCTTCATCGAGCGTCCACAATGGATATGACGTGGTCTCGAGATCGTGCGCGGCCTCGAGATCGCCCGCGTTCTGGCTGCGTGGCACCAGCATCAAAGGGCCATTGATCGGCATTACTTCATCGAGAAACACCGAGATGTTCATGGCGCGCGGCTCCGGCATGCCGTCGTCGCGCTTCCAGGTGCCGTAATCCTGGTGCCACTGCCATACGTCGCCTGTGAACGCGGATTTGGCGTTAATCTTGAACTGATGCATGTAGAGCTTCTCGCCGAACACCTGCTCGACGGGATTGATCATGCGTGGGTGTGCGCCGAGAAGCCGGAAGGCTTCGTTGTACGTATGTGCTGCAAATGCGATCCGCGGCGCGCCATTCTTTTCGCGCCAGATTTCCGGTCGATGTTGCGTATAGATCGCCTCGGCTTCTCGCCGCAGGAGATCGACTTCCTCAGGCGTGAATAATTCAGGTAAAAGCAACCAGCCCTCGGTGTTGAAGTGGTCGAGCTGTTCCTGAGTGAGTTTCATCGTTTCCTCCTATCTGCTTTTCGACGTCGCAATTGTTATTTTCGGCCGTTTTTTATGCCGCAGTTTGCAGTGACTTCAGCCGTTTCTCCGTTACACGCCCTGCGGTGAGGGCATGATCGCGGGCCGCAATCTCGGCGCCGTCTGCGTCACCCTTGAATATGCGTCTGGCGATCGCCTTGTGCTCGGCCCAAGCTCGCGCTCGATAGTCGGGATCCGTGAGCACGGCTGCCATCGAGCGGCTCATGTGCGGCCATTGCGAAGCGGCCATCTCCTCGATCGCCGGGTTGCCCGAGAGGCGATAAATGGCGCGGTGAAAGCCGGTGTCTCGCGCGATGAGATCAGCAAGTGGTGTTTGCGCGTCGATGCTATCGCCTGCGGCGAGGGCTGTTTCGAATAAGCGCCGATGAGTTGCGTCGGTTTTGGCGCGAGTGGCGGCCAGTCGTGCTGCGAGACCATCAAGCGCGCTGCGCACTTCGTAGAGCTGATTGATGCGCGTGGGGTCGGGCGGTGTGACTTGAAATCCTTTTCGCCCGCTTTCAACAACGAGACCCTGTCGGCGGAGGAGGTGTAGCGCATGGCTCACCGGCTGGCGCGATACGCCAAGCTGCTCGGCGAGCTCTTGTTGGCGAATGCGGTGACCCGGCGCCAGCGTATGGTCGACGATGGACGCAAGCAGCCGATCATAAACCTGCTGGATCAGACTCGGTGCGGCATCCAACGGCAACATGGCGGCGCAGCCTTTCCGCATTCGGAATTCCGAATTTTATCGCTGCAGCGACCGAGAAGTCAAACGCTTCGGCAATGGCCGCCAAGCGATGCGCAACCGGCGGCGCAAGCCTGGGCTAATTTCTTCGCGCGTATCCGCATCCATCGGGACGGATCACGCACGCTCCTCAAAGATCATCGCCAGATGAACGATCGTGCGGACGGCGGCCTGCATGTCCTGCACGCTGACCCATTCGAGGCGCGAGTGAAATGCGTGCTCGCCAGCGAAAACATTGGGGCAGGGCAGGCCCATGAAAGAAAGGCGTGATCCATCGGTACCGCCGCGAATGCTGCCGAGGATCGGTATCAGGCCGGAACGGCGGATCGCCTCCATCGCATTCTCGATAATCTCAGGGTGTCGCTCGACGATTTCCTTCATATTGCGGTATTGCTGCTTGATATCGATTTGCGCGGACGAGCGCGGAAACTCTTTCATCACGTCGTCGATGATTGATTTCAGCAGTGCCTCCTTCTCCTTGAGCCCCTGCTCGGTAAAGTCGCGCACGATAAAGCTGAGTTCGGCGCTCTCGAGCGAGCCGTCGAAGCCGGTCGGATGCAGGAAGCCCTCCTTGCCCTCGGTGGTTTCCGGAGAGCAGGTGTCCTTCGGCAGCCGTTCGATGATCCGAGCCGCGATCTTGATCGCATGCTCCATCTTGCCTTTTGCGAAGCCCGGATGGGCACTGACGCCCGTGATCGTCACAGTTACGCCGTCGGCCGAGAAGGTCTCGTCTTCGATGTGACCGGCCGTCTCGCCATCGATTGTGTAGCCGAAATCGGCCCCGAGCTTTTTCAGGTCGACCTTGTCGACTCCGCGGCCGATCTCTTCATCCGGCGTGAAAAGTATCTTGATCGGTCCGTGCTTGCTCTCAGGATGCTCGATCAGGAACTTTGCTGCATCCATGATTTCCGCGACACCCGCCTTGTTGTCGGCGCCGAGCAGCGTAGTGCCATCGGTTGTAACGATATCATTGCCGATCTGGTCGGCGAGTGCCGGATGCTCGCTCGCGCGAATGATCTGCGAATTGTCGCCCGGCAGTACAATATCGCCACCCTGATAATTGCGGACGATCCGCGGCTTCACATCCTTGCCTGAGCAGTCAGGAGAGGTGTCCATGTGCGAGCAGAAACAGATCACAGGCACCTGTTTGTCCGATGTCGCCGGGATGGTCGCGTAGACGTAGCCGTGCTCGTCGAGATGAGCATCGGCAAGCCCCATTGCCAAGAGTTCGCTCGCGAGCAGTCGGCCGAGATCTTTTTGCTTTTCGGTGGAGGGGCAACTCAGCGAAGTCGGATCGGATTGGGTGTCGATCGCCACATAACGCAGGAAGCGATCCAGAACGGTGTATGGAATAGTGAGCGATGTCATCGGCAGGTCCGCATCTCACGCGGGAACGTCCCCGCTGTATCATGTCAAGTTCTCTTGAACCGCGCAGGAACGGTCAAGATCGCTTACGGGATTGATAGCCATGTGGCTGCCCGCGCCACCCTCCAAACGACGGACATCGTCCACGGCAATGCGAACATAGCCAATCTCGGGGTAGCCGATGCGGCCTTTTGGACCGAGCCCGTGCCTCTCTATCGTCTCCCGGAGCGTGACTTGCGCCCTACTGATGAAAGGCTCATGCTCGGGCATTCGATAGCCGACCGAGGGGCCCGGTGGCAGGGACAGCAGACCTTACGATTACGAGCCTGAAGACGACTTTGCTGCGCGTGCCGTGGCACGGCGAGCCGCCGAACAACGGTATCATGCCGCCAGCGGCGCGCGAGTTTCTCGTGCTCGAGATCGGAACGAAGGGCGGCATCACCGGGATGGGCTACCTGCAACCTCTGTCGGGCGGGCTCCAAACACTCGACACGTGCCTCAGGGAACTGGTGGCCCCGAAGATATTGGGGCGCAACGCGTCGGAGATCGAAGGGATCTGGCAGACGTTGTGGAAGGCGACCTACTGGATGGGGCGCGGCGGCATTGCGACCTTCGCGCAGTCAGCCGTCGACATCGCTCTGTGGGACATCGTCGGCAAGCATGCCAACCTGCCGCTTCACCGGCTTTGGGGCAATTGCCGGGACGCAGTACCCGCCTACGGGTCGGGGTGCTGGCGAGGGCTCGGCCGCGACGGCATGATTGCCGAGGCCAAGAAGCACATCGGCAAGGGCATGACCGCCATCAAGATGCAGGTGGCTCACATTCGGCCGTGGCGAGAGGATGTCAAAAACGTCGCCGCAATGCGCGACGCGCTCGGGCCAGACATCGAGATCATGATCGATGTGAATATGGGCTGGTCTGCCGACACCGCGATCCAGGCGGGACGGCACATCGACGAGTACGATCCCTACTGGCTGGAAGAGCCGGTGGTGTGTGAGGACTTCGACGGCTATGCGCGTATCGCGGCGGCCTTGAAGACGCGCGTGGTCGGTGCGGAGAGCCACTTTACCCGCTTCGACATGCGCCCATTCTTCCGGACGCCATCGGTACCGATCCTGCAACCAGATCCGATGCGCGGTGGCTTGACTGAATTGCGTAAAATCGCGGCAGTCGCGGAGACGTGGGGTCTCACCATCGCGCCGCACTGCTTCCACGAGCTGATGGTTCACATCAACGCGTCGATCCCGAACGCCAATTATCTCGAGTACATGATCTGGAACGACGACATCTGGGTCGAGCCGGCGATCCCGGTCGATGGCATGCTGCGTCCACCGGAACATCCCGGCCACGGCCTCGCGTTCAAGCCGGAGATTATGACCGACTGTCGCGTAGGTGGCTTTGAAGAGAGCCGATAAGATTGATCCTGATAAATGGCGTCGATCACGGAGACTTCGGAGAGGCCGGACGCCCCGGCGACAGTGTGCACATCGTGATCGCAATACGAAGTAGCGACGTATTCGGTTGGAAATAACGCACATGACAAGCTAAGGTCGGCGTGACATTTCCGACGCACGCGCGAGGAACCGCAAGTCCACGCACATCTTGAGGACGCGTCGCGTTGTCGGGATGCCCGACAATGTCTCACGAGCGAGCGAGGAATCATGGTGAGTCAGACGAATGATGAGAGCCGTCGCCGTGCCGCGCTGATCGATGCCGAGGAGCGTGCTTTTGCCCTGCTCGAGGTTGTCCAGGCTGAGCGGCTCATCCAACCCGGTCGAACCGAGCGGGACGTAGAGAAGGATATTTATACCCTCGCTCTCGAGCGCTTTGGCGTCGAAAAGCATTGGCATAAACGCATCGTACGGGCCGGCGAGAATACGCTCACAATCGCTGCGGACAATCCGCCCATTCGCACGATCGACGCAGATGACATGGTCTACATCGATCTTGGGCCTGTCTTCGACGAGTGGGAGGCGGATGTCGGCCGTACTTACGTCATGGGCGACGATGCACGGAAACACAAGCTGTGCGCCGACCTGCCGCGTGTGTTCGATACGCTAAGCCAACATTTTCGCGAGCATGAAGACATCACCGGTGCCGAGCTCTATGCCGAGGCACAAAAGCTGGCATCCGATGCCGGTTGGCTATTTGGCGGCCGGATCGCAGGCCATATCGTCGGCGAGTTCCCGCATGCGCATATACCCGGCGACAAGGATCTATATCGGATTAGCCCCGACAACCTCTCGCGCATGCGCGATCCGGATGCCGAAGGTCAGGCGAAGCACTGGATTATCGAAGTGCACCTTGTGGACCAAAGCCGTCGGTGGGGTGGTTTCTATGAGCAACTGCTGCGTCCCGTTGAGTCCGTTGGCTAACGGCTCGGTTTAGCTGGTCACATACTTCGCCCAATCCACGTCGCATCGACGCATGGAGAAGAGTCACATGACGAGCCAACCCCATCGCAAACTCGGCACCGGCGGACTTTCGGCCTCCACAATTGGTCTCGGGTGTATGTCTCTTTCCGGCGTCTACGGCGCTGCGGACGATGCAGCATCTGAGGCGCTGATCCACCACGCTATCGATCATGGCGTCGATCATCTCGATTCATCCGACATGTATGGCTGGGGCCACAATGAGAGCCTTCTCGGCCGCGCACTGAAAGGGCGCCGCGGCAAGGTCGTATTGGCGAGCAAATTCGGCCAAACGCAGCAGCCGGGCGGCGCCAACGGCGTCGACGGCAGACCTGAATATGTCATGCAGGCCTGCGAGGCGAGTTTGAAGCGGCTCGGCGTCGATGTCATCGACCTCTATTACCAGCATCGTGTCGACCCCAATGTGCCGATCGAAGACACCGTCGGCGCAATGGCAAAGCTTGTGCAGCAGGGAAAGGTCCGATTCCTCGGCTTATCCGAAGCGCACCCGGACACCATCCGCCGTGCTCACAACGTGCATCCGATATCCGCTGTGCAGACCGAATATTCGATACTTTATCGCGCCGAGGCAGAAGAAACGCGGTCTACGACGCGTGAACTCGGAATCGGCTTCGTGGCCTATTCGCCGCTCGGACGTGGTTTCCTGACCGGCGCCATTCAGACGCTCGACGATGTCGATGGCCGTCGCGCGTCGCACCCTCGTTTTCAGGGAGAAAACTTCGCCCGCAATCGGGAATTGGTCGGGAAGATCGAGGCCGTTGCCAAGGAAAAGGGCTGCACACCGGCCCAACTCACGCTCGCATGGCTGCTGGCCCAGGGCGACGACATCGTGGCCATACTAGGCACACGCTATACAAAGCGGCTCGACGAGAACCTCGGTGCCCTGGCCGTTGAACTTTCAGTCGATGACGTAGCACGCATCTCTGCAGCCGTGCCCTCCGGCTCCGTGGCCGGGGCGCGTTACCCGGCAGGCGGAATGAAGGCTGTCTACCAGCAAACCGTGCAGAAATGAGAGCTGACGCTCGCCCGCTAAAGGCTCAACAGTAGCTTTGGCGAAATGAAGCCTATGTTGGTCTCTGGCATCGAGCTGCCGTTCGATGCCCACTTCGGCGAATTACCTTTTGATCCGCCATCACGCGAACACGGGCATCACGATCACGTTTCAGACCAGCTCCGAATCAAATTGTGATAGTGGGCAATCAGCCTGACCACGGCAGGATCATCCTCGCGGAGCGTTTGTCTGACCATTCTGATCGACAAGTCGAGATCGTAGAGCATGTTCCGCCTCCAATCGTCCTTCACCATGGATTGCGTCCAGAAGATTGCAGCCCAGCGGCTGCCACGGGTGACCGGCGTAACGCTATGCATGCTCGTCGCTGGATAGACGACGAGGTGCCCTGCAGGCAATTTCACTGCGTGCTCGCCATAGGTGTCGTGAACCACCAGTTCCCCGCCGTCGTATTCCTCCGGAGGCGTTAGGAACAGGGTCGATGACACGTCGGTTCGCATCGGCTCTCCGCCGCCCGGCATCGCACGCAATGCGCTATCCACATGCGCGCCAAATGTCATTCCGACATCATAGCGATTGAACATGGGGGCAAGCACGCGCAAGGGCAGTGCGGCTGCCGTGAACGACTGGCTCCTGGCAAGCGCTCGCAAGACGATATGTCCGAGGTCTCTCGCGGCAGGAGCTTGATCGGGAACCTGCAGGTTATTCTTTACTTTTCCGGCTTGGTCACCGGCCGTCGCACGTCCGTCGACCCACGCCGTTCCATCGAGCACGCCGCGAATGTGGGCCAGCTCTTGCGCCGTCAGGACATCCGGGATCGTCACGAGCATCGGGATCTCCTCAAGATGCTAGGGCATCGTACACCCAAGTCAGTGCCGCCGAGCCTCTCCAAGCTCCTTGTGCGCGATCAATTCGCAAGAGCCTGTCGCTGATTGCTGGACCTGATCCGTAGAACTGTGGCGGCAACGCAGCACCACACGTATAAACCCTACTACCCAAGTATACATTTATTGACTCGGCTAGCTAGAGAGCTGCTAGTGCATCATGGGGAAATTACTTACGTAGATATATGGGGGATAAATGCTTTCGCGCAACTTCATCGAATTGTCGAGTATCGCAAGCTCCAAGCTCCCTCGGGAGATGACGGTACGCGCTTTTGCAGCGGCGTGCATGGTTGCAGCGAGCCCCGCAACACTCGTACTCGCGCAGTCCGGTCCACCGCCAGCGACGCTTCCACCGGTTGTCGTTGAAGGTCAAAAGGCACAACCGAAGGCCCCCGCGCAAAAGAAGGCAAGCCCTCGTCCGCAGGCGGTGCGTGCGAGGCAGGTCGCTCCTCCGCCGAGTACGCCGGTTGTCTCCCAAGGGGGATCGCAAGGCTCGAACTCAATAAATGCGAGCACCGATATTACGCCTCCGGGTGGAAACCCCTACGCCAATCCCAACGCTCCCTACATGGTCCAGCGGTCGGCATCGGGTAAGCTGACGGAGCCGCTCGTCAATACGCCGCGCACCGTGACAGCCGTGCCGAAAGAGGTGATCGACGACACGGGCGTTCGCGATCTGCGCGACCTCGCGCGCGATGTCCCGGGTCTCACCATCGGTTCTGCAGAGGGCGGCAATTCCTACGGCGCCTTTGCGGTCCGTGGCTTCAAAGCCAACAACGACATCTTTGTCGACGGTATCCGTAATCCGGGAAACGTCGTTCCCGACGTGTTCGCCGTGCAGCAGGTCGAAATCTATAAAGGCGCTAGCGGCGGCATTGCCGGTCGCAGCACGATTGGTGGCGCAATAAATTTTATTACCAAGCAGCCGGATCTCAACCACAGTTTCTATGAGGTCGCGAGTACGATCGGTACCGATAATACGTTCCGGACGACGATCGATGCGAACCAGCAGATCACCCCGAACTTTGCGTTTCGCGCCAACCTTATGTACGACCAACATGATGTGGCGGGTCGCGATATTACCGAAAGCGAGCGCTGGGGCGGCCTTATTTCCGCAACGGCACGAGTTTCTGACTCGCTGAAAATCACGCTCGATTACTATCGTTACCGCAACGATGCGATTCCCGACTGGGGCGTGCCGGTGCGCGACATCGACAATGTTCCTGTGACGGAACTTGGCATTCGTCGCAATATGTGGGTCGGCATGAAAGGCTTGGATTTCCTTAAGGAGAAGGCCGACGTCGGTACTGCAACGATTGTCGCCAAGTTGGCCGAAGGCGTGACGGTGACCAATAAATCGCGTGTCGGAGAAATGGGCACCGATTATGTTGCGACGTCGATGGAAGGCTATCCCGATGTGCATCATCCGAACCGGGATCAGACGGCCAGGATCTATGCCAATCAGACAGAGGCGAGCCTCAAATTCAATACCGGCACCTTTCACCATAATGTCGTCGCCGGGATCGAGGTCACTCGTGAGACCATCGATCGGTTTGGCTATAGCGTATCGAATAACTTCGACGTTCTGCGGCCTTTTCCCCCCAATCCCTACACCCAGATTGATCAAATCCTAGGCAAGGGCCGCGTCTACGATGCGACGATCACGACGATCGGAACCTATCTTGGGGATACGATCCACCTTTCCAAGGAATGGATCGTCAACGCTGGTATCCGGTTCGACGATTTCGAGCGCGATCAAGTCGGAGGCCCCGGCGTATCAGGAAACGCCCAGCAGAACATCACCAACAACACAGCGAACGTCCAGGCCGATCTGTTTAGTTGGCACGCCGGTATTGTTTACAAGCCCATTCCCATTTCGAGCTTCTATGTTTCCTACGCGACATCGCAAAGTCCGATCGGCAGCGAACTCGATTCCACGGGCGCCCAATATAACGGCATCAGTTCTACGCTCGTTGACGTGCCGCCGCAGCGAGCGAGCAGTATAGAAGTCGGGACAAAGTGGGAGTTGTTCGACAAGCGTTTGCTCGCAACCGCCGCATTGTTCCGCACGGACGTGGATCACGCGCGAACGAACGACAACGTGACGCCAGGAAACGACACGAATGCCTTCGCAGGCGAATACCGCGTTCAAGGCATAGAGTTGGGGCTTGCCGGAAACATCACGCGGGATTGGCGGGTTTTTGGTGGTCTCGTAGCGCTTGAATCCGAAGTTCTTGCATCGAGCAATCCTCAAGACATTGGGCGAAGGCTGGCGAATGTCCCGCAGACGCAGTTTGCGCTCTTGTCGAGGTATCAGTTGACCCCGAAGTGGGCGCTGGGCGGTTCGGCGACGTATGGGGGCGAGATCTTTGGCGGACATCTGGCCGCCAACGCCGCGAACAACCACACAGTCGATTGGTGGCGCTTCGATGCGTTCACGGAATACAAAATGTCGGATCACCTTTCGTTTACGGTGTCCGGGCTCAATTTGACGGACGAACTCTACTATGACGCGATCTATCAGGCTGCGGACACGTTTGCGTTCGTTGCGCCTGGTCGCGCCGGATATCTGACAGTCAAATGGAAATACTGATAGCTGCTGAGCTAACGATCTTTACGGCGTAGCAGCCGCCGCGGTGAGCGCTCGTCGAGCACCGCGGTCGTTCCGCAGGAATCGAAAGCGGCTCCGATTCTTAGAGCAATGTGCTGGTACGCCGGCATGAGGCAAGGGCACGAGGCTGGTGGGCGCGACAGGGATTGAACCTGTGACCCCACCCGTGTGAAGGGTGTGCTCTACCGCTGAGCTACGCGCCCAAGTCGTTGATTATTCTCTTAAATTATTCGCCCACCTTCTGATCTTTTTCTCCAACCTGAGTGACATCGCTCAGGTGGAAGCGAACAGAGGCACCGACGAAAAGAACGTCAACGCTTGCGCCGTATCCTTATCCGTCTCCGAGGCAAACTGCAACAGCCACGAGACGTAATGCGGGCACCCTTGCTCCAGGGCTCTTATTCGCCAAAGATTGCCTTCAGCGACGCTCTTGAAGCTGGGCGGACAGCCTAGCGCCAGGCGGTTCGCGGCAGGGTGACAAACGCGAAAGAGCCAGGAAAGGGCAACAACTGCGATGAAGAAGTACTTGGGTACGTTGGGGTTCCTAATCGGAGCGCTCGCCTTGATTGGCACTGCTGAGGCGCAGTTCCCCAATCGAACCGTCCGTATCATTGTCCCTTATCCGGCGGGCGGGGAAGGAGACTCCTCGGCGCGAGCCGTGGCATCGCGTCTCTCGGACAAGTGGAAGCAAAGTGTCGTGGTCGAGAACAGACCCGGCGCGAGCACGATTATCGGAACACAGACTGTCGCGACTGCCCCGGCAGATGGCTATACGCTCCTGCTAACAAGCTTCGGATTCACCACAGTCCAATTTCGGAAACAGCCATTGCCGTATGACGTCAAGGCATTGGCGCCGATCTACCAGGTCGCGACTTCACCGTTGACATTGTACGTGACACAAGATTTGCCGGTGAAATCGGTCGATGAACTGGTGGCGTATGCGAAAGCCAAGCCGAAGACGCTCATGTTCGCCTCTTCCGGTATCGCATCCAGCCCTCACATCGGAGCAGAGCTATTTGCAGGGCAGAACGGCATTGAAATCACCCACGTGCCCTACAAAGGAACGTCTCCAGCCGTAGCCGACCTGCTCCCAGGGCATGTTCATGCCATATGGGGTGCGCCCAGCCTCATGTCCTATGTGACCGCCGGTAAGCTGAGGGTACTCGCCGTCGCGAACGCCAAGAGGCTGACCAACCACCCAGAAGTGCCTACGACAGGGGAATTAGGTCATCCGAATTTTATCGCTGCAAGCTGGTACGGCATGTTTCTCCCCGCAGCCACGCCAGCGGACATTCAAGATAAGATCTACGCCGACATAAAAGAAATTGGGGCAACGCAGGGCCTCAAAGACGCCCTGTTGAAGATCGGTCTCGAGCCGTCGAAGATGACGCGGGAAGAGTTTGCGGCATTTCTTGTCGCCGAGAGAAGCAAGTGGGGGGACGTAATCAAAACTCGAAACATCAATATTGAATAGCCCGGGCACCGCCCCGGCATCAGGCTCGATGTTGGCGGGGCTACGTGTGGCGAATGTTGCCCCGAAATTGTTCGACAAGCGTCAGCGCATCAACTCGCGCATGGCGCGGTCGAGGCCGTCGATGGTGAGCGGGAACATGCGCTTTTCCATGATGTCCTCGACGAGCTTGATGGAGGGCGTCCAGCTCCAATGCGCCTCGGGCACGGGATTGAGCCAGATGCAGTTCTCGTAGATCCCGGTAACGCGGCGCATCCAGGTTGAGCCCGGCTCCTCGTTCATGTGCTCGACGGAACCGCCCGGCACCGTGATCTCGTACGGGCTCATCGAGGCGTCGCCAATGAAGATCACCTTGTAGTCGGCGGGATATTTGTGCAGCACTTCCCACGTTGGCGTGCGTTCGGTCCACCGGCGCCGGTTGTTCTTCCATACGTACTCGTAAAGGCAATTGTGGAAGTAGAAGTGCTCCATGTGTTTGAACTCGGAGCGCGCCGCCGAGAACAGTTCCTCGGCGAGCTTGATATGCCAGTCCATCGAGCCGCCGATGTCGAAGAACATCAGCACCTTTACAGTGTTGCGTCGCTCCGGCCGCATCTGGATGTCCAGGAATCCCTTGCGCGCCGTGCCCTTGATCGTGCCGTCGAGATCGAGTTCGTCCGCGGCACCTTCGCGGGCAAACTTGCGGAGACGGCGCAACGCGACCTTAATGTTGCGGGTGCCGAGCTCGACCTTGTCGTCGAGATCCTTGAACTCGCGTTTGTCCCAGACTTTGACCGCGCGAAAATTCTTGTTTTCTTTCTGGCCGATACGTACGCCCGCCGGATTGTAACCCTCCGCACCGTAGGGGGACGTACCGGCCGTGCCGATCCACTTCTTGCCACCCTGATGGCGGCCTTTCTGCTCGGCGAGGCGCTTCTTCAGCTCCTCCATGATTTTTTCCCAGCCGCCGAGAGCTTCGATCTTCTTTTTCTCCTCCTCGCTCAGGTAAAGCTCGGAGAGAACGCGCAACCATTCCTCGGGGATCTCGGCGCCTTCCGCCTCTGTCATCAACTCGAGGCCCTTGAAGACATGGCCGAACACTTGGTCGAATTTGTCGAGGTGACGTTCGTCCTTCACCAGCACCGTGCGGGAGAGGTAATAAAAGTTCTCCACACGCATGTCCGCGAGATCGGCCTTGAGCGCTTCCATCAGCGCCAGATACTCCTTCAGCGTCACGGGCACCTTGGCCGACTTGAGCTCGTAGAAGAAGTTGGTGAACATAAGAGAATGCCTCGTCCAGGGCGCATGGGCTCGGGCACGAGCTTAACGCGTTCGAGGCGGGGAGCAAGACGCCGCATGTTGCCGCTCTGCCGTACGGGCGGGTTGGACCGGCGCCATACGACCAATGGTGGGCGATCGGCAGGGTCTTGAAGGTGATGCAACTTTGGTCGCTAACGCGACGGTGAAATGGAGACGAGATGCCGGTTCTCGACGTGAAGGGCGATGCCGAGAAGGTGTGGTCGAAGTTGCAGGCCGATGGCGTCGCGATTGTGCCGCTGGACGTCGCCTACGGCATATTCGCACAAAGACCCGGTGCGATGCAGCGCATCTTTGAGGCCAAGGGACGAAGCTTCTCGAAGCCCTCGGGGTCGATCGGTAACCTCGCCATCATGCAGGACGTGATGCTGCTGGAGCCGCGGGATTTGGATATCGCGCGGGCGATCGTCGAGGACTACGGCTTGCCGTTCTCTCCGGTGGCGCCATTCCGGGCGGACCATCCATTTTTCGCCAAGCTTGATCCGTTCTGCATTGAGCGCTCGACCAAAGCCGGTACCCTCGACATGCTGGTCAACGCGGGGCCACTGCACAACGAGTTGGCGCGTCTGGCGTGGGAGCGGCAGTTCCCAGTCATGGGCTCCTCGGCCAACCGGTCGCTTTCGGGATCGAAGTTCCGCCTTGAAGACATCGAGCCGGAGGTACGGGCGGCGGCGGCGATCGAGATCGACTACGGCTTGAGCCGCTATGCCAACGCGGAGGGTATCTCGAGCACGATTCTGAGCTTTCCCAAGGTTGAGATTTTGCGCTTCGGTGTCTGCTACGAGCAGATCCGCGATATCCTCGCCCGTTATTTCAAAATCGAGTTGCCGCCGAAGCCGCAGGGCTTGAAGGTCGCGGGCAATGCACTCGGGGACGTGAAAAGCGCCTGAGCAGGGGCCGCTGGGGCGGCGCCGGGGCCGCCCTACAACGCGATCTGTTGACCGACGCCGGCTGCAACGGCTGCCTGATAAGCGAGGTTGGCAACGACCATGTCCTCCATGGCGTGACCCATCGATTTGTAGAGGGTGACCTCGGCATCGGAGCCGCGGCCCGGCTTTCGGCCTAGCAGGACCTCGCCAAGCTCCGCGCCTCGGGTGGGGTCGCGGCCGGCGAGTTCGGCGCATCCGACCGGCGCGGGTGAGAAGGCGGCGATGGTCTCGACGAAAAGCCGCGATCGGTCGATCAGGGCCCGCGGCAGTTCGCTTCCGGGCGGCGCAAAGCCGACTGACGTGACGTGACAGCCATCGGGCACCCAGTCGCTTTCGATCACCGGCGTCTCGGCAGAGGTCGTGAGGCACACGACATCGGACGCGCGGACGGCCGCTTCGAGGTCGGATACGGCGCGGCCATTGGGAATGCTGCCGGCAATTTTGCTGGCGAGATCGGCATTGCGGGCGAAGACGCGAATCTCACGGAACGGACGCGCGAGATTGAGCTGGCGGACGTGCTCGCGAGCCTGCACGCCGCCTCCGACGACGAGCGCTGTCTTGGCGTCTGGCCGGGCCAGCTCGCGCACAGACAGAACCGCGGCGGCTGCCGTGCGCAGTCCGGTAAGGCTCGCGCCGTCGAGGATTGCAACCGGAGCGCCGGTGTTTGCGTCGAACAGCGAGACCAGGGCCTGATGGCTTTCGAGGCCGAGCGCATGATTGCCGTGGAAGACGTTGACCGTCTTGAGCGCGATCATCTGCCCGGGCGTCCAGGCGAGCATGGCCAGAGAGAAGCCTTTACCCGGCACGTCGACTTTGGGGCGGGGTGGTGCCTCGACCGTGCCTTGCGACAGAGCCTTGAAGCCATCGGCGAGCCTGTCGATGACGTCTGCGGGCGCGACGATGCGCATGATCTCGGCGCCAGAGATGGCGAGCAGGCTGGTTTGCGCATGTGCCATGAGGCGAACCCGTCTCCAAATTCGAAGCCGCCTGCCAACTCATTCGGCGAACTCGGCCCTACGATTGTCGCCGCGCGGCCTACACAATCTCATTCGCGAGCTTCGTCTCGCCTCGCTGGAGCCGTGCGACATTCTCGAGCAACAGATCGATGACGCGGTCCTCGTAGCGCACGGTTTCGCCGGCCGAATGCGGCGTGATGATCACGTGCGGCATCGTCCAGAGCGGCGAGTCCGCCGAAAGGGGTTCATCGGCCGTCACATCGAGTGCCGCACCGGCGATCATGTTGGCGGAGAGCGCGGCGGTGACAGCCAACTCGTCGCAGACCTTGCCGCGCGCGACGTTGACGAGGAACGCGGCGGGCTTCATCGCGGCGAGTTGCTCGCGGCCGATGAGCCCCGTCGTCTCGGGCGTCAGCGCCGTGGTGAGCACGATGAAATCGGCGCGGGGGATGAGCGAAAGCAGCTCTCGGTCGGCGTGGATTTCATCCGCCGCTCCGCCGCCCTTCGCCGGATCGCGACGGGTGCCAATCACCGTCATGCCGAAGGCCTTGCAGAGTTTCGCGAGGCGCTGGCCGATGCCGCCCATGCCGACGATCAGCACCGTCTTGCCTTCGATCTCGTCCTCGCGAACGCGGCGGTCGCCCTGCATGGGCCGCCAATGTTTCTCGTGCTGGTGGTCACGCAGGAAATGTAGTTGCCGCGACAGGGACAGCATCAGCGAGATCGCGTGCTCAGCAACAGCGTTGGCGTTGACCCCCTGGCCAGACGCGAGACGGATATCCTGCGCCTTGAGCACATCGCGATTGTACTGATCGGTGCCGGCGCTGATCGACTGGATGAGTTTGAGCTTCTTCGCAGAGGGGGCGAGATCGTTCTTCCACATCATCGAGACGCAGAGGAGATCGGCATTCGGGAGCTTTTGCTCAAGCTCCAGCGGGTTGCGCGCGACATCGAAGGATATACCCGTATTGCGTGCGGTGAACGGTGCCTCGAACTCGTAGGCGACGTGGGCGAAAAGGACGTTCAGGTCGGCATTCGGGGGCATGAGTGTCATGCGATCTCGCTTGCTGCGCAATACGACGGTTAAGGTGCAACCTGCCATCATTGCGCGCGAGTGTCGATTGTCGGAGCCTCGCCGCGCGGCGCCGAATGTATCCGCGAGCTGCTCGGATCTCGCCTGCTCAGGCCGCCTTCACCAGTCGCGCGGAAAGGTCGAGCACTGTCATCATGTAGCCGACACGATCCTCCACGGCTTCCGCCATCAGCGAGAAGTAGTCCATCGTCTCGGGGATGATCTCGCCAATCACTTCGCCGTACTCGAAACGCAACTCCGCCTCGTGCTTGCGCGCGATGGCTTGCATGCGGGCATTCTCGGCGAGGCAACTCATGTAAAGCAGTTGCACGCCACGGTTTCGGGCGGCTCTGATGATGCGGCCCATCAGCTCGGAGCCGAGCCCCTTGTCCTGGTACTGCCGCTCGACCGAGAAGGCGGCCTCGGCCTCCCGTCCCCACGTATCGCCGAGTTTCCGAAGCTCGGCAGCGGCGCGAACTTCGCCGTCAACGAACGCGCCAACCGCGATGCCGCCCATGTCGTTCATTCGGGCCGCGTAGTTCTCGATGAAGCTGTCGGCGACTGCGTGTGCAAAGCGCAATCGACGGCTGGCTTTGTCGAGGCGCAGTAGATGGTCTCGAAAACGATCAGTTTCGTGTGGCCAAAGCTTGCGCACCGTCAAGCCCGGTATCTGCTCGATGCTCATGAACCCCACCTGTTTTTGTTGGCCCGCGAGAGAGGCGCGTGCTCCAGCGGTGCCGCCGGGTGAACTTGATAGTCCGTGTTGCAGTGCACAAGAGTGGCGGGATGATGCTCAACCGCAGCAGATTGCTTTCGGTCGCGAAAAACAGCGCCATTTCCTGAGCAACAGCGCCGAAATGCCGCGCTTTTCAGGCACATCAGCTTTGCGGTTCGAACGGATCATGTGGCATTGACGGTCTGTGTCTGAGACGCTAGCCGAATGCGCTGCAGCCAACCCGGCTGATCGTGACGCGTCTGCACCTCAATCCATGTACCTCCCGAGAATGCTGCCCGATGGCAAACGGACCACTCGAGTTTCTTGAAGCGCGGATGAAGTCGGGCGAGATGGATGCCGACCCCGCGCAACTCGTTGTTGCTCGTCGGCTAGCCGAGCTTGATGACGCGCTCGTGGCACGGGGCAGCACAAAGCGCTGGAGCCTCGCCGGATTGTTCGGCGGCCGCACACCGCCGCCGCGAGGGCTCTACATCTGGGGTAAGGTCGGTCGCGGCAAGACCATGCTGATGGACCTGTTTTACGAGACGTCGCGCTTCCCTTTGCGGCGACGTCTGCATTTCCATGAGTTCATGGCGGAGACGCACGACCGCATCGGCGCGGCGCGCAAGACTTTCGACGGCGATCCCATCCCCCACGTCGCAGAGGAAATTGCCGCGGGCGCCGGTCTGCTATGCTTTGACGAATTGCACGTGACCGACATCGCGGACGCCATGATCCTCGGTCGGTTGTTCAAGGGCTTGTTCGAGCGCGACGTCGTAATGGTCGCCACATCGAACGTGCCACCGTCCGGGCTTTACAAGAACGGCCTCAATCGCCAGCTCTTCCTGCCGTCCATCGCTCTTATCGAAGAGCACATGGAAGTCATTGAGCTCGTTTCAGCCAAGGATTTTCGCCTCGAAAAGCTGCAGGGGCAGCAACTCTACTTCACGCCCCTCGGCGACAACTCGCGCAAGGCACTGGCCGCGGCCTTCACGCGGTTGACGGGGCTCCTGCGCGGTGAGCCGGTCGACGTCGACGTCAAGGGGCGGACATTGCACGTGCCGGAAGCGGCGCGCGGGGTGGCGCGCTTCACTTTCGACGAGCTATGCGACCGGCCCCTCGGCTCGCTGGATTATCTGCATCTCGCGCATCGCTTTCACACCCTCATCCTGGAGGGCATTCCGCGGCTGGTGCCCGAGCGCCGCGCAGCTGCGCGCCGTTTCATCAACCTGATCGATACGCTTTACGATGCGCGCGTCGGCCTCATCGCCTCTGCCGCTGCCGAGCCCGATGATCTTTATCCGGAAGGCGATGAATCCTTTCTGTTCGAGCGGACGGCCAGTCGCCTCACTGAGATGCGGTCAGCCGCATATCTCGACAGTCGGATGGAGCGGATCGCAGCGGAAGAGAATGAAAGCGCACCCGCCGTATCGTGAGTCGCGTGGTGTGTGCTTTTCCAAACCGATCCGTCAGGTTTCCTCTAATGTGCGCCAGCCGCTCGTAAGGACATTAACCCGAGCCCAGCCCAAAAATTTACGCAGGATGGACGCAGCATGCAGAAGACGGAGCCGAAGGCCGCCGCCCTTGCGGAGCGCTATGGTGCTGACGCCGTTCCGCCGGCCGGACCATGGAATGACGTTATCGCATCACTGCTGCAGCACCGATCCGTCCGCGGCTACCGGTCCGATCCACTGCCGACCGGCACGCTCGAGACATTGATCGCGGCTGCGCAGTCGGCCGCTACATCGTCCAACCTGCAGACGTGGTCGGTGATCTCGATCAACGATCCAGTTAAGCGGGCGGCGCTCGCGAAGATTGCCAATAATCAGCAACACATCATCGAATGCCCGTTGTTTCTGACATTCTGCGCCGACCTTTCGCGGAATGAGCGTCTCGGCACGGCGGAGGGGAAGACGCTCGAGGCGTTGCCATATGTCGAGACGTTTTTGGTGGCCGCGATCGATGCCGCGCTAGCAGCGCAGAATGCGGTCGTAGCGGCGGAGTCGCTCGGCCTCTCGATTGTCTACATCGGTGCGCTGCGTAATAACGTCGAGCACGTCGCGGAAATACTGGAGCTTCCTTCGGGAGCCGTCTGCGTATTCGGTCTGTGCGTCGGTTATGCAAAGCCGGGTGCGGAAAGCCACGTCAAGCCGCGTCTCGCACAGCCGGCCATTCTCTTTCACGACCGGTATGACGCGACTCACGACGAGGCCCATCGTAAGGCCTACGACGACGTTCTGGCCCGATATTCCAAGGCCCACGAAATGAGCCAGTACACATGGACCGAACGCGTTCTCAATCGCTTGGGGCCGATCAAATCGATGAGTGGCCGCCATGTACTTAAAGGCGCGCTGCGGTCGCTTGGATTTCGCCTCGACTAAGGTAGGGCTCACGTCGGCGGGCCTATTCCCATTGAAGCCATTTTGGTGAGAGTGTTCCTTTGGCACGTCCGGCGACGACTGCTGGGCGCCAAGAGGGGTGACACACCATGGCCCGAGACGTCGTCCGCATCGCGATGTGGTCCGGTCCGCGCAATATCTCAACGGCTATGATGCGGGCGTTCGAGAACCGGTCCGACACGGTTGTCTGGGACGAACCCTTCTATGCAGCGGAACTTGCGGCGTCGGGACGTGATCACCCGATGCGCGAGGCCGTCATTGCTGCCGGCCCGACCGACCCCAACGTGGTCGTCGCGAGATTGATCGGTCCGCTCGATACCGCGAAGCAGTCGGGCGCGACGATCTTCTATCAGAAGCACATGACGCATCACATGCTGCCGCAATTCCCTCGGGCATGGATCGACCAGATGGCAAACGCCTTCCTCATTCGCGAGCCCGAGCGTGTGCTTGCCAGTTACACGAAGGCCTGGGAGGACGTTTCGCTCGAGGCGATCGGTGTGCCCCAACAGCGGGAGATTTTCGACCGCGTGGCGGATCGTCTCGGCGCCGCACCCCCGGTGATCGATACCGCCGATATTCTCGCCGATCCGGAGGGCGTGCTCGCCATGTTATGCGAACGGCTCGGTATACCGTTCTCGGCGGCGATGTTGGTTTGGCCAGCGGGAAGGCGGGACAGCGATGGCGTGTGGGCGCCTGTGTGGTACGCGAACGTGGAGCGCTCGACAGGGTTCGGTCCGGTGGAGGCGAGACCTTTGCCGCGGTTGGATGGACCGCTAGCACGCATCGCCGAGCGCGCGCGTCCGGACTACGAAAGCCTGCGGCAGCATCGCATCAGACCTCGACCCAAAGCATCAGAATGAGCGCGTAAGTCTGCTTGACGCCTCTAGCAGACTTAGCGTTCCAGATGCGGGACCGGATCGACGGGCTTTGAGCCTTGGCGAAGCTCGAAATGAAGCTGTGGCTGATCGACTGCGCCCGTCTTGCCGGCCTTGGCGATCTCCTGACCACGCTCGACGTGATCGCCGCGCCGCACGAGCAGCGAGTCGTTGTGAGCGTAGGCCGAGATCCAGTTGCCTTCGTGACGGATCAGGATGAGGTTTCCATAGCCTTTGAGCTCGCTGCCGGCATAGGCGACGGTGCCGCCTTCAGCGGCGAGGACGCTCGAGCCCTGCGGCACGAGGATGTTGATGCCGTCGTTGTGCGTGTGATCGGGTCGGCGTCCGAAACCGGCCACGATGCGCCCCTTCGCGGGCCATCGGAACTTCCCGATAAAGGCCGTGGCCTTGGGAGTGGCCGGCTCGGCGGCGGGGCTTGCATCGTTGAGAACTGGCGTTCTTGGTGCTGCAACGGCCACACGCTCCGGCGGCTCCTGCGGCGTTTCCGGCGTTGCGTTGATGATCCGCGGGCGCGTCGAAGGGCCGGGTGCGAACTGCGCTTGCGCTTCCTGAGCGACGGCTGGTGGAACGGGAGCTGGACTCGTCGTGGGAGCCATCTCGGTACGCGCGGTTGCGGGACCTCCTGGCACCTTCAGGATCGTGCCTGCCCTGAGACGGCCCGGATCACCGATGCCATTAGCCGACTGCAACTCCGCGACTGTGATTTGATGACGCTTGGCGATGGCGTAGAGGCTGTCGCGGGCGGTGACAGTATAGGTGCCGGTCCAGTGGGAGTTTGCGCCGGCAGACTCGCTCGACGGCGCGGTGACCGGACGCTGCGGAGCAGTTACAGGCCGCGAGGCTATCTCGGTGCGTCGCGCAGGCGAGCGCCGCCGTCCGTCTGTCGGCAAGGTCAGCTTCTGGCCCGGAAAGATCGTCGGAGTCTGCAGTCCATTGGCGCTCATGAGCGACGAAATCGGAACGCCGTGACGTCGCGAGATTCCATAGAGCGTATCGCCTGGCACCACTTCGACAACCTTGCCGCCGGCGGGCGGAGCGTACTGTTTGACGGGCTCGGGATGAGTCGTCACGCTGATCGGTGAAGGAAGAGGTGCACCTGATGACACCGGCTCGGGCAGGCCGGCCTGACGAACGGGGGCGATACGCGATGTGGGCGGCGGGTAGGGCCGCGGATTATAGCTGTATGGTCCGGAGGGCGGTGTCGACCCCGACGACTCGCTGGCGAAGCCTTTGTGCATTGGCTCGCTCGGGATCGGGGCAGTATGGCTCGTCGGCGTATCCGAGAGTCCCACGTTGGCCATGTCCAGGCGGGCCAGATCTGCGCTGCAGCCGGCAATGGCGGTCGCACACAACAGGCTCGCAGCCACGAGGCTCAGGCGAACCGGGACAGATTGACAGGACGCACGTACTTCTGAACTCGACATGTGCACACCTCATACGCACGGCGAGTTAACCCTCTTTGGGTTAATGAGCCTTTAACGCTCTGCCAGGATCCAGCGGGGATTCGGGAAGACGCGTTAGGGTTTCACGGCGTCGAAACGGCTCGTGCCGAGGCGAAGAGACGATGAGACGCAACGCCGGCGGAGGGGGCACGTCCGTTGGCGCATCTTCTCATGTACGCGCACATTATGAGCTGAACAGGGCTCATTTCCGGCAGGCGTGCGGCCTGAACGTGAATAATCTATGAATGGTCAATGCAACTAAACGTCTCAGATATTGTCAGCGACCAAGACGCTCGGTCAGGTGCGCATGCATGGCGCGGTCGGTCAAATTCAGAGAAAGGGGGGTGACGGAGATCCAGCCGTTGTAGACGGCCCAAAGATCGGTGCCGCGCGGGGGATTGGAGCGGCGGATCTGATAGCCGAGCCAATAGTAAGGGTTGCCCCACGTGTCGCTCCGCTCCTCGACGCCAAGATTTTGCTGATCGCGCCGACCCTGGGTCGTCACCATCACGCCTTCGATCTCGTCGGGCAGGCGATCGGGGAAGTTGATGCTCATCAGCACGAGCGGCGGCCACGGCTCGGAGATAAGCTGCCGGATGAGTGCCGGCGCGCGTGAGAGAGGCGTCTGCCAGTGGGGATGATCGCCAGCAGTGTAGCTGTAAGCCATCGAAAGAGCGATCGACGGGATGCCGAGCTGGGTGCCTTCAAATGCACCAGCGATGGTGCCGGAGTAAGTCACGTCCTCGGCGAGATTGGCACCGCGGTTGATGCCTGAAAGTACGAGATCCGGCAGGCGCCCCTTGAGCACGTGGCGAGCGGCCATGATCACGCTATCAGTCGGTGTGCCACGCACGGCATAGACGCGCTCGGCCATCTGGCGCATGCGCAGCGGCTCGTTGAGCGAGAGGGAGTTTCCTGTTCCGGACTGATTGGTTTCCGGCGCAGACACCCAGACTTCGCCATCTGGCCCGGCAAGCTCTTCGGCGATCTGTCGCAAGGCGTGCAGCCCCGGCGCATCGATACCGTCGTCATTGGTCACGAGGATGCGCATGGGGTCTCCTTGAAGCGGTTGGGCCGGTTGGTCGAGTCGGTCGCTTTTATTCGTCTGGATGCCACTCGGATGCTACAGCGTCGTGGCGGCAACCTCAGCTCTTTGCGATGCGCTCGAGCCCGTTCATGTACGAGCGCAACGGCTCCGGCACGAGGATCGAGCCATCCGCCTGCTGGAAGTTTTCCATCACCGCGATGAGCGTACGCCCCACTGCGAGACCAGAGCCATTCAGAGTATGGACGAAGCGCACGTCCTTGGCGCCCTTCGGCCGGTATCGCGCTCCCATGCGACGCGCCTGGAAGTCGCCGCAGACCGAGCAAGAGGAAATCTCGCGGTACGCGTCCTGCCCAGGCAGCCACACTTCGAGATCATAGGTCTTCCGAGACGCAAAGCCCATGTCGCCGGTGCACAGCAGCATGGTGCGGTAGGGAAGGCCCAGACGCTCGAGAATGGTCTCGGCGCAACGCGTCATGCGCTC
The DNA here is from genome assembly GCA_050250755.1 of Hyphomicrobiaceae bacterium. Lineage (GTDB taxonomy): Bacteria > Pseudomonadota > Alphaproteobacteria > Rhizobiales > Hyphomicrobiaceae. The sequence goes on from JBFWOB010000009.1 coordinate 87,341, forward strand.
GTGTTCCTCGAGGGAGGCTTCCGGCGCAGTGATGGAGACGAGCTCGACCTTCAGAAACTGGTGCTGGCGGATCATGCCGCGCACGTCTCGTCCTGCTGATCCGGCTTCAGCACGAAAACAGGGAGTGCCCGCCGTGAAACGCAGGGGCAGCGCATCTTCGTCGAGAATCTGTTCGCGCGCGAGATTGGTAAGGGAAACCTCGGCGGTCGGGATGAGCCAGTAATCGGTGGTCGTTCGGAATAGATCGTCGGCGAATTTCGGCAGGTTGGCGGTCCCGTAGGCCGCTGCATCGCGTACCATCAAGGGCGGATTGACTTCGGTGTAGCCGAACTCGTCCGTGTGCAGGTCGAGCATGAACTGCGTGAGCGCCCGCTCCATGCGGGCAAGCGCGCCTTTGAGATAAACGAAGCGGGCACCAGACACCTTGCCCGCAGTCTCGAAGTCCATCAGGCCGAGCGCCTCGCCCAGCTCGAAATGCTGTTTGGGCTTGAAATTCAACATCGCCGGGCCGCCCCAACGGCGCACCTCGATGTTGCCCGTCTCGTCGAGGCCCTCGGGTACGTCCGGCAGGGGAGCATTCGGAATCACAGCGAGTTGCTTCTCGACTTCCGCCGTCAATTCGCGTTCGCGAGCCTCGCCGGAGGCGAGAAAATCCTTGAGGCTCACGACTTCAGCCATCAGCGCCTCTGCCTTGGCATCATCCTTTGCCTTCTTGGCGGCACCAATTTCCTTGGAGGCGGCGTTGCGGCGAGCTTGCGCCTCCTGCAGGCGCGTGACGTGGGCGCGGCGCTCCTCGTCGAGCTTCAAAATAGCGGCGGCCGAGAATTCGCCGTCGATGCCCCGTCGCTTGAGGGCTTCGTCGAATACGCCGGGATTGTCACGGATCGCCTTGATATCGAACACGGCAATGGCCTTTCTGCTCGCCCGCAGCTCACGGCGGTCACAAAATGCAGGAGCGCGCGGGCGTGAGGTCCGCTGGCACCCTCGCGCTTTCATGGCGGGATCGGCGTGATTTAGTCCTGCTGCACCCGAACGTCCAGTCGCCGTTGAGGCCGGAGACGTCAGTCGGTGCTCTGCATCGCGGCCTGATGCTTCTTGGCCATGCGGTCGACGATCAGGATGGATGCTTCGTAGAGCAGGATTGTCGGCCCCATCATCGCGAGCATCGAGAATGGGTCGGGCGGCGAGAGGACCGCGGCAGCGCCTGCTATGGAAACGATCGCATAGCGGCGGAAACTGCGCAGAGAGTCTCCCGTGATGATCCCCGCACGCGCAAGAAGTGTCAGAATTACCGGTAATTGGAAGCAGATGCCAAAGCCGAAGATCAGCGTCATGATCAACGTCAGATATTCAGACACCTTGGGTAGCAGTTCGATCGCTGCCTTGCCGTGTCCCGCCGCCTGCGGGGTGATGTCGAGCGAGAAGCTGATCAGCATCGGCATGACGAGGAAATAGACGACGAACGTGCCGAGCAGGAATAGCACTGGCGTAGCAACAAGATAGGGGACAAAGGCTTGGCGCTCGTTCTTATAGAGGCCGGGCGCGACAAATTTATAGATCTGGTTCGCCACGATGGGGAACGACAGGAAAGCGGCGCCGAACATGGCGAGACGAATGTTCGTGTAGAGCTGCTCAAGGAAGTGGGTGGCGATCAGCTTCGCCTTTTCCTCGCCGACCACACGCACGTAAGGCCATACCAGAACATTGTAGATCGGTTTGGCGAAGAAGAAGCAGAGAACGAACATCCCGGCAAACGCGAAGAGCGACGTGATGAGGCGCTGCCGCAGCTCCGTGAGGTGTTCCATCAGCGGCATGCGGGAGGCGTCGATATCCTCCTGTCCATCGCGACGCGGTTCGCCAGGGCTGTCAGAAGCGGGCGTGATCTCCTGCATGACGTCAGGCCCCGCTGCGCGTTGGAGTGGCGGGCTCAGGCGCCTTGATCGTGGTGGGGCCCGGTTCTTCGGTGGCCGGCACCTCGCCGGTTGTCTCGTGCGCGAGTGCCGGCGTGTCGGTCGGCTCCACCGCGTGCTCCGGTGAGGGGGCAGTTTCAGGCGTCTCGGGCTTGTCGATCTCCGCGAGCGAGGCATTCACCTCGCGCGTGACGTCGCTCATGTGGCTGTCAACGGCGCTGCTGGTCTCTTGCAACGTGCTGCGCGCTTCCTCGCCAAGCTGCTCGACCTCCTTCTTGAGGTCGGACAGCTCCGATTCGCGCATGGCTTCCTCGAATTGGGCCCGAAACTCGTTAGCTTGCCGACGGATCATGCCCAGATAGCGGCCGACCGTCCGCATGAGTGCTGGCAGGTCCTTGGGCCCGACGACGATGAGGGCGACGACCGCAAGGATGAGCAGCTTTGACGACGTAAGGTCGAACATCGTGTCCGGTCTCTAGGTCCCAGCCATGTAGGCCGCGTGGTTAAGCCGCGCAGGCATCCGGACCGTCCGCGCTGCGGATCGCGCATCAAGATAGCGTGGATGCGGGGCCCGCCCCTTCAATGTCCGGGGCTCGCCGCCGCCCAGCCTCATCAACCGACCTTGGTGCCGGTTCCGGTGACGTGGGTATCGTGGGTTTTCGTGGACTCGATCGTGCGCGGCTGATCTGCCGGCTTGCTCGCCTCAGCCTCGTCGTCCTGCAGACCCTTCTTGAAGCTTTTGATACCCTTGGCGAAATCGCCCATTACGGCCGAAATCTTGCCACCGCCGCCGAAGAACAGCAGCGCTACGGCCAGAAAAATCAGCCAGTGCCATACGCTCAAGCCGCCCATGTGTTCGGGTACTCCATGAGGGGCGGAGTCCGCCCTTTTCGATTGGCGCGCACTATCGCAGACACGAACCCCTGTCGCAAGTGACGGTGCTGTAATGGTTTCATATGAGGGTCGCGCCGCCGACCGTCGTCGTCGCGTTAACCGGCAGGAAGCGGCTCAGCCCTTGCGTCGTCGGCGGGGAACACGAGCGCGCGGGCTGGATCGACGACTACGCTCACCTCGCTGTCGAGCCCCGGCATTTCGCTCTCTCGAAGCCGGACTCTGAGCGGTTCGTCGAAGCCTTGGACGGCGAGATCGAGCAACGCCGCATCGCCGAGCGACTTCAGATCCATGATCCGGGCCGCGAGGCCGACGCCCGGCTTAGCGAGTGCAATTTCACGTTGTCGCAGGCACAGGACAGCCTTCTCGCCTTCAGCGATCTCGGGGACCCAAAACGTACCGACCGGAGTGCGCAACGCCCCGCCTTCAACCACCCAAGGAATTTCGTTGATCTCTGAGAACAGGCGCGCGACGTAGAGGTCGGCCGGGTTGCGGTGCAGATCCCGCGCGCGGCCCACCTGGACCAGCCGCCCGCGCCTCATAACCGCGATGCGGTCGGCGAGCCGCATGGCCTCCTCGGGGTGGTGCGTCACGATGATCGACGTTGCGCGAGTTTCGCGCAGAAGCGCGGTCGTCTCCTCCTGCAGCCGTCCGCGCAGATGCACGTCGAGACCGGAGAACGGCTCATCCATCAGCATGACCGACGGCCGGGGAACAATGGCGCGCGCGAGCGCCACACGCTGCTGCTCGCCGCCGGAGAGCATATGCGGGTACTTGGACTCATGGCTCAGCATGCCGACCCGCGCCAGCGCATCGCGGGCCGCGCGGACCGCCTCCGCACGCGAGAGCGTCTTCAGGCCGAACGTTACGTTGTCGAGTATGCTGAGATGGGGGAACAGCGCGAAGTCCTGAAACATCAACCCGACGTGGCGCTTTTCGGGGGGTACGAATCGCTTCGGGCCGGCGACCTCCACACCTGAGATCGTAACGCGCCCCGAGGTGGGCTTCTCAACGCCGCAGGCGATGCGGAGCAATGTCGTCTTGCCGCAACCCGATGGGCCGAGCAGGCACACGATCTCGCCCGGTTCGACGTCGAGTGAGACACTCGACAGCGCGATGATCTCGCCGTAGCGCCGCTCGACCGCCTCGAATGTGAGGCTTGCCGGGGCGCGTACGCCTCCGGCGGACGGCCGCAGGCAGGCTGTCTCCCCGTCATCGGCCGCAAGCCGGTTCCGGGAGGCAAGCAGATCGGAAAGCTTCAATTGGGGCTCCGCGTCGTCGGCCCTTTGCCGGATTTCCGCGAAACATTAGGCGACGTTTCTTGACTCGGCAATGCAGGTAATCCCGGTGCTCGAGGTTGCTGGCGCCATCGCGTTGCTCTTACTGTCTGGGTGAGCCTCGAGCCCGAGGTCCACCTTCCAGGAGGAGCCAACCATGTCCGTTTCCCCCGAGATCGTTGCCGAACTGGCACCGACCGGCGTTCTTCGCGCCGGCATCAACATGTCGAACTTTCTGTTGGTCACCGGCAAGACAGACGCCGGCGATCCGGTCGGCGTGTCGCCGGACATGGCGGCCGAGGTTGCGCGACGCCTGGGCGTACCGCTGAAGCTCATTCCCTACAAATCTCCCGGAGCGCTCGGTGACGATGCCGAAAACAACGTCTGGGATATCGGCAACATCGGCGCCGAGCCGCAACGCGCCAAGACGATTGCGTTCACCGCTGCTTACTGCGAAATCGAATCAACCTACCTGGTGCCGGCCGGCTCTCCGATCCAATCCATCGCAGACGTGGACAAGCCGGGCATCCGCATCTCGGTCACGGGCAGGTCCGCCTACGGCCTCTGGCTCGAGAACAACATCAAGAATGCCACGCTCGTGCGTACCGACACGCTCGATGCATCGTTCGATAAGTTCGTGCAGGAAAAGCTCGAGGTGCTCGCTGGCCTGCGCCCGCGTCTGATCGATGACGTGAAGAAGATCCCTGGTGCGCGCATCCTCGATGGCAAGTTCTCGGCGGTCCAGCAGGCGGTCGGTACGCCGAAGAAAAACACCAAGGCTGCGCCGTGGCTCGCGGAGCTTGTCGAGGAAGCAAAGCGGTCTGGCTTGGTTCAGAGCCTGATCGAGAAGCATAACGTGAAAGGGCTCTCGGTCGCGCCGCTCGCATAATGCGATGCGCCGCCGTCCGGTATGACGCCGGGCGGCGGTTTTCTCGGCTGGCACGGAGAAACAAGAGAAGAAAATCGAGGAGCCGCGAGTTTATAAATTGCGGACGCGAATTATTGATTGACTTTGCCTCTCATTTTGGTCAGAAAGGGGAGCGTTTGCAGAGACGGCTTATAGCCTCCAGCAACCGCGACTGAGTTTGCATCAATTCTGGCTCGATTATCGAGCTTCTTGTCCGAGGCCCCGATGCGCATCGCATCACATATCGCCCACGCGCTTTGCGCCGTCGCAGACTGGTCAGTTCGACCGGTGTGCACGGTTGTGCGCGGCGAAGGCGGGGTCTGTTCGGATAAACCCGGTTTTGCTTGCGAAGTGCGAGCACCTAATCGGGTCTGACGCCAATCTCCTCTTGATTGCGCAATTTGCCACCAGACCGTTCGATGGTCAGGATCTGGCGCATTGTGAAATGGGGAAGATCACCGCGTACGCTCGGCTGAGCCTGGCGGCGACGAACGCGCCCTAAGTGTGGGCGTCGTGGTGAATGCGTCAGAAAAAGAATAGGCGCAATATTGGATAAATGGCGAAGGTCGTTTTTCCGATATTGCGCCCTGTTGGAAAATGAATTGAGAAACATCGGGAGAAAGGAGGTCGGCAATGCATATCACAGCTTATCCAGCGCTTTTGTTGAATGCCGATTTTCGGCCCGTAAGCCTTTTCCCGCTTTCGCTCGTTTCGTGGCAAGAGTCGGTCAGTGCGTTGGTACGCGAGCGCGTTGCGGTCGTGGCGGAATACGACCGTGCAGTGCGCAGTCCTTCGCGCGAAGTACGGCTGCCGGCGGTGGTGGCACTGAAGCGCTATCGCAGGACACGGCAAGACGTGCCGTTCACACGGTACAACGTGTTTCTGCGCGATCGCTTCACTTGCCAATACTGCCACGTTGTTCGGCCCGCTTCGCAACTGACGTTCGATCACGTCCGGCCGCGATCCATGGGTGGCGTGACGAGTTGGGAGAATGTGGTCGCCGCATGCGGTCCATGCAATGTCCGGAAGGGCTCGTCCATGCGCATGCAACCGATCGCAATGCCGAAGATGCCCTCGGCGCGGGACCTCATGCGTGCGCGCAAGGGGCTGCCGATGCGGCACCTGCACGAAAGCTGGCTCGACTACCTCTATTGGGATGCCGAGCTCGATCAGTAATCCCCGTCCCGTTCGGTGAGCGCCGGTGGCGCAGCCGGACGGGGCAGGGGAGTTGGACACGTGATGGCACGGCAACTCGGCCGCCGTCATGGCAGCAGTGCGTAGGGGAGCTTGGCCGTCCCCGCCTGCCTTGGAAGCAGGAGACCGGTGGTTCAAATCCATCCGCGCTGACCATCTTCCGTCTGCGATTGGCTTTGCGGCGCGTGCGAGGCCGTCCGCCCGCCCGCTGTTGAAGCATCATTTCCGGTTGGGAAAATTGCGATTGTGCGATTGCCTTGGTTCTGCCGGTGTCCTACGGCAAACCACTATGCTCGTGGGGAGACCTTCGGTTCGACGAGGCAGTAGTAGGGAATGGCCCGACGGTTCATAGGATTTGCCTTGCTGCTCTCGCTCGCGGTCGGCGCATATGCGTCCGCTCCGCTGGTGACGGCTTGGCAGATCCGAGAGGCGGTTCGCACCGGAGACACGGCACGTCTCGAGGACAAAGTTGACTGGCCGTCGGTGCGCAAGTCTCTCAAGTCGTCGCTCGGGGAGGCGCGGAAGGCTATCTCGGAGCTGACGGAGGCCGCTGGCGTGCCTCGCCCGAGCGTCTGGCAACGTCTCAAGGCCGCCACGCTGCCGTTTCTCACCGATCCACTCATTGATCGCTATGTCACCGCGGAGGGCGCGTCCAAGCTTTACGCGTGGCGGCAGACATGGGGACATCGCGTCCATGCGGTCCGCGAAGCAGCAAGAGCGCCAACCAGTGTCGTGGCGGCCTCAGTCACGCATGCTCCGGCAACTTGGGCTGACCGGCTGGGCGTCGGTCATGCGGTGGGAATTACCGACAGAGTGAGGCGCGCTGGATTTGTGTCCCCGTTCCGTTTCGAGATCGAGTTGGCCGATCGGATCGCACGTGATCGGACGTGGCAAGCCGTTCTGGAGTTGCGCGGCCTATCCTGGAAACTCACGGAGATGCGGGTGAACAGCGCACAGTCGGCCGCTCGCGAGCCCGTCGCCGCCAGGATGGCGCGGGCACGTTGATTGAAATCAGTCGCGGACGACCATGGCGGCGTGCGAGCGCAGTCCCGCTTCAACAACCCTTTCGAGCTCACGTGGCCCAGCCCGCTCCGCAATCGGCTCGGGTACGATCCAGAGGGTGTAGTCGGGACCTTGGATGGGTGTGCAGGAGAGACGCCCGTTGTTCAGGCGGCAATCCGACGTTTCATCCAGAACGTGTGGTTGCCGACGATCGTGGCGCAAGATCCGCATATCGATCGGCTGGATGACAGCGGGATAGGCCACGAGATCGACGCCGCGGAAGACGCAGCCGAGCGAATTGCGGCAGGCGCCGGCGCGTTCGCCGAGCGTCCGCATTGGTCCGAAGGCGCGTTGGCGCGGCAGGAAGCGAGCCGCCGTGTCAGGACCCGCTCCGACGTAGCAGCCTCTCTCGCCGCACAGCAGTGGATCGGCGGTCTTGTTGTGGCGCCGGATGCCCCGGCTGCCGGGTTCCAGCACCATCAGGATCGTGACGCGCGTCGACGACCTGAAGCCGTCCGCGTCCGGTGAGTTTCCGCCGGCGCGAGGAGGTTCGCGAAGTGGGGCGTTAACGGCGAATTCGCGCGGCGTGTCGTACTCCGGTCGCGGCGCCGGACCGGGAGGTGCCTGCATGGGCGCTCGGGCCTCATTGGTAGAGTTGTCCGCCTCCGAAGCGCGCGCGGTCTGGCGCTTGACCCATGCCTCCCGCGCCCGGCTCAACGCCTCATCAATCCGCACCGCCTCCGCATCGCGCTCGGCCTCCATGCGGGCATACTCGACTTCCTCGGCCCGACGCTGCTCATCCGCGATCCGGCGTTCTTCGTCAGCCTTGCGTTGTGCTTCGGCGGCTAAGCGGGTGTCTTCCGCGCGCTTTTGTTCCTCGGCGCGGCGTCGCTCCTCCACCATGCGGCGCTCTTCCGCGGCCCTGCGCTCCGCATCCGCGCGCTGGGCGGCTTCCGTGTGACGCCGCTCCTCTTCGACACGGTGCTGCTCATCGGCAATGCGACGTTCGTCTTCCGCTTTGCGTGCATCGGAGTTGCTTGCGGTATCCGTGATGGCTTCATTGCTACGAATCTGCGCGGCTCGGCGCGCCTCGGCCTCGGCGCGCGCGCGCTCAAGCATTTCGATTTCGTCGATAAGGCGGTTCTCTTCCTCGGGACGTGGGCGGTCGGCAGCCTCGACCTTGTGCTCCCGGCCAACAGGCGCGGCGCGAGGCGCCTGAGACGCCGTCGTCGCCAGCAACCTCGCAATCGGATCATCAATTTCGGCCAAAACGGGAAGGGAGAGCGAGAGCCCGGCGACGGTCGCTGCCGCAATCGCGACGCTCGTCATTCGAGACAGAGCACGCATGTTCCAGCCTCCCAACCTAGGCCGCAAAGACAGCGCGACCTCATTTTTTTCGATGCTGTCGAAAGTAGTTCAGAACTTGGGCAGCAAAGCGGTGGGACGGTGAACGTTGTCTGAATTTTGCTTGTCAGGCCTGTGTCGGGGAACTCGCGACGGTCGCCGCCATGCCCTCTCGATAGGTGGGGTATGCAAGCTTCACCCCAAGGCTTTCTTTCATGCGCTTGTTGGAAACCCGCTTCGTCTGGTCGTAGAAGCTCCGCGCGATAGGCGAAAAATTCGCATCCTCTAAACGCACGAGGGGCGGTGGCTCGAGGCCAAGAAGGGTTGCCGCATAGGCCACGACCTCGTCAGCAGGTGCGGGCTCGTCGTCGGTGATGTTGTAGACGTTATGAGCTGACGGCGCCGTCATGGCTGCTTCGAGTGCGGCGGCGATGTCATCGACATGCACTCGATTGAAGACCTGGCCCGGCTTCGCGATGCGACGCGCGGTGCTGGAACGCAACTGATGAACGGCGCCGCGTCCAGGACCGTAGATGCCAGGCAACCGGAAGACGTCGACGCGTGGTGTATGTGCCTTTCCAAACGCGAGCCATTCGTTTTCCGCTTCGATCCGCATGAGACCTCGCCGGCCGGGGTCACGTGGCGCCGTCGTTTCATCCACCCACGCACCGCCATGATCGCCATAGACGCTGACCGTAGAGAGGTAGCCGATCCAGCGGAGTTTCGTCGCGCCTTCGAGGCAGCTCCCAAGGTGGCGGAGCACGGGATCCCCCGCTTCATCCGGCGCCGCAGAGACGAGGATGTGAGTCGCCTCGGACATCTCACGTGCAAGGCCTGGCGATACGTCCGGCCCGTCGAACACAAAGTCTTGCCAGCCGTTCTTTGCGATACGTTCGGTGCCTTCGGCTGAACGTGCTGTCCCGGCAATGTGGGTGCCCTGCGGCGCCAATCGCCGCGCGAGCGCTGCGGCCGTGTAGCCGAGGCCGAGGCAGAGAACCCGCCAACTCGGCTGTTTCGGATCGTCGTGAAGCGTCATTCCGCAAGCTCCTCGTGCCATTCCGCGCGCACGGTTTCATCCGTTTCTTCGGCGAGATAACGGTCCGCGAGCCGGCGCACTAGGTCGACGCCGCCGAGCCGCGCGACCGCCCAGACAGCGGCTCCTCTAACGAGGCTCGAGTCATCCGTCAGGCATCGCTCGACAGCGGGAAGCAGGGACGGAGTTCCCGCATTGCCGGCGGCAATCAGTACGTTGCGCAAAAAGCGATTGCGACCGGATCTCTTGATTGGCGAACCGCTGAAGCGCTGCCGAAACGTCGCGTCGTCGAGGCTGAGCAGGTCGGCGAGATCGGTTTCGCGGGTCGCGTCCGTGGCGGCAAGCCGTGCTTCGCTGGCGACCGCTGCGAACTTGTTCCAAGGGCAGATGGCGAGACAATCATCGCAACCGTAGATGCGATTGCCCATCAACGCGCGCAGCTCCCGGGCGATCGGCCCTTTGTGCTCGATCGTGAGGTACGAGATGCAGCGACGCGCATCGAGCTGGTAAGGCGCGAGGAATGCTTGCGTCGGGCAGATGTCGAGGCAGCGCCGGCACGAGCCGCAGTTGTCGGCGATGGGCGCGTCGGGTTTCAGTTCGGCCGTCGTCAGGATTACGCCGAGAAAGAGCCACGATCCGGCTTCTCGCGAGACCAGATTGGTGTGACGACCTTGCCAGCCCAATCCGGCAAGCGCCGCCAACGGCTTTTCCATCAGCGGTGCGGTATCGACGAAAACCTTGACGTCGGCGCCATTGGTCGCGCGGGCCAGAACGCCGGCAACGTCCTTGAGGCGGCCCTTTACAACATCATGGTAGTCGCGGCCGCGCGCATAGACGGAGATGACGCCACGCTCCTTGTGCGCCAACGCGTCGAGTGGATTGGTATCCGGGCCGTAGTTGAATCCCAACACGACGGCCGAGCGGGCTTCCGGCCACATCGCCTGCGGGTGGCGGCGCCTGTGTGCCTGTGCAGGCATCCAATCCATATCGCCGTAGCGCTCATCGGCGATAAAGGCATCGAGCCTTTCGCCATGCGTGTCGGAGAAATCGGCGGTTCGTGCAAAGCCGACCTGCGCGAAACCGGCTTTCGCGGCCGCGCGGCGAACCAATTCTTCGGTGGTAAGCCTGTTACTCATCAGAAATCGAGGTTGTCGTAATGCAGCGGCGGCGCAATCCCGGGCAAACGGTCCACCAGCAATGGCTGGAACGAAGGGCGTGATTTCAGCCGCACATACCAGTTGCGCGCGGCGGGGAAGTCATCCCACGGCACTTCGTCCAGGTAGTCGAGGCAGGAGAGATGTCCGGCGGCGGCCATGTCTGCGAAGCTCATTTCATCACCCGCGAGCCAGCGGCGCTGCTCGGCGAGATAGCTGACATAGCTCAAATGATAGCGCAGGTTGGTCCTGAGCGCCCGCAGCAACTCGGTGTCTGGTTGCTGCCGGCCAGTCTCCTGGCGGAAGCGGCTTTCGACCTTCTCGCGCAGGATCTCTCGGCTGGCTTCGGTGGCGAGCTTGCCGTGAAACCAGTCAACCAGGCGTCGCACCTCCGAGCGATCCTCACCGGAGCCGGGAAACGGATCGCAGACGCGCTCGTCGGGTGGCGCGCGGCGAGCCACCTCGCCGAGGTATTCTGAGATCGCATAGGCCCCGGCCACGACCAGCCCATCCTCGAGCTCGAGCACCGGCAACGCGCCCGAGGGGTTGAGGGCCAGGAAGGCCGGGCGCCATTCCCAAGGGAATTCGTCGACAAGATCGGCTTCGATGTCCTGTTCCCCCAGCAGCAGCCGGATCGAGCGCGACAGCGGGCAGAGCTTGAATTGTGTCAGCCGGGCCATGGAATCGCGGGCTCCCCTGTTGGTTGGGTCTGCTGCGACTTCTATCGCGCATCACGACGAAACTGCGACCAGCGCCACGTCGCGCTTCTACCATCGGCGAGCCGAAGTGGCCATGTCACGGCCAATCGGCCACTGGGAATTTGCAATCAGTGCATATTGGACATTCGGTCTTCTCGCACTCGGCGAATTTTCTGCTAAGCCCGCGCGGGATCAACCCGCCGTCCGGCGCATACCGGGCGCTTACGGATCAGCGAGGGCCCATGAATACGTGGCAGTCCGTTCTGCTCGGCGTTGTCGAGGGCCTCACAGAGTTCATCCCGGTATCGTCGACGGGGCATCTGCTCTTGATCGAGCATTTCCTCGGAATCAAGCCGGATAAGCGGGTCTTCGAGATTCTGATCCAGCTCGGCGCGGTATTGGCCCTTCTGACGGTCTACTCGGCTCGGTTGTGGAAGCTGGTGGCTGATCTTCCAAGCGATCCGGCTGCGCGCCGATTCGTTACCGCCATCGTCGTGGCGTTCCTGCCAGCCGCCGTCATCGGTGTGCTGCTCCACAAGTACATCAAGGAAGTTCTGTTCGAAACGCCGTTGCTGATCTGCATCACGCTGATTACGGGCGGCATCGTGCTGCTTGCCGTCGATCGAATGCGGCTCAGGCCGACGGTGACCGCATCCGAGGATGTGACGGTGCTCACCGCGCTCAAGATCGGACTGTGCCAGTGTCTCGCCATGATTCCTGGTGTTTCGCGCTCGGGCGCGACCATCGTCGGCGCAATGTTGCTAGGGCTGACCAAGCGCGCGGCGGCGGAGTTCTCGTTCTTCCTTGCCATGCCCACCATGGCGGGAGCGTTCACCTACGATCTCTTCAAGAACTACGGCCAACTCGATTCCGCCGCCCTGCAATCGATCGCGATCGGCTTTGTCGTCGCCTTCATCGCCGGCGTGGTGGTTGTGCGCTACCTGCTCGAGTTCGTCTCCCGGTACGGCTTCGCGCCCTTTGCGTGGTGGCGGATCATTGTCGGCGGTCTGGGTCTTGGCGCATTGCTCGTGGGCGGCTGGTGATTGTTTCCTTGGAATAAGAGTTGCTTCGGGACATAGGGTATCTTCCGAGTCGAAGCTCAGGAATGATAACGCTGATTCTCTAGTGCAACTCTGCGTTGCTATTCACCCAAGGGGGCATCCCAAATGACTGCTCGTGCAATTGTGGCCGAGTTCGTCGGTACATTTTGTCTCGTTCTCGCCATCGCAGGCGCGGCTCTGTTCGCGGCGCCGTCCGCAGGGCTCGTAGCCGTGGCGCTCGCTGCCGGTATCTCGGTGGTCTCGATGATTTATGCGGTAGGCCACATTTCTGGCGGCCACTTCAATCCCGCGGTGACCATCGGATTGATTGCAGCCGGCCGTTTCGACTCGGCCAAGGCGCCTGCCTACATCATTGCCCAGGTGATCGGCGGGGCAGCAGCCGGATTGCTGCTTTACGTCGTTCTTTCGTCCGGCATTGCCGCAAAGACAAATACCTTCGTTGGCGCCTCGAACCACTATGGCGGCGCGGGGCAGTTCGGCCTCGTCGCGTCCATGCTGTTCGAGATCGTCATCACGGCGCTGTTTCTCATCATCATCGTCGGCTCGATCTCGCGGCGGGCGCCCTCGGGCTTCGCAGGCCTCTCGATTGGCCTCGCCCTCGCGCTGTTTCACATCATTGCCATCCCCGTCACCAATGCGTCGCTCAACCCGGCGCGCAGCACGGCCACAGCATTGTTCGGCGGCGCGCTGCCGTTATCTCAGCTCTGGCTGTTTTGGGTGGCGCCGATCCTCGGCGGAGTCATCGGCGGTGTGATCGGGCGCTACCTGCAGGACGAGTGAGGGCCTGAAGCCCTCAAGCGTGCTTCACGTACGTCGGCGTGTGCCCCATGGCCATCAACGCGTGGTCCGCTGAGAACATGTCGGCGTGGTGAAGCACGTAGGCTGCGAAGTTGCGGCCACGATAGGGCATCTTGGGCGAGTGCGTGGTAACGGTCGCGACGATCTCGTGGCTGAAGCCGAGCTCCTTGAGAAGCATACCGCCGACGACGCCATGCGGGATCTCGTCGGCGAGTTTGGATCGCACGACCTTCCCATCGCGGCGCTCGTACATCAGCGGTTTGTCGACGTCGTGCAGAACGAGAATCGGGACGAGCGTGTCGTGAGGCACATCGGTGCCCCAATCGCTCTTGGCGCGGGCCGCGAGATCCACGCCCGCGCGTGTGACTTCATTGACATGGCCGAGCAGCGGATAGTCGATCCCCTCGGTCCACGGCATATCCTCGAGCCGCTCGTAAGGGCTTGCGGCCCAAGTCGTTACCCAGGCGGTAATGACGTCCTCGCGCAGTCCTGGCGAGATCAAGTCCAGCCCCCAGACCTTTTCGGCGACGGCCTGGCGACGCCAATTCGAGCTGCGGTCGATCGTATAGGGATGGGTCATCAGCGGCTCCGGTTCGAAGGATGCCGCACGACATCTGCCGCGCGGCACCGATTGAATTGTGCGGTTATTCATCCAGCCAGACGTTGACCAGGTCGGTGCCCTGGAAATGGCTGACGGAGAAATTCCAGCCCTTGATCTTCTTGTGATGCACGATGATGCGCTGCCACCAGTGGATCGCTAGCGTGTGGGCCTGCAGGAGCGCGTGCTTCTCGAATTCCTGGATGAGCTCTTTACGCTTCACCGGGTCTAGTTCGCGGATCTGCTGATCCCACAGATCATCGAGCTTGGTATCGTTGTGGCGCGAGTAGCTGATCGGAGACTTCTTGTTGGTTATCTGCGCCATATGGCTTTCCGTGGCATTGTCCGAAGCCGTGGTCGGCGGCCAGAGCGCCACGTCGAAGTCGCCGCTCACCAGATTGGCGAAATAGGCCTTAGTCTCGACCTGTCGATGCTCGACGTTCACGCCGATCCGCCGCCATTGGTCGATCACGAAGATCCCGGCAGGCGTGTAAGGCTCGCCGAGTGTCCTGTTATGGAGCCGGATGGTCAGGTTTTCCTGCCCGGCTTCCTTGAGCAACCGCTTGGCTTCTGCCCGGGCCTTCTCGATATCGCGACCGTAACCAGGGATCTTCTCGAGTTCGGAGGTGGGCAGCGCCATGTCGGAGCCCGGCCGCAGGAAGCCGCCAGTCTCCTTAACGATCGTGACCTTGGAGAGCTGCTCGTTGCCATTCCACCGATCGATCGCGAGCGATAAGGCCTGGCGCACGCGAATGTCATCGAACGGTTTGCGGGTGGTGTTGAAGACGATGAGATTCATCGTCGTCCATGGCCCTTCGTGCACGACCCATCGAGAGGGGTCGTTGCCCTTCAGCAATTGATCGCGCTCGGCAGGCGTACGTCCGCGAAACTCGGCATCGAACTGTCCGCCAAGCATGCCCGGCACCACGGCATTCGACTTCACGAAGAACGCCTTGAAGCCGTCGAGATAGGGACGGCCTTCGCGGAAATAGCCGTCGAAGCGCTTGCCGATCACGTGCGAACCGCGCACATGCTCGACGAGTTGGAACGCGCCCGAGCCAAGGACATGATCGATTGGAAACCGCGGGTCTTTCTCGACCTTGGCCTTGCTGTAGATGCAGTTGAAGGGCTGGGCGAGGTTATCCATCATCGAGGCGTTCGGCTCTTTCAGCTTGAACACCACGGTTGTCGGGTCCGGCGCTTCGATCGATGTGACACCGGTGAACAGCGATCTCCTGAGCGACACGACGCCTGCTGGCGGATCCTTGATGCGCTCGAACGAGAATTTGACGTCAGCCGATGTCAGCGGCGAGCCGTCATGAAACTTGACCCCATCGTAAAGCTTGAACGTATAGGTCAAGCCGTCCTTCGAGATCTCCCAGCTTTTGGCGAGATCCCCCGTGATCTGGCTGTTCTGACTCGTGTCGTAGCGTACCAGGAACGAGTAGAACGGGCTGATCGGGTGCAGCAGGGCGAAGGTCTGTGAGCCGTGGCAATCGTAGTCGGCGGGTTCCGCGGTGACAGCAAATTTTAGAATCCCGCCTTTCTTGGGCGTCTCCGCGGCCGATAGTCCGGACGCGAAGACAGTCAGAAATCCGGCCGCGATCCATGCGGCCGCCTTTAGCGTCGGCATTGTCGTCCTCCCATGTGTCCCGTTGTTTTGCTGGCGCCGGTTGGTTCCGGCACTTCGGGTGGGGGGAGTTTGCCGATAAGATAGCCTCTGCGCAACAGGCGCTGCTTAGGAGGCTGGCGGCAGCCGATGCGAGAACGCCGTTTCGGCCGAGGTGATGAACTCCAGGAGCGCGGTCTTGCCGTCCTCCGTGGCGCGCCGCGCACGGCGGAAAGCATCGGCCACCTGCTCGGGATCGTCGACCCGCTCACTCCAGCCGCCGAGCTCTCTCGCGATACCCGCGTAATTACCGCCCAGATCGCGAGAATTGTGCTTCGAATGGGAGAGCTGCATGTGCGGGATCTCGATGGCCATGGTCGAATTGTTGAGCACGACCGTCAGCGTTGGCACGCCGGCCCGCACGGCGGTTTCGAAGTCCAGACCCGTCATGCCGAACGCCGCATCCCCCATGAAATTGACGCAGAACTTGTCCGGTGCCGCGATCTTCGCGCCGATTGTCAGGCCCAGACCCGTGCCGAGCTGATGCGACTTGCCCCAACCCATATAGCCGCGTGGCCGCGTCGCCCGGTAGAACGGCAGGATCTGATCGCGAGGGCTGCCTGAATCGTGCGTGACGATGGCGTCCTTCGGATCGACCACGCGCATGAACTCGTGGATGATGCGATAGGGGTTGATAGGCCGCTCGCCCGACGTGAGCTTTGCCTGCCAGCCGGCGAGCCAGTCGGCGCGAACGCGGGCCAACCCTTCCGCGCGCTCCTGACCACGCTTCGTCTTGCCGAGGCGATCCTTTACCGCTTCGACGAGCGCCGCGAGCACAAGCTTGGCATCTGCCAGGATGCCGATCTCCGCTGCGACGCTCTTGTTCAGGTCGCGCGCATCGTTGGTGGCATGGATGACGCGCTTCTCGGGAGCGATCGCGGGGCTGGTGATGCGATGCGGCGTGAAGGAGCAACCGATGCCGCACACGACATCGGCATCGCGCAGCGCTTGCAAGCCATGGCCGGTGAAAACGATGCCGCCCGTGCCGACGGCAAGCGCATGATCCTCCGGGAAGGCGCTTTTCGCGTCGCCAGAGGTCATCACGGGGGCTTGCAACAGCTCAGCAAGCTCGACCAGCTCCGGCGTCGCTTCGGCATAGAGCACGCCCTGGCCCGCATAGAGGAGGGGGGTGCGCGCCTCGATCAGCAGCTTCGCCGCATCCTCGACGTCGCGCGGGTCGGGCGCCGAACGCACTTCGCGGACGTTGGCGTATGTCGGCGGGGCGTCGAGCTTTGCTTTCACGACATCGGTTGGCACCTCGACCATCACCGGCCCGAGCCGTCCATTCTTCAGGCCGTTGAACGCGCGCCGCATGACGGCGCCGACCTGGGTCGGAAGCGTCAGCGGTTCCACCTGCTTTGTGACGCTCGCAAACGTGCGCGTCGAGTTGAACATGGGAAAGACATGCGCGACATCGCGTGGGTGCCCAAGCGGCAGAAACAACACGGGCGCGCTGTCCGAATAAGCTGACGCGATGCCGGGGAAGGCATTCTCCGCGCCGGGACCATACTGCATGGCGAAGACGGCAGGTGGGCGACCGTTGGCTGTCCGCGCAAAGCCGGACGCCATATCCACGCCGACGCGCT
Source organism: Hyphomicrobiaceae bacterium (assembly GCA_050250755.1). Lineage (GTDB taxonomy): Bacteria > Pseudomonadota > Alphaproteobacteria > Rhizobiales > Hyphomicrobiaceae. The sequence continues at coordinate 104,463 of JBFWOB010000009.1, forward strand.
CCTGGCGACAGATGATCGGCTTCAGGCCAGCTCCCACAGCCGCTTCGATGATCGGGGTTGTGGGAAAGCAGAACAGCGTCGAGATTCCCTCGCGCTTCAGGATGTCGGCAATGGCCTCCATCACCATCATGGCGTGCGTCTCCTCAGAATGATGTCGTGCCAAACGTGTCAGATGCGGCCGCCGGACGCCAGCGCGGTTTCGGGCCGATCACCCGTTCCGCCTCGACCGCGTCCTGGTCAATGGCCGCCGGCGAGAGCACGCGCGATCAAGACGCCTCCGCCGACGATGATGGTGCCTTCGATCATCGTCTCGTGAACCTTGACAGGGAGCCGCCGCGAGAGCCACCGCGCGATCAGGGTGCCGGGCGTCGCCATAGCGCCGATCAGCACGGCAACGAGACAGAGTTTTGGAGGCAACTCACCCGCGGCCGCAAAGACCCCGGTCTTCGCGAGCCCGACGATGGTGCTCGCGAAAGCGTCCGTCGCAATGACGGGGAGGCCGCTCAGTCCCATCGACATCAGCATGGCGATGAGAATCACGCCTGTGCCGGTCATGCCGCCGCTGAGGAAGCCGTAAAGGGCGCCGGCAGCACCCACTCCCGGCCCACTGAGGCGGAACCGTCGACGCGCCAGGAGGCGCCGCAACGGAACCATGAGCACCAGTCCCGTGCCAATGACGAGTGCGGCACCTCTGCCCGACAACAATGTATAGCACCAGGCGCCGATCATCGTCGTCGGGATGGCGAAGATGGAAATGGCCAAGGCCTTCCGTACGTCGAGATGCTCGCGAAAGATGAAGACGCGCGTAGGGTTCGTGATGACGGCGGACAGGCTGATGACGGGCACGATGGCCTCCGAGCCGATCAGCGGAACCAGTACGAGCGGCATAAGCATGCCAGTGCCGTAGCCAGCGAGGCCGCCGACGACTTGCGTGATCAGCGCCGTCACGGAGATCAGGCCGATGTGCCAGAATTCGAGCCCGAAGATCGTCATTTCCCCGGGCTCCCGGCCACTCTCAATCGAAATGCACGACCATGCCGTCGTAGGCGGGCTCGACGTGTGGCGGCAACTCGCGTTTCAGTGCCGCATAGTCGAGGTCGATATGCAGATGCGTGAGGATGGCACGCTTCGGCCGCAAGCGCTCGATCCAGTCCAGCGCCTGCGCCACGGAAAAGTGGCTCGGGTGCTCGATATAGCGAAGCGCGTCGACCACCCAGAGATCAAGGCCCTGCAGAAGGGCCTCGGACACGGGCGACATGCCGCTGATGTCGGGGGAGTAGGCGATGTCGCGGATACGGAAGCCCAGCGAGCCCTGATTGCCGTGCAATTGTTGCACCGGCGTGGCCACGATCGGCCCAGCGGCGCCATTGATGGTAATGGGTTCCGGCGGTGTGATGTCGTTGGCCGTGAGGATCGGCGGATAGGCCGACCCGGCCGGCGCCGTGAAGCAGTATGCGAAGCGGGTCTTGAGCGAGGCGCCGGTGGCCTCGTCGAAGTGGACATCGACACGCTTGCGCATGTTGAAGGCGAGGATGCGCAGATCGTCGATGCCATGCGTATGATCGGCATGGTCATGCGTGAACGCGACACCATCGAGAGTGCCGATATTGGCATCGAGGAGCTGCTCGCGCAGGTCGGGCGGCGTATCTATGAGCAAGCGCGTGTGCCCGCGTCCAGCGATGCGCTCGATCAAAGCTGCGCAGCGCCGCCTGCGATTTCTCGGATTGGATGGATCGCAAACGCCCCAGTTGTTGCCGAGCCGCGGCACGCCGCCCGATGATCCGCTGCCGAGCAACGTTAGGCGATAGCTCATGCCGAGACCCCCGTTGCCGGGCGCGGCACCTTCTGGAACAGGCGATAGAAGTTCTCGGTCGTCGCCGTGGCCATCTCTGTGGCAGAGAGACCCTTCACCTTGGCCAATGCGGCCGCGGTGTGCACCACCAGTGCTGGCTCGTTGCGTTTGCCGCGGAAGGGTTCGGGCGCGAGGAACGGCGCGTCGGTCTCGACCAGAAGCCGATCGAGCGGCACGTCGGCAGCGATGGCACGGAGCGCATCCGATTTCTTGAACGTCACGACACCCGAGAACGAGACGTAATGGCCAAGCGCCACCGCGCGGCGTGCGAGCTCGGCACCGCCCGTAAAGCAGTGCAGGATCGCTTTGAACGGACCCTTTGCCGTCTCGTCCTCGAGGATGCGGATCGTGTCGTCGTCGGCGTCGCGCGTATGGATCTCGAGGGGCAGGCCCGTTGCGCGTGCGGCCGCGATATGGCGGCGGAAACCTTCGGCTTGGGCCTCGGGCGGCGACTTCTTGTAGAAGTAGTCGAGCCCCGCTTCGCCGATTCCAACGCACTTCGGATGCTCGGAGAGCCGCACGATCTCATCGAGCGGGATGTCCAGCTCTTCATGTGCGCGGTGAGGGTGCGTCCCCACGGTGCAGTAGACGTTCTCGTAGGCTTCCGCGATGGCACGATAGGTGTCGTACTGGCGGATATGGGTCGAGATCGTCACGAGCACTCGCACACCGGCGTCCGTCGCGCGCGCCACATAGGCATCGCGATCGGCCTCGAAGTCCGGGAAGTCCAGATGGCAATGGTGATCGACAAGCATCACGCTGCGTCTCCCTTGCCTTTGTCCTTCCCTTTCTTGCCTTGCTTCGCTGGCTTTGCGGGTGTCTCCGCGCCGTCCTCCGTTGGACGGATGTAGCGCGGGAAAACGCCTACGGGGGCCGGCAGCTCTGTGCCGGGCACCAGTCGGCCTGCCGCTCCAAGGTTGGCGAAGGTGCGCCGTGGCTCTGGCTGACCGAGAAGATCGAGTAGCTTCGCGGCCGACGTCGGCATGGCCGGCTGAGCCAGGATCGCAAGCTGGCGCACGACCTCCGCCGTCACGTAGAGGATCGTACCCTTGCGCTCCACCGGCAGTGAATTGTCGAACGGCTTTTCGCTGGCGAAGTAGCGGTCGGCGTCGCCGATGACGGCCCAGACGGCGTCGAGCCAGCTCTTGATCGCCTGCTTCTCCATGGCAGCCTTCGCGGCTGGATACATGGCATCAGCGGCGGCCAGCATGGCTTCATCGGCTGGTGTAAACGCGCCCGGCGCTGGCACTTTGCCATCGAATCCCTTCGCGATCATCGACAGCGAGCGCTGCGCGAGGTTGCCGAGGCCATTGGCCAGATCGGCGTTGATGCGTGTCTCAATCGCTTCGGGCGTATAGCTGCCGTCCTGCCCGAACGCCGTTTCGCGCAGGAAGAAGTAGCGGACCGAGTCGACGCCGTAGGCCTTCACGAGATCGAACGGATCGATCACGTTGCCGACCGATTTCGACATCTTCTCGCCCTTGTTGAGCATGAAGCCGTGCGCGAAGACGCGCCGCGGCAGCGGGATGCCCGCCGACATCAAGAATGCCGGCCAGTAGACCGCGTGAAAGCGCACGATGTCCTTGCCTATAACGTGCACGTCGCAGGGCCAGAAGCGTTTCAGCGGGTTGTCGCCCGCGTTCAGCAGGCCCGTTGCGGTGATGTAGTTGTTGAGCGCATCGACCCAGACATACATGACGTGCGCGGGATTGCCGGGAACCGGGATGCCCCAGTCGAGCGAGGCGCGCGAGATCGAAAGATCCTGAAGCCCGCTCTCGACGAAACTCTTGACCTCGTTGCGCCGTTCGGGCGGCAGAATGAAATCCGGATTGGCCTCATAGTGCGCCAGCAAGCGATCCTGGAAGGCGGAGAGGCGGAAGAAATAGCTCTCTTCCTCCGTCCATTCGACAGGCGAGCCGAGCGGCTCACGCCGGATGCCGTCCGGCCCGAGAATTGTCTCCGACTCGTCGAAATAAGCTTCCTGGCGGACCGAATACCAGCCGGCGTACTTGGAGAGGTAAATGTCGCCCGCGGCTTCGAGGCGTTTCCAAAGCTCCTGGCACGCCTCGTAATGGCGCGCCTCGGTGGTGCGGATGTAATCATCATACGAGCATCCGAGCGTGTCCTCCATCCGGCGGAAGACGGCCGAGTTGCGGTCGGCCAGCTCTTTCGGCGGAATGCCCTCGGCAACGGCCGTCTGCTTCATCTTGAGGCCGTGCTCGTCGGTGCCCGTGAGAAAGTACACGTCGTTCCCATCGAGGCGGGCAAAGCGGGCAATCGCATCCGTGGTTAGCGCGGTATAAGCGTGTCCGATATGAGGAACGCCGTTCGGATAAAAAATCGGTGTCGTGACATAAAACGTCTTGGCGCTCATGGCCGTGGCTCCCATGGGTCTCTCGACGTCGGATGGCGAGCCGGCCGCAGCGGCGACCCATCAGCCGCGTGAAGCCACGCCGATCCGGCCGAATGTCTGCAGGATCAATGATTTGCGATCGAGATTGAGCGCCTGGGCCTCGCTCTTTTCGCGCGCGATTGTTTCCCACAGCTCGGCCCATGTGGCAAGCCTTGCCTCCGGGATCAAGCGCTTCGCGAGGCGTGATTCCTCGTCTCCAGCGGGGAGACCGGCACTGGCGCGCACGAGCCTCGCGATCAGCTTGAGCAGGAGATCGAACATCGTCTCGTAGCGTTCGGCGGCAGCCTGGGAGGCCGTTTCGTCAGCCAGAGCGTGCACGACTTGCCAGTCGATATTCGGCAGCCCGGACACGATCTGGCGGAGCCGGGCGTCGAGCTTCAGGCCATCGCCAAGCCAGAGAGACAGCGTGCGCCGAACGCTGCCCTCGGAGAGTGCGATCAGGCGCGCCCACTCGTCGGGTCCGGGAGGACCGTGCTCCTCGGGCGCGAGCGCCTGCAGGACGGCACGACGGAGGTCCGTTTCGGAAAGCGGTGCGAGATCGAGGATCCGGCAGCGCGAGCGTATGGTCGGAAGCAGGCGCCCAGGTGAGGCGGTCAGCAGAAGAAAGAAGGTTCGCGGCGGCGGCTCTTCCAGCGACTTGAGCAGCGCATTAGCGGCGTTGATGTTCAGCAAGTCCGCCGTGTCGACGATGACGACTCGCCACGAATCGGCATCACCGGCATGCGATAGGAACGTCTTTACGCGGCGGACTTCGTCGACGGAGATGATCTGAAGATGGCGCTTGGTCTTGTGATCCCACGGCCGCCGAAGCACGAGCAGGCCGGGATGGGAGAGGGCCAGCACCTGACGTGCCGCAGTGCTCTCCGTTCGTATTTCGAGCGACCGGTGCTCCGGGTCACGCTCCCCCCTGTTTGCAAGTGCGTGACGCGCGAAGCGATAGGCGAGCGTCGCCTTGCCGATGCCTTCGGGACCCGAGATCAGCCATCCATGGTGCATCCGTCCCGACGCAAAGCCAGCGGCAAGCGCCTGCTCGGCGGCTTCGTGCCCGTAGAGCTTCAGCGTCGCGCGCGGATGAGGGGCGCCGTCGAGCTTATCGGCCTCCGGGGGAGCTTCAATCTCCTGAACGGCCGGCGCGCGGGCCATCAGAATGTCACCCCGAGCCGTGTCGTAACAGCAGCCCGTACCTGCGCCGCAATGACGTCCTTATCCCCGAGGCCATCGACGAGATGGACGCGCGCCGGATGGCTGCGAGCCAGTTCGAGAAAGCCGGCTCGGAGCCGTTGATGGTAGTCAGTCCCGCGGTTTTCGTAGCCGTCCGGCGTTGCATTCCGGGCGTGAGCCCGAGCGAGACCGGTCTCGGCGGGCAGATCGAGCACGATGGTGAGATCCGGCGGCGCATCGCCGACGACGAGAGCTTCGAGAGTTTCAATGGACGAGGGCGACAGCGCCCCCGCTGCGCCTTGGTAGACTCGCGTCGAATCCGAGAAGCGGTCGCAGATCACCCACCGGCCTTGGCCGAGCGCAGGCCGGATTACAGCCGCGATATGGTCTGCTCGGGCGGCGTAGAAAAGCAACGCCTCGGCGAGCGGAACATGAGGTGGTAGCGATGGGTCGAGGATAAACGACCGAAGGCGCTCCGCGAATGGCGAGCCACCCGGCTCTCGTGTCTCGACCACAGCGTGACCGGCGTTGCGCAAGGCCTCCGCGAGGAAGCGGGCCTGGGTCGACTTGCCCGAGCCTTCGCCGCCTTCGAACGTGATGAATTTGCCGCGCATAACGCTTTCCGTAGGCGGCGGCGGCAGGGCTGTCAAACGCGTCGCGCGAGCCAGATGGTGTGGCCGCCGCATGCGGGATCGTCAGCCATGTAGGCGACCACCTCGAATCCCGCCTCCGCAAGCAGCGCGCGATATGTCTCCGGTGCGAGGCTCGCGTGGTAAAGCGGCTCGCCTTCGAATGTGCCCATGGCCTCCCCATCGGACGTACCGCTGGTGAACATCAGGACACAGCTCTCCGCAGCATGGTCGCGGAAGATCGGAAACATGGTCCGCTGGTCGTCTCGGGTGAGGTGAAAGAAACTGTCCCACGCCAGAATGCCATCGAAGCGTCGGTCAAGGGCGAGTGCGCGCATGTCTGCAATGTGCCAGCATTGCTCTGGCATCCGGCTTTGCGCCTTGGCGATCATCGCGGAAGACGAGTCGACGCCGGTGACGCGAAAGCCTCGGCCACTCAGATGCGCCGCGATGGGCTCACCGGCTCCGCAGCCGATATCCAGGACGGCGGCGCTTGCCGGAAGTAGAGCCGCGAAGCGATCGAGCCATGGCCTCTCGAAGAGCGTTCGGGAGCGCAGCCTGTCCCACGCATCGACGTGCCGCTCGTAAAGGTCGACGATCCGGTCGGCCCCCTCGGTCGTCACAGCGCCCATCCGAGCGCCAGATCGAAAATCGTGTCCAGCCCCCGCCGTACGATGCCAGCCGGCTTCACATCCTCGCCGGCATAAAGTGGTACCTCGCTTACCGACTGCGATGGGCTGGTGACGCGCAGCGTCGCCACTCGATCCCCTTTCTTTATCGGTGTCTTGAGTGGGCGCTTGTAGACGAGCTCGGCCTTGAGCTTCGGATTGGGCGGGAACTTCGGCAGCACCACCGTCACGGGCCCTTCACCGACGAGGGGGAGCCACATGCGGTCCCCGCCCCAGACGCGGGCCTTGGCCACGACCTCGTCCTTCTCGAACAGCTTGAACTCCGAGATCGAGGCGAATCCCCATTCGAGAAGACGATGGCCCTCGCTCCGCACGTCGTTCTTCTTCTGGAGACCGATCATCACCAGAATCAACCGATGTCCGTCCTGATTCCCCGATGCGACGAGCCCAAAACCTTCCTTTTTGACGAAACCCGTTTTGAGACCATCGACGCCGAGAGCACCGAGCAACGGATTATCATTGAGGAAGCGGAACTTATGATAGCGCAGCTCTTTTTGGGCGAAACGCGGATAGAACTCGGGGTAGGCGCGCATCAAATGAAGCGCCAGCAGCCCCATCTCGCGGGCGGTTGTCTGTTGCGCGTCGTCCGGCAAACCGGTCGCGTTGGTGAACGTCGAGCGATCGAGACCGATGCGCCGCGCTTCCTCCGTCATGCGCTGGGCGAAAGCCTTTTCGTTGCCGGCAAGGGCCTCTGCGATGGCAATCGCGGCGTCGTTGCCCGACTGCACGATGAGGCCTTGCAGTAACGTGTCGAGGGGTTCGCTCGTATTTACAGGCACGAACATGGCCGTCCAGCCGGAGGGGGCGCCACCGCGCCGCCAGGCATTGACCGACATCTTGACGTCGTCGGTGAGCTTGATCTGTCCGCTTTTGATCGCCTTGAAGACCACCGCAAGCGTCATCAGCTTGCTGAGGCCATCCGGTGAGGTCAGCTCATCGGCGTTGTGCTGAAAGAGCACGGCCCCCGACGCGGCATCCATCAGCACGGCTTGCTGGGCAATGGTCGTCGGGACACCACCTTGGCGTGCGATCTGAGCAGCCGAGCGGGATTGCGCAGACGCCGGCAGTAGCGCCGTCACCGTGGCTGTGACGAGCAGCACGGCCGCCAGGAAGCTCCGCCAGAGGCGCCGTCTGATCGCGATCCGAGCATAAGCCGAGAAGGGCATCAGTTCATCCATGCGTCGACGCCTGTACGCGCGAGTCCTAAAAACGTGAACGGGCAGATGAAGTCAACTGGTGCGGGAACATCTGTGCATCTTTGCAGGTGACAGCGGCATGCTATCCTCTCCGGCGAGCCGGCCTGCGATCAACACTCCGAGAGCATCCCTTGCAACATCACCCCGTGTCCCCCGCCGAATCCGCTGCTGATCCGATTACAGTGGCCGTGGTGCAGCATCGTCTGCACGCGATCGTAGAGGAAATGGGCGAGGCCATGCTGCGCACCGCCTATTCCCAGATTTTGAACTCGAGTCGAGATTTTTCGACCGGCATTTGCGACGCCAAGGGCCGCCTCATCGCCCAAGCCGAGCACGTGCCCGTCCACGTGGGCGCGCTTCCCTACGGTGCGCGCTCGGTTGCGGACGCGTTTGCCGGTGACATCCACGAAGGCGACGTGTTCCTGCTCAACGATCCGTATTTCGGCGGCAATCATTTGCCGGATGTGACCGTCTTCGTGCCAGTGTTTGCGGAGGGCGCATTCGCGTTCTGGTCGATCAACAGAGCGCATATGTCCGATATCGGCGGCTCGGCTCACGGCGCCTACAACCCGGCCGCGACCGAGATCTACCAGGAAGGCTTGCGCATTCCGCCGCTCCGCATCGTCGACAAGGGCGCGCCGCGCGAGGATCTGTTCCGCATGATCGCGACCAACGTGCGTCATTCGCGCGATTTCCGGGGCGATCTGGCGGCGATGATCGGCTCGGCGAAGCTGTGCGAGAAGCGGCTGCTGGCGCTCATCGACGAACTGGGCGCGGCGAAGCTGATGCCGGCCATTGAAGCCATGCTCGATGGGTCGGAGCGCCGTGCGCGGGCCATCGTTTCTGAGTGGAAAGATGGCGTCTACCACGGCGAGGCGTGGCTCGACGATGACGGACGCGGACGCAACGACGTTGCCATTCGCGCGAAGGTGACGGTGAGCGGCAGCGATCTCGAGATCGGTCTCACCCAGTCCGATGCGGAGGCGCTGAGTTTCGTCAACTCGTCGCATGCGAACATGCAGTCGGCGTGTGCGATGGCGTTTGCCTACCTGATCGATCACGACATCCCAAAGAACGACGGTTCGTTCCGTCCGCTCAAGGTGGTTGCGCGACCCGGCACCATCGTCTGGGCGAACGATGGACTTCCGGTCACGATGTGCACCAGCCACTGCTCGAACGAGATCGTCGAGGCGATCGTGGTAGCGCTGTCCGAGGCCTGTCCCGATCGCGCCATGGGTGGATGGGGCCGGCGCTTCCGTATCGCCATCAAGGGTGAGGATCCGCGCACCGGTCGCGGCTTCATCTGGCACCTGTTCCAGGCGCGCCCCGGTGGCGGCGGATCAATCGCGGGCGACGGCTACAACTCGATTGGCGAATGGCATTCGGCGGGTGGCATCAAGTTCGGTTCGATCGAGGTCGCCGAAGCGCGCTTCCCATTCCTGTTCCTGCATCACGAATACCGTCCCGACTCGGCGGGCGACGGCGAGCACCGCGGAGGCACCGGCGCCGATCTGGAGATGGTCATCGAGACGGCAAAGACCGCAGTTGGCAACACGGCCGGAGATGGCATCCGGCACGGTGCGCGCGGCATGCTCGGCGGCGAGGACGGGAAGCCCCATCACTATATTCTGCAGCGCGCCAAGACCGGCGAGGAGATTGTCCTCGGCACCAAGATGGTCGGTGTTGTGATCGAGCCGGGCGATCGGCTGCTCGTTCATTCCGGCGGTGGCGGTGGCTGGGGCGATCCCGCCAAGCGTGACAGCGCACGCCGTGCGCGCGATGCCGAGAACGGCCTCGTGACGTCCACCACCAAAAAAGCTTGATGCCGCGCACGGGAGACGATCCCGGCCGCCCTGCCAGACACTTCGAGGATACGCATGACCGGAGCCACCTATCGCATCGGCGTCGACGTCGGCGGCACATTCACGGATCTCGTCGCCGTTGACGAGACAGGGGCAACGACGCTTGGCAAAAGCCCGTCGACGCCCGAGGACCCATCAATCGGTGTGCTCGAAGGTCTTGGCGTGCTGGCCGCCACGCTGGGGCTCGATCGAGCCGCGTTGCTCGCGCGGACGGAGCGGATTGTTCACGGGACGACGGTCGCCACGAATTCTCTGCTGGAGCGCAAGGGCGCCCGCGTTGGCTTGCTGACGACCGCGGGACACCGCGACGTGCTCGAAATGCGCGAGGGCCTGAAGCCCGAGGATCGATACAACCTTCGACTAGCGGCGCCCGAGCCGCTGGTCCCGCGGCGGCTGCGGCTCGGCATCGTGGAGCGTGTGCGCGCTGACGGGAGCGTGTTGACGCCGCTCGATGAAGCATCTGTCGTGGCCGCCGTCGATGCCATGGCGAAGGCGGGCGTGACGTCGGTCGCGATCTGCTTTCTCCACGCCTGGCGCAATCCCGCTCATGAGGCGGCGGCAGCACGGATCGTGCGCGAGCGGATGCCGGACGTGTATGTCACCGCCTCGTCCGAGGTCTATCCGCAGATCAAGGAGTACGAGCGGGTCTCGACGACGGTCGTCAATGCGTACGTGGGGCCGGTCGTGGCGGGCTATCTCGGCCGTCTCGAAGGCCGCTTGAAGAACAGCGGCTATCGCGGACCGCTCTTCATCATGCTGAGCCATGGCGGCGTCGCGCCTGTCGAGGAGGCGATCCGGCTCGCGGCGGCAACGGTGCTGTCAGGGCCGGCCGGTGGCGTAGCGGGCTCGACATATGCGGCGGCTTTGCTCGAGACGCCGAACCTCATTCCGTTCGACATGGGCGGCACCTCGACCGACATCTCTTTGATCCGCAAGAGCACACCAGGGCTTGCGATCGATCGCGGCATTGCCGGTCAGCGCATCGCGCTTCCGAGCCTCGATATCGTGACGCTCGGGGCGGGCGGCGGCTCCATCGCGCGTGTCGATGGCGGTGGCGTGCTGCATGTGGGACCGGAAAGCGCAGGCGCCAATCCCGGCCCGGCCTGTTACGGGCGCGGCGGCGTCGAGGCGACCGTCACGGACGCCAACCTGACTCTCGGTCTGCTTGATCCTGCCGGCTTGCTCGGCGGCGAAATGAAGCTCGATCGCACGGCGGCGGAGAGGGCGCTGGGCGAACTCGGCAAGACGCTGGGGCTTGACGCGGTGACGGCCGCGGCGGGAGTGCAGCGGGTCATTAATGCGCGGATGGCCGAGGGTATCCGGCTCGTTTCGGTACGCCGAGGTATTGATCCCACGGCATTCGCGCTGCTGGCTTTCGGTGGCGCGGCGGGGCTGCATGCCACGGCAGTCGCACGCCAGCTTTCGGTGCCGCGTGTGATCGTGCCACGCGTTGCCTCGGTGCTTTCGGCCTGGGGCATGCTCGCGAGTGAGATTCGCTTCGAGACGACGCGCAGCCACATCGGCGACGCCGCGGCCATGACCTCCGAAGGGTTGCACGCGATTTTCGGTGAAATGGAGGAGGCGGCCCGGGCGCGTCTCAAGGCGGTTTTCGATGGCCCAATCGCCATCGCACGCAGCGCTGACATGCGCTACGGCGAACAGATCTTCGAGATCAACGTGCCGCTCGATCACATCGACTGGGGTGCGGCCGATCTCGGCGCCTGCGTGGCCGACGCTTTCCATGCGCGACATGAGGAGCTCTATACGTACGCACAGCGCACGAACGAGGTGGTGCTCGTCAATGCGCGGGTCGCAGCCATCGGCAAGCTGCCGGAGCTACCGCGCGAACCGGTGTTGACGCCGCGCGCACCAGTGCCGCCCGTCCGACGTCAGCGCGTGCATCTTGGCGGAGCGTGGCAGGAGATCGACGCGCATGCGTTCGAGACTTTGAGTCCGGGCCAGTCGATCGAAGGCCCGGCGCTCGTCGAGGGGACGACCACATGCGTGCTCATCGAGCGGGGCGATACCGCCCGCGTTACGCCGCATGGCTGGTTGGATATTACACTGGGATAGACAACGATCCCGTCGTCTGTCCGGCCGACCAAGGATTCGGAATGCGCTGCATTTTCGATCCAATCTCCCGTCATCCCACGCAGGCGGACACGCACGACGGTCGGGCTTGGTTCGTATGGAATGCTCGATCAAAGTCCGACCCCAATATCCCGCTTCATCCTCGCGCGACAACGCCTTGTTTTAGCGTCATCCCCGCCTTCGCGGGGATGACGTTGTGCTGAGTGGCGCTCAACCGTGATCTACGAAGCTGGCGAGTTTCCGAAACCTCACCGAAACAACCTTTATCTCCTAGACGCGGACAAGCGTGCCGCCGGGGGAAGACGTCTTTCTCGAGGGAAAAACGAAACTGGATAGTGATGTATTCCCTGGCGACCTCAAGCCTCACCGGCGTTGAGGCCGATCGCCTTTTCGGCTGGGAATACCATCGTAACTTTGCTGCCGTTCTCGATATGCTGCGAGGAGTTGGCGTTTGCTTCAATCGTGATCTCACCAGACTGCAGTCGGTAGCGCGTGATCTCACCGAGAAAGCCGCTGCTGATTACTGTGCCTGCGAGCGCATTTGCTCCGGCCGGTGCGCTCGTGCCTTCGGCCGCGAGCATGATGAACTCGGGCCGTACGGAGACGATGACGGGCTTGCCTCCGGCAATGGGCTTCGGGAGACGGCACGAGACAATCCGACCGTCTTCAAGTCGGACACCGCCGATGGCGCCCCCCGCGGCACCACCTTCGCTGATCCCTTTGAGAAGGTTCGGCGATCCCATGAAGCCAGCGACGAAAGCATCTGCCGGTTCGAAATAGATCTCGCGCGGCGTGCCGAGCTGCACCAGCCGTCCCTTGTTAATGACGGCGATGAGATCGGACATCTCCAGCGCTTCGGCCTGGTCGTGCGTGACGTAGAGCGTCGTTACGCCGATGCGCTTTTGCAGTCGTTTGAGCTCGGCCCGCATCTCGTCCCGCAGCTTCGCATCGAGATTGGAGAGTGGCTCGTCGAGAAGAAGCAGGCGCGGATGACGTACGATGGCGCGCGCGAGCGCCACACGCTGCTGCTGTCCGCCTGAGAGCTGCGTCGGCGAGCGTTGCCCGAAGCCGCCGAGTTCGACGGTCTCGAGCGCTTCGCCGACGAGGCGGGTGACATCGGCCTTGCTGTACGATTCGCCGCGCGCGACCCGTAGCGGGAACGCGACGTTCTCGAACACCGACATGTGAGGCCAGATCGCATACGACTGGAACACCATGCCGATATTGCGCTGATTGAGCGGAACGCTGACATTCTTCTGGCTGTCGAGAAACACCGTATCGCCGAGACTGACGCGGCCCGAATCCGGCTGCTCCAAGCCCGCGATGCAGCGCAGCGTCGTCGTCTTTCCGCAACCCGATGGCCCGAGCAGCGTGAAGAAAGCGCCGCTGTCGAGCGAGAAACTGATCGGGTGGATCCCGCCGCCGCCACCCGTGGCGCCTGCCGAGTAGATCTTGGTCAGTTCGTCGACGACGAGCGCAGATGCCATGTCGCTGGTCATAGTCCACCCTCGCCTGCCCCGACCAGCGTTCGCTTCGCCAGGGCATAGAAAATGAGCGCGCAAACGGTCATGAACAAACTCCAACACATGCCGAGTGCGAACAGCTCGACACTTTGGCCGCTGGACCATTGGTCGAGCATGGCAACCGCCATCACCTGCGTCTGCGGTCCGGACAGCAACACCGACATCGAAAGCTCGTTGGCGCCGATGAGGAAGATAAAGAGCCAACCCGACAGCAGCGCCGGGACAAGCAATGGCAGGACGATTCGACGAAGGATGGTCAACTGTCCGGCGCCCGAGACCCCAGCCGCTTCTTCGAGCTCACGATGGATTTGCATCACTCCCGAGTGTGCGTAGCGCATGCCATAGGGCAGGAAGCGGATCACGAACGCCAGCATGATGACGACGAGGGTTCCGTAAAGCGGGAACGGCACGCGGAGAGAGAGGATCAGCAACGCGACGCCCACGACGATCCCCGGGAACACGATCGGGATGTTGATGAGTTGTTCGATCAATTGTCCGCCCGGCCATCGCCGGACGACCAGCCATCCGGCGATCAGCGCGAGCGCCATCGCCGCAGTCGCTGCTCCAGCGGCAACGACGATGGTGTTGAATGTGAGGTCCAGATAGCGCGAGTCCGACAGGACGATGTGATAGTTTTCGAGTGTCATCAGTTTGAGCGCCGCCAGACGGATCGGCCGCGCGAACGGCATCAGCGAGATCCAGAGCGTCGCGAGCAGCGGCAGCAGAAGTACGAACACGAAATTGGCGATGACGATCGTGCCGCCGAGCCAGCGCCACTTTCCGAGGTCGAACGGGCGCGGCCGGAACCCTTTTCCAGTCACGCTGGCGTAGCGGTCGGCGTTCCGGGCAAAGCGGCTGTAGAAGACTAGCGCTACCGACACGATGGCGATCAGGATGAGCGAGAACGCCGTCGCGTGCCCCATTTTGGGCGGCATCTCGGTCATCGAGAGGTAGATGTCAGTGGTCAGCACATAGATCTTTGCCGGGCCGCCGATCAGCACAGGCACGTCGAACGACTCGAGATTGCGAATGAAAACGAAAAGCGCCATGCCCGTGATTGCGGGCCACGCGAGCTTGAACGAGATGTTCCAGACCGTCTGCAGGATCGAGGCGCCGCACATGCGGGCGGCCTCCTCCATCTCCGCATTGGCACGCCGGAAGACGGCGGACATCAGCAGGAACACCAATGGCGACCAGAGCATGCCCTGGATCAGCACCATGCCCCACATGGAATAGACATCCATGAGCAGGCCGCTCGATCCGGTGAGGTCGCGCCACGCCTCGTTGAACGGCCCGGTACGACCAAGCAGGAAGGTCCAGGCCGCGACATGCAGCAAGTACGGCGTGCCGAGCGAGACCACCGCGGTGATGTAGGCGAGGGGGCCGAACGGCGCGTTGGTGCGCACGACCACCCAGGCGAGAAGGCCGCCAAAAATAACGGAGAGGATGGTCGAGAGGGCGGAGAACAGCAGCGAATTCCAGGCGCTGACGTAAAGCCGCGGATTGTCGAAGATCGAGCGGAAATGCTCCAGCGTGAAGGCGCCGCTCGCTGCACCACTCCCTTCGGTGGTCAGGCTCGTATACGCGAGGACCAGAATGGGCGGCACGACGAGCAGGGCGAGCACACCGACGACACCCACTGGCGCGAGCCAGGCGTTGAGGCCCGTACCACGCCAGCTTCCGGACGATCGCTTCCGCGGCATGTGTGTCGCGGAGGCGGTCGCCTGCGTAACGACGTCGTTCACTGGAAGAGCTCTTTATAGATCGCGATCCATTTGCCGACGTTTTTCTCGATCTCGTCTGGCGATGGCGCGATCACCTTGAACTTGCCGACCTCGGGCTTGAGCGTTGGATCGATGGCTTCCACGTCTGGGTTCGACGGGATGTAATTCGCCTTCTTGATGATTTCCGCACCCTCGGGCGACACGAGATAGTTGATCAGCAGCTTGGCAGCGTTGGGATGGGGGCTGCCCTTCAGCAGCACGCTCATGGCCATGGCGCCGACGACCGGCTCGATCTTGAGCCACTTCACCGGCGCGCCTTTCGCGGCGCTGATGACCGAGTGATGGTTATAGGTGATCAAGGCCATCGGATACTGGCCGGCAATCACCTGATCGAGCACGACGCGCGGATTGGAGGGAACCGTCTTGATCTGCTGCGCGGCGAGCTTCTTCAGGTATTCCTTGCCCTTCTCCTCGCCTTTTTCCTGCAGCACGGCTGCAATGAGGCCGGGAGGGCCGCCCATCGTCATCTCAGCGGTCCACGCCATCTTGCCCTTCCATTTCGGGTCGAGCAGATCCTCGAGCGTTTTCGGCTCGTCGGCCGGTTTCACCATTTCGGTGTTGATCGCCGGCACGAGGAAGTACAGGACGATGGCCGTCCAATAGCCCTCCGGATCCTTGTACTGAGCCGGCAGTTTGTCCCAGCCTTCGGGCTTATAGGGCTCGATCAGGCCGGCGGGCTTCAAAGTCTCGACAACCGTTGTGCCTTCGGTGAGGTCGGCCTGCAGCTTGCCCGCCTTGCCTTCAGTCAGAATCTTGAGATTGAGCTCCGTCTGACGGCCGCCCGTCACGTTGACCTTGATGCCGGGGTACTTCTTCTCGAAAGCGGCAACCACCGGCCGGACGACCTGATTTTGAATCAGGCCGGTATACCAGTTGACCTGCCCTTCCTTTTTCGCGGCTTCGTAGAGCGCCTTGTCCTCCGCGCGGACGGCCGTTGTGGCAAGCATGATCGCGGTTGCCGACAAGGCCGCAGCGAAGACGGCGCGGGCGCCGCGTTGTCTCGACATATGTTTCCTCCTGGTCGTGTGCCCTTATGGGCTCTTGCTGATTTTGTGTCGGAGACACGCCGCTCCGAATTCACCTTACGGTCCCACGCTGCCGAATACTAGCCAACGCGGCCACGTGCCCCGCCTCGCGACGCCACGAGAGCGCGCACACAAGACAACCTAAAAAAGGGGCGCCACCCGCCGCACTCAAGCAGCAGGCGGCGCAAATTGATCCAATCTCATTTGATCGGTGAGAAAGGCCCGGCCAGCAAAATCTTCGATTCCTGCCGGATGGTGGGGCTCGGCGGCGGCGGGGGCCACACGCCTGTCTCCACGGCCTTCTTGCGGACGGCCACGCGCTCATCGAGGCTTTTGTAGGCCCAGATATGAACCCACTGGTTAAGTCCGCCGATGTCGCACGTAAAGACGCCGATCAGTGGCGAGAGCTTGGTGCGGTTGGCGAGGTGCTTCTCCCAGTTGGCCGCCATCTTCGGCGCCCCACCGGCCTCGAGTGCGTATGTGCGCATCTCGAAGTAGGGGCCATGATTGGACGGCTCGAGCGGCGGCGAGAACGGAAGCGGCTCGAGAATGTCGGAACGCATCTCCGTGATGAACTCGCTCGTATTTGGCGGCCAGATGCCCGCCTTCACGGCCTCGGCGCGAATCCTGCTGCGCTCGTTGGTGTCCTTGTAAGGCCAGACATGGATCACTTGGTTGAGCGGGCCAATGTCCGTGTACCAGAACGCCGCCAGAGGCGAGAGCTGGAGGCGTTTTTCCAGTCGCTCATCCCAGCGTTTGATGAACTCCGAAAGCGTTCGCGGTCGGAGCGTGTAGGTGCGGAACTCGTAGATCATGGGGCGTCTCCTCAGGCGTCGAGGCGACGAGCTTAGCCTAGTCCTCGCGCGTATGGCGCATTGCTTATGTTGCAGTGCGCAAATGCAAAGCGCCCCGGACCATGTCCGGGGCGCTCCACGCGATATACCGAATACTCCAGCGAAACTCAGACCGCCGAGTTGATCCAGTCTTCGAGCTTCTTCTTCTGAACCAGGGCGCCGACCTGCGTCGCCGCGACCTTGCCTGCCTTGAAGAGCATCAGCGTCGGCATGGCCTGGATACGGAACTGCTGCGTGACGGATGGGTTCTGATCGACGTCGATCTTCACGACCTTGACCTTGCCCTCCATCTCCTTCGCGACGGCTTCAAGCGCGGGCGCCATGGCCTTGCAGGGCCCGCACCACTCGGCAAAGAAATCGACCACGACGGGTACGTTCGAATCCAGAACCTCGGACTTGAAGCTCGCGTCGGAAACCTCTGTGGTCATGACAGTCTCCTTGAGAAGGCGTCGGCTTCGACCTCGAAGCCCTGCCTCATGGCGGATGGCGCCGATGTGTGCAGCGAAAGTAGGTATGCCTCAATCAGGCGTCAAGGTTGGCGGCGCCGAGCAGAAACAGCCGATTTGCGGCATCGTCAAGGCGATCCCCAGGTAACTCCATGAGGGAAGGGCCGTCTGTCCACAGCAGGGCGGCGCGCACCGAACGGCCTGGAAACACTTTGCGGACGGCCAGGCGGTAGGCCGCGAGCTGCAACACATAGGCATCGGCAACGTGCGCCGGATTGGTCGGAGGCGGACGATTGGTCTTGAAATCGACGATCAGAACCTCGTGATCGCTGGCCACGAGGCGGTCGATCTGCCCGTTGAGACGGACAGTCTCGCCCTTGCCATGAGGTGGCGTGAGCTCGGCGACGATGGGGATCTCGGCCCGGCTGCCGGGACCGAAGACGGCCGCGAAGTCTGGGTGCGACAGGACAGCCAAGGTTTCCGCGACGATGCTGGCCCTTGTCCTCGGGGACAGGGCTGCCGCGCGCTCGGCGACGAAGGCGCTCGCCGCAGCCTCCCGGCGCTCAGGCGCGATCTCCGGCAGATGCTGCAGCAGGGCGTGCGTGACGGTGCCGCGCAGGAAACGGTTGCCGTCCGCGAAGACCGAGGGGGACGGGGCAGGTGGGTCGTCTGGGCGACGGACCGGCCTCAGCGTATCCACTGGATCGCCTTCGCTATCGGTTTCCAGCGGCGCAAGACGCGATGGCGCGAGGGGCACTGCCACTCCCGGTTCGCGAGGGGCCTTGCGCATGGCCCATTCCGGCGGTGCGATCGGCGTCACGACGGCATGTGCGCTGGCCCTGCTTTTCTCGAGCGGGCTCGTCTGCTGGGCTTCGAGGCGTCGCACGGGACGGCCAGCGGCATCAGCAGCGGCGACCAGAACATCTCGCAAGCCGGCTTCGATGGCGTCGTACCAGCAGCCCGCAGCGCGCCCTTTGCTGGTTTCAAAGCCGCACACGTAAAGCCGATCACGCGGCCGTGTTAGGGCCACGTAAAGCAACCGATTGTGTTCCTCGGTCTCCTTTGTACTTACGGCGGCGCGCGCATCGCCGACCGCCTCGACGCTGGCGGATCCCTTGACTGGCCAGAGAAACGGTGCGCCCGTGACGCCCTCTGGTAGCTCCAGTGCATCATAGTTGACCAAGCTGCCCGATCGGCCGCCATTCACGCCGGCACAGGTATCCGGCAGGATAACGATGGGCGCTTCGAGGCCTTTCGAGCCATGCACGGTCATCACCCGCACTTCGCGGCGGCCGTGCTCCATGTCACGCTTGATCTCGCGTTCCGAGGCGCGCAACCAATCGACGAAGCCCTGCAGCGACGGCGGCGCCTGCTCGTCGTAAGCGAGCGCCATCGCCAGCAGTTCGTCCAGCGGGTCCGCGGCTTCGGCGCCGAGGCGACCGAGCAATCGCGCTCGCATGCCGTCGTGCACGAGCACTTCGACAAGAAATTCGTACGGCGGCACGATGTCGGCGCGCGAACGCCAGCGCTTGAGCTGCTCGGCCGCATCCGCGAAACGCGGCATGGTCTTCGCCGCGTTGAGCAGCGCCGACCAGAGTGAGCCGCGCCGCTCCGGAGCGATTTCGAAAAGGTCGTCGTCGTCGAGACCGAACAACGGGCTCTTCAGCACCGCCGCCAGCGAGAGATCGTCTTCCGGCAACAGAAGTACGTCCGCCAGCGCCAGAAGATCGAGTACCACGAGTTGCTGCTTGAGCCGCAGCCGGTCGGCGCCAGCCACCGGGATGCCGCGTTTCTTCAAAGTCGCGACCATGAGGTCGGCAAACGGTTTGCGCCGCCGCACGAGGATCAGAATGTCGCCGTAGTCGATCGGGCGATCCTCGGAGGCAAGCCGTTCACCGGTCGCGATCCAACCGGCGATCGTATCGGCGATACGTTCGGCAAGCCGTACGGCTGGGGCTGACTGGGGCACCTCATCGAGGGGCAGCCAGGCAGGTGCGGGATCCGCTTTCTCGGTCTGCTCGGTGTCCCAAAGCTCGACCAGACCGCCAATGCCATGGCGATGAGCCACATGACGGGGCACGATATCGGTCGACGAGAGGCCGGCGCGTCGGCCCGGATCGGAAAAGATGCGGTCCACGGCTTCGAGCACCGGAGAAACAGTGCGGAACGAAAGTGTCAGGGGGACGTGGGCGAAATCGAGCTGAGCGTTCTTTGCCATTGCCTCGAAGCATCGTCCCATGTCGGCAAACATCTTTGGCGCCGCACCCTGGAAACCGTAAATCGACTGCTTCTCGTCGCCGACGGCAAACACTGTACGGGGAAGTTGAGTGTCGAGCTCGCGCGCGCCGGCACCAGACAGGAACTCCTTGGCCAGCGCCTCCACGACGCGCCACTGCGTCGGGCTCGTGTCTTGCGCCTCGTCGACCAGGATGTGATCGAGGCCGCCGTCGAGCTTGAATAGGACCCACTGAGCGTCGTTGCCGCCAAGCAGAAGGCCCGTCTTGCGGATCAGGTCATCGAAATCGAGTGCCGCGCGCTGGGCTTTTAGGTCGCTGTAGCGCTGCATCGCAGCGTGCGCGAGACGCATCAGGGCGACTGTGGCATCGACGACGGTCAGTGCATTGACCGTCTCCGAGATAGCAACGAACTGGCTTTGGGCACCTTCGAGCGTCGCCGCAATGTCAGGGTATTTCGCGACGAGCGATTTGGTCATGAGGCGCTCACGTGGCTTTCCGCCACTCGTCAGCAGGAGATTGCTCAGCGCGAACAATCGCTGGCCGGGTGCAGTTGCTGAAAGGGCCGCTGCCGCGTGAACCGCCAGCTTTTCATCGCTCACGCTTCCTGTCCGAAGCACATCCCGAATGCGCTCAAGCTGGACCGGCTTCAGTACCCCGACACGACGCGCCGCGAGATTATCGACAGTGTCATCCGGGCCAATGCCGAGCGCGTGGCGATAGCTGACGGCGGCTGCATCAATGCCTTTCGCGTTACCGTTTTCCATGCGCGAGGCGTCCTCGAGCCATTGCCATTTGGCCATGGCGTTGCGCACGGTCTGGTCGAAAGCATGATCGTCTGCGAAACGGATCACCGTTGCGAGTGCACGGCCGAGAGTGTCCTCGGGCTTTGTATTGGCGACATCGACTACGTAGGCCGTCGCTTCACGCACGAGGGTCGCCGTCATCTCCTCGTCGAGGATCGAGAAGCCCGGCGGCACACTTGCCTCGAGGGGAAAGCGTTGCAGCAATCGTTCGCAGAAAGCGTGGATCGTCTGCACCTTGAGGCCTCCAGGCGTCTCGATGGCGCGGGTGAAGAGGTCGCGCGCGCGCTCGAGCTCCGGCGTGGTGGGCGGCCGTTCCAGCAGAGTAGTCAGCGTCTCATGCAGGTCAGTTTCGTCGGCGGTTACCCATTTCGACAGCCGATCGAATACGCGCGACGACATCTCCGCAGCCGCGGCTTTCGTGTAGGTGAGGCAGAGCAGGCGTTCCGGCGGCGTTCCGGCGACGAGCAGCCGCAGCACGCGGTTGGTCAGGACGTGCGTCTTGCCTGTGCCGGCGTTGGCTGAGACCCAGGCGGAGACGGATGGATTTGCCGCGCGCGCCTGTCGCTCCGATGTGGCTTTGAGCTCTTCGGCCAAGCCCGCCGGAAGGTGCGGTCTGCTCATGCGGCGTCTCCGCTCTCGTCATCGGTCGTCCATTCGCCAATGCGGGCGAGGTGGGCGTAGTCGTCATACGTGTAGTCGAAGCGCCTGCGGCGGAGGGCGGTGTAGGGCGTTTCTAGCTGGTCGAAGCGTGCGACGAGCGTTTTCAACTGCTCCAAGGTGTCGGCGGCCACTTCCGAAAGCGATTTTCCTTTTGCTATGATCGAACCTTCCGTGCCGGGCGGCTCGCCGCCGGTCGCGCGGATATAGCGCAAGCCCGTCACGATGCCCGTCTCGACTTGCGGGAACACACCAGCCTCCGCCATTGCAGCTTCGAGAGGGAGCTGCGGAGCCTCACCTGCCAACACCTTGCCTGCCGCGGGAAGAGCGCCAGTCTTATAGTCGGTGATGACGATGCCTTTGCCTGCAAGGTCGATGCGATCTGCTCTTGCGGTCAGCTCAAAGCGTCCGGCTGGCGCGTCGAACCCGAGCTTGCCGGCGATCTCCACGAGGCGATGCGAATCCGGCTCCCGGCGCCCTGCCTCGGTCTCGGCGAACCAGTGCGCGAAGCGTTCGAGGCGGGGCCGCCAGAACGCCCTGACACGCGGCTCGCGGCCGAGCGTACCGAGCACGTCGTCGGCAATCTCCATGAAGGCCGGGACAATATCGGCCGGCAGCGTGTCAGCATACCGTTTGGTAAAGCGCGCCAGCGTCTCGTGGACGATCTGACCCCGCTCCGAGGGACCTGGCTCCTGCCCAAGCGGCGGGAGTGCCTCGAGCTTCAGGATGCGCCGCGCAAAGATGGCGTAGGGGTTGGCAAGCCACGTCTCGACATCGGACACCGACGCACGTCGCGGGCGGCTCTCGACGGGCGGCTTGGGTTCTGGCTGCGAGACGGGCTGCATCTCAGCGGGCATATCGCGCGCGCGAGCCCAGGCCGCCCATGGCTTCGAGGCCGATGGGGCGAGCGCCGTGTCAAGGCCGAGACCGGCGAGAAGCGCATTGAGCCGCAATAGCCAACGCGACGGCACCATCGGTTCGCCAGACACCTTGTTCGCGCGTGTCAGATAAACCGTCTCGGCGCCGAGCAGAGTAACGATGTCATGGGCGGAACGGCCGGTCTCTTCCTCCGGGCTCGGCAGGCCGAGATCGGCGCGCATCCCGCGGTTGAGCCATGGGCCGGGGTCTGACACTTTCGGCCAGACGCCCTCGTTGAGCGAACCGAGTACCACGACGTCGGGCTGGTGCAGACGCGCCTCGTAGGGCCCCCAGATGGAGAGGCGCGGATGGCGCGGCACGCGCGTCCGGATGCTCTCGCTGCCAACGAGGGCGCGGAAGAAGTCGGGATAGTCGGCGATGCGCAGCGAGGGTTGTGTGATCGCGCCATTCATCAGCTTGGCGAGAAGCAGCGATGCGGCGGCGCCCTCGTCACGATCCCACAGCGGCGAGCTTTCGACCTCTCCCTCCTCTGCCACCTCGGCTGGCTTGGCGACGGCTTCCGCGACGGCGACGTGCGCTTGCACGATCTCGGCGAGTGGGTGTGTCGCGGCGTTCCCGGCGAGGGCGACGAGCGGTTCAAACGCAGTGCGAAGTCGAGTCACCAGATCATGCAGCTCTGCCCAGCTTTCGTCTTTGAGGCGCGTGACCGAGCGATGGCGCCTCGATCCCGATGCCGTTTCGATGCGCGCGCGATCAACGGCCTCATCGAGACTATCGAGTCCGCGGCCGAGATACATGGTGCGCAGAGCGGCCAGCTCGAGATTGCGAGCGGCGCGGCGCACATGGCCGGCGGTGAGGCCCAGACGGGTCAGCGGATGTTTCAGAAGCGCCATCAGCTCGGCAGGCGCGAAATTCGATTTGATCGCGCTAGCGACGAGGTCGAGGAAGGCGCCAGGCACCGTCTTCGCGAAAGGCCGGCCGGCGGAGTCGTCAACCCGGATGCCCCAGCTTTCGAGGCGCGTTGCGACGCGACGCGCGAGCAGTCGATCGGGCGAAACCAGTGCCGCCGTCCGCCCCGGCGTTTCGAGCGCTTCGCGTAGGATGAGCGAAACGACTTCTGCCTCGTCCTCCGCGCTCGGAGTTTCGATCAGATGCACATTGGCGAGCGCGCGGTGCATTGCATCTGTGTCGGCTTCCGACCGGAGCCTGCGCCAGCCCGCCATGGAGCCGGTCGGACGCATCATCTCGCTGACGATGATGTTGCGGTCCCTGCGATCGGCGGGAAGCGCTGCGCCGGGCAGCTCCCGCACCTTTATGCGCGAAACGCCGAGTTGGTTGAGGACGTGCGCAAGTCCGTGCTGCGGGTGTTCGGGATGGTCCTTGGCGAGCATAGCGAAACGCTCGTCCTCGAGATGCAGATCGAGCCCCGGCAGAACGATCGCGCCGTTCGGAAGCTGCGCTACCGCACGTATCAGCTCGGCCGTCGCCGGCACCGATCCCGTTACGCCCGCAACAATGACGGGATGGGCAGGAGGCGTCGTCGCAAGCCGATGAGCTTCGGCCTTGATGAGACGGTTGCGACGGTTGGAGGGCGAAATAAGTGCCTGCTCGGTCAGGTATGCCGGCCAGAGCTCGGTCACGATTTTCAGGAACTCGATCGTCTGCTGCCAGTGCGCCGAGTATTCGGCCGGCACGAGCCCGATGAGCCCGTCGAGGGCAACGTCCTCCGTCTCGATCATGTCGATGAGGCGTGCAAGCTCAGCCGCGAGGCGAACGGCTTGCGCGGGCGTTGTGGCTCCGGCACCGCCAACGGGCAGCATGGTGGCGACATCCGGATTCGTGCCGGGGGGAGCAGTGCGCATCCGCCGTGACCAGAACAGCACGAGTTCGGTCAGCAGAAGCGTGCGCTCCAGTGGACCGATAGCGGGCGGAATGACAAGCTCATCCGCGCTCAGCCCAATGGATGCGATCGCACTCTCGATCAGCCCCAGGTCTTCCTGTCCCTCAGCTATGGGGCGGATCGCGGGAAGAAGCATCGCATCCGCTCCGTCCGCAGCCGAAAGGAAACACTCCTGCAGTGTTCGTGCGGCGCGCCGGGTCGGCATGAGGATCGTCCAGGCGGGAAGGTCGAGCGGTGACGGCGGTTCGCCGCCGGCGACAGGAAGGTTTCCCGAAAGGATCGCTTGAGCCAGCGCGGCGAGAAATGGTCGGCCGGGCGACACCGTAAAGATGTTCGCCGAATGCGCGGTTTCGTCGAGACTCATGATGCGTTACCACCTTTGACCACGTGTCGCGCGAGCAGCGATTCCGCCGCCGCGAGCGCTGCCGGATCACCGACGTGCATCCATATGCCGGCGAGGGGGAGGCCATAGAGCCGTTGCTCTGTGAGCGCCCGGTCCCACACGCGATTGAGCGAGAAAGCACCCGCCGGCGCATCGCGCATCAGGCGCGGTGTCGCGATGGAGACGCCGGCGAACACATAGTCGGCGGTCTCGCCTTTTGTCACACGCCGCACGCGGCCGTCTGGGTCGAGATGAAAGTCGCCTCTGCCGTCGTAGCCGAGGGAGGTCGCTCGATCGGCGAGAAGCAGCAGGCCGTCCATATGGCGTACGTCGAATGCGGCGGCGAGCGCTTCGAGGTTGATTACGCGATCCTCGATCCAAACCGAGTCGGAGTTGTGCACGAGGAACGGCCGGTCCCCCAGAAGCGGTAGCGCCTTCGCGACGCCGCCACCTGTTTCGAGAAGCTCTCCGCGCTCGTCGGAAATGACGATTCGCGGCCGCGTGCGATCACGTAGGTGCAATTCGATCTGATCGGCGCGGTAATGCACGTTGACGATCGCCTCGGCGACACCCACCGCGGCAATGCGATCGAGCACGTGATCGAGAAGCGGGCGACCGGCAAGTTGCACCAAAGGCTTCGGCACGCGATCGGTGTGCAGCCGCATACGGGTGCCAAGACCGGCGGCCAACACAAATGCCTTGTCGAGGCTGATACTCATGTCGGCAGTGTCCCCCTGCCCGCGTGATGCGGCGCGATCGATCGCTTCGTTCAGGGCGTGATCGGCGCGCGGCGAATCTCTGCCGGAAAGTGATAATCATACCACGCGCGAAGTATAGCGAGATCGGGATGGGCGAGGTTGCGCTCGAGATAATCCCACGTCCGCGGCATGTGGCGCAGATAACCAGGCTTGCCGTCCCGCCGCAGTAGCCGCACCCAAAGTCCGATCAGGCGCGTGTTACGTTGGGCCCCGAACGTGGCGTATGTCGCGCGAAATCGCTCCGCAGCGAAGTGCGGCTCGATCCGCGTGACCTCTTGAATGTAGCGATCCAGCTCCGCCGCTTCCAATGCCGCGGGCACATCCACGCGCGCGTCTTGCAGGAGCGATACCAAGTCGAGCGCCCACGACTCGGCAAGTGCGTCCTGGAAATCGATCACAGCGACCTGCGAGCGCGGCGCGCGGTCCGGCAGCCAGAACAGGTTGGGCGAGTGGAAGTCGCGTAGGAACACACCGGGCGGTTCGTTCAGCAGCCGATCGATCAGTGGGGACCACAGGGCGCGGAACTCACGCCGCACGGCGTCGGGCGGCGCCTCGCCCTTCACCTCGGGCCAGTACCAGTCAAGGATCAGGTCGATCTCGATCTCGAGCGCAGCGCGGTCGAAGCGCGGCAGGCGATAGGTCGTGCCATCGGGAAGAGGCAGCGTCGAGGGCAGGGGCGATTGACGAAGCCGGATCAGGAGATCGACGGCCGCCGGCCAGATCTGATCCAGCGGCACGCCAACCTCGAGAGCGCGTCCGAAGGTCAGGTCGCCCAGATCTTCCAGCAGCAGGAGGCCGTGGTCGAGATCGGTCGCGTGGATCGTGGGCGCCGGAGTACCTTTAGCGACCAGCGCACGCCCGATCGCGACGAATGGGCGAACGTCCTCGGCCAGATGCGCGATACGGCTATACGGCAAACCGTTGGCGATGGGCGGCCCGTCCGGCATCCGAGGCGCATCCATGAGGACGTAGCTCGCATCGCGACCGTAGACGCGGGCGTAGGCCCGCGTGGAAGCATCGCCTTGGAGATAGGCGACGCGTTGAATACGTTCGCCAGACGGCATGGCGCTCGCGAGGAAATCATCGATCAACCGAAGCCGCGCGATCCGCGCTACCCAGCTTCCCGTCGCGTGCAGTGTCAGGGTGCGCTGGTCTGGCGCCGTCGCAGCGTCGAATGAGATCTCGAGCCGGTCGGCCGGCATCACATCCTCGGCGCGCTCCGGCCATTCGACAATCACCGCGCCATTGACCAGCGCATCCTCGAAACCGATCTCGGCGAGCTCGTCTGCATCAGCGATACGGTAGAGATCGAAATGAGCAAGGCCGAGACGCGAAGATTCGTAGGGCTGTACGATCGGAAACGTCGGACTCGGCACCTCGGCGTCCGCATCCGCAAGGAGTGCACGGATCAAAGCGCGGGCGAAGGTTGTCTTGCCAGCGCCGAGATCGCCTCTGAGGAGGATCACGTCGCCGATCCTCAACTTGAGCGCGATCAGCTCCGCCACACGCGTTACACTGGCGAGATCGAGCCCGGCCAGCCGCCAGGCGTCGCTCATGCGGTTTCCTTCCGGTCGCGCGCGGTGTCTTCCGGTGGGGCAGGCGGGCCTGCAGTGGGTAAGAGTACCGTGACCGTCGTACCGCGTCCGGGCTCCGAATCGAGCCGCAGGCTGCCGCCGTGCAATTCCACGAGGCTCTTGGCGACAGGCAGTCCGAGGCCCGCGCCACGATGCTTGGAGCCCTGGCTGCGCGAGACAAATCGCTCCAGCACCATGCGTTGCTGGTTCTTCGGTATGCCCACACCTTCGTCGCGAACTTTGAACGCGATCATGTCCTGCTGACGCTCCGACACTACGCTGACGGTGCCATTCGGCGATGAGAAGCCGATGGCATTCGATAGGATATTATAGAAAATCTGGCGAACGCGCGCCTCGTCCCCCACGATCGTATCGACATCCGGCGCAATCGTGACGTCGAGTGTGATGCGCGCGCGTGCGGCCCGATCGCGAACCGCGAGAAGGGCACCCTCGATAATAGGCTGCACCTTGACAGGCGCGACCTTCAGCTCGAGCGCGCCGGCGTCGATGTTGGCGAGGTCGAGGATGTCGTCGATGATCGACAGAAGCTGGCGTGACGAGGCTCCGACGTCGTTCAGGTATTCGCGCTGCTTTTCGTTGAGGGCGCCAGTGCGCGGGCTTTCCAGCAGCTCCGAGAAGCCGATGATATTGGTGAGCGGGGTCCTCAGCTCGTAGGAGACGTGACTGATGAACTGGCTCTTGAGGCGGTCGGCGGCGACCAGAGCTTCGTTTCTCTCGAGCAACGCGCGCTCGTAGCGCTTCGAGTCCGTCACGTCTGCGAAGGAGACGAGCGTTCCGCCATCGGGAAGCGGAAGAGCGGCGAAATCAATCACGCACTGATCGCCGCGCGCGATCTGTCCTTCAATCGATTGGCGACTGTCGGAGATCGCGGTGACGACGTTGATGATTGCCCCCCAAGCTTCCGTGTCGCCACCAAACGCACGACATTGCCGTGCGATCTCGTCGATGTGCAGCCCCTGAGCCAACGCCTGGGCCGAGAGTTTCCAGATGCGCTCGAACGCGTGATTCGACAATTTTAGTCGACCATCCGTGCCAAACACGGCGACGCCTTCCTTGAGATGGTCGAGCGTTTCGCGCTGCACGTCGATCAGGGCGTTATAGCGGCTTTCGAGCCCGATCCGTTCAGTCACGTCGTCGAAGAATTGCGTGGAGCCGCCGTCTGGGCGCGGCTCGATGGTGAGATGGAGCGTGCGGCCGTCCGGCAGATACCAGCCCTCCTCGTGCACGCTTTCGCCTCGTGCGGCGGCCAGAACACGCACCCTCCAGGTCCTGTAGTTGACGGTCTCGGATGCAATCGTCTCGCCCGAGCCGTCGAGCGCAGGTTCTGGGCGGCTGACGACCTCGGGCAACTTGCCCGCCTCGCGCAGCCGGTCGAGGACCTCGGCGTCAGTGGGGTTCGTGGCGAGCCAGGCGGGATCGAGCCCCCAGAGCTGTTGGTAGGCAGCATTGGCGAAGGACAGGTGGCGATCCGCACCGAAAATCGCGACCGCCGTTGCGACGCGGTCGAGAGTGCGGTCGTAGGCCATGATCTGTCGGTCGAGCTCACCTCGCGCGCTTTCCGCGGCGGCAACGTCGATTGCCGCAATCGCCAGGGCTTCACCTTGGGGAAGGGCGACGACCTCATGCGTGCGTCGCTCTCCGGCGATATTGAGCGGAAGACGCTTTTCGAAGGATTTGCCGTCGCGCGCGGCCAAGGCCAGTTCATCGCGTTGACGCGCTTCGAGAAGTTCGATCTGGCGCTCGCGAACCTCGACGTCGTCGGCCGCCTCGACCGCCTTGATATAAGCCCTGTTGACCCAAGCGATGCGGCCGTCGGCGCTGCGCAGCCAAACCGGCATCGGCAGAGCGTTCATAAGTGCGCGGGACAGCGAGATGTCACGGGCGAGCTGGCGATGCTGATCCATGATGCGCGCGAGATCGCGCCGCGATCCCGCGATGTCACGGAGGCGAAGAATGGCACGACTTCCCGCGACGCGCCCGTCGGCCTCGACATGGCCACCCGCAGCCGTGCGGATCAGCAGATTGAAAGGACGGCCCATCGCGAACAGCGTATCGAGCCCGGCTTTCAGGTCGTGTGCCCCCTGAGGTTCGAGCCATTGCCCGAAGCGGAGAAGCTGCTGAGGATCGTCCGGTAGGCCCGGCACCGTCGAGAGCGTGTTGACGGCAATGCGGACCCTCTGGCCATGCTGCCAGTAGATCAGAACTTGCGGCTCGGCTTTGAGAATGGCTTCGGCGGAGGCGAGATTGCGGCGCAATTCGGCGGCTTCGTCCTCGCGTCTCATTCCAATCCGCTGAGCCGCGCGCGTCGAGCGCCATAGAAGCGCGAGGGCCACCGCCATCGCACCGCTTGTCACGGCGAGTGCCAGCACGTGGGCGAGCTTCAGGCTCGCGGCACCGTTGGTGCTGCGGTCGGCGATGGCAGCGGTGAGCACGATGGCGCAAGCGATGCTGGCGACGAGCAGAAGCATGAGTTCCGCGCGCGCATTTACGCCCCGGTGCCCGGTTGCGCCTCCTGTCTCGCTCTTCGCCTGCATACCGTCCCACGAAAGACCAGCCGACTCTGTGGCGGACCGACGCGAGACATGACAAGCCAACAGAGGGCCGGAGCCGCCCCGGCTCCGAATCATTAACAGTTCGTTAAGGACTATGCGGAGGCGCTGCCCCGCTGGCTAGCCGCGACGACGGTCGGGCAGCGTGTCGGTCACAGGCTGTGGCCGCAATGCGTCGCGGCTATCGGTCCGCCCGCCATAAGCCGCAATGATGCAGAGCGGACAGCGCCGGCCAACATGCAGGATGAGCCCCACAATGTGGTCGGCGCTGGCGGCCTTATCAGTAGCGGTAATGATCGGCCTTGAACGGACCTTCAGCCTTCACGCCGATGTACTCGGCCTGGTCCGGGCGCAGCTTGGTCAGCTTCGCGCCGACCTTGTCGAGATGCAGCAGCGCCACCTTCTCGTCGAGGTGCTTCGGCAGGGTGTAGACCTTCCGCTCGTACTTGCCCTGGTTCGAGAACAGCTCGATCTGCGCAAGCGTCTGGTTCGTGAACGACGCCGACATCACGAAGGACGGATGGCCCATGGCATTGCCGAGATTCACGAGCCGACCTTCGGACAGGAGGATGATGCGGCTGCCGGACGGCATCTCGATCTCGTCGACCTGTGGCTTGATGTTCACCCACTTGTAGTTCTTGAGGCCGGCCACTTGGATCTCGTTATCGAAGTGGCCGATGTTGCACACGATCGCGCGATCCTTCATGGCGCGCATGTGCTCGATGGTGATGACGTCCTTGTTGCCGGTGGCGGTGACGAAGATGTCGGCGCGGGGCACCGCGTCGTCCATGGTCACTACCTCGTAGCCTTCCATGGCGGCTTGCAGCGCGCAGATCGGATCGATCTCGGAGACGAGCACACGGCAACCGGCCTGCCGGAGCGATGCGGCGGAACCCTTGCCGACGTCGCCGTAGCCCGCGACCATGGCCACTTTGCCGGCCATCATCACGTCGGTGCCGCGGCGGATGCCGTCGACAAGGCTCTCGCGACAGCCGTAGAGGTTGTCGAACTTCGACTTCGTGACCGAGTCGTTGACGTTGATGGCAGGGAACAGCAGCTTGCCCTGCTTCTGCATCTCGTAGAGGCGGTGAACGCCCGTTGTGGTCTCCTCGGAGACGCCCTTGATTGCGCGCGCGAGATCGGCGAACCAGCCCTTGGGCTTCTGCTGCAGCGTTGCCTTGAGAAGCGCGAACAGGATCTCCTCTTCCTCCGAGCCCGGTTTGTCGAGAAACGCCGTGTCACCGCCCTCGGCACGGACGCCGAGGTGGACGAAAAGCGTCGCGTCGCCCCCGTCATCGAGGATCATGTTGGGCATCCCACCGTCGCCCCACTCGAAGAGCTTGAGCGTGTAGTCCCAGTATTCCTTGAGGCTCTCACCCTTCCAGGCGAACACGGGAATGCCGGCGGCGGCGATCGCCGCAGCGGCATGGTCCTGGGTTGAGTAGATGTTGCAGGACACCCAGCGGATGTCGGCGCCGAGCGCTTTCAGCGTCTCGATGAGCACCGCCGTCTGGATGGTCATATGCAACGAGCCGGCGATGCGGGCGCCTTTGAGCGGCTGTCGGGGACCATACTCGGCGCGGGTCGCCATCAGGCCCGGCATTTCCGTCTCGGCGATCGAGATCTCTTTGCGGCCCCAGTCGGCGAGCGAGATGTCCTTGACGATGTAATCGTTGGCGCGGGTCATGCGACTGACAGTCCTTCCCGTTGGCGAATTCGATGCCGATCGGCGACCGACGCAGGCCAATCGTGGCCAGCGGGGCGGTCGCGCGCGGATGAGCGGGCGGCCCCTGGGCCACTCCTGCGCGGACGCTCTATACCCGCCCGGCTGGACGAGCGCAACGAGGATATAAAGACATTCTTATGTCTCGATATGGGCAGCGACCGGGGGACGCCCGTGTCGGCGGCTAGGTCGATATGATCTGTTGGCCGTCTCAACGCCAAGGCGCGTCGCGAGGGGGACGAGCAAGCCGAAAATGCAAATCGGTAGCTGAAATGAGAATGAAATGAATAGAGAATTGCTTTAATCGTCGAAAAGCCAGTGCAAAAGCTGGCGTGCATCGCGAGGCTCGACC